>JBHGAZ010000022.1:0-61905 GCA_041946765.1 Terriglobales bacterium
ATGTACATCCCTACCCCAGGACTCACGTCCTGGGCTATTTTCTGGCGTCCTGACGGACTGATCTGACTGGCGGCGGGAGCGTGCAGCAGGCGCCAGGCTTCGAGGTACGGAAACCATTTGTTACGTGGGTTGTTAGGGTTGAGGCGGATGCCGGTCTTCAGTTTGGCAACGGCCGCGATGGGCACGATGTACCAGGCGTCCGCGGGAATGACGTACAGGGCAAAGAAGTCAATTTCAGCGGCGGAATACGGCTGGCTGCCGGGAGAAAGATAGGGCCGGCGGCGCGCGATGTTGGCGTGATAGAGCCCATTGACGCCACTGGTTGTGGCCTTTACCTGCACGCGGCTGATGGCGGTGTGAGTCCCGTTGAAGATGTTCTGCTGGGGGCGCGGTGCGCAGCCGGGGGCGGCTGCGCCACACTCGACGAGGAAGTCGTAGCGGGCGTTACCCCAGGGTTTGGAGACGGTCAAGCCGTGGGCGATGGCGCGTTCCAGGAAGCGCACTTCGGCCCAGTCGCCACGGCGGGGGCGAAGCGGAATTGGCTTTTTCATTTTTTCGGGAAAAGAAAAACGCGGTCGCAGAGACCGCGTTGCTGGAAGTTTTACCCTACATTTTTAGTATCGCATTTTGGAGGGGGTAAAAGAGACATCCGCGACGAATTTATATTTCATGTGCCTGCAATAACATGCGGGGAAAATGACGTTTTTGGGGGCTTGACAAAAATCAGCCGTCAGTCAGCAAAACAGCGGAAAATCCCCCACCCTTCGCTGTGCTCAGGGTGGGGCACCCATACAACGGTTTTGTTACCGGGAGAGGGACTCGAAGTCGGGGGTGGAGGTGCGCGGGTGCTGGCGGCGCTGGTTGGCAGCGTCGATGAAGGCCTGGAAGATGGCGATGGAGGCGGGATCATCCAGCATGCGCTCCGGATGCCACTGGAGGCCGAGGACGAAGTGGTCGGGCACGGCGCCTTCGACGGCTTCGATGATGTTGTCCACGGGGCAGCGGGCGACGACGCGCAAGCCGTCGCCGGGGACGGCGGCGGCCTGATGGTGGCTGGAGTTTACGGTCAACTGCAGCGGGCGTCCGGCGGAGAGCGCGGCGGTTTGTCCCGCGGCGGCGGCCACGATGGAGGCGAGCCGCGAGAAGGGATCAATCATGACGGTGTGGGCCCGGGGGATGCCGCGGACAACGTGGTCAACGACGGTATCAATGTCCTGCATCAGGGTGCCGGTGCGCCAGACGTTGAGGATTTGCATGCCGAAGCAGATGCCCAGCACCGGCTTACGCATGTTGAAGGCGTCCTGAAGGAGGAGTTCGTCGGCGTTGTCGCGCAGGGGGTCTGCAGGATTGGTTTTGCTGTGGCGCGGCTGGTCGTATTTTTCCGGATTCACGTCGGCACGGCTGCCGGGAAGGAGCACGGCGTCGCAGAGCGTGGCCAGGCGCGCGATCTCGTGATTGTCGGCCTTCAGCGGGACTTCCACGGGCTCGCCGCCGCCCAGGCGGATGGCGTCGAAGTATTGCGGCATGACGCGCTGCACGTACTCGGTCGCGGTGGAATGCGCCTGGGGGATGGCGATGCGCGGTTTCATGGCTCTATCGTAACAAACCTGAACGCAGAGGAAAGTCCCCACCGTGTCGCTCGAAAAGCGCGAGCGACAAGGATGGGGCAGCCGCGCTCAGATGACGCAGTTGAAACTCGTTTCAAGCGCTGGTGGCGGCGGCTTTGCGAGGATCGGCGAGGCGGGAGCGGGAGTAATAGAGATCTTCGACGGCTTCCTGCACGCGCGCCGAGAGCGATTCGATATCGTGCAGGCCGAGGCCGGAGGTCGAAATGGGCTCACCGGTTAGCAGGTAAATGCGATTGGGACGAATGTGGAAGTGGTTCATGGGCACAACTTCGTAAGTGCCCACGATGGCCAGCGGCACTATGGGGACTTGTGCCTTGATTGCAATGTAGAAGGCGCCGGCCATGAAGGGCTGCACGTGTCCGTTTTCCGAGCGCCCGCCCTCAGGAAAAATCACCAGCGGCAAGCCTTCGCGCAGGGTCTCGACTGCCTTTCTCAAGCTGCGAATGGAAGCGAGGGGGTTGGTCTGATCAATGGGCAACTGGCCGGAGCGGCGCAGGTGCCAGCCCAAGAATGGATAGCGAAAGAGTTCTTTCTTCGCCATGATCCGGAACTGCACGGGAATGTGCACAAACAGTGTCGGAATATCAAGGGCGGAGAGGTGATTGGCAGCGTAAAGACACGGGCGCGTGGTGTCGAGCCGGTCCATGCCTTCGACCTCGACGCGCACGAAGGTGGTTTTCAGGATCAACCATGACCAGAGGCGCGCGAAGGTGTGCTGCATGCGTCCGCTGGAATCAAAGAGGGACGAGATCAGCGACAGGGTTCCCAGCACCATGGTGTAGAGGTAAATCAGTGGACAAAATATAAAAATTGAGCGGCACCAACTGAGGGCGTCGCGGAAGCGGGAACGGGGGGTCGCAGAATCTTCCATAGAGAATTAAATCACCTGAGCGCGGGCTGGAGTCCCGGGCTGAGGATCCCGGCGGACTCGAGGGCGCACACGGCTTCCCCAACAACATAGATCGAACCCGTGATCACCACCAAGCCGCTTTCCCCGGCGAGGTCTGAAGCGCGCTTCACGGCGGCAGTAACATCGTTTTCGATGCTTATATCTTTGCAGATGCCCTCGGTGGCGGCGCGGATTTCCTGGCCCGCAGCTGCGCGTGGATTCTTCGCCTGCGTAACAATGACCTGCTGCGCCAGCGGGAACAGGATGGCGGCCATCTCGGCGATGGGCTTGTCGCGCATCACCCCGAAGACGAGGATCAGCGGCCGACGCGACGCGGGAACTCGCTGCAGTGGTGAAGTATTGGCATTAGGCGCACAGGCGAGGGCGCCTGTGCCAGACGGTTCCGCCGAATTGCCGGATTGCAAATAGCGCTCACAAAGCTCAGCGTGGAGTGCGCGGGCGCCAGCGGGATTGTGAGCAACGTCCAGCACGCACTCGGGGTTGTGCGGCATCGCGGGGATGATCTGGAACCGTCCAGGCCAGTTGGTCTGGCGGATGCCGCGCTCCACGTCACCGGAGGAGACCTGCAAACCGGTTTGCCGGGACAACTGCTCCGCCGCGGCAACCGCCAAGGCGATGTTGCGCCTCTGATGCTGCCCGAGCAATGGCGAGTCCACCAAAATCTCCTGGCCAAAGACTTCGAGAAGATAACGGTTGCGTGCGGTTTCGCTAGGTTCGTGCTTCATTGCTGAAATTGGCGGTGGTGAGACACCCTGCGCCGGCAGGTACGGCGCGGCACTCACCGCGCGTGCCTCACACTCGCGAATCGTGCCGGCAATCACCTGGTCAATTTCGGGGTCCTGCGGCAGTGTGACTACCACGCCTCGGTGGCGAACGATGCCGGCCTTCTCGCGCGCGATCTCACTCAGGGTGTCGCCGAGATATTTTTGGTGATCCAGGGAAATATCGGTGATGACCGAGACCACCGGATCCACCACGTTGGTTGCGTCGAGACGCCCTCCCATGCCGACCTCGAGCACGGCGACGTCCACGGAAATATCGCCAAAGTGGGTCAAAGCCATAGCGGTCAGCATTTCGAAAAAACTTGGATGCCAGGGCAAGCGTCTTTCGGCGGTGAGGCGGACCGCGACGCGCTCCACGCGGTCGTAAACGGCAGCGAAGGCATGGTCGCTGATTTCTTCCCCGTTTACGCGAATGCGCTGATTGATGCGCAGCAGGTGAGGCGACGTGTACAGTCCGGTGCGGTGGCCGGCAGCTTGCAAAATAGAGGCCAGGGTGGACGCCGTGGAGCCTTTGCCGTTCGTGCCGGCGATTAGCACGCTGGGAGAGGTGCGCTCGGGCTGACCAAGGGCTTCCAGCAGCACACGCATGTGCGCCGGGTCGAACTTAGCCGAGGGAGTCCTGGCGAGTTCGTGCCCGAGTTGATAAAGCTGCGCGACTGCTGCACGGTAGGACGGCATAGAGCTGTGTTGCTTCTTAGATTACAGTCTCGGAGCAGTAGGCAACAAGCAGCAAGCGGCGTTTCAGGCGGCGCGGGGTAAGGTACCTTCCTCTTCGGTGCGGAGTTCCTGGAAACGAAGGCGACGGGCCTCGCGGACCTCGAAAATCAGGGCGCTAATGAATGCGAGCACCAACACGCCCACTGCAACCGGGAATGCGACGTAGCGGTAGGCGTAGCTCATATTGATCGCCGCTCCGCCGCGAATCATGGCAACCAGCAGGATTGTCACAATCCCGAAGAAGAGCGCGACGGCGAAAGAGACGATCGTCGCCAGGAAGGTGACGACACAAACGCGCAATACGAGTAGCGGGACCGCCCATTTCCGTTCTCTAATCACGGATAACTTAGATTCCGAAGTGCGGCTGCGCGGTTACTTGGAAATTGCACCAGGACGCAGCTGCCAGGTATCAGGTGAAGCGATGCATCTGCTGTTGACAACTATAGGAAAGCAGATGCCTCGTCGGGCTGGCGCCCTCCTCGTCATGACATACCCCAATGGGTGCCGGGACTCCATTTTCTGTGTAGCGCTCCAGCAAAGTAGGTCTTTCGCTTCGCAGCCAATAGCAGGCCGCTCGCTCAGGGCGGGGGGCTGGAACTGGGCCGCTGGCCATTGAACACTCATAACAACTTGTCGCCACAATAGGGATTCCTCGCTGCGCTCGAAATGACAATCCCCAAAGGCGAATGATAGAGGAGAAGTTGAGAACGGCAAGCATAACAATTCGCACGATTCCGAAATCGGGCCGAAGGCGGAGTTTTATTTGCGCTCGCATGGATCCCGAGATCGTGAAGGGGGAGGGGAAAAGGTGTAGACTTCGCCCTGTGAAGCCCACAGCACAAGACGCGAATGGCAGAGGCGACAGCGGAAAGAATGCGGTTGCTGCGGGTTCGGCGTTGTACGTGGTGGCCACGCCGATCGGCAATCTGGAAGACATTACGCTGCGTGCGTTGCGGGTGCTGAAGACGGTGGACCTCATCGCCTGCGAGGACACCCGCCAGACGCAAAAGCTGCTGACGCATTTCGGCATTTCCAAGCGCACGGTCAGCTACCACGAACACAACGAGATCACGCGCGCGGCCCAGTTGATTGTGGAGCTGGAGAAGGGCGCCAGCATCGCCCTGGTCACGGACGCGGGAATGCCGGGAATTTCGGACCCGGGGTTCCGGCTGATTTCCCTAGCCATTCGCCACAATATCCGAGTGGTGCCGATTCCGGGCGCGTCGGCATTTTTGGCGTCGCTGGTGGCCAGCGGCTTACCTACGGATTCGTTCCGTTTCAGCGCGTTTCTTCCCGCCAAGAGTGGCGCCCGCCGCGAACTGCTGGAGAGCATACAGAAATCGCCGCGCACACAAATTTTCTACGAGGCGCCCCACCGCATCCTGCAAACGCTGGAAGACATCGTGGAAGTGCTCGGACCTGAGCGCCACGTGGTCATAGCGCGCGAAGTCACGAAGGTGCATGAAGAGTTCCTGCGTGGGCGCGCTCGCGACGTACTGGGGGAACTCAAGCGGCGCGGGGAAGTCAAAGGTGAAATCACGTTGTTGATTGACAAGGCCGACGAGCACGACTGGCATGTTGCCCCGCAGCGAATGAACATCCGTGAGCGGCTCAACCAGCTCATGGAAGAACAGCAACTGGACGACAAGGCGGCGCTCAAGCTGGTGGCCAAAGAGCTGGGTATGTCCAAGAGCGAGGCCTATCGCGAGCTGCAGCGGACGAAGTAGGACGTCCTCTTTTTTGCCTCAGGGGCTAAAGTCCCTGTTCTTGAGACGGCATTTTCGGCGCGGCTGAACAGGCTGCTGAAAAGCCTGGACTTGTCATTCCGAGGCTTCGCGAAGCGAAGATGAGGAATCCCTATCATTACCAGGTCCTTTGACAGCAATAGGGATTCCTCGGCCGCCTCGCTCGCGCTCGGCGACCTCGGAATGACAATCCGAATCGTGACGTGACTTTTTCAGCAGCTTCTGAAGCCGCGCCCCTTCAAAGACACGTTCTCAAGACATGCCTTTGTTCTCCGCCAGTCCAGTCTGGTCCAATCCCGGATGCTAAAATCAAAAGTTGTCCGTCCCTGTGATGTGACACCTACCCGATGGACCGCGCTTTCATCAGAAATTTCGCGATTATTGCCCATATTGACCACGGCAAGAGCACGCTGGCAGACCGGATGCTGGAGCTGACGGGAGCGCTCTCCGCACGCGAGATGCAGGAGCAGGTGCTCGACGATATGGAGCTGGAACGCGAGCGCGGCATCACCATCAAAGCTCATGCGGTACGGATGATGTACCAGGCCAGAGATGGCCAACTGTATCAGCTCAACCTGATCGACACTCCCGGACACGTGGACTTCTCCTATGAAGTGTCGCGATCGCTTGCGTCCTGCGAGGGCGCGCTGCTGGTTGTGGATGCCTCACAAGGAGTGGAGGCGCAGACGCTGGCGAATTCCTATCTGGCGATCAATCACGGCCTAGAGATCATTCCTGTGATCAACAAGATTGACCTGGCCAGCGCCGACATCGAGCGGACCAAAGAAATGATCGAGAGCGCGGTGGGGCTTGATGCCAGTGAGGCGCTGCTGATCAGCGCCAAGACCGGACAAGGCGTGCCGGATGTTCTGGAAGCGATCGTAAAGAAGATCCCGCCGCCGAAAGGCTCGCCGGATGCGCATCTACAGGCGCTGATTTTCGATTCCTGGTTCGACGCGTACCGCGGTGTGGGCGTGCTGACGCGTGTCTTTCAGGGCACGCTGCGCAAGAAGCAAAAGATCCGGCTGTGGTCGAATGGAAAAGTTTTTGAGGTCGAGACCCTGGGCGTGCAATCTCCGAAGCCGGTCGAGGTGGAACAACTGGAGGCGGGCGAGGTTGGCTTCCTGTTCGCCAATTTGAAGAACGTGGCCGATACCAAGATAGGCGACACCATCACCGACGACGACCGCCCCGCCATTGAGCCTTTGCCCGGGTTTGAAGAAATCAAGCCCATGGTGTTCGCGGGGCTCTACACGGTGGATGCACACGAGCACACGGCGTTGCGCGAAGCGCTGGAAAAGTTGCGCCTGAACGATGCGTCGTTCTTCTTCGAGCCGGAAAGTTCGGCCGCGCTGGGCTTTGGGTTCCGCTGTGGCTTCCTGGGACTGCTGCACATGGAAATTATCCAGGAACGGCTGGAGCGCGAGTTCGGCCTGGATTTGATCACAACGGCCCCGGGAGTGCGCTTTCGTATCACCAAGACCAACGGCGAAGTAGTCGAAGTTGATAATCCCGCCAAATGGGTTGGGCAGAGCGAAATAGCCAAGGTCGAAGAGCCGGTGATCCTGGCGACGATCCTCACGAAGGAGGAGTACGTAGGCGGGATTCTCAAGCTGGTGGAGGAAAAGCGCGGCAGGCAGAAGGGATTTGAGTATCTGAGCGCGTCGCGGGTGATGCTCAGCTACGAGCTGCCGCTGAACGAGATCGTGCTGGACTTCTACGACAAGCTGAAAACCGTGTCCCGGGGATACGCTTCGCTGGACTATCATTCGGCGGGGTATTGGGAATCGCCGATGGTGAAGCTCGATATCCTGGTGGCGGGGGAGCCGGTGGATGCGCTGTCCATTATCGTTCACCGGGACTTTGCCTACGAGCGGGGGCGGGCGCTGGTTTCCAAGATGCGGCAGTTGATCCCGCGACAGATGTTTGAAGTGGCGATACAGGCGTCGATCGGCGCCAAGATCATCGCGCGCGAAACGGTGGCGGCCATGCGCAAGAACGTGCTTGCCAAGTGCTACGGCGGCGATATCACCCGCAAGCGCAAGCTGCTGGAGAAACAGAAGGAAGGCAAACGGCGCATGAAGCGCATCGGGCGGGTGGACATCCCGCAGGAGGCATTTCTGGCGGTGCTGAGGGTGGGAGAAGGGGAGTAAAGTAGGCCCTCCGGCTTCGTGTGCGTCTAGGCGCCTAAACAGGTTTTTGAAAAGCTACAACAGCATATCCACCGAGTTTTTCTGCAGCCTCTATAGCCACCTACACTTGCATGCGTTATGAGCACGGCTGAGGCGCCCTCAAAGAACGATGATGGCAGTATTAGTCCGAAAGTTCCGACGGAGTAGTTGGCATGGCTGACTGGATGGATTTACTGCGTGAACATTTGCTTTATCTGTTGGGTGGGGGCGGAGCGCACGTCAGCTTTGACGATGCCGTAAAGGACTTGCCTGTCCGATTTCGTGGCGTCAACCCTCCGGGTGGGCCGCATACCCCCTGGGAACTGCTGGAGCACATGCGTTTGGCCCAGGCGGACATCCTGGATTTCTGCCGGAACCCCAATTACCGGGAACCGCCGTTCCCTGCAGGGTACTGGCCCGAGGGTCCCGCCCCTGGACGCGGAGCATGGGACAAAAGTGTAAAGGCGTTTCGCACCGACCTGAAGGCGATGCAGAAACTAGCAGCAGACAAAGCGACCGACTTATTCGCGCCGATCGCATGGGGTGACGGGCAGACTATCCTCCGGGAGGCGCTGCTGGTTGCTGATCATAACGCCTACCATTTGGGACAGTTAGTGATGGTGCGGCGGATGCTGGGCGCGTGGCGAGAGTAGCGCTCGAGGGCCCATCGCGAGCGCTCAATTCCAAACTGTGCAAAACAAGCGGTCTCAAGTGTCAAGGGGGCGGGAGGCAAGGTAAGTTGCTGCTTCTGCTGTGCAGGTGATGTAAGTCTTTGCACATCATATAATTGCGGGCTGCAGCGGGTTTCGGGCAATGAGTGTAAGTTGCTGAATTGCGGACGTTTGCAGGAGCACGGTCCGGGAATTCCACAAAGTTTTCCACAGGATATTGGAAAAAGGCGCACACAGGAATTGGTCATTGGACGCTCAGGACAGAAGTCGGTGCCGTAGGGATTCCTCGCCCCGTTCGAAATGACAACTTTCAGGGGTATCTGCGCGACTTAGTCATTGGGGAATCCAGGGTAATTCAGCGCTCATGAAAGATTATCGGCGCAAGAGGGGTTCTCCGCTCTGATTGGATTCATGAAGGAAGGTTATTCAAGCTGAGGCCAAGCGGAGGGGCCGCATGAGGGCCCTTCCGCGCAGAAATCAGCGGACTACGGCTTGGCCGTAGTGGCTGGCTTGTGGGTGGCCGGAGCCGAATGCTTGGGGGCGGGCTTGGTGGCCGGCGGCTTGGCATTTGCTGTGGTCGGCGGAGGCACATTGGACTGCGCGTTGTAGGCGTCCACAACCGGTTTGGTGATCAAGGTCGCGGTGCTGGCCCATAGAACCGGGCTCTGGGGACTGGAGACGTCCAGAACAACGGCATAGCCGTTGTCGTTAGCGTATTTTTCGAGGACCTGAAGCAGCTTCTGGCCGATGCGGTTAGCGATATCGTTTTGCTGTGCCTGGAAATCCCCCTGGGCGTCCTCTACGGCGCGCTGCAAGTTCTTCTGTTTTTGCTCGAGGGATTTGACAAGGTTATCGCGGGCTTCCTGATTCAATTTGTCGCCCTGGGTGTTGAGCTGCTTCTTCAAGTTTTCCACTTCGGCGTTGGTGGCTTCCAGCTCCGTCCGCTTGGGTTCGAATTTCTTCTGGAGCGCCTGGAAATCACGCTGGCCTTCGTTGGTGGCCAGGATCGCCTGCTGGATGTTGATGATCCCGATCTTCATCGCCGCCTTGGCAGCGGTTGCCGGAGGTGCAGGGGCGGCAGGGGCTGCAGGCTTAGCAGGAGTTGCCGGAGCTGCGGGAGCTGCCGGAGCAGATTGCGCAGGAGCGGCCTGGGTCTGAGCAAGGCCAATGGCGCTGACGAGAAGGACGAGGATGGCGAAACTTGCCAACTTGCGTGTCATGGGTTCGCTTAAACTCCTTGGAAATCCCTGCGGACTTCGATGATTTATAAAAGGCAAAGCTGTACCCCAGACTCAAGTGACAGGAATTATGTTTGGGGGCCAGATCGCCTCGATTATAGGTGCACGCGGAGAGCAGCGTCAATGCCGGTGACCACAGATTCCTCGTTAGAAAGTCGTGCTGACGCTGAAGCGGAAAGTCTTAGTCGGCTCCTTAAGGACGTAGAAGGGAGCGTAAAGAGCTCTTGCCTGAGCGAAGGTAAACTGCCCGGCATCCGTGTTGAGCGGGAACATAGATTTCAAATTAAAGGAATCCGGCGTTACTGTTGTGGTGTTCAACCGCAACGGATTGTATGCCCAATAAACACGCAGCGGTGCATTGATCACCGGCATGATGATCTGCAGTTCCACGCCGGTGGACATGCGGGGCTGGTAATTGGTGCCGGGTATGGTCGTGAGCTCTTGATCGATCTTGATACCCGTTATGCCACCGCTACAAACGTTTGACGGAGCATTGGACAGCAGAATCGGGCACCCGAAAACGGTATTTGACAGATCGGATATCTGGACGCTGCTTAAACGCAGTTGCGACTGGCGGGCGGCAAAATTCATGCCGAAGTCGTTGAACAGGGCGATGGCTACGGGCCCGGCGATGGGGATGCGATATTCGATGTTCCCGACTAGGCTGGTATCACCGCCGGTAAACACGACCTGCTGTACCGGTATAGGTATTGTGATATTGCCCCGGCTGGGGTTGTTCGAGTCCACGGGCACGAGGGTGCCGTCCTTGTTCATCAGGGCTACGTTGACTGTATTGGTGATGAAGGCGTAGGGCGTGATGGAGCGGACGTCGAAGCCGCGAATATCGGTGTCGCCGCCGAGGAAGAAGCGGTCGAATGGGGGAGCAACAATCCCGCCGTAGCCAGTGATGAACGAGCCCTGAACGCGGAACCCGAGAGTGTTTCTTCCCTCGCCAGGGCCGGTAGGCTTAATGCCCCGCATGGGCACAAATCGCTTGTACTCCATGACCGGCCGTATGGATTTGACGTTGCCGCCGATGCCGGCAATGTCGGTCGCTATCGTGAACGCATGTCCGGTGTGCGGCCGCATGGGGTTGTCAACCGTGCTGAAAGAGAAACTGGGGGTGATCTTGCTGGTAATGATGCCCTGAAGAGCATTCGGGCCCGAGATGCCGCGGAAGGCCAGAAAATTAAAGTACTGCTGCGAAGCCTGGCTGAAGGTCGTAATCGAAGAGCGGTCGAAGGAGTAGGCCAGCCCGACGCGTTTGAAGGAGCGATGCAGAGGATAGCTGGCCGAAGCCGTAAAGCCGGTGCTGCTTTGACTGAAGTTTTGCAGGGCATTGAGCACGGCCGGAGAAAAGTTCACGTTTTGGCCGGTCAGCTGCGCGGTCTGCTTCGCCTGGTTGTAGTCGTACTTGCGGTTGTAAACGGTGAAGCCGAGTTGCAGGGGCCGGTCGAAAGCGTAAGGCTCGATGAATCCCAGGGTAAGGTCACGGGCCAAGCTGCCGATGCTGGCGGACAAGCGCAAGGTCTCGCCGCGTCCCAGGAAGTTGTTGGTCTCATAAGTGAGCCCAATAAAGGAGCCCGATAGCCCGCTGACGCCGCCGGTCAGGCCGATGCTGTTCTTGCCCTTCTCTTTGACTTTGAGGGTGATATCAACCGTGCCTTCCTGGTTGTTCTGCTTGATTTCGGAATCCTGCTCGGGCTTGAGCGGCTCGAAGTAGCCGAGCTGATTGAGGCGCAACAGGCTCAACTCCCAGGCGCGGCTGTTGTATAGGTTCCCTTCCTCAAGGGCAAGTTCACGCCGGATAACCGAGTCGCGCGTGGTGGTGTTTCCGGAGAACTCGATTCGTCGCACGGAGAACTGCTTGCCTTCATCGACGTCAATGTCGAGGGTGATCAGCTTTTTATCGTCATTGATTTTGGTGTCGGGAACCGAGGTGAAGTTGATGTATCCGAACTCGCCGTAGGCCTTGCGCATGTTCTCCAGACCCTTGCGCACCAGTTCGACGTTGAAAATAGCGCCATCCTTCATGGGGAAAAGCTTGCGCAGGCCGGCGCTTTTGAGGACCTTGTTGCCCTTGAAGTTGATAGCGGCGAGATGATAGCGCTGGCCTTCTTCGATGGGCATGGTGATATCCACCGCTTTGCCGGTTCCGGCAAAGGGGGGCATGTGGAACAATCCGCCGTGGGTGTCGCGCACCTGGACTTTGGGATCCTGGACCAGCGCCTTGAAATAGCCCCGCTGCTGATAAGCGTCGCGGACGCGCTCGGCGTCTTCAGTCAGCTTGGCGGCGTTGTAGGTTTTCGAGATCAGGTTCTCAAGGAAGATGCTATGCGGGATACCAATGGGGCGCAGGTTCTTCATGGAGCGGCGTAAGGCCCGCGAGCCCACATGCTTGTTACCCTCGAAGCGAATGCGTCCCACCTTGACCTTGGGGCCTTCCTTGATGACAAAGGTCAGGGCAACAGAAGCCGGGGGGATATTGCGTACCTCGGTCTGCACGGTCGCGAACTGGCGTCCATGTTCGGCCAGCATTTCCTTGATGACGACTTCGGCGCGCTTGACCTTGGTGGGGTCGTACTGACTTTCCATGGTGAGGCCGACCTTGCGTTCCTTGAAGCGGTCCAGAATGTCGCTCTGGGAGACGGAACTGAGGCCTTCGTAATTGATTTCGCGGATGGTGGGCTTTTCTTTTACATAAATGTGGATGCGCCAGCCCTTGGGCGTCTCTTCACGCTCGAAGCGCAGGTCTGCAAAGTAGCCGGTATTCCAGAGGGAATTGAAATCGCGCTCGATAGCGGCAGCATCGTAGACGTCCCCGGGCTTGGTGAAAATACGAGCTTTGATCGTCTCCGCCGGGATGCGCCGGTTGCCATGGATTTCAATTTCAGAAACCAGATTTTGCTGCGCCCAAGCGGAAAGAGCAAACAGTGTCAGCAGGCTCAGCAGGATAAGCGTAAGGACGCGGCGGTCAGAACGCACTAATAGTCTCATGTGAGTGCGGGCAAGGTGCTTCCCCTCTAAAACGTGCAACAGCAGCGCGTCCCGGGGCCCCAGCTCAGGTTGCATCTGCGGCCCTGTCCATTGCTCGCCTCCAGATGCAGTCATAGTGGCGGCCGAACCCTTTTTGACAGGGCTTCCCTTCCGTAACTTAGCAATACGAAGACCTCGACACCTGAGTGGTGGGATTCCGGAATTATACAGGAGCAGGGTGGAAGGCCCAAATGTCTTAATCGCAGGGTGCGATTTGGCGAGCGCGGGACGCGCTCGCGACCGCCGGCGGGACGCCGGCGCTACGGGGAAGAGCTAAACGTGTTTCTCTACTTGCACCAGCGTGGAGTAGAACGTCGGGCCTCCTCCGAGGTCTGACAGCCGGGACGATGTGAGCACGTTGGCATTCCCACCCTGCGGCGAAAGCTTGGCCCAGTTGAGCCGAGTGGCCACGACTCCGGGAGCTACAGTACCGTTCACGCGCGCGGTCAAGAAGAGCTCGCCCCGCTGATTGAAGACGCGCACGGGATCGCCGTCGCGAATACCGCGTGTGGAAGCGTCGGCGGAGTTCATCTCCAGCAACCCGCGTTCTTCCATCTGCTGGTGTCCGGGCAAATTACAGAAAGTCGAATTCAGAAAATTATCCGCCTTGCGCGCCAGCAGTTCGAGCGGGAACTCGCCGCTGGCGCTGTGACGCGACTCGGCGGGCGGCACGAATGCAGCTACCGGGTCCAGTCCCAGTGACGCCATTTGCTCGCTGTACAACTCGGCCTTGCCGCTGGGAGTGGTGAAATCGCCGGCCGAAAAGGGCAGGAAGAATTCAGAGTTCCTCTGTGTCTCTGTGTCTCCGTGGTGGGTTTTGAGGTTCAATCGCACGTGACCCTCACGTTCGAGGCGCGCGCGATCTATGCCCTTGAGGAACTCATGGCCGGAAGCGAGGGCGGCGTCAATCATGTCGTCCACGGAATCCTGGAAACACGGGTCATTGAAGCCCAAGCGCTCCGCCAGCGCGCGGAACACATCCACGTTGGAGCGGCACTCGCCCAGCGGAGCTATCGCCTGGTTCGAAATCTGCAGATAGTAGTGGCCGTACGACGTCTGCAAGTCCTTGTGTTCAAAAAATGTGGTGGCGGGCAGGACGATATCGGCATAGTCGGTGGTATCGGTAAGAAACTGCTCGTGAACCACGGTGAACAGGTCAGGGCGCATCAGCCCGCGTACCACCGCGTTGTGGTCGGGAGCCACCGCTGCGGGGTTCGAGTTGTAAACAAACAGGGCTTTGATGGGCGGATCGGCAAGCTCGTTCAATGCGCGGCCAAGCTGGACCATGTTGACCACACGAGTCGGCCTGGGAAGCAGGTCGCGGCGCTCCAGAGCTTCGCGCTGGAGCGGAAACCCACCGCTGGTTGAAAGCTGCAGCCCGCCGCCGATTTCCTTCCACGATCCGGTGATGCAGGGCAGCATGGCGATGGCGCGCACGTTGGCGCCGCCGGTCTGGCACCGCTGCACGCCGTAGTTGAGGCGGATCACGGCGGGACGCGTGGTGGCATACTCGCGCGCGAGTTGCACGATATCGGCAGCCGCAATGCCAGTCCATTGCGCCACGCGCTGGGGCGGATAATCGCGGACCCGCTCGGCGAGTTTGTCGAAACCGAGGGTGTGTTGCGCAACGAAGTCGGCGTCGTATAGCTTCTCGCCAATGATGACGTGCATCATGCCGAGCGCCAGGGCGACGTCCGTGCCGGGGTTCACGGGCAAATGCCAGTCGGCGCAGGCGGCGGTGCGTGTGCGATAGGGATCAATAACCACCAGCTTCGCGCCTTTACGCCGGGCCTCTTCAATGAAGGGCCACAGGTGGATGTTGTTGCCGTGAATGTTGGCGCCCCAGGCGATGATGTGCCGAGAGTGAGCAAACTGCTCGGGTTCGGTGCCGAGCTTGCGTCCGAGGACAGACTTCAGCGCCTCACCGCCGGCTTCCGAGCAGATAGTGCGGTCCAGTTGCGATACGCCAAGACGATAGAAAAAACGGCGATCCATGCTGGCGTTGTTCAGCGCGGCCAGGGTGCCTCCGTAAGAATAAGGAAGAATCGCTTCGGCGCCGAACTCAGCGATGATGCTTTTGAATTTGGCCGCAATTTCGTCCAGTGCGTGGTCCCACGAGATGGGGACAAAATGGTCAAAATCAGCGCCGGTATTGGGGTGGCTGCCGCGTGTACCTTTTGGTTTCACTCGTCGGAGGGGATGCAGAACGCGGTCGGGAGAGTACACGCGATCCAGGTACTTGGCCACCTTCCCGCACAGGAAACCGCGCGTGACCGGGTGCGCCGGATCACCCTGAATTTTCGTGGCACGGCCATCTTCGACAGTTATCAGGACACCGCAGGCGTCAGGGCAGTCGTGTGGGCAGGCCGCATGGACAACCGTTTTCACAGGAAAATTATAGGCATCACGGAGGGCTGTGATGCGCGAAAAAATGGTTGCAATGGAACAGGAAAGCCGATGCTGCAAGACAACAGCTCAGGTTTGGAGTCCTATATCAGCGCTTCTTCCCTCTCCTTATGCAACAAAACCTCAGTGGAAAACAAGTCAGTTCTCACGCACACACTTTAGCCCCTGAGGGAAGGCCGATCTCTCACAACAAACACCAGCTGATTACAGACCGGTTTATGCACCCCTGTTACGGACCCTTGTGCGCAGGGCGGTAAAAATTGATAGCGTTGTCGCAAAGCACTTTGCGGGCGTCTTTCTCGCCCAAAGTCTCTATGACGAGAAGAAAATCCTGGTCGTCATAGGGCCGAGGCGCGCGCGTGGATGGCAGGTCGGTGCCGAACATCAGTGCGTCGGGATTGGCAGCGAATATCTGACGCAGCGCGCTTTTCACATCGAAATCAAGGCGGCCAAAGCCGCTGGCCTTCACGTGCGCCCCGCGCTCCACCAGCCGGAGCAGCACGTCGAAAGCATCTTTTGAAAGGCCCATGTGGTCAATGCTGACGGCGGGCAGAGCGACAACCGTGCTGTAGAGCGTGGCCAGTTCCTTCGGATCCACATAGATCTCGACGTGCCAGCCGGCGAGTTCGTGGACCCGCCGGGCCATGCGGTCGAGTTGCCCGGCGCCTTCAGAGCCGCCCCGCTTGAGATTGAAGCGAATGGCACGCAGGCCGGCGGAATTGAGGTCCAGGATCTCCGTGTCGGACACGCCGGAGGGCAACTGCGTCACTCCTACGAACGCAGGGCCCAGGCGGCTGAGGGCGTCGCGCAGATAGCCCTGGTCGAAGGCTTGAAAGGAGCCCGAGACGATGGCGCCGCCGGCCAGGTTGTACCGTTTGGTGCGTTCCAGATAATCACGGCAGGAAAATTCGTCGGGGAGATAGCCCTGGTTGCGAACGAGCGGGAAGCGCGGATCAATGATGTGAAAATGCGAGTCGAAGAGGGGCAGCGAGCGTAGCTGCTTATCCACAGTCATGCCTAGCATATGCGACGAAAAAATCCACCACAGAGACACAGAGACTCAGAGAGACCAATTACACCTGCATGATCTCTTTCTCTTTGGCCTTGCTCATCTCATCCATCTTCTTGATTTCATCATCGGTGAGCTTCTGGATTTCATCGTGGGCGCGGCGCTCTTCGTCTTCGGTGATCTTCTTGTCCTTGAGCGTCTTCTTGAGGAGGTCGTTACCGTCGCGGCGAATATTGCGGATGGCGGTGCGGTGCTCCTCGAGAATCTTGTGCAGGTGCTTCACCATCTCTTTGCGGCGCTCTTCGGTCAGGGGCGGAACGGGCACGCGGATGAGCTTGCCGTCGTTCATGGGGTTCAGACCGAGATCGGCCGAGCGAATGGCCTTCTCGATTGTCCCCAGGGAACTGGGATCGAACGGCTGCACAGTAATCAACTGTGCCTCGGGAGCATGTACCTGCGCGATCTGGTTGAGCGGCATCTGCGAGCCGTAATAGTCCACGTGAACACTGTCGAGCATGTGCACAGAGGCGCGTCCCGTGCGCAGGGCCGCGAGTTCGGAGCGGAAGTCTTCCACCGCCTTGCCCATGCGGGTCTTAAGCTGGGTAAAGGTCTCTTTCAGGGCAGGAACAGCAGCCATGCTTGTCTGCGCCATCTCGCAAGCCTCACAGGGTAAGAATAAGACAGGTGATTATAACAATGAGAGGCAAGTTGCAAGCTTGCAGGGGCTTCGGAGCGGGAGTACCTCAGCGGCTAAACACAGTACTGAGAAAAGCCTGGGATTGTCATTCCGAGGAATCCCTATTGCAACCACATTGATAGCAATAGGGATTCCTCAGCCCGCCTCGCTGCGCTCGGCGTTCTTGGAATGACAATCGGGAGTTGTGCCAGATTCAGCTTTGAAGACAATGCAGAGATGCTTGCGCTTCGCTGTGCTCAGCGTCAGCTTACTCAACGACAGTGCAGAGATACTAGCTAGACCAACTCCGCGTATATTTCCGCCAGGCGCAGACCCTGGGTGACGGCATTGAAGTTCTGTTCCACATGCCGCCGGGCGGCGCATAGCCCAGCTTCCCATTGACCGGGGTTCTCGATTAACCAGCGCAGCCGGGCCGCCAGTCCGTCCACGTCGCGTTCGTCTGCCAGCAGCGCGCCTGCGGGCAACACATTCGCGATGTCGCAATGCCTCGTACTGACAACTGGCATGCCGCTGGCGGCCATTTCAATGATGACGACGGGGGCTCCGCCCTCGGTATCCCCATCATCGGCGGTAACGCTGGGAGAGAGGAAGACATGGTGCTCATATGCTTCTCGCATCAGTTCCGCATGCGTGCGGAACCCCAGCAGGCGAGTGCGTGAGGTGAGCCCATGTGC
Organism: Terriglobales bacterium; assembly: GCA_041946765.1. GTDB lineage: Bacteria > Acidobacteriota > Terriglobia > Terriglobales > Acidobacteriaceae > JBHGAZ01. The sequence goes on from JBHGAZ010000022.1 coordinate 17,685, forward strand.
GTCCAGCGCCGAAAGGATGCGCCGCTTCTCCGCCTGATCGCGCGGTTCCGCCGTCGCATCGCCGATAAGAGTTATCTCCAGCGGGACCAAGGTCTGCATGGCCCCCAGAGCCGCCACAGCATAAGGGATACCCTTCTTCTGCCTGAAGGTGCCGGCGATCAGCACTCGCAGCGGCGTCCCTGGTTGCCAGCAACGCGGGCGATATTCGATCTGCTCAAGCCGCACTCCCAGATGATGCACCCGGACCTTTTCTGCCGGACATCCCAACCCCTTGATGCAGGCCGCCATGTGCGGACCTTCGCACAGAATGCAATCTACACTGGCAAACAGTTCGCGGTAACGCGTGTGCCAACGCGGGTCGATGACGGGAAGGCGATTTACATCGAAGCCATAAAACGTGGTTACGTGCCGTGCGCCCAGCTTTTCTACGGCTTTGTGATTGGCCCAGCCCGTGTTGCCAAAGTGCGAGTGCACGATTTGCGCGTTCACCCGGCGCGCTTGCCTAATAAGAAATCCCAGGTAATCCCGCAAGCGGAGTTTTCGCAGTCCCTTGTCCCAGTAATATTCGAGCCCGGACGCGTCCGCGAAAGCGTGGAGATTCGGAGTGGCGAATTGCTCCAGGTTCTGGACGTTCTCACAAACTACATGGGTTTCAATCCAGGCAGGCAGATGCTTCAGTTGAGAATAGATCCAGTTCTCGGTCAGGGGTAACCAGCACGCAGTGTAGTGCAGGACCGTCAGATGCTTTGCAGGCTGGCTCATGATTTGTTGGTCAACAGTGCAAAAGCCTCGCGCAATTGTTCGCGGTTCACAATCCAACTCGCAAGCGCGTAGGTCATGACTCCAGCCGCCACCAGCACTTCCAGGACAGCCAAATCCGAGAGGACCCCGAGTGCTGTTCGCATTATCAGCACAACAGCGGCCATGAGCACAGACCCCAGAAGCGGCCGGGCAAGCGCAGCCGCAAACTCACTCAAGCGCAGCCCGATATACTGGAACGGAATGGTGAAGCTCGGTACAGCGACTAGCATCGTCACTATGGCGTAGGCTGTGGCCACTCCAACGATGCCCCAGCGCAGCCCCACGGCAAACGCGGCAACCGCCGCCATACCCGATGCGACACCCCAGCGAAACATAACATCTGTGCGTCCTTTCGCCTGGTAAATCGCACCGACCGTGGCGCCGATAGACTGAGCCATGCCGATAGGGGCCAGAATCTTGATCAGTGGTATCGCCAGCGCCCACTTCGTCCCAAACACAGAGAGCACGAACGGCTTAGCGACGACCCAGAGCCCAACCATCATCGGAAATGTGATCAAGGCGATCATCCCTGCCGTCCGCAAGTAGGCTGAGCGGAACCGGGCATCATCGTCCTGAAGCTGCGAATACACCGGGAACATCACCCGGCTGATGACCGTCGTTATGGTCTGCAGCGGGTACAGCATGATGCGATACGCCAGAGTGTAAATGCCCAGCGGGGTAGCGCCGAGAAAGCGGCCGATCAGCAAGTAATCGGCATTGCGGGAAAAATAGTTAAATACGTTGAAACCGGCAAGGTTCAGACTGTAACTGCTGATACTCCGGATCTCTTGCCAGTGGAACAACAGTCGCGGACGCCACTGAGAGAAGTACCAGAGCAGAATGGTGATGACGGTGACTGTCGCGAGAGTTTGCGCGACCAGCGCCCACACGCCCGCGCCCCAAACTGCGGAACCGATGCCTACCACCGCGCCGCACACAACCCCCGCAATTTCCACCTTGGCCAGTATGCGAAACGCCAGCTTACGCTCGAACAGCGCCTGCTGAAGAATGCTGATTCCGGAGACGGCAAAACTGAGAGCCAGGATGCGCAGCACAGCGGTAACGCGCGGCTCGTGGTAGTACATGGCGGCCAGCGGCGCCGCCGCCACGAGCGCCAGCGTCCCCAGTATGCCGAACGCGGCATTGGCCCAGAAGACGCTCGACAGCAGTTCATCGCTGACTTCTTTGCCCTGAATAACCGCCGCCGACGTGCCCAAGTCTTTGAACAGGTCAACAAAACCGATCACTACGGTGGCCATGCCCAGCAGTCCAAAATCGGCCGGGACCAGCAACCGCGCCAACACGATGGTCGTCAGCAGTTGCGTCACCTGCCGCCCGGCTTGGGAGGCGAAGTTCCACTTCACGCCCGAAGTTGCGGATTGTGCGAGGCTGACGGGTACTGGTTGCGGGAGACTCAAGGCTTCCTCGCGAGAGCAGTGTAACTAGCAGCCTCTTCCGGACTTTTACTGACGCGGTCAAGCACTGGCGCAATCGTTTGATTTATCCACCATATCGGAACCCACAGCAGTTTAAGGAGCCCGCGAGCGTAGCGGAGTGTATGGTAATTGAACTTCAGCAGCCACATCTGCCAGAAGCCGGTATTCTCCAGAATTTCAATTTGCTCGAACCCAGCTTCATGTAACAGGTGTACAAGACCGTATCGCGTATACCGATAGAAATCATAAGGCGCTTCATGAATGTGCCACTGGAATGGGACTGTAAGAAACAGAAGCCCTCCCGATTTCAAGATTCGTGCGCACTCCGATAGAAATAATCGTGGTTCCGGAAGGTGTTCCATAACTTGCAGTGAAACAACAGTATCTGCAAATTCATCCGCGAACGGTAGTGGCCCACAAATGTCACATTTGACGTCTACATTCTGCTGACCATGTAGGCTGTTGTTCCAATCTACCCCGATATACTCGCGGGCCGCACTGAGTATCTCTGGTTTGTAAGGCGCAGTGCCGCAACCAAGGTCGACAACGCGGCCTGTAAACATGTGCAAATGCCGCAGTACGACCTCATTATTTATTTTGTATGCAAGCCAGTTATGTTGGCTGCGTTCAACTGCACGCATCGAGTACACCTAATTACGAATAGGATGCGGTGCTCAATCATTTACCAGGTGCCCTTAAGTTTGCTCGGCTTGTGATTTCATGCCTTGTGGACCAGCACCGTGGGCCACAGAACTGCCTTTGGGCACGCGGAAGCGTGAACTGACTTGTTTTGCTGGGTTTCCCGCTATTACGGAATTGGGTTCGTATGAGCCAGGAAATACAACGCTGTTAATGGCAACAAAGCAATCTTCGGGTAGGTTCACGCCAGGGAGAATGACCCCGCTAAGCGCTACGCCCGTGTTCGGTCCCAAAGTGATCGCACCTTCAAGAATGCACTGTTGTCCACATTCGACCATTGGAGTGAAACAAATGGATCTGTCTGCGGGTCGAGTGTCTGAGCGGTGCATGTGGCTAAAGCTGTATACGGAGACGTTAGCCGAGAGTCCACAGTTGTCTCCAATTACGACACCGGCGCTTATGCCGGAGATGATGCACTTCGGACCGATGTGAACGTTGCTACCAATCACGACCGTGCCCGGCGTGCCCGTAAACGCTTTATTGGTGCGGACGACCTTTTCACGTCCGGTACGTTGGTCGGGTCCGGCCAGTATCAGCACATACCTGTCGATCCAAGTATTCTCCCCGATAAAGATGAACTCCGGATTTTGAAAATGCACTCCCACGTCGATGCGGGCCGTTGGCGCCAATTGCCCGAGACGCTTACCCCAATAGAAATGGCGTAGTCGATCACCCAGTGGCCCTGGCCAGTATGTAATCAGAAGTGTGTACGCATCCTGGGGCACACGAACGCAGGCATGGAGCACGCGCAGGATTTTCTTCAAGGCGGTCATAAGTATATCGTCGGGAAATTTATTGACCGTGCCACGGCTTCAGCAGCAGCAGGGCAGTTCGTTACCGGAGTGGCAACTGGGTGAATCTGGCTCACAAACCACACCCCCAGTTCCACGCCAAGCGCATTGGCCCACGTAGGATTGGCCTTTCTTTCGGGTTCAACCAACACCGGATAGCGTACGTACACAGGTTTAGAGCCCTCGATTACCGCAGGCTGGCGATACCCATTATCGTCACACCATTGAGCCCATCTCCTCGCCGTCTGCCTCCGCAATTCGTTGTACTGATCGATCTTTTGAAGTTGGTTAAGTCCCAGCGCTGCGATTGGCGCAGGCATTCGGGCACCATAATGGGCAGGGCGAATTCCCTGCTCCTCCTCCAACGTGGTAGAGATAAGCCGCTTATCACCATAGCGCAAATTGGTCCAGTCGCCGCGCCACCAACTTTGAGAGTCCTTATTCTGATGATAGTTGAGAATCAATGTGTAAAGTAGGCGCTCGGTTCTATCGGCGTCAGGAAGCGGCGCTCGTCGCTGATACTCAGCAAGACGTTCAGCCAGCCTAGGATCATTGGTAACGGCAACTCCGCCCTGGGTGGTGTTAAAGACCTTTGATTGTTCGCTTGAATAGAAACCGATATCGCCACGATTGCCGACCTTTGTCCCCCGGTATATCGCACCGGTTGCATGCGCGCAATCCTCGATCACCCGCAGTCCACGGCGCTGTGACAGGTGAAGAATCGATTCGTAATCTCTGCACACGAGACCGTAGAGGTGTTGGATTAACACAGCTCGTGTCCGCGGGGTCAGGCGTGCTTCCATACTAGCAACGTCAATGCCCCAGGTATCGAGCTCAATATCGCAGTACACGACCTTAACGCCGGCAAAGTGAAATGCGTTCGGAACAACAACGCATGTATACCCCGGGAGCACGACCTCGTCGCCGGGCTGGAGGCCGAGCGCGTAAATCGCGGCCGACAAAGCCACTCGCCCGCCGAGGAATGAAAATGCCGAACGCGAGCCGTTCCATTCGGCAAACGCGGATTCAAAGTCGTTGATCGGACGGATATCGTCCCAATGGCTCCGATCCAATATCCAGCGGTGCGCAAGCTCGACGTCGTCGATGTCAAGAGTCATTGAAGCCAGCGGAACTGGAGTGAGCGGTGTGCCGCTCGCTGCTCTCACGAGATTGCTCGCCTGATGGCAGGCAATCTGCTTACATGTTTGCAGCATGCTCATGATTGCAGAATGGCACAGACCGCCTCAATTACGTCCTCCACATCCTGATCGCTAAGCTTCGGAGAGAAGGGGATGCTTACGGTCTGGCGGCCGACGCGGGTGGCTTCCGGACAATCCTCCGGTTTCCACCCCAGGGTATGCTGGTAATACGGGTGTTCCGTCAGGCTGAGGTAATGCACGCCGATGCCGATGTTGCGGGCGGTCATGGCATTGAGGAAAGCGTCACGGCTGATGCCGGTGCGCGCTTCATCAATCAGGATCGTGTAAAGGTGAAAGGCGTGGCGCGTGCCGGGCTCCGGATCGGCAGGCAATCCGATGGGGAGATCGGCGAAAGCCTGGTTGTAGCGCTGCCAGATTTCGCGCCGCCGCTGCCAATAGGTATCAACCCGCTTCAACTGATGGATACCGATTGCCGCCTGCAAGTCCATCATGTTGTACTTAAAACCGCACTCCACCACCTGATAGTGCTTGTAACCCTCATCCGCAAAGCGCTTCCAGGCGTCTTTGCTCATGCCATGGAGCCCCAGGACCTTGATACGCGCGATGTCCTCCTCGCGGCGAGCCAGAACCATGCCGCCTTCCCCGGTGATGACGTTCTTGGTCACGTAAAAACTGAAACAGCCGAAGTCCCCGAATGTGCCGGTCTTGCGCCCGTTGTATTCGGCTTCGATCGCGTGAGCGCAGTCTTCAATCAGCTTTAGATTGTGTCGTTGCGCAATGTCTACCAGCGCATCCATATTGCAGGGACGCCCGGCGAAGTGCACGGGCAACAACGCGCGCGTCTTCGGCGTGATCTTGCGTTCTATCTGCTCCGGATCAATGTTGAAGGTGCGCCTGTTTATGTCAGCCAGCACAGGGATGGCTCCGGCGTGCAGGATGGCGTTTGCTGTGGCACAGAACGTCATGGGCGTGGTGATGACCTCATCGCCGGGACTAATACCTGCTGCCAACATGCTCAGGTGTAGCGCGGCCGTACAGGAGAACAGCGCGGCCGCGTGCGCTGCGCCCTTGTAAGCGGCGAAGTCGCGCTCGAACTGTGCTACGCGGGGGCCGGTGCCAATCCAGCCCGATTTCAGCACCGATACGACCTCGTCAATCTCAGCTTGCTCGATGCACGGCGAACCAAAAATCAGAAATTTCTGTCTTCCCGGTGATGCCATCAGTGTCCCACCGCTAACTTTCTTGGGCGTGCTGGTCTTGCTCTCTTCTCTAACACCTCACCCAGCTTTGGCCGGGCAGCGTGTGTGCCGATTGCAAGACTCTCGATGTCTAATTCTACCAGTCGTGCGGCGTCCCTGATTTCTTATGCTCTGCCTTTCCCGGTTTCCATGATCGTCTCTTCCTGGTTCCCCTTTTTGCTCGGAAAAGGCTGGCCTGCTGGATGCTTCGCCTACGGGCATCCTGTCAAGCAGAAAATTTTCGCTTCGCAACCCGTTCATTACTCGTCCTTTGCAAGAGCCGTATTGCGCCCTGGCCGGGTTTTGGTCGCTGCCGATGGTACTCTGGAATATAAAGGCACTGAGACTGGCATTGTGACCGCTGCCCCTGCCTGGATTCTGGTTGGGCCCAAAAACAGCGAGCTAAGTCCTTTTTCCGCAAGACTTTGACTGTTAAGTCCTGTAAACTCAAAGACCTGAGCAGGAAATCCTTGCTAAGCTGCTGATTCCAAAAGACCGGGGGGTAGGGGGTGGGGTACCTCCCTAGTTACTAGGCAAAATTCATGCGAGTGCTCGTTATCGGAGGAGCGGGTTACATAGGCAGCCACGCCGCCCACGCGCTGAGGCGCCGCAACCATCAGGTGCGGATCTATGACAGCCTGGTCACAGGCCATTCATGTCTCGCTGATGGATTTGACCTCGTGGTCGGCGACATCAGCGACGCGCCGCTGCTTTCGAAGGCCCTTCAGGGAGTGGATGCGGTGATGCACTTCGCCGCTTTCGCGTATGTGGGCGAATCGGTCAGGGACCCGCGCAAATATTTCGAAAACAACGTGCGCTCTGCGCTCCTGATGCTGAATACGGTCCTGGACGCCGGTGTCAAGAAGTTCATCTTCTCTTCATCGTGCGCCACTTACGGCATGCCGGAGAAGGTCCCCATACCGGACACCACTCCGCGCAATCCGGTGAACCCATACGGCGCCACCAAACTGTGCTTTGAACACGCCTTGTCGGCATACGATGCCGCCTACGGCATCAGGTCTGTTTGTTTGCGCTACTTCAATGCGGCCGGAGCCGACGAGAGTGGACGCATCGGAGAATTGCATGATCCCGAAACCCACTTGATTCCACTTGCTCTGCAAGTAGCTGCCGGGACGAACCCATACCTGACAATCTTCGGGAACGACTATCCGACGCCCGATGGGACCTGCATCCGCGACTACATACACGTGAACGATCTGGCGGAAGCTCACGTGCTGGCGGTGGAGTACCTGGAAAACGGCGGCAAGTCCGAGTGCCTGAATCTGGGAACTGGTCAGGGCCACTCAGTCAAGCAAGTGGTCGAGGCAGTGGAAAGGATAACGGGACGTCCCGTTCCCTGCAGAATTGGTACGCGTCGCGCTGGAGACCCTCCCATTCTCGTTGCCGATGCATCACGTGCTCGCAGCCTGCTCGGCTGGCGACCGTCGCGGACCTTTGACGACTGCGTCAGGGCCGCGTGGAACTGGCATTTGAAAGTCACGAACGCGCCTTGATTCTCGGACCGGTACCGCCAGGTTTCCCATTCCTGTGCGCTACGTCCTTGATTGTGTGTAGCGGTCCGGGATAGCCTCTGCTGGCAAGCTGATTCGAGTACGCTGCCCCGGGCGAGACCCATGCTGAGGAAGCTGCGTCGGTTGTCGCAAATCGTCTTCTTCGCGGCGTTTTTGCTGCTGCTGTTGAAGACGGAATTTCGCGGGCCGCTGTATACGGCGGGTGGTGACTTGCGGCTGCCGTATCCGGTGCGGTGGTTCCTGGAAATTGATCCGCTCGTCGCCGTTTCCAATGCACTGGCCACACGCGCGCTTTATCGTGGGCTGCTGTGGAGCCTGGTGATAATTGTCCCCACGTTTTTCCTGGGGCGATTTTTTTGCGGATGGATGTGTCCGCTGGGCACGTTGAATCATTTCTTCGGCAGCCTGAAATCGGAACGCAAGCGCGGCAAACAACTGATCGAATCCAACCGCTACAAGCGCTGGCAGACGCTGAAATACTATTTGCTGATCGTGCTGCTGATTGCGGCTTTGTTGGGCAGCGGAATCATGGGCGTATTGGATCCGATTTCGCTGACGGTGCGCTCACTCGCCGCTTCGATTCTGCCAGCCATCAACTACGCGGTGAACGCGGGACTCGCGCCCCTGCATCACAGCCACTTTATCGCGCTGCGCTACGCCGCTGACGTGCTGAGCTTTATGCTCGGGCAGACAATTCTCAGCTTCAAGCAGCCATACTTTCGGCAGGCGCTTTTTCTGGGGCTGATTTTCATCACCATTCTCGTCCTGAATTTCCGCGTGACGCGGTTCTGGTGCCGCGCGCTGTGCCCGCTGGGCGCGCTGCTCGGCGTCATGTCGCGATGGTCGCCGCTCGAGTTGGAAAAGCGTCCGAGCCATTGTGAGGACTGCAACCGCTGTCTCCTGCATTGTCAGGGAGGCGACGATCCGGTGGCCGGCAGCCGCTGGCGCAAAGCGGAATGTCCTTTGTGCATGAACTGCGTCGCCGACTGCCCCGATCACAGCTTGCGCTTTGCCTGGTTTTCCCCGAGGTCGGATGCGGTTGACGGTCCGAACCTCCAACGGCGGCGCGCGCTGACCAGCGTAGCGGCGGGATTTGCGATGGTGCCGCTGCTGCGTAGTAGTGCGCCGGGATTAGCAGTCGCGCGGCATGAACGGGCGATTCGCCCGCCCGGAGCACTTGACGAAAAAGATTTCCTGGCACGCTGTATCCGCTGCGGCGAGTGCATGAAAGTGTGTCCGAATAACGCGCTGCACCCGAGTTTCATTGAGGCCGGCCTGGAGGGTGTCTGGACGCCGGTTCTGGTTCCGCGGATCGGCTATTGCGAGCCAAGCTGCGTGCTGTGTGGCCAGGTGTGTCCCACGGGCGCCATCTGGGAAATCACGGGGCGCGAAAAAGCGTGGGTTGGCGAGCATGCGGACGCGAAGCCGGTGCGCGTAGGCACCGCGTTCTACGATCGCGGCCGCTGCCTGCCGTGGGCCATGGCGACCGAGTGCATTGTGTGTGAAGAGTGGTGTCCAACGTCGCCGAAGGCGATTTATCTCCGGCCAGCAGAGGTGACCGACGCCGATGGCAAGTTGAAGCGCGTGCGCCAACCCTATTTGCAGCCGGAGCGGTGTGTCGGCTGTGGGGCATGCGAGTTTGCTTGTCCGGTGCAGGACCGCCCGGCGGTGTATGTGACCAGCGTGGGCGAGAGCCGGTCCAAAGCCAATCAGATTCTGTTGCGACGGCCCAAGAGGACGGGCGCATGACGGTCGGGAAGGCACTGCTGATTTTGGTCGTGGCAACGGCCATCGCTTGCACGCGAACTTCGATGCCGGCAGATCCGTTTCCCAGCGAGGCCGGCGGTTGGAGGAAGGCGGGCGCAACACGCACTTTCGAAGCGGCAAACCTGGCGCAGTACATTGACGGGGACGCCGAGCGCTTCGTGAAGGCAGGCGTCGAGAAGACGCTTACCGCAGATTATCGCCACCGCGACGGAACCGAGGCGGTTGCGGACGTGTTTGTCATGGCGAAGGCCCAAGGAGCCAAGGAAATTCTGGAGGACGAACCGGTGACTGGAAGTCACGCGTTGGCGATTGGCGATTCCGGGCGCTCGAATGGGGAAACGGTCACGTTTCGGCAGGGACGGTATTTTGTGCGCGTCACCGGATTTCAGAAGACAACGGCGGTATCCGACTTGGCCAAAGCAGTCGCGGCCGCACTGAACGAAAAGAATTACTGAAGAGGAGGTTGAGAATAGCAACCGGCGGCTGGCGCAATTCTGGCCGAAAAAGTCTGTGTGTGGAGATGGGTCCATGAACAACAGCATGGAAAACAATCCGATTCCCCGGCGCGAGGCGCTGTTGAAGCTTTTGCGCCTGGGAGGGCTCAGCACGGGCGCTGTGGCGCTGGGGGTCTGGTTTCGCGGACGCAGCCAGCGCCCCGAGGAGCCGGTGATCGCCAGCATGAAACGCGGTGCGGTCATCGCGGCCGATCCGAAGCTGCCTGAATTGGCGGTGATTCAGGGCGAAGATCCGCGCCAATTGGTGCGCCGTGCTGTTGATGAACTGGGTGGCATTCGGCGCTTTATATCGCGCAACGATATAGTCCTTATTAAGCCGAACATCGGCTGGGACAGGACACCGGAGCAGGGAGCGAACACAAACCCGCTGGCTGTGGCCGAGCTGGCGCGCATGTGTCTGGAAGCCAGCGCAGCCAAGGTTGTTGTCACCGATGTAAGTTGCAATGAGGCGCGCCGCTGTTTCCAGCGTTCTGGCATTGCTGCTGCCGCGCGGGCCGAGGGCGCGGAGGTCATCCTTCCGGACGAGCAAAAGTTCCGTGAAGTTGACCTGCGCGGCGAAGTGCTAACTTCATGGCAGGTTTTCCATCCGTTCCTCGAAGCGGACAAGGTCATCAACATCCCTATCGCGAAGCACCATAGTCTGACCGGCACAACACTGGGAATGAAGAATTGGTACGGCATCCTGGGCGGGCCGCGACACCGGCTGCATCAGCGCATTCACGAGAGCCTGGCCGACCTGGCGGACTTCATGCGGCCCACGCTCACTATCATTGATGCCTATCGCGTGCTGCTGCGCAACGGCCCGACCGGCGGCAGCCTGCAGGATGTCGAACTGAAGAAAACGGTGCTGGCGGGGACCGATCCAGTCGCGCTGGATGCGTACGCGGCCAAGGCATACTGGAACCTGGGGCCCAAAGAGCTTCCGTACCTGAAGCTGGCAAGCGGTCGCGGATTGGGCACCACGGACTTCGAGCGGCTGCGGATCAGAACGGTCCACCTGTAGACCGGAGGGTGACGTTCGGATAGCTTGGCCGGCACTCGATTCGACAGGTCCGACTGGGCGCTGCTTAATACGATCTTCCTGAAACGGGAAGAGGCCAGTTTCGGCTTGACGTCCCTCCTCCAGCTGCGCAATGCTCCAGCATCTGTCCACGCACAAGCGGCGCAGCGTCGGGCCATAACCGGCGGCGCGGGGAGGACGAATGTCACGTCGGTACAGTCTGCAGAAATGCCTGATCATCCTCGCGACCATGGGAGCAACACTGGTATTTGCAGCAGCAGCCAGCGCACAGGTGAAGAGTTCGCAGTCGCGGAACGGCGATAGAAACAGCCAACAAGCGCTGCTGATCGGCCTGATACCCGAGCAAAATATCTTCAAGCAGATGGAGCGCTACCAGCCGGTTGCGAACTACCTGTCGAAAAAAATCGGCGTCAACGTCCGGCTGACTGTGCTCCCGAGGTACGGGAACATCATCAACAACTTCGTCTCGACTGGTATGGACGCTGCATTCTTTGGCAGCTTCACCTACACGCTGGCACACAAGGCCCTGGGCGTTGAGGTGCTCGCCAGACCCTTGAGCCTGGACGGTACGTCGACATATTACGGGTTGATGTTCGTCCGGAAGGACAGCGGCATCAGGTCAATCGGCGACATGGCGGGAAAGCGGTTTGCGTTCGTAGATAAAGCAACCACCGCCGGCTACCTTCTTCCCCTTGACTACTTCAGACGATACGGAAAGGATTACAAGACCTATCTGAAAGAGAGTTACTTCACCGGAACCCATGATGATGCGATCCTGGACGTCCTGAACAGGAAGGCAGATATCGGCGCCGCGAAAAATACCATGTATGAACGTCTGGCCAGCACCAACAGCCGGATAAGGCGGGAACTGCTGATCCTGGAACGCTCACCCGATGTACCCGAGAACGGGTTAGCGGTGCGAAAAGATCTGGATGGTTCCTTGAAGAAGGCGCTGAAATCGGCGCTGCTGAACATGCATCTGGACCCGGAAGGGGCGGCCGTTTTGAAGAGCTTCGGTGCGCAGCGGTTCATTGAAACTGTGGACGCAGATTACCGGCCTGTGTATCGCTATGCCACGCACATCAATTTGGACCTTGCCACTTATGACTATATGAACGAGTGATGAAGCGAAGAATTGCCATAGCGCTGGGCGTTTGTTGCCTGATTTTTCTCATCGGCGGAATCTACATTGCTCTGACAATCGAACGCTCTATCACCACCGTCAACAATCTCATCCGCCTGCACAGGGTGGAGCTTATGAGGGAACACTTCCTCATACAGCTTAAGCGCACCCAATCCGATCTGTACCTGAAGAACACCCGATACGCGAGAAACATGGATACGGTTGTCACCCACGTCGAGAGCGTGGACGCGGCAGTGACCGGCTGTTTCGGTTGTCACCATTCGGAACAGGTAACGAAGCGACTCGAAGGACTGAAAGTCCGGATCGAAGAATACAAGGAGGGTTTGAGCCGGGTATTTACCATCCGGGCAAACCGGGGCCGTCTTGAGGCGGAAGAGGACAACGCCTTCAGGATCGGTGCTGAACTTATAGATGATCTGAATACGATTACTACGGTCGCACACCAGAAACTGGAGGAGCGGACGCAAACCGCGTTCCGGGACATTGCGCGTACCAAGACAATTTTCTATTTCCTGCTCGCAGCCGTGCCGCTGGCTGCCCTGGGATTGTCAATCCTGTTTGTTCGAGCTTTCACCCATCCGGTGGATGTGCTGCTTACGGCGACCCGACGGCTGAAGGGCGGAGACTTGAGTTACCGAGTCAGCGGTCTGCGGGACGAGTATGGCGAGGTGGCATCATCCTTCAACGAGATGGCGTCTTCGCTCGAGGTCCATTACGACAAAATGCAATGGGCGGAGCAAGCCATTGTGCTCGGCGAACTGGCAGGCGGATTGGCACATGAGATGAAGAACCCGCTCGCCGGTATCAAGCAGTCCATGGAAATATTTTTGGGCGATCCCCGATTATCGGCTGAGAACAGGGAGGTCCTTCTGGCGATCATCGAACAGGCCAATCGGATCGAGGTCCTCCTGGACAACATTTTGGATTTCGCCCGGCCACCAAAACCGCAGCTTATGCCTGTGGACGTGAACCACGTGCTGGATGACACGATCTCGTTTGCGAGCAAGCACCCGCTGTTTGTGCGCACCGGCTCCCGGGTAATTAAACTGGTTCGAGAATTCGACTCCAGCATCCCTGTAACTTTGGCGGACCCGCTTCAGCTCCAGCAGGTGTTTACAAACTTGCTCCTCAACGCGGCAGACGCTATGGCTGAAGGCGGAACACTCTCCGTCCACACCTCCCACGACCCCTCTACGCACTCGCTATGTATCCGAATTGCGGACACGGGAAGGGGAATTGACCCGAAAGTGATGCCCAAAATCTTCCTGCCCTTCTTTACCACCAAACCAAATGGCAGTGGCCTGGGACTCGCTATTACAAAACGATTGGTGGAACAGCACGGCGGCAATATCAGCGCCGAGAACGCAGCGACTGGGGGAGCGTGCTTTACCATCACTCTTCCCATGCGTGCGGAGGAACTTGAAACCAGGATGGAAACCACACCTGTTCGTTTCCTTAGCGTTCGATCGGGCGCGGCTACAGATTAAAGCAGAACCAGAGAAGAAGCTGTATTCCTTGCAATGCGCCGGGACTTACGTCCCAACGCGAGAGTGCACCTGCATTATTCATGAGCGAATTGCCTCAGGACTTACGTCCTTCGGTTCGTAGTGTCGTCCCTCCGGACTCGACTCGTGTTTGTACGTCTTCCCAGCACTTCCTCGTCGCTACGCGCCTTGGGCGTGCTGGGCTATCCTCGGTCGTTCACTAACGCGAACTGATGTAAGCGTGCGACACTCTGTCATTAGCTGTCAAGATCGAGTGCGTCGTTGCTCATCAGTGTTCGTGCGGTCATGCGGCACAATTCGCGTTCTCGTTCGTGAATAATGCAGGCTAGAGGACAAGATGACAGCTTAGCCATGCACCAGCACGGCCAAGCCTCGGTAGCAGAGTTGCGATCCCAGCCAGATCAGCCAGACTGACAAGGCCATGCGGAGCGTGCGCTGCGGAAACACTCCGGCGAGGTATGCTCCGAGAACGCCGCCGACCATGCCGCCGCCGATCAGCTTGAAGACGATTTGAGAGCTGAAGGTGCCTTGAGCGAAATGGAATCCGCCGCCAAGCAGAGCGAGCGCGAAGCCAAACATGAGGTCCGTACCAACCACTTCAGCGGCCGACAGGGCCGTCAGGTGCATCAGGGCGATGGTGCCGAGCATGCCCGCCCCCGAGGAAGAGAAACCTACCTCAAGGCCAATCAAGGTTGCGGAGAATGCCAGCAGAGCATAACGGCTGTTTTTGCTTATCTCTTCCGGCTTCCAGACGAATCGGATCAGCGTGACAGATGCAGAGACCACAACCACTACCCCAACCACGGTCAGCACCACCCCGCTCCCGCTGCCTGCATTTAGTCTTTTTAACAGCAGAGAGCCCGCAAGTAGTCCGGGAATGCCGCCGGCCAGCATGTACCGGATGGCACGAAAATCGACTTGTCGGCGCCACAAATAGACAGGAACCGCGAACGTCTTAACAGCAGCGCCGAAGATGAGCGCAGTTCCCACTGCTTCAGCCGCCGGCAAGTGTAAAAAAAGAATCAATACGGGCGCGGTTATGACGCCTGCGCCGACGCCGCTTAGACCGATCCCGAGTGCAATAATGAAGCCAACAATGATGATTTCCACCTACTTGCCCTCGCTGAAGGTATGAATTCCGCACTCCAGTTTCCTGCCGGCCCAACGGCCGGAACGGGGATCGCCCGGGTTGATGGGCAAACTGGTACAGGGCTCGCAGCCGATGCTGGAGTAGCCAAGGTTGTAGAGAGACAAGACCGGGATCTGTTGGTCGTCGAGGTAGCGCCAGACATCTTTCCACGTCCACAGCGCCAGCGGATTCACTTTTGTGATCTTCTTTCCATTGGCGAGGGCGTGCGGTTCCACCGGCGCGAGGTTGGCCCGCGTAGGCGACTGTTCGCGCCGCAGGCCCGTGAACCAAACATCGAAATCCTCAAGACCACGCAGCAAAGGCTCCACTTTTCGCAAATGGCAGCAGCGGTCGGGTGCCGTTTGGTAGAGCTTGCCGTGGGCTGCCTCCTGCCCAGCCACGGAAGCAGCAGCGGAAAGATTGATGAGGTTGAGGCCCCATTCGACAACCATGCGGTCGCGGTAGGCGTAGGTTTCAGCAAAGTGGTAGCCCGTATCGAGAAACAGGACAGGAACCCCGGGCTGAACCTTGCGCAGCAGGTCCAGCACCACCATGTCTTCCGCCTGAAAACTGCATGTGATGCAGCTCTTATGCTGGTTATTGGCAAAATGGAGGACCAGTTCTTGAGCAGTGGTCGTGTTCTCTGATGCGCTCATCTAGATTCCCTCTCCTGCAACTACGTTGGTTCGGCGAATGATGCCCTGAGCTTCCAGCGCGGCGCAGATCTCATCGGCAGCGCAGGCATCGCTGGAGTTCAAGGTTTCCGGTGCGAATTCAAAGAAGTGCTCGTTCCCAAGCAGCGCCCGGGCGCGATCGCACTCCTCCCAATCGAACACGGGGAGATTGAAAATCGAGATCAGGCCGGCGGCATTGAGTAGCTGTGCCAGTTCCGGCAGCAGGCGGCTTTCGTAGGAATCCGTCAGCACGTGCACCTGGCAGCCGCGGTCGAACAACTTACGCTCGAGTTGATAGGCGAGATCTTCGCGCCCGGTCAGCCAGATGGTTGCGGGATAATGCCCGGCGCGGCTATAGCGCTCGCCCGGCGTCAACCGGCTGGCTTCGACCTGCAACAGTGCAGTGCGGAATTTGCTGTCTTCCTGCGAGCTGCGCCTGCGTTCCTGCAGCATGCCCGCCGCCACGGTGGCATTTGTGATGGCGTCAATGAGGATGAAACTACCCGTCGCGCGGTTGGTGCGATACGCGTCGAAATACAGGGGCCGGGTAGTTTCGATCGTAACCGTGCCGATGTCGTTCATCTGCAGATCAGCCGCGGGTAACTGGGCCAGTGTGTTGACGTTGATCTTGTAATGCAGGGTGATAATGGTAGCCGTGACCTGCTGGGTAGTGTGCTTCAGTAGATACGGCTGGTTCAGCCGTAAGGGCTGCTCGCTCATCCAGACCACCGTCGCTTGCAAGCTGCGAGCGACGTGAGGCAGATGTCGCGGATCAACCAGCATGTCGCCCCTGCTGATGTCCAGTTCATCCTCCAGGCAGACGGTGACCGACATAGGCGCAAAAGCTTCCATCAGATCGCCATCAAAACTGGGAATAGACTTGACCCGCGTAGTCCGCCCCGAAGGCAACACCATCACCTCATCTCCGGGCCGAATGACACCCGACGCAATCTGGCCCGCATAACCACGAAAATTCAGGTGCGGCCGCACTACGTACTGCACCGGCAAGCGCAGGCTGCGCGACCCCTGCCGTTCGGTGATGGGAATTGTCTCCAAATGCTCCAGCAAGCCTGCTTCTTCGTACCAGGGCATGCGCGAACTGCGATGGACGACGTTGTCGCCTTGCAGCGCGCTGACGGGGATGAACTGCGCATCGACAATCCCGAGTTGTTGCAGGTAACCACTGAACTCCGCCTGGATGTCTTGGAAGACGTCTGAGGCGTAGCCAACCAGGTCCATTTTGTTGACAGCAACTATGATGTGAGGAATGCCGAGCAGCGAGGCAATGTAAGCGTGCCGCCGCGATTGCGGCAGCACGCCGTTGCGCGCGTCAATCAAGATGATGGCGGCGTCCGCAGTGGAAGCTCCGGTCGCCATGTTGCGCGTGTACTGCTCATGGCCAGGGGTATCGGCGATGATGAACTTGCGGCGTGGCGTAGCGAAATACCGGTAGGCAACGTCGATGGTGATGCCTTGCTCCCGCTCAGCCCGCAACCCGTCGGTTAGCAGGGAAAAATCAATGTTTCCGCCTTGTGTGCGGTTGATGGGCGACTTCTTCACCGCCGCAAGCTGGTCTTCATAAACTCCCCGCGAGTCATACAGGAGTCTGCCGATCAGGGTCGACTTGCCATCGTCTACGCTGCCGGCAGTGCTGAACCGCAATAATTCCTTCTGTTCATCGGCCGCCAGAAAGGGCTCGATTTCTGCCGCCAGTTCCGCAATCGGTTCAGTTGACATCAGAAATAGCCCTCGCGTTTCTTCAGCTCCATTGAGGCCTCCTGATCGTGGTCAATGACGCGGTTCTCCCGCTCCGAGCGGCGGAACGAAATCAGCTCTTCGATGATTTTCGGAATCGTATCCGCGGTGGAGCGGATGGCGCCGGTGCAAGGTGTGCAGCCCAGCGACCGCATGCGGCACATCACCTTCTGAGGCTTCTCCCCTGACGAAAGGAGCGGGTCGTGCTCCACAGGAATGAGACTTTCGCCGCGCACGACCATCTCGCGCTCTTTGGCGAAATACAGGGGCACAATAGGGATATTCTCCAGGTGGATGTACTGCCAGACGTCGAGTTCCGTCCAATTCGACAGCGGGAATACACGGATGGTCTCGCCTTTGTCGATGCGCGAATTAAACAGGTTCCAAAGCTCGGGGCGCTGATTTTTCGGGTCCCATTGGCCGCAACGGTCGCGGAAAGAATAAATGCGTTCTTTCGCCCGCGACTTCTCTTCATCGCGACGCGCGCCCCCGAATGCCGCATCGAATCCGCCTTCGGTGATGGCGTCCAGCAGGGCACGGGTCTTCAGCAACCCACAGCACTTCTGTGTTCCTAGGCTGAACGGATTGGCTCCCTCACTGATGGCCTGGCGGTTCGTGTACACCCGCAACTCCGCCCCAATCTTCTTTGGGTACGTATCGCGAAATTCGATCATCTCGCGGAATTTGAACGTGGTGTCAACGTGCAGCAACGGGAATGGGATGTTGCCCGGATAAAACGCCTTCTGCGCAAGGCGCAGCATGACGGAGGAATCTTTGCCGATCGAGTACAGCATTACGGGGCGGGCAAACTCCGCCGCCACCTCGCGCAGAATATGAATACTTTCCGCCTCCAGAGCACGCAAATGCGTCACTTTGGGGAGAGTGACAACGGTTTCGGCCATGGTAGCTAACATGTAAAATCCCCCCCACTTCTCAGCGCTAATCAGCGCGAGTAACCGAATGTTTCCTTGTGCTGCTGGTTCAGCAGGTCCCTTTCGTGCGTCAGGGCCTGCAGTTGGCTCAATGCGCTTGCGCACCGTCCCACGATCACGAGCGCCGGCGCCGGTAAAGCGCTGTCGCGCGGCAGTGCGAGCAGTGTGGTCCGCAGAACCTGTTGGGTTGGACATCCAGCGGCAGACAGCACTACGCACGGCGTGTCTGCCTTCAGACCAGCGGCACGAAGCTGTGCGCTGAGGCGAGCGTAATTGTTCCCTGGCATGTACATCGCAAGGGTGGAATTGGACGTCACCAACTTGTCCCATTCCACCCCGGCTGCGCCGGCCTGGCGGTGGGCAGTTGTGAAAACTACACTGGAAGCAAAACGTCGATCGGTAAGAGAAACGCCAGCGGCGGCGGCACTTGCCAGGGCAGAGGTGATGCCGGGCACAATTTCGTAGTCCACACCGGCTTCGACGAGGGTCTCGATTTCCTCAGCCGCGCGCCCAAAGATGGTGGGATCACCGCCTTTCAGACGAATAACAGCACCCGCAGTCGAGGCATGGAATACCAGCAGAGAATCGATCTCTTCCTGAGTAAGCAGCTTGCGCCCGCACCGCTTGCCAATATCAATCACTGTCGCCCCGGGGCGGATGAGGTCGAGAATGGCCTGGCTGACCAGGGCATCGTGCAGCACCACATCCGCGCGCCCGAGAAGCCGTAGCGCCTTGACCGTCAGCAGTTCCGGGTCGCCGGGGCCCGCTCCCACCAGAAAAACCTTGCCCATTGCACTTCTCCTTTCCTCAGCCTTCGACACCGTGTGGTGTCCGCGCGTATGGAATGTCGCGGTCTACCGGGCTGACCGGGATGCCGGCAAGAAAGCAGCGGATGTCGTCGTTGCTGTGGCGCGCGAAAAATTGCCGCAGGTTTTCCCCGGGGAGTCGCTGCTGCGCGTAGCGCGACATGAGCCGCTCTATGGCGTCGGGAACTTCCGACGCCAGGCAGCGATAGCCCACCGGGCGCGCAATGGTTTGTTCGCGCCCCACGGCGCCGCCCACGCAAAAGTAATAGGCGTCCTGCAGATGGCCATCGACTTTGATCTTCTTACCTTCCAGTCCAAGATCGGCGATCCAGTGCTGGCCGCAACTATTGGGGCATCCCGTGATGTTGAGCTTGACCTGCTGATCGAAGCCGGGCAGCCGCTCTTCCAGCTCTTGCACCAGCCAACGCGCGAAGCTCTTGGTCTCGGTAATGGCGATCTTGCAAAACTCCGTACCGGTGCAGGCAATGGCTCCGCGCCAGAAGGGCGATCCAGCGGTCCGCAATCCGACCGCCTCCAATTCGCGGGCCAGTTCGGCGGCGTTCTCCTTGCGGACGTTGATCACCAGCAGGTTCTGCATATTCGTGGTGCGCAACTCACCGATGGCGAACCGGTCGGACAGATCGGCGGCGGCGCGAAGCTGGTCCGCCGTAATGCGGCCACGCAGTACGGCAGCTCCGACGTAGGCAAGCCCGGTTTGTTTTTGCGCATGAATGCCGACGTGGTCGCGATATACGTCGTTCGGCACTTCGTCCTCAACTCCCGCATCCAGCGCATAGGGCAGACGGCGGTTAATCTCGGCAAGGAAGGTGTGCTCGTCCCAGCCGTGCTTCAGGAACAGGAACTTCAACCGGGCTTGGTCACGGCTCTGACGCAGAACATCGGCATCGCGGAAAATCTCGCCCATGGCCCGTACCACCGGGACTGCTTGGTCGAGGGCGACAAACGCATCCAGCTTTTTTGCCAAATGCGGCTGGGTGGAGAGCCCGCCGCCAACCCGCAGCGAAAAGCCGTGCTCTTCGCGGCCGGGTCGCCGGCGAGTAACCGCTGTGAGTGCTACGTCATTGATCTCAGGATACGAACACCAGCTCCGGCAGCCAGTGACACAGATCTTGAACTTGCGCGGCAGGTTATAGAACTCGTGATTGCCTGCAAACAGCTGGTTCAGTTCAAGGACGAGCGGCGAAGCGTCGAAGATTTCGCCAGCGTCCACGCCTGCCAGCGGACAACCGGTGATGTTGCGGGTATCGTCGCCGCAGGCACCCATGGTCGTGAGTCCCGCGTGCCAGAGCTGGTCGAGCAGATCTGCCAAATCTTCGATTCTGACCCAGTGCAATTGAATGTTCTGCCGGACGGTGATATCGGCAATGCCGCGGGCATAGCGTTGGGTTGCATCCGCGATCGTGCGGAGCTGGTGGCTCTGCAACAGCCCATTTGGTATGCGAATCCGCACCATGAAATATGGCACAGAGTGACCTTCTCCTCCCGCGCCCCCCACCACTCCCCTGCCGTCGCCCTGCGTGTAAACGCCCCAGGCACGGAAGTAGGTAGACAGCCATTCCAGCGGAATTGCGCTATAGCCGCGCCGCGCAAATTCGCGGATCTCGTCCAGATGCTCCCAAGCGTTCTTCTCGCGCTTGAGCTTCTCCACTTTCTGAGCTTTCGTTTCCTTAAGCTGCTCTGCCATGGCTTGTGCCCTGATCCATCGCACGCAAAAAAGAAAACCCACACGCCAATATCCCTGGCGTGTGGGTTCGCGGGTTCTTCGAAATCCTGGTACTTTGCTATGCCACGCTTACCTTGCCGCCAGAAGGTGCTGTCCCGCAACAACAACAGGTGCAGACCTCCATTCGGCAAATCTGGCAGCAGGATTTCACGGGCAAACCTTTTTCGGTCGCCAGCAAAGCGGCGCCCGAATCACTCACACCTTAACCCAAAGGGGTCAAAAAGCCAAGATGATTTTATTGATTGATATAATCAGGATTTCAGCAGCACTGGTGCAGTGGATACACACACCCGCACGCCATTATTTTGCCGGCCCGGTTCAGTAGACTTTGAAAAAGTAATACATGGAGATGGCCAAGCCGCCCACGATGATGAAGCCACGCACGTATTTCTGCTTCAGCTTGAGGGAGTAAGCCGCGCCGAAATAACCGCCGGCGGCGGCGAATCCCATCATAATCAAGCCCTCTTTCCAATAAATCGCCCTCGCCAGCAGGAACGTGATCACCGCGACGCCGTTGGCGAAGAGCGTGGCCAGCACTTTCAGCGCGTTCATCTGGTGCACGCTTTCGATGTCGCTGAAGACGGAAAGCACGGACATCATCAAGAAGCCCGCGCCCGCGCCGAAATAGCCGACGTAAAAGCAAACCAGCGCAATCCATGGCATCAACACCCACGGAAACCCTCCGGGATTGCGCGCCGCTGCGTGCCGACGCTGCTGGAGGCGCTCCAACCATGCCCGCACCAGGTCGCTGGCTGCAAACAGCAAGGTGCCAAACATCAGCAGCCAGGGCACCAGATGCATGAAGGTGTGCTGGTCGGTGTACAGCAGAATTCGGGCACCAGCGACGCCGCCGATCGCGGCCGCAATCATCGTGGGAATCAGGAGACGCCGGACGGCAGCCAGTTCGCGGCGGAACGCCATGCCGGAGGTCAACTGGCCGGGCCAGAGCGCCACGGTGTTGGTAGCGTTGGCATTGACGGGCGGCAGGCGGAGCTCCAGCAGAGCCGGGAAAGAAAAGAATGAGCCCCCGCCGGCGATGGCATTGAGTACGCCGGCGAGAAATGCTGCTCCCGCCACCCAGGCGTAACGCCCGACGGAAGCGATTGCGGCCGCCTCCCAGGTTGAAGACATCAGCACATTACAGTTTACGTACAGGCCTCGTTTTGTGGAACAGTGTCATAGTCTTTACAGTTGAGCGCGAACCATCTCTCGAGAGCCCATGTGGGTGTCGTTTCAGGAAAGACCCACATCTGCCAAACCCGGGCAGATGTGGGGCACCAATTAAGACACCAATTAAGGCAAGTGCTCAGGACTGTTGCTCGAGATCAATTTTCGAGATGGGCAAGTCCCAGTGGGCGTCCAGGATTTGGAAACGGAGCTGTTCCTCGCGCTTGAATGTCTCCTGGTCGGGGTAGAGCTGCTTGATGAGTTCGGCGGAATCGCCTTCCATGGCGCGCTCAGCATTGCGGAAAACGATCGTAACCCGGTAGTCCCAGCGCGACTCTTCCGGCGCGTGATAGCGCGGCGAGACCATTTCGACCGAGAGGATGCGCCCGGACTCGATCTGCATCTTCAGGACCGGCAGATGGTTCTTGCGGAAAAGAGCCACAAACTCCTGTTGGTGGCCCCACTTCACCTTGTAGTAGTACTCGACGATGTACGGTTTTTCGTGCGGTGTTCCTTCTGGAACAGTAGAGTTGTGCATGACCTTCTCCGACCTAGAATTTTCGCATTAGAGCGGTTTCAGTTTTACCCGCCCCGCAGCAGATGGGGGAGTCCTCCTGAGCGAGCGGCCAGTTTTTGGCCGCTCCGCCTCAGGATGACGCCTCGTATAGAGTGGGATAAACCGAAAATGAAACTGCTCTGAGCCAAGCATGAAGCAAGCTTTATCGTGGCGCTGCCGATCCGTGTGCGGCCCTGCTCAAGTACCATGCAATGGTGCGCTCCAGGCCGGTGCGGAAATCGGTCTTTGCGCGGAAGCCGAATTCGCGTTCGGCGCGGGAAACATCGAGGCGGCGTCGTGGCTGTCCGTCCGGCTGGCTGCTGTCCCAGCGAAGCTCGCCGTGAAAATTCATGATGGAAGCGATGGTCTCGACCAGGTCTTTGATCGAAATCTCGGTTCCGGATCCCAGGTTCACCGGGTCGGGCTTATCGTACCTTTCCGTAGCCAGCACGATGGCTTCGGCGGCGTCTTCGACGTAGAGAAATTCCCGCGTGGGCTTCCCCGTTCCCCACACGTCAACATGGCCGGCGCCGGCCGTCTGCGCGTCCGCCACCTTCTTGATGATTGCTGGAATGACGTGCGAGCTGGCTGGATCGAAGTTGTCCCCCGGTCCGTACAGGTTAACCGGAAGCAGGTAAATGGCGTTGAATCCGTACTGCTGACGGTAGGCCTGAGCCTGCACGAGCATCATTTTCTTTGCGAGGCCGTATGGAGCGTTGGTCTCTTCAGGATAGCCGAGCCAGAAATCGTCTTCGCGGAACGGCACAGGCGTGAATTTGGGATAGGCGCAGATGGTGCCCACGGCCACAAACTTCTGAACGTCGGCCTGGCGCGCCGCTTCCATCAGCTCAATGCCCATAACGGCATTGTCGTAGAAGAGTTCGGCGGGTTTGGCGCGGTTGAACCCGATGCCGCCGACTTTGGCAGCCAGGTGGATAACGACATCCTGGCCGGCGACGGCTTTCCTGCAATTTTCCCGCAGGCGCAAATCAAGCTGGCGGAGGCGCGGAATGGCAATGTCTTCTCGGGGCACGCCGCGCGCAAGGAGTTTCTGTACAACGAAAGAGCCCAGAAAACCGGCTCCGCCCGTAACCAGGATTTTCTTATTCTGCAAGTCCATGGATTGCTAGCGCACGCTGAAACCGCGGCTCATCAGATGAGCTTCGCGTTCGGCCCGTTTCTTGTCGTGTACGACCATTTCGCTGATCAATTCCGCAAAAGAAATTGTCGGCTGCCATTTCAGGACCGCGCGCGCTTTGCTTGCGTCTCCCAGCAGCGAATCTACTTCTGTCGGACGGAAGTAGTGCCTGTCCACTTCAACGCGCACCTTGCCGGTTTTCCGGTCAACGCCCTTCTCGTCCATGCCTTGTCCCGTCCACTCTAATTCAATGCCGAGGCATTGGAAGGCAAGTGCGCATAGCTCGCGCACGGAGTGCTGCTCGCCGGTGGCGATCACGTAATCATCGGGCCTGGAATGCTGCAGACAGAGGTGCATCGCCCGGACGTAGTCCTGGGCATGTCCCCAGTCACGCCGGGCATGCAGGTTGCCCAGGAAGAGCTTGTCCTGGAGTCCAAGGGCAATGCGCGCTGCCGCGCGGGTCACTTTGCGGGTGACAAAAGTCTCGCCGCGCCGCGGACTTTCATGGTTGAAAAGAATTCCGCTGCAAGCCCAAAAGCCGTATGCCTCACGATAATTTACCGTCACCCAGTGGGCATAGAGCTTGGCTGCGCCGTAAGGACTGCGGGGATAGAACGGCGTGCTCTCATTCTGCGGAGGCTTGGAAGCGCCGAACATCTCCGACGTGGAAGCCTGGTAAAACCGCACCTTGCTCTCAACCTTCAATAGCCGGACCGCCTCGAGGATGCGCAGCGCGCCTAAAGCGTCGGCGTTGCCTGTGTATTCCGGGGTTTCAAACGAAACCTTCACGTGGCTCTGCGCGGCCAGGTTATAGATTTCATCAGGCTGAATCTTCTGCACGACGGAGATGATGTTCGTGGCGTCGGTGACGTCTCCGTAATGCAGAATCAGGCGACGCCCGGCGACATGCGGGTCCTGGTAGAGGGAATCAATGCGTCCCGTATTGAAGCTCGAGGAGCGGCGGATAATGCCGTGCACCTCGTAATCTTTCGCCAGGAGCAGCTCGGTTAAATACGATCCGTCCTGCCCGGTAATGCCGGTGATCAGAGCTTTTTTCATGTTGCGCGCTGAGATCCTAGATTAACCGCAGTTGTGTGCTCCTATTGCCTCACATATGAGGCGTTTGGTCAAACGGATTGGCCGTTAGCTGCTGGCCTATGACCAGAATGTGTTTCATAACTAGCGGCCCCGACCCATGCCGTTTTACCCTCAGCGGCTAAAGCCGCATCAATGGTGCACTTGGACGGCGCGGCTGAAGCCGCGCCCTTTCAAACAACGATTTATGAGACACGTTGTAAGGAGAGCGAATCACGACCAACTGCTGAGCCTGACAGCATACAAGCAGGACGCAACTATGCAGAATCTGATTTGCTCTTAGGCCGCCTGGCGTTTCCATTTTCGGACAGTTTCGGCTACGAAACTCTCGAAGTCGCGTGGGTTGCGATGCAGCACGCGGCGCTGTTGTTCCAGATCACCCTCGCTGGCGCGAATCCCCTTCTTTTTGGAAAAGCAGTCCATGATTTTCCGAAGTGACAGTTCCTACTGCGGGGCGGCGGGGCATTATACTGAAAAAGGTGCGGTAGGGCTTTACAGCGCATCAGAGGTGCAGAGGCAGTCTTGTCGAATACAAGAGCAGTAGGGACTTTGTACGGATTGCTGGGGATGATTTCCTTCAGCTTGACGCTGCCCGCCACCCGCGCTGCCGTTCTGCATCTGCACCCTACGGTTGTTGCCTTCGCCCGGCCCGTGATTGCGGGTGTACTGGCGGCCATTGTATTGAAGGTTGCCGGTGTCCCTCCTCCCGCCCGCTGCTACTGGAAGAATTTTGCTCTGGTAACGCTGGGTCTGGTCATTGGTGTGCCGCTGACGTTTTCCTGGGGCATGTACCGGCTGCCTTCTGCCCATGGCGCAATTACGCTGGCGTTACTGCCGCTGGCTACGACGCTGGTGGCGGCGGTGCGCGCGGGCGAGCGTCCTTGCAAGCGATTCTGGGCGGCGAGCGTGGTGGGAAGCGCAACCGTGCTGGTGTTTGCGGAAATGAGCGGCGCGGGAAGGATTCAACTGGGCGACATCATATTGTTGCTCTCGGTGGCCGCATCGGCTCTGGGGTACGCCGAGGGCGCTCGCCTCGCTCGAGTGATGCCGGGATGGCAGGTGATGAGCTGGGCGCTGGTCATAGGCGCGCCTTTGCACGTTATTCCTTTGGTGCTCTCGGTACGCGCGCACGGACTCGGCGCGCCACTGAGTTCATG
The DNA here is from genome assembly GCA_041946765.1 of Terriglobales bacterium. Taxonomy (GTDB): domain Bacteria; phylum Acidobacteriota; class Terriglobia; order Terriglobales; family Acidobacteriaceae; genus JBHGAZ01. The sequence continues at coordinate 43,447 of JBHGAZ010000022.1, forward strand.
GATAGGGCTTGCCTACATTGCGGTAGTGAGCCAGTGGCTGGGCATGTTTGCCTGGTACAAGGGTCTTTCCACGGGTGGAATTTCCCGGATTGCACAAATCCAACTGTTACAGCCTTTCTGTACCCTGCTGTTTGCAAGCGTGCTGCTGGGCGAGGCCGTGACGACAGGGATGATGATTGCCGCAGTGGTCGTGGTCATTGCCGTCGCAGTCGGCAGCAACGCGGCGGTTGAGGTGCCCGAAGACACGTTGGCTGAGACGGGTTAAGGGGCAGAAAGCTACTGCTTCTACCCCAAAAAGCAGATGCCTGGGGCTTGCACCCTCCTCGTCATGACACATTGAATTCTTAAAGGATGTGTTAAGCGAAGGGACCGTGTTTAGCGTACCAACTCGAAGCGATCCAGCAGGGATTGGAACCAGGGGGAGCGCCAGATTAAGAACGTCAGCATGGCGAAGCCAGCGATCAGAAACGACAGCCAGGTCCATACGCCGGCGCCGCCAGAGGTGCGCTTCACAGCCATAGGCATATTGTGCATGCACCGGCAGCAGCTCGCAACCAACTTCCGAAAGCACAGTAACAAAAAGGCACAGCCAAAGCTGTGCCTTTCGTTTGCGTCTTGGTTGGGGTCAGTACTTGCTGGGAGCGCTCGTCCCTGACGTGCTGGTTTGCGGGAAACTGGGATTCCAGTTGGACGGGCAAGTGCTGGCAATCTTGTTGATGTTTTGCACCGAAAGCTGGCGATCGGCCATGCTCTTCAGATCGCTGGTACCAGCGGCGCTGCCGCTCATGCCAGCCTGGCCCGCCCGGGAGCCGACTGCACCTGGCTGGCTGACGCCCGCCTGTGATTCGGTGCTCGTACCAGCCGCGGTACCGGCCATACCACCACTCGTGGAGGCGCCGGCGCTGGCGCTCAGGGACGACTCAGTCCCGCTCACGCTCACCTGCTGACCTTCGTGAGACTTCAGATCCTGGTCCGACGCCGCTTGCAGCTTGAGGGGATTCCCCTGCTTCGGGATGAGGAAGAACTGGCCCTGCTCCTGAACAACGCAACCTTCGATGCTGCGCTGCTCACCGCTGGTACTGGTACTTGTGGTGGTGCTCTGGGTGGTTGTGCTGCTGCTCGGATTGCTTTCAGTCTGACTGCTCGTGCTGGCAGATGGATTTCCGTACTGACCGGAACTGCTGGACGTCTGGGCCATGGCACCCAGCGTAAACAGCAGGAAAGCCACCGCAACAATAGCTGTCATGTACTTCCGCATAAACCTACTCCTTGTTTGCAACGGGGATTGTGACGTTGGCGCTGCCGGTTGAGATGCCGTCGCCAAAAATCGGTTTGCCCGCAATCGAGAACAGCGCGACGGAGCCGCACCGGCTATTGCGACGGCAATTGTCGCTGGAAGCGCATTGCGATAAAGCCCGAGATGGCGGGCAATAGACGTACGATGCCACGATAGCCAAGCAGTGCGGCGAGGATGCCGGCGTAGATCAGCGGGCGAGTGACGTCTTTCTTGACCAGCCAATAGAAATGGATGGCGCCCGCGGTGGCGCTCAGATATATGAGCTGGTGCAGGCGGTTCCAGCGCTTGCCGCCCAGCCGCTGGATCATTTTGCGAGTGGAAGTTATTGCCAGCGGAACCATGAGCACGAAGGCAGTAAATCCCATCGTGATGAACGGCCGCTTCCCGATGTCTTTGATCATCTCCTGCACGTCGAAAAACTTGTCCAACCAGACGTAGGTAAGCAGATGCAGGCAGCCATAAAAAAATGCGAACAGCCCCAGCATTCGGCGGAATTGAATCAGCCAGTGCATTCCTGACACTTTCCGCAGCGGCGTGACGCTGAGCGTGATCAGCAGGAAAAGCAATGTCCAGTTTCCGGTGGAGCGAGTGATGACCTCAATGGGGTTGGCGCCGAGTTCGGCGGCGAGGCCTTTCCACACCAGGTGCGCCAGCGGCGCCAGGCATGAAACGAAAATGAAGGGCTTGAGTACGCGGATACGTTTCACCGGCTGACCTCAGAAGTATTTGCGCAGATCCATACCTGCATACATGCTGGCAACTTGATCTCCGTATCCGTTAAACATGAGCGTGGGGCGTTTGAAAAATTCGCCAATGCGTCGCTCTTTCGCCTGGCTCCAGCGCGGATGGTCCACGTTGGGGTTCACGTTGGAATAAAACCCATACTCATTGGGCGCAGCCTTGTTCCAGGTGGTTGGGGGCTGATAGTCCACAAATTTGATCTTCACTATTGATTTAATGCTCTTGAAGCCGTACTTCCACGGGACCACCAGCCGTAGTGGCGCACCGTCCTGGTTGGGCAGAACTTCGCCGTACAGGCCCATGCAGAGCAGCGTGAGCGGATGCTGGGCCTCGTCCAGGCGCAATCCCTCAACATAGGGCCATTCGAGTACGTTGGACCGCTGGCCGGGCATTTGTTTGGGATCGTAGATGGTAGTGAATGCGACGTACCTGGCCTTGGACGTGGGCTCGACCTGGCGAATGAAATCACCCAGCGGGAACCCGACCCAGGGGACCACCATAGACCATCCCTCGACGCAGCGGAGGCGGTAAATGCGCTCCTCCAGGGGCGCGAGCTTCAGAATGGTGTCAATGTCGTAGATCTTGGGTCTCTTTACGTATCCTTCGACGGAAACGGTCCAGGGCCGCGTGCGGAAGCTCTTTGCCAGACCGGCAGGGCTGTACTTATCCGTGTCGAATTCGTAGAAGTTATTGTAGTTGGTGATGTCCTTGTAAAGAGTGAGTTTTTCGCTGTTGGCGTAGTCGGTCTTCTTGACGAAATCCAGTTTGGCTCCGTGCACGGTGGCAGCAGTCGAGGCGCTTGTTTTCGGGACCGCACTCACCGTGTTCGGTTCCAGCAGCTTGCGCCCGCCCACAACCGCAGCGCCGGTTAGAGCAGCGGCTCCGACAAGAAACTTACGCCGGTTCATGTAAACGCTTTTAGGAGTGATTTCCGATGACGGCGGGTCGGCCGATTTCTTGAACAGCATGGGCCCTCGTGCTCAGCGGCAATCCGGCGGACTGCCGCCCTCTGTAACTATGAGACGGACAACTGCCGGGAAAGTTTCAAATAACGTTGAATCATTTTGGCGCACGGGGCGTCACATACAGCGGGAGTCAACAGTATGGAAAAGGCCACGTTTGCTGCGGGATGTTTCTGGGGCGTTGAAGCGGAGTTCCGCCGGCTAAAGGGTGTGACCTCCACAATGGTCGGCTACACCGGCGGCCACTTTCCCAATCCTAGCTATCGCGATGTCTGCACCGACCGGACTGGACATGCCGAAGCTGTGCAGGTTGAGTTCGATCCCGCGCAGATCAGTTACGAGCAACTACTCGACGTCTTCTGGGAGATGCACGATCCCACTATGTTAAACCGCCAGGGACCGGACGTGGGGACACAATACCGGTCTGCCATCTTCTTTCACACTCCGGAACAGGAGAAAGCTGCGAGGAAGTCGAAGGAACGGTTGCAGGAAAGCGGCAGGTATTCCCTGCCGATTGTGACTGAGATCGTGCCCGCCACGACCTTTCACCGCGCCGAGGAGTATCACCAGCAATATGAAGAGAAGCGTCGAGGCGTGAGCTGTCGGGTGAGATAAGGGTACATCCCCACCGTTTCGTCCAAAGACAGGACGACAAGGGTGGGGCACCCGCATTGTCAGGCGACACGCGTATGTTCTTGCGTCACCAGATGTTGCTGGAACCAGTCGCGCGCGAGCCACGCCACCTGTTCGAGTGTTCCCGGTTCTTCCGAAAAGATGGGTGGCGCCGGGCACGATCTCCAGTTTCTTCTGATTTTTCCTAGCGCCGGGTGCGCAATCCAGGGCTCTGACCGTGGCGTCGGCCGCATCGACGCACGCGCGCTTGCTGCGCCGCCGCGATCAAGTTCTTATTGCCTTCCAGCCGCACGCGAGCGTCGCGTTCGGCCGCAGCTTTCATGTCGGTCACGCGCATGGACGCCTCCCGCCGCTCGGCTCGAATTGGCAACCGTTCCCGAGTCCCGAAACTCATCTAACGAAATGGTCCTACTGGTCTGGCGACTGATTGCTGTGAGCTCACGGAGATTCCGATGGATTCCGATCACCTCGACATTACCACGCGCATCGTTCATGCCGGAGAGCGGCGGGGTTGGCCAACCGGGCACCCGGTTTCGACTCCTATCTATGCGTCGGCGACGTTCACTTACGACTCCATGGCGGAAATGGACCTGGTTTTCTCGGGCGAGAAACCAGGATTTGTCTATACGCGCCACGGCAATCCAACTGTCGCCGCGCTGGAGCAGGCCATTCAGACGCTGGAAGACGGTGCGGCCGCCTGCGCCTATGCTTCTGGAATGGCGGCGCTGCATGCCGCTCTGCTAGCTTGCGAATTGGGTCCGGGCGCAACGATACTGGCTTCCCAGGATCTTTATGGGGCGACGCTGGGTGTCCTGCTTCAAGTGTTCGGCCTGTTCGGGGTCAGAACTGTCACATGCGATTTCGGCGATCTGGCAGCAGTTGAAGCGAAGGCACGCGAGCATCGTCCCCGCGTTCTTCTCATTGAGACGATCTCGAATCCGCTGCTGAAAGTCTGCGATATCCCGGCCTGTGCGAGGATTGCTCATGAACTTGGCGCCAAGTTGGTGGTTGATAACACTTTTGCCACACCTTACCTCTGCCGGCCACTGGAGCATGGCGCCGATATTGTGGTGCACAGTGCGACCAAATATTTAAGCGGGCACGCGGACGTCATGGGAGGCGTTGCGGTCGTTCGCGAAAAATCCGACCTGGCGCCGCTGATTAGCATGATGAAGCTCGTCGGCGGGGTATTGGGTCCCTGGGAGGCACACGAGATCCTTCGCGGTGTGAAAACACTTGCCCTGCGGCTTGAGCGGCAGTGCGCAAACGCGCAGTACCTTGCTGAACAACTGGCGGCGGACTCTCGCGTGGCGCGCGTTTATTACCCCTCGCTGCGCCCTGAACAACAGCAGGCCGTGCGACGCATGCTCCGGTCGCCGTGCTCTGGCGCAATGGTTTCCATCGAACTCGCGGACAACTCCCGCGATGCCGCGTTCGCTTTCATGGATGCTCTGCGACTCTGCGTCCGTTCGACCAGTCTCGGCGACGTGTTTACCGGGGTGTTGCACCCGGCAACGGCATCGCATCGCGATGTCGCCCCCGCGCGACGCCGCCAGGCGGGAATCAACGATGGATTGATACGGATCTCTGTCGGTATCGAACACGCAGTCGACATCCTGGCTGACATCCAGCAGGCGTTGACGGCGGCCACCGGAAAAGCCGCTGGTTACGGAGCGCTTAAGAAGGCCAGCTAGCGCAGCTTCGGGAATGCAGGCCCGAGTGCATCCGACGGGCAGACTTCAACACAGCGCATGCAGTTGGTGCAGCCATCGTGGAATCGCGCTTCTCGGATCCACTCCCCATCTGCTGCATTCGGCCAGAGACCTATATCTGCCGTCACTCTCAAGGTGAGAGACATGGCACGTTCGGTAGATTTCCAGGTGCTGCGCCGCACGGTGGCGACGCTCGCGCAGAAGAAGGGCGGCATGAAAGACGTGCAAGCATTTTGGCTCACACGAAGGCCGACACCACGGTAAATGTCTACATGCAGCAGATCGAGGAGAGCGTCAAGGAGACGCTCGATGCGATCTACTCGGAGCTGACGGCGAAGCCGGAAATGGCGGCCGGCGCGTGAAATTTTTCGGAAAGTTTGGTACGGTTTGGTACGGTTGGCATTTTCGATGGTGTGCAAGTGATAGAATCAAAAGCAGTGGGCGCTTAACTCAGCGGTAGAGTGCCATCTTCACACGGTGGAAGTCGTAGGTTCGAATCCTACAGCGCCCACCATAACCTCTTTCGTTTCGATCGACATTTTGGCCGCCGCACTCCTACGCCTCGGCCCAGTTGCGGCGCTCCAGAATGAATGATGGTTCTTCGATTACTCCCTTGGCAAGTCGCTGCTCCTCGCGATACGTCCGCCACAGCAGTAGCGGTCCCGCCAAACGTGAGATCCAGCGAGTAAGCGGGCCGAACTCGGCTTCAATCTCGTGCCGCAGTTGGCGAATATCTTTGCTGAGCCGCTGATTTGCGCTCGTCAGCCGGCGCTCCATAGCCCACAGGGCGGCAGTCGCGGACTTCTTCAATACCTCAGCCTCCCGCTCAAAGCGGACACGTACCCGCGGATCAGGATGGTTCCGGTAGCGTTTCCATCCTTGAAACATGGTCTTGAAGGTGCGATAGATGCTGGGCCCGTTCAGCTCGTAGTCCCGCTGGAATGCCCAATCGAGGAACTTCTTGGAGTCGTCCCGCGAAATGGCGGCGTGGCGGAAGTTGAACTTGTACTGGCCGTGAATGTCGGCGAAGTCCACGTCTTCCAGCATGCGTCCCTGCTCCAGCATTTCCTGGTACAGGGGCGTGCCGGGGACGGGTGTGTAGAGCATGAACTGGTGAAACTCGGTCTGGTGCGCGATGGCCAATTCGACTTCTTCCCTGATGTTCTCGGGAGTGTGGTGTTCCAGTCCGATGATGGTCGAGCCCAGCATCTTGATTCCGTGTTCGCGCAGCTCGCGCACCAGGTGCAGTGTGTCCGTGCCACCCAATTTCGCATAAGTGGAATTGGGAGATTCCAGCCCCATCCACACCCAGCTGACGCCCAGTTCCACCAGCTCTTCCATGGTGTACTTGCGCAGAGCATTAGCGGAGGAGAACACGTAAAACGCCCAGCTCTTGTTGTGCTCTTTCAGCAGGGCGAGCAGTTCCATGGCGCGGCGCTTATTGAGAAGAAAATTTTCGTCCATGATGAAGAAGAAGCGAGTGTCGGTAGCGCGCTCCATCTCGCTCATGATCTCGAACAGTTCGCGTCCGGTTTCGTAGAAGTCCGCGGACTTCCCCTTGCCCCCGAAGAATGAAGACGTCGTGCAAAAGTTGCAGCCCATGGGGCACCCGACCGACGGAATGATGGTGACCGCGGCGTCGCAGGGCTTTTCATAGATGCGCTGGCCCATGAGGCGGAAATTAAATCCCGAGACAATTCGCGGATGGCGAATAGGCGCGTCTTCCGCCTCTCCCAGGTAGTGGCGCATCCAGGAAATCCCTTCTCCCTGGACGATGTGGTCGGCGTCAATCATGTGGTGCAGTCCGGGGATGGCGGCCACATGACCGCCGACTACGATCTGGGACTGGGGCGAAAGCTTGCGCACCATGCGGCACATTTCACGCACTTTCCCCACGTTCACGATGATGGATGAGATTCCGACAACGTCGTAGCTGTGGCTGCTCAACTCGCGGGCGAAGACCTCGCGGGTGGGAAAGTCCAGCACCGTGCACGGGGCAGAGATGTTTTCCTGGATCATCATCAGGCCCCACGAGCGATGAAAAATTCTGGGCGAAAAGGCGCCTTGCGCGCGGGTCACCTGGTTCTGATACAACTCCATGGGATTGATGGCGCGGCTTCCGAACTGATCGTCCTGTGCATAGGGCCCAAATACGGAGCTCAACAGTACGCGAGCCTCGTTCCGCTTGGGATGGATTGGCATTTGTTCGTGTCGTCCTTATATGGCAAACAACAAAACGGCTGTGCATTTCCAAACAGCTAAGGTGCCCCAAATCTGCGCAGCAGATGTGGGTATCCGCATGAGTATAGCTGTGCAAAGCGAATTTGCGATGCATTAACGGAACACAGACCGGCATGGCGGGTTTCGGGGACTTGACCAGCGTCCCATTCTGAATGATTGTGGTTAAATGCGGAAATCCCAGTAACACGGTTGGAATCCATAACTGTGGAGATGATCCGATGAAGCTGAACAAGCGGCGTCTGGGCGCCAGCGGTCTTGAGATTACAACGGTCGGATTCGGAGCCTGGGCTATCGGCGGAGGCGGCTGGTCCTTTGGCTGGGGACCGCAAGACGATGAGGCGTCCGTCGCGGCCATCCGGCGCGCTTTGGCACTGGGCATCAATTGGATTGACACCGCCGCAATCTACGGTCTCGGTCATTCTGAAGAAGTCGTTAGCCGGGCGCTCGCGGAGGTTCCTGCGTCGGAACGGCCGCTCATCTTTACCAAATGCGGGTTGATCGCCAACCGCTCCCGTCCTTTCGATCTTGCCCAGCGCAACCTGCGCCCGGGATCCATTCGTCGTGAGCTTGAAGCATCGCTGAAACGTTTAGGCGTGGAGCAGATTGATCTATACCAGTTCCACTGGCCCGACGAGATCGGCACGCCCGTGGAAGATTCCTGGGGCGAGATGGTGCGTCTGATTGAAGAAGGCAAGGTGCGCGCCGGCGGCGTCTCCAATTTTGACGTGGCGCTGCTGGAGCGCTGCGAGCGCATTCGCCACGTAGACTCTCTCCAACCTCCTTTTTCTCCTATCCATCGTCAGGCAGCGGCTGATGTGATTCCCTGGTGCGCGGCTCACGGTACCGGCGTCATCGCTTACAGCCCGATGCAATCCGGCCTGCTGACGGATTCCTTTTCCGCCGAACGAGTTTCCAGATTTGCCGAAGATGATTGGCGGCGCCGCGATCCTGAATTTCGGCAGCCGAACCTTGGTCGCAATCTCGCGTTGCGCGATGCGCTGAAGCCGATTGCGCGGCGTCATGGCACAACCGTTGCTGCCATAGCGGTCGCATGGACGCTGGCGTGGCCGGGAGTTTCCGGATCCATCGTGGGCGCACGATCGGCAAGTCAGGTGGATGGCTGGATTGATGCCGGAGCCATTGAGCTGACCTCGGAGGACCTCGAAGAGATCGGCTGCGTCATTCAAAAAACAGGTGCCGGTACAGGCCCCTTGATGCCAACTTCGCGGAAAGTCGGCGTATGATCTGTATCCCTCGATCAACAAGTGAGCGTTTTTGCTGCTGCAGCTTGCATGCGCGCTGCGACAATCATGAAATCAGCATCTATGTGGCAGAGGGAGAGGAAGAAGAATGGAAGCTATCCACCCGGCCCCGTTGGCCCTGAATCTGGCATTAATTTCCGCGGGGCTGCTCGGCTTCCGTCATGGCTTCGATTACGACCATATCGCTGCCATCTCCGACATTGCCGCGGCGCAAAACAACCCGCGCTGCGCAATGAAGATGGGGCTGGTTTATGCGCTCGGACATGCAGCGACCATCGCGGTGCTCGGGCTCACGCTCATCCTGTTTCAACTTTCGCTTCCCACCGGGCTCGACGGCTGGATGGAGCACCTTGTCGGACTCACTTTGGTTCTCCTTGGTGCCTATGTGCTGTGGACAACCCTGTTCCAGCCGCATTCGTTGACCCACGCGCACGCGCCGCCTACTCGTGCCATGTTCATGGTGAACGCGCTGCTGTGGTGTTGGTGGCGCCTGCGGCAGACGTTCGGCTCCGTGCCGGCCAAGCGCCATCACGCTTTCGAAGGTGGTGTCGGAAAGGCGCCGGCATTCCTGGTTGGAATCATTCACGGACTCGGCGCTGAAACCCCCAGCCAGCTTTTGCTTTTCCTGCTGGCGGCCAATTTGGGCGGCGTGTTCAAAGGTCTGCTGGGGCTAACTACCTTCATTGCCGGGATGCTGCTGATGAACACTCTGATGTGCGCCGCAGCCGCCGGCCTGATCAAAGCTGCCGGCAAGCGCCGTTTCGCCTTCCAACTGATGGCCGGCTTCAGCGCCGCCTACAGCATTATCGTGGGAACAATCTTCCTGGCTGGGACCTCAACTTTCGCAACGGCATTGGTCCAGCTCAGGCGCTAACGTGCAATACTTGGCTGCATTCTACGCCACTTTCCGGGAGGCTCGCGCGTAGGTGCCCATCAATTCCGCCTGCTCCAGAATGTGATCGCGCATGGCTGCCTGTACGCGTTCGTGCGCAGCGCCGGGTTCCAGATCCAGCTTGATATCCAGCGCAAACAACCGCACAAAATAACGATGTGTTCCCGAAGGCGGGCAGGGACCGGTGTAGCCGATTTCCCCTGCGTCGTTCTTCCCTTGGATTCCAATACCAGGAATCCGCTCGTGCTTCGGGACATGAGGCTCAATGTGGGACACCATCTCAGGAATGTTGTAAAGGACCCAGTGGGTAAACCCGCCGGCTCTGGGCGCATCGGGATCGTGCATGATCACGACAAAGCAATTAGTGTTGGCGGGAGCGCCAGTCCAGGACAGCTCGGGCGAGATGTTCTCGCCGTCACAGGTGAAGCGCACGGGGATTTGCCGTTCATGCTGAAACGATGAACTTGTAAGCTGCAGCATTGCCGCCTCCTCCGGTGTTTTGGATGCGCCGGTAACCCGGCCATGGCGCCGCCCCAGCAAGGCTGAACGCGGAGGACGCAAAGGGTTCGCAGAGGACACAAGGGTTTTGGGTTTAACCCTTCGGACCTCTGCGCCCTCTGCGAAACATCTGCGCCCTCTGCTTCTGACTTCTGACCCCGCTGATTTCTTCATCACCGCCGATGAAGATCGCAACAGCGTCGAAATCCGCCTAACTCGTTGATCCTGCGAGCAGGCGCTCCAACTCGTTCATGCGCAACCCCAAAATGCTGTTGAATTCATCAACAAAGGCCCGCGGTTAAATTCAACAGCGCGCTTCTACCCGAATCGCGCAACTCCTGCGTACTCATACACATGCGACGAAAATCGCATTGTCCTCGCGTTCGGCATACCGATTGCGTTTCCGCAGGGTGGCGCGAGCTGTAAAGACGCCAAATTCAAAATGCGGAGGTGGCATCATGACGGTACTATTGGTTCTCTTTACGTTCGTCGCATTCCTCGTTATCGATCATTTCTATAGCAAGCGGCATGTGATTCAGCCGGCTATTGCCATGGTTGCGGCCAAGTCCACGACCGAGGCGGTGCGGGCCCCGCGTTTGCAGCCCAACATGGTGGCTGGTTTCCAGGTTCCCGATAACGTCCGCTATCATCCGGGCCATACCTGGGCGCTAAGCGAAAGCCCGAACCTGATCCGAGTCGGTATGGACGATTTCGCCAGCCACCTCATTGGTAAGGCAGAAACCGTTACTCTGCCTCAACGCGGTCAATGGATCCGCCAGGGACAGAAGATCTGCACCTTCATCCGCGGAGGCAGGAAAATTGACATGGTTTCTCCCATCGAGGGCAGCGTGACTGATATTAACGAGGCGCTGGTGAAGGATCCCGACATGGCGCTGCGCGATCCCTACGGCGAAGGCTGGCTGGCGCAGGTGCAAGCGCCCGATGCCAAGACCAACTTCCGCAACCTGCTGGGCGGAGCCCTGGCCCGTAGCTGGATGGAAGAAGCGGCCGTCCGCCTGCAGCGCAGGCTGCCGCAAGTGGCCGGCGCCCTGGCGCAGGATGGCGGTGTGGCGATCAATGACGTGGCTAGCCAAATCCCCGATGAGCAGTTTGCTGAACTGACGCGCGAGTTCTTCCTCAGTTAGAGCTTCACCTCCGCGCGCAAGCCCCGGCCCGTCGAACCTGGCGGACCGGGGCTCGGCGTTAAGTTCCGCGCCGAAAAAGGATTTTTCCCGTGAGTGCGGTCACGATTGGCGGTGACTACTATCACGGCCTTTTGCCGCCCTGGGTGTGAGACTCAAGCCGGAAGCAATTGGCTTCCGAGGCTGTCTTTGGCTCCTATCCAGAGGTAGGTGTCCGGCCCGCTGCCACGGATAGGGTACCCGCGGCCAGAGGGCTTGTCTTAAGCAGTTTCAAGGAGGCAGCCATGATGCTCGCGTATCGCTTGGTGCGTCTGATCGAGAACCATTCCGAGCAACTCGCAAACAGCCTGTATTTCAAAATCCAGAACAGCGACAAAACCAGAGATTTCCGCAAGGTCCCTCCTGAGGAATTCCGGCAGCGTGTAGGCGAGATCTACCACCAATTGGGAGAGTGGCTGCTGGGCAAGACCGAGGCCGACATCGAGCACTACTACGTGGAGATGGGACGGCGCCGCGCCGTGCAGGGCGTGCCTTTAAGCCAGCTCATCTGGGCCATCGCCCTCACGAAGGAGAACTTGATGCAATTCCTCAACGATGAATCCCGTGGGGAAGAGCCGGCGGAGCTCTTTGGCGAATTGGAATTGTTGCAGTTGCTGGAGCAGTTCTTCGATCGTGCTGTTTACTACGCCGCGGTCGGCCACGAGCGCGAACTCGCTTTCTCCGCCCGCGCCACGGCTTAAAGGGGGACGCCTGGACGGATGTCCTGGATGGAGGAGTACAAGCGGAAACTAAAAACGGCGCACGATGCATTGCGCTGCGTAGAATCCGGGATGCGTGTCTACATTCATCCCGGCTGCGCTGAGCCGGAGACACTCGTCGAGGCCTTGATGGACCGTGCGCCGTTCGTGCGCGATGTCGAAATTGTCCACTTGATGACAATGGGCACGGCGCCCTATATCGCGCCGGAGATGGCGGGTCATTTCCGCCACAACGCCATGTTCATCGGCGCGAACGTGCGTGAAGCCGTGAACGACGGCCGTGCCGACTACACACCCATCTTCATCAGCGAAATCGAGAGCCTATTCGAGCGCGGCGGCATGCCCCTCGACGTCGCCCTCATACAGCTTTCCCCTCCCGACGCCCACGGCTTTTGCAGCCTCGGCGTGGGCGTTGATACCACCCTCACGGCGGCCAAGTGCGCCCGGCATGTAGTGGCGCAGATCAACGACAAAATGCCGCGTACCTACGGCGACAGCTTTATCCACATCAAGGACGTTCATGCTATCGTCGAGGTCTCGCGGCCTTTGTGCGAACTGCCAAAACCGCAGATTACCGACCTGCACCGGGCGATCGGCCGCAATGTCGCCACCCTCATCGAAGACGGAGTCACGTTGCAGACCGGAATCGGCGGCATCCCCGATGCCGTGCTGCCCTTCCTCACTGACCGCAAGGACCTGGGCGTTCACAGCGAGCTCATCTCCGACAACCTCATCCCGCTGATCGAAGCGGGCGTTATCAACGGCCGCCGCAAGACCTTCCGCCCGCGCAAAGTTGTCGTGGGGTTCGCCTTGGGCAGCTGCAAGCTCTTCGACTACGTCCACGAAAATCCTATCTTCGAGTTCCGGGCGAGTTCCTTCACCAACGATCCCATGATCATCGCCCGCAACGACAACATGGTCGCCATTAACTCCGCCCTTCAGGTCGATCTGACCGGCCAAGTCTGTTCCGATTCCATCGGCTCATACTTCTACAGCGGAATCGGCGGCCAAGTGGACTTCCTGCGCGGATCGTCCCGCGCCCGGGGCGGCAAACCCATAATCGCCTTGCCCTCGACAGCCAAAAATGACACTATGTCCAGAATAGTTCCTATGTTAAGTCCTGGCGCGGGAGTGGTGACCTCGCGCGGCTTGATCCGCTACGTTGTTACGGAGTACGGCATTGCTTATCTGCATGGACGTTCCATACGGCAACGCGCGGAAGCCCTGATTCAGATTGCGCATCCGAAGTTCCGCGACGAACTTTACGATTTTTGCGAGCGCACCAAGTGGTTGCAGCGTGAAGCGGTCCGGCCAAACGGATCCAGAGGCGTTGGGTTGGGGACGGGAGCGAGTACGAGGTAAGGCGAATGGCGGCTCAATCACGGGGATATGTCAAAGTTGACGCCGAGGAGTGCAAAGGGTGCGGGTTGTGCGTGGAAGCCTGCCCGCCCAAATGTCTGGAACTGAGGTCCAGTCTGAATGTCTACGGCGTCCATCCGGCCCACTACCAGGGCGAAGGCTGTACCGGATGCGGCATTTGCTTCTATACGTGTCCGGAGCCTGGCGCTATCACCGTTTATCGCATCCGCACACAAAAGGTCACAGCCGCTGCCGGGGAGGAAGCGCATGCGGCAACTGTGTAAGGGCAACGTCGCCGTCGTCAAAGGCGCCGTGCTCGCGGGCTGCCGTGCCTTTTACGGATATCCCATCACCCCCGCCAGCGAGATCGCCGAATTTGCTTCCCTGTATCTGCCCCAGGTCGGCGGCACGTTTGTCCAGGCGGAAAGCGAAGTAGGCTCCATCAACATGATGTTCGGCGCCTCCTCTGCCGGGCAGCGCGTTATGACGGCTTCTTCGGGGCCCGGGATCAGCCTCATGCAGGAAGGCCTCTCGTACCTCGCCGGCGCGGAACTGCCTGCCGTGATCGTGGACGTCATGCGTGCCGGTCCCGGCCTGGGCAACATCGCCCCCGAGCAAGGCGATTACTTCCAGATCGTCAAAGGCGGAGGCCACGGCAATTACCACAACATTGTGGTCGCCCCGGCTTCGGTGCAGGAAATGTGCGATTTGACCATGCTCGCCTTTGAGCTGGCCGACCGCTACCGCAATCCAGCCATCGTGCTCGCCGACGGTTTCATCGGCCAGATGATCGAGCCCATCGAGCTCAGCGACGACGAACAGCAGCTGCCGCCCAAACCCTGGGCCCTGTTGGGCACAAAAGACACTCGACACAATCTGATCACTTCCCTCTATATCGAGCCAGACGAGATGGAAATGCACCAGCGAGGGCTGCAAGCCAAATACGTCAAGTGCGTCGAAGCCGAGCAGCGATACGAACTCTACCGCGCCGACGACGCCGACGTGCTGTTGGCCGGCTACGGGATCGTGTCCCGCGTGCTGCGTTCGGTAGTGGACGAAGCTCGGGCGCAGGGCGTGCGCGCCGGCCTGTTCCGTCCCCTTACACTTTGGCCATTTCCGGCCAAAGGACTGGTGCAAGCGGCCGCCCATTGCCGCTCCGTGCTGACGGTGGAATTAAGTGATGGCCAGATGGTTGAGGACGTTCGTCTCGCCCTTAATGGCCGCATTCCGGTGGAATTTTACGGCCGCGTGGGCGGCAACGTGCCCAGCGTCGAAGAAGTCCATGCCGTGCTGATGCAGCGTGTGGCATCGGCGGTATAGGCGCAGTAAAGGCAACATATGACCGAGTACGAGATCATCCACTGCAAATCCCCGGTCTTCTACGAAGAATACGAGCGTAAGGCGGACCAGAAACACCAGACGCACTATTGTCCCGGCTGCGGACACGGCATCAGCAGCAAGCTCATCGCTGAAGCCATCAACGACCTGCGATTGCAGAATGAGACCATCCTGGTCAGCCCCGTCGGCTGCTCTGTTTTCGGTTACTACTATTTTGACGTGGGCAATGTGCAGGTCTCGCACGGACGCGCACCCGCCGTGGCTACCGGCCTCAGCCGCGCCTTACCCGACAAAATTGTTCTTGCCTACCAGGGAGATGGCGACCTCGCCGCCATCGGCACGGCAGAGATCATTCATGCCGCCAATCGCGGCGAAAAGATCGGCGTGTTCTTCGCCAACAACGCCATCTACGGCATGACCGGCGGACAACTGGCGCCTACCACGCTCGTCGGCCAGCCCAGCACCACCTCGCCCTGGGGACGCCGCGCCAGCAATGACGGCTTTCCCCTGCGTATCTGCGAACTGCTCGCCACCCTGGATGCACCGGTTTACATCGAGCGCGTGGCGATTTCCGACAGCAAGAACATCATGAAAGCGCGGCGTGCCATTCGCAAAGCGATCCAACTGCAGAAACAGCGTGCCGGCTTTACTCTAATCGAGATTCTCTCGCCTTGCCCGACGATCTGGAAGAAAGATCCCTCCAAGTCTCGCGACTGGATCACGGAGCAAATGATCCCCGCGTTCCCGCTGGGTGTGTACCGCGATCGCCAACCCGAACCTATTGACGACTGTGTGCGTCCGCCGCACCGCTCCATTGCCGAGCTTCTGGAATTGAATGAGGAGCCTAAAGACGCGCGCACGCCCACCGATCTTACCGGCGCCAAACATCAGACAAGGCCGTTGACCTTAAAGATCGCCGGCTTTGGCGGGCAGGGCGTGCTGCTCCTGGGCCAGTTCCTGATCGAGATGGGCATGCGCGAGGGCATGGAGGTCAGTTGGCTTCCCTCTTACGGCCCCGAGATGCGCGGCGGAAGCTGCCACTGCCACGTGTGCCTGGCACACGAACGCATCGGCTCGCCGCTAGTCACTCATCCTGAAGTGCTGATTGCCATGAATGAACTGTCGTTGCGCAAGTTCGCGGCGCAGGTGGCTCCCGGCGGTGTCATTTTCTATAACCGCAAGGCGCTGCCGGAAAACTTCACCGCGCCACAACAGGCGCGCGTCATCTGCTTGCCTGCCAATGAAGTTGCGGACCTGCTGGGCTCATCAAAGGTCAGCAACATGGTAATGCTCGGAGCCCTGCTTCAGGAAACCGGTTGTCTTCCACCCGAATCCGCGATCGCGGTCCTGGAACAGGCGGTCAAAAATCCGAAGCTGGTGGAATTGAACCGTCGCGCACTGCAGGCCGGCGCCGACTACGTCCAAAAGCAGGTGCGCGCAGGCGCCATCTCTCAGCCCGACGGCTTTGCCTATTAGACTAGACTCATTGGGTGTCCCACCCTGAGCCGAGCGACCGGGGGGGAAGTTTGATTTTCCGCACCTCCCCCATACCACTCAATGATCCCGCGCATTTGCGTCCGCGTGCTCAGTGCGGCCGCTCAGCAACTCCAGCGCGTGCGGCAGCAGGTGGATAACGGCACTCAGCGACTCGGTGGCCGCCCGCGGGCTGCCCGGCAGGTTCAGGATCAAGGACGCGCCCCGGATACCGCAAAGCGCGCGGCTCAGCGCCGCCAGCGGCGTGCTCTGTGCACTGGCGATGCGCATGCGCTCGGGGATACCGGGAACCAGCCGGTCGCAAACCGTCTCCGTCGCCTCCGGCGTTACGTCGGATTCCGCAACTCCGGTCCCGCCGGTGGTCACCACAAGCTGGGCGCGGTCGGACAGGCGTATCAGCGAGTTTTCAATGGAAATGCGGTGATCAGGGACTAGTTCCGTTGCCACTACTTGAAATCCTTGCTGCTGAAGCGCGGCCACCACGGCGGGACCAGAGACGTCGGCGCGTTCACCGCGATGGGCCCTATCACTCACGGTCAGCACAGCGGCGGTATAAGGTCGCACCGAATTAGCGGGAAAGCCAGTCATGCAGCGTCAAGTCTCGAGCACATCTTCGGAAGAAGCACTGTCCGGGGCGGCAGCCGCGGCCTCCTCGGCGTCACGATTGGCTTCGTCGAGCAGGCGCAAGCCTTCCATCAGCAGACCCTGGGTGGAACGTGTGGTCGTTTGTTCGGAACTCTTGCCGGAAAAATCAATTTGAAAGCCGCCCGCGGACTCGGTCCACGTCAGCACTTTGTAGACGGCCTCATCGCCCGTGATCTCACCGTACGTGGCGTGGGTGATCTGTCCTTCCTGGAAGAACAATTCGCAGCGGTCTCCGTTGCGCGATAACGTGAGGGAGCAAGTCTTGCGCCCCAGTTCCAGCGATTGCAGCAAGTCAATGACGCTCATTTGTGCCAGGCTGCCGCGGACGACGGACTCACCCGGCGCTTCCCGGGCCATTTTCTCCAGCGCGATTTTGTCCAGGATGCGCTTGATGCGAGACACAGCATCGCCGATGAAGAACGGCTTTTCCAGGAAGTCCTCCACTGCGGGCTGCGCCACCTTGAGACGTTCGGCAATGTCGCTCTTGCTGGCCAGCAACATGATCGGAATATGCGCTGTGGCGGCGCGGGTTTTGATTTTCTCCAGGAGCTGGCGGCCATCCATGCCGGGCATCTGGTAGTCGCTGATGATCAGGTCGGGCGGATCGTCAATGGCGCGCAGCAATGCGTCGCCTCCGTCTGCGGCCGTGGTAACGCTGGCCAGCGGCTCCAGCGACTGCCGCAGCATCCTGCGGATCATCGGATTGTCGTCCACCAGCAGGACTTTCAGGGCGCCGGTCATGGTTGGTTACTTTTTGGGCGCGGTGCGCGGTTGCGATGTGCGCCAGTAATCGCCGCTCTTGCCGCCGCTCTTGTGCTGGAGCACAACTTCGCGAATGGCGATGCCTTTGTCCAGCGCCTTGCACATGTCGTAGACGGTCAGAGCGGCTACGCTGGCCGCCACCAGCGCTTCCATTTCCACCCCGGTTGGGGCAGTGGTTCTGGCGCTGGCGCGAATGGCGACGCCATTCTCGCACAGCTCCGCAGCCACATCAACGTGGCTGAGCGGCACTGGATGACACATTGGGATTAGCTCCGACGTGCGCTTTGCCGCCTGGATTCCGGCAATGCGCGCCACCTCCAGCGGGTCGCCCTTAGGATTCTCCGGCAGGGCAGCCAGAACACGAGGCGACATTTCCACGAACGCCGTCGCTTCAGCTTCGCGCAACGTGGCGGATTTCGCGCTGACATCCACCATGCGCGCGCGCCCGCGAGAATCGTAATGAGAAAGCTTCTTCGCCATTCTGACGGAAATGATACTTCATGCAAGCAGGATTTAGGACGACAGCAGTGTTGGCGTCGTTTGGTTATTTGGTCATTTGGTTATTTGGTTAAGTATTCTGACCACTACCCACCGTAATAGCAGATCGCTCAACGGCTCATCCGGAAGTTGCCATTTTGTCCCAAGTTATCGTTCGGCCCGGAAGTTGTCATTCCGTCTATAACGACGTTGGCGTTGTCAAGACAGACGGGGGCACCGACGCCA
>JBHGAZ010000023.1:0-61164 GCA_041946765.1 Terriglobales bacterium
ATCGAACCTTCAACCTACTGATTAAGAGTCAGTTGCTCTGCCAGTTGAGCTACGCGCCCATCTTATTGCTATGGCGGGCTTTAACGCTATCAGGCCGATTGGCTTCCTGCCCGATTTTCACTAATTTTACACTTACGCGGGGTACTCTGCAAACCTTTTTCTTTTCACTTTCACTTGCCGGGGCCGGGGCCGGTAATGCGGCCTGCTGCTGCCCTGCCGTGATTGTATCGCCCGCGCTGTTCGCAACGGCGCTGATTTCAACCCGGCGCATAGCCTCGGCAATATCATCCGTGCTCACGATGTTGTATCGGTCGAACACGGCCCGCGTTTTATGCCCGCTAATCTTCATCGCTACGTTTTCCGGTACGCCCGCGCGCCGGAGATTTCGAACCGCGCTGCGCCGGAGGTCGTGAACAATCAGTCCATCGTATTGATGCCACGTGTGGCCTGATTCGCTCTTTACCTTTTTGATTGTACCAAGGCCGACCGCTGCGCAGGCCCGCGCCCATTCGGTGCGCAGGTTTGTACCGTCGAACACGCAACCAACCTTGGGTTCAACTTCTGTCAGAAAGTTTACCAGTACAGCGGGCAAAGGTACAATGCGCGGCTCCGCATTCTTCGTCTGCTCCTCTTCAAGGCGGATAACGCGGTTCTGTAAATCCACCTGCTCCCATTCAATCTGCAACGCCTCGCCTAAACGCACCCCGCACCAGTAGAGGAAAAGAATCAGCGGGCGCAGATGCGTCGGTAGCTGCTTTACAAGCTCCTCGAATTTCTGCAACTCCAAGAAGCCCTTGCGCGCGGGCGGCTCCTTGTACAGACGAATCTTGGGCACGGCTGGAATCTTTCTTTCCTCGTACGCAAGATGCAGCATTCGGCGCAAGCAAGCGAGGGAGCGGTTAATCATGGCCGGGCCTGCGCCTTCCTTTTCGCGCTTCTTCGCAAACTTTCGGGCCGCATCCGTGGTCAGCGCGGTAACAGGTACGCCCGGATTGCCGGGGTCGGCAGACTCGCCGTCAACGGCGGGCTTTGCCGGTTTGAATCCGAAAAACTCGTCAAGCTGTTTCAGCCCGACGATTGTTTCCGTACCGTCGGCGCGCTGCTCCAGTGAGCGGTTTCCTTTTTCCGTGTAGTTGGCAATCAGGGCGGCGCGCAGCTCGCCGTAACGAATCTTCTTCAGGCCAACAGTGGACTGCCCGTTTTCGCTCTTGCCCATCAACCG
Organism: Terriglobales bacterium; assembly: GCA_041946765.1. Taxonomy (GTDB): domain Bacteria; phylum Acidobacteriota; class Terriglobia; order Terriglobales; family Acidobacteriaceae; genus JBHGAZ01. Next base: position 1,223 of record JBHGAZ010000023.1, read on the forward strand.
CCGCAATTCGGTAAGGGCTTTCTGCTTTACCCTTTCGCCAGTAGATACCCGGACTTGACGACCATCTTCGTAATATTGCGCGTAGTAAACTGAACAGCCCTTCAACAGCAGCAAACTACCTTCGCCTTTTGCACGCCGCGCCATCAGTTTGCTCCTTTCACTGACAGCATATGATTTTTAGTGAAAACGAGTCCAGCATAACTTTGGTAACGGTGCGCTCCGTGCTCCGTCCTTTGTACGCTGACGAACATGGAATGGAGAGAGTACTGCAACCCGGAAAACTGGCACCCGTACGCCAACCTGTTCCCGCAGATGGACAGCGAGCAATTGGATTCGTTGGCGACAAACATTGAAAAGCATGGCCTGCAAGAACCGATAAAGCTTTTTGAAGGGAAAGTGCTTGATGGCCGAAATCGCCTAAAGGCGTGCGAAAAGGCCGCAGCAGCGTTGCGCGAAGCGGGCAAACCTGAGGTCAAGCCACGGTTCGTGCAGTGGCACCCGAATGGTGTGTCGGCTTTGGATTATGTCATCGCTGAAAATTTGGAACGGCGACACCTAACAACAAGCCAGCGCGCGGCCTTAGCGGCGGAACTGATACCGCAGTTGGAAAAAGAAGCCCGCGCCCGGCAGAAAGAAGCTGGAAAGTACGGCAGGCAGGGCGGACGCGGCCACAAAAAAGGAAACGCAAAACCCTCAGCACAAAATAAAGCTAAGGGGAAATCAGCCGCGCGGGCTGCCGCAATGTTTGGTGTTTCGAGCAGCAGTGTTGAAACCGCACGCCGGGTTGCAAAGAAAAACCCCACCTTGCTGCGGGAAATGAAAGCGGGGCGAATAAGCCTTCCAAGGGCCGATAGGCAGGCACATTTCAAGGGTACCCTTGCAGACCAGTTCGGCGCAGAACCATTTACTGTTCTTGATGCTAAGAAAGGTTACTGGGAAGCGCGGAAGGAATTTTGGGCGATGCAGGGTGCAACGGGCGGGCACATTAACCAACCGAAAGAAAGCCAGCAGGTGCAACACTCCAAATTCGACCCTGTATTTGCGGAGTGCGTTTATCGGTGGTTTTGCCCACCCAATGGCCGGGTACTTGACCCATGCGCGGGCGAACACGTTAAGGGGATTGTGGCGGCAAAACTTGGCCTCGACTACACGGGCCTTGAACTGCGCCCGGAGCAGGTCGAAGCGAATCGCGAGCAAGCTGCTTTGTTTCGGGTAACGCCGAAGTGGCTTGAATGCGATAGTTCCGATGCCAAACAATTTTCGGACTGCATTGCTGATAAGACGCGATTCGACCTCGTGTTCACCAGCCCGCCATACTATGACCTTGAGGTTTACAGCGACAGCAAAAGTGATATTTCGTCGCTGGAAACGTATGACAAGTTCATGGAGCGATATGAAAACATTTTTGCGCAGGCCGTGTCGCGGCTGAAACCAAATCGTTTTCTTGTGGTGAAGGTGGGAGAAATTCGGGATAAGAAAACGGGTTTCTGTCGCAACTTCGTTGGCGACAACATTTCATGCTTTCTAAAACTTGGCCTCAATTTCTACAACCAAGCGGTTTTGGCTACGAAGGTCTGGAACGCGGCTACGCACGTGGGAAATCAATTCCCCAATTATCGAAAGCTTGTTTCAACCCACCAAACAGTGTTGGTTTTCTTTAAGGGCGATAACCCACGGGTAATTCCGGCTGAGTTTGGAATCCTTGGCGAGCAGGAATATGGGGTGGAAAAATGAAATACGATTTCTCATTCCACCAAGACTGCGAAGAAACCAAGGTACTCAAATTCCCAAACAAGAAGCTGCGCGCCCGCGTGATTGCCGATTACGTGCGTACAGCCGGATACCGGGGCGTGGTCGTATTCACTTGCGGCAATTCGGCAGCAGCGTTGCGCGAACAAGGATTAGAGGTGGTTGAAATCGGACCGCGCGGCGACCTGCAAACCGGCAAATGGTGGAAGGCCGCTGAAATCCATCGCCTGCATCCCGAGCTTTTTGATGCAACGAGCGGCCACCTACCATTGGTTCTTATGGTCGAAGTAGCGAAGGCATTCCGCGCACATCTCGGGGATTTGCCAGCGGGCCACTATGCGGTACCGACCGGCAGCGGGGAAACTATCATGTGCTTGCGCGCCGCGTATCCCCAGCCTGACATTGTTTTCTTGGCCGCCTATGACAATCGCAGGCCGGAAACAGAACGCGACCCGATGAATCCGCTAAATGATTTTGTGGATGCACTGTTTGCTTACGACACGCCACTGTTCGCGCGGACTGTCGCGGCCAAGCGAAAGGATTAGTTCAATCCGTCTAGTGGCCGCTCGATGTTTCTAGTTGTTGCTCTACGTAACTTGCTGAAAACAAAGCAGATTTCCCTTGATTTCAGGGAGCCTTCGCGCTATCCTAACAATGCTTATCACTGAAAGGCGCTGCAATTCGCCTCACGACGATGCGCCTCGGGGTACAGCCTACCCCGCAACCTAACAGGCGAAATCCGAAAACAACGTCATAGGAGATTCGCCGTGGAAAGAACTACCCACGAAGCCGGGGTACACCCTCGCTTAATCGGAATCAAGGATGCCGCGAAGTATCTCGGCTGTACGATTTGGGCCGCGCGCAGCCTTGCGTGGAGCCGCGCCGTACCTTCACTCAAGATTGGTCATCGCGTGTTGTTCGACCGCGCCGACCTTGATGCCTATGTCGAAACGCAGAAAACGGGGGTTGCGTAATGAACCCCAACCGAAGCAATGCGCGCCGGGAACGGAGGACGAAATGACGTTTGAAAACATCCCGGCAGAATTGCGGCAACCACCGTTGTGGTTGCGGTACTACCTTAAGCCCGACCCGAAGCGCCCGGATAAAAAGCCGGGCAAAGTCCCTACGGTACAGTGGAGCACGCCCGAGCTACGGAAGGCAAACTTGCGCCCGCTTGACCGCGTACTCGAAAACCGGCGACCGGCAGAGGGCGTCCAGCGGTACATCGAGAAATCGGAAGGATTCGTTTACATCGACATTGACCACGCGCGCAACCCGGAAACCGGCGAAGTAGATGGGTGGGCGCAGGCGGTAATTGATGAGCTGGATACCTACTGCGAAATCTCGGCCAGCGGCGCGGGCTTTCATCTTGTATGCAGGGGTACGCTGCCCGAGGACTTTCATATCGCGCCCGACCGGGTAGAAATCTACGCGGGCAACAGTAACAAGCTGCTTGCTATGACCGGCGACGTGTACGACCTGCGCACGAAAATCGAACCGCGCCAGCCACAACTCGAAGCCCTGCTGCGGCGCGCTAAGGCGCGGGAATTTAATCCGACGGCCGCAACGCAAGCGCCGGAAAACGTACAAGGCCCAAACCACTGGCGCGACGTGTTTCATACGGGCAGCGAGCTTGACCCTACGCCCGGTAGGGTTTTCATCAAGGGGATACTTGAGGAAGGGATAACCGCAATCGGGTCGCTTTCGGGCGTCGGCAAAACTTGGATTGGGTTGTCGATTTCACACGCGCTGCTATCGGGCCAGCCGCTGTTCGGCGTGTTCCCGGTACTGCAACGGGCGAACGTCTTGTACCTTGTACCGGAAATGGGCGGCAGAAAGTTCCGCGAGCGCATGATGAAAATGCGCATTTCAATGGACGGCGGATTCTTCTGCCAAACGATTAGGGACGGGGCTTGCAATCTAGAAGACCCGTTCCTGTTGCAGGCCGTACAGGAAATGCACCCGGTTGTGATATTAGACACGGCTATCCGATTTCAGACCGGCGACGAGAACACATCTACAGACCAAGCGCAGGGCTTAGGCGCGCGGGTATTCAACCTGATTAACCACGGCGCGGCATCCGTCATTTGTATGCACCATCGCAAGAAGAGCGCCGGGCAGGAAGAAACCACGTTAGAAAATGCGCTGCGCGGCAGCGGCGATTTCGGAGCCATGTCGGATTGCGTTTGGGCTGTCGAACACGACAGGCGAACTAAGGGCAGGGGCTGGGATGAGGAATACACGGAAGAAAGCAAGCAACTGACGCGGCTGCTGCTTACCTGCGTTAAGCCCCGCGATATGGAGCCTGCCGACCCTTTCAGGATTCAGGGCCGCCCGCATATTGACCAGATAGGCGATTTCGTCGTCTTAGCCCCGGAAACTGCGGTCGAGCCTGCACACCTTGCAAAAGCAGGCGACGAAAAAGTGTTGGAGCTTATCAAGGCGCAGCCCTCGATAAGTCAACGCGGGCTTATCAAGAAATCAGGTTTCGGCGCAGACCGTGTTCGCCGGATTACGGGCGAGGCAGGATTAGTACAGGTCAACGGCATTTGGCAACGTGAGGGTGGTGAGGCGATGCCCTTTTGAGGGGTGTACTTGTACTGACGTACTGCCCGTTGCGCCTTCTAAGGAAGGCGGCGCAACAGTACGGGTCGATTTTAGAAATCAGTACGCGCATCAGTACGCTCGGTACGCGCCTTGTCTTTCAGGTATTTAACTGCGCTCCCAGCGTACTGATTGGGGCGTACTGTACTGCCCTTTTCGCAAAGGGGTCAGTACAGGGGTATTCAGTACGCCCCCGATACACGCACCGGGGACACTAGATGGCAGTACAGCCACAACCCGAATACGTCCGCGCAGCCCGGCAACGTTGGCCGCAAGCAACCGTGACAGGCGACGGGGAGTGGGCGTTGGTGTCGTACTGTTGCGAAGCAAAGTACGTGCGCCTGTACAGTTTGTACATGATGGCCGCGACCGATTGCCACGAACACTGCGGCCATGCGTTCTGCCGCAAGGCCCACCGTGTTTTCCGAATCACGCCCGCGCCTGCGATACCAGCAACCCGCCCGTTCCGCAACCCTGCCGACATGGAGCGCGATTAGCGGGCGCGCGACCCGAAACAGCCGTCCGCAATGACAGCCGATGATTCTTCTTTCCGGGTTACAACGCCGGGCGTGGAGCTGAGGAACTGTGGGCATACCAGCCGACGGTGCCAACTGCGATGATGCGCTCGGCGCTCCCGTTCTACGGCCCCGCTTTCCGAATGCGGCCCCGGCCTGTGTGAAACAGCCATCGCCACGCGCCCCTGTTGAGGTACAATCCGGGCAAAGGTAAGCAGGAAAATTCAGGGAGCATTTCATGGCCGCACCGACGCCCGCGCCGTTGCCTTCATCAGAATTACAGCCGTCGTTACAAACGCCGGACGCACAGCCTACGCAGACACAACAGCCGCAAGTACAGGGGGTTCAAGCACGCCAGATAACACTGGTTGACCTCATCGGCGTACTTTCGCAAAACGCAGACCCGGTTATTAAGCTGCTTACCGCAACAGCGGAGAAGTATCAGAACGGCAAGGAGCGCGAGGTTCGTCTTAAGATAAACATGGCGTGGTTCGCTATCGGGGTCGTTATTGTAATCGTTGGCGTTGCCGGTTTCCTGACCTACAAGAGCAAGATTGACGGCTCCACCTTTACGTTCCTGTTGGGTTTGATTGTCGGTTATGTGCTGACATTCGTACGCGACCAGATTACGGGACCGGGCGAGAAATAGCGCCAATTACAAATTCTCTCCGAGGCGAATCAGGGCCGCCCGCAATTCCTGAAACCCGGTTTCAATCGCAATCGAATCGGCGCGGCCTAAACGTACCCTTACTCAGGTACCGCAGCGCGGTGTCATAGGCAAGGCGGGCATTCGCCGTATTCCGAATAGCCTTGGCGCTGCGCCCCCCCCCCGGAGGCGATACGGGCAAAACCTTTTCCCATCTCCAGCTCCGTCTTGATGAACGCCACGCCCTCAGGCCAATCGCGCTGCTGCATATCACTAGTATGATGTCTGCCGGGTAAATTCGCAAAACGGCAGGGCCGGTAGAGTGAAACCCGGTAGAGCGCAAAGCCAAGACCCCGGACATAACCACCCTCATTAGCAACGGCCTGATACCTACCCCGGATACAGACGGCCCCACAGCGGGCAACTGTGGCCTGCTGTCATACGCTGTGATTGCCCTGCGATTAGTAGCCAAACCGACCCCAAACTGCCCCGTTTCCTGCCCGATTCCGTACGCATGGCCGCGTGTTCTGTGTGTTACTGGTTACGCCTGCGCCCGGCCCCGAGGCCCGGCGCTTCGCAATGAAAATGGGCGCGGCGCTGTACGCTTCTGATTCTAAGGAGGATAGGGGAGGCTCTTTTGCGAAGAGGCAGTGTTTGTCAACCATCGCTCGGCCTTTCTGAAGTCACTCGCGTTTTGACTTTTCGCACACACACGGTACGCGAAATGAAAACGCGAATTAGAAGGGGCCGGAATCCGCCCGAAAGGCGGCCCTGCTCTAAGGAAATTCCAGAAAACGGCGCATTTCATTTTTCCGCCGTAACACGCCTTGGGCAGCGCGGAGGCAGACGGAAAAATGAAACTATGCGAATGCGGCTGTGGGCGGCCTGCGCCGATTGCGGCCTATACCAACAAGCGGCTCGGGTACGTCCGAGGCGGCCCGAAGCGATTCATCTGGGGCCACAGCGCGCGCATCATTCACGCCGCCCTGAAACACGGTGCAACGGCGCAGGGCGCGGCCCCGCCTGAATACCGCGCGTACGTTGATGCGCGGTACCGCTGTACGAATCCGAAGTCGAAAACTTGGTCGCAATTCGGCGGGCGCGGCATCGAGTTTCGATTCACTTCCCTTGAACAATTCTTTGCGGCGATAGGCCCACGCCCAACGCCGGCGCATCAGCTTGGTCGCTTCGATAACAACGGGCATTACGAAACCGGCAACGTGCGCTGGGTTTCGCGCAAGGAGCAGGCAGCGAATAGACGGCCGCGCAGGCCCGCTGCTGCGCCACTGCTGCTGACTGAAAGAAGCCTTGCTGCCGCCTCGCAGCAGCCGTAACAGCTTACCCACAAACTGAAGCGCCAAAGCTTACGAATCGCCAGCAGGCGATTAAAAGGAGGCCGACCGTGGCCGATGTAAAAGTAATCTCCACAGGCAAAGAATTTTACAAGCTTGATTCCGGCATCGTTGCGCTGCTGCGCGAGATGTTTCCGGCTGCCCTTGGGCCGGTTGACCCGCCTGCCCCTGCACCGCTGCAACCACCTGTACCGCTTTGGGGCGTGACGAAAAACGCCTTCAACGAGCAGTATCACATCGCGCTCAAGTTGAATCGGGAAACCGTCCTGTACGACGGCGAACCCAAGCACGCCGCTGCATATTTCAAGCAGCTTAAGGGGCTTGATGTGCCGGTAGGTATCGTCGCTGAGTACGCGCTGTTGCGCGGTAAGCCGGTTCCGCGTGTATCGCGGCAGGAGACGTGGCAATGAGCGCCCCGCTGCCGTTTTTCGTACATACCGGATTCACGCCGTTTGAAGTGTGGGCGCTGTCGCAGGCTGTTCCGCGCTCAAAGCTTCCGGCGCTGCGCAATCCGAGCAGGGTTGACCTCGGCGCGCGCTATTACGAACTCGACCTCGATGAGGGATTCGGTACCGAGGAAGAGATTGCGAACGCGCTAATCGCAGGTGGCGTGCTTGATTACTTATCGGAGAAAAGAAATGCCTGAAACGAAGATGGAACAACGGACGCTCAGCGCGGAGTTGCGGGCCGAATCAGAAGGCGACGAGTTTGCACTCGCCGGTTACGCTGCCCTTTTCAACAGCGAATCGAAACCCATCCTCGGCGTATTCCGCGAAACGATAGCGCCGGGCGCGTTTGACCGCGCGTTGCGCGAAAAACAGCTCGTGCGGTTTACCTTCAATCACAGCTTAAACGCTGTGTTGGCGCGTACCGACAACGGAACGCTGCAACTGTCCACGGATGCAAAGGGGCTGAAGTTTCGCGCGCAGCTTAACCGCAGAATCCAGTTGCATTCCGACCTTTGGGAGGCCTGCCGTTCGGGCCTGTACACGGAATGCAGTTTTGTCTTTTCCGTCCCTTCGCCGAGCGGCGAGAAATGGTCGCCCGACGGCAAGAAGCGAACACTGCTAGATGTTGACCTTTTCGATTGCAGTCTCGTGGGCGAGCCTGCCTACAACGGTACGTCCGCAGCGGCCCGCAGCGATAATGCCGACTATTTTGCGGCGGTCAGCGCCCGGCTTGAAACTATGCGGGCGGATTGGGCGCGCCGCGACAAGGCGCACGAACTTGAAATGCGGCTGATTGCCGAAAGGAGCAAATGACATGGGTTTCGTTGACCGTACGAAAAAGTTTAGCCCCGAGGATGCCGTGTACCACCGGCAATTAGGCGAGCAGAAGCGCGCGAGCGCATCGGGCCTAGATGCTGGCCCTATCACAGCGGCTACATGCGAACAGGAATTGCGGCAGCGCGCCGTGCGCCTTGGCCATAACTTCGGCGAATCGGCTGCGCTGGTTGAGTACATCCTGCGCCTTGAGCGCCGGATTGCCGCGCTGGAATCGCCCGCGCCGTATCTGCACAATCTGGAAAAACGAACTCGTTAACTTTTCAACTTTGCTCATGGCTGGGCTCCGTTGCGGCGGGCAGCCACAGGGCTTCGCGTGCTCTGCCTTAACCCGCCGCACACTTCTTACTGCTTATGGCAACTGCTGAAATCAGCTACGCCCGCGCCGACCGATGGTCGGAAAAGAACCTTGAAGCGTTCCGCGCGCTAAAGCGCAGAAAGAGCGATGCGTGTATTGCGAAGCACCGCGCCACACTTGAAAAGCTGGCCGCTGAAAACGGCGGATATGTACCGTCGTTCAAATGGCTGAACGAGCACGGCTATTTCGGCAGCTATCAGGTGATGAAGGATTACCCCGCTGCGTTCGCGCATCTGCGACTCGAAGCGGATAAGAAGTACGAAATCTATCAGGCGCACAAGAGCGCGCCGGTTCCGCTTCCGCCCGTTGCGCTGCCGCTTTCCGGCTTTAGGAAACCGCCTACAGACTTTCGCAAGCTTTCCGAGTACGACGTACCGGGCGCGCATTTCAATCCGACCGAGCTAAACCTGAGCGAAGGGCTTTCCGAAAAGGAATACATGGAAGTCGGTCGCGCGCTGGCCTCCGTTGGGCAATCCGCAAACTGGTGGATTGGCGATTTCGTTGACTACGGTTTCCGCGTGTACGGAAAGATGACAGCGTACGGCTTGGCACAGCAGGCCACTAGCTACACGCGCAATAATCTTTACCGCTGCCTGCGCGTTGCAAAACGATTTCCGCCCGCGCGCCGCGTTGCCGCGCTCACGTTCTACCATCACTCGATTCTGGCCAGCTACCCTCCCGACCTTGTTGACCGGCTGCTTGCCGAAGCCGTTGAGTTGGGATTAACGGCCCGGCAGGTAAAGGCGCTTGCGGAAGAGGAATGTTCTCGCAAGAAGAAAGACGGTCGGAAGCGAATCGTCGTATATCTGTGGCCGCAAACCCACGAAGCACTTCTGGAGCGCGCCGGGCGAATGCGCTTGGCACATTTCATTCCGCAAATCGTCGAGGAATGGCTAGTAGGCAAACCCGCCGAACGCTACGAAGCAAACGGGCATAGAACGCGCGCTTGGAAAGAGGCTTTGCGTGAGGCCCGAGAAACGGTAAGGCAGAGCGTGGCAGCAGGAGAGAAATAATGAACGGGCAACTTTGGCAAGAAATGAAGCTTGCCAGCCTTGAGGAAATGGTAGGCAATGCCGAGGCGTTATCTGCGCTGCGGGCGATTCAATCAGGATTCGTGCTCATCGAAGGCCCGATAGGCTGCGGGAAAACTTCTACGGCGCTGGCTTGGGCAAAGGAGCGAACCGGGGTTGCGCTGGAAGAAAATCAAACGCTATGCGCGCCGGGCCGACACTTCGTGCAGCATGTACACGCGCACATGTTCGAGGTTGATGATGCTGCAACCCGCAAAGTGTTCTTCTACTGGAATACGCCGACGCTGATTATTTGCGACGAGGCGCAGGAGCTTCAGCTTAAGCGGCAACAAACGCGATTGAAAACGATTCCCACGCGGCCCAACTTTCTGCTGGTACTTGTAACCAGCAACCCGGAACAGATTGAGGCATCCATCCGCGACCGTTGCGCCCGCATTCGCCTCGGGCCGCTCAGCGCCCGCGAATTGAAACCGCTGGTAGAGCGGGCCTGCCGTTTCCGTGGCATACCTTGCGAACCTGCATTGTTGCAGGCGCTCAACCGGGCAGGGATATTCAGGCCGCGCGCAATCTTGAACGTCGTGGATTCGGTCGCCCGAGGGGTGCCGGTGGAAGCGGCCGTCGTCGGGCAGTAACCCTGCGCACAAATTTGCGCTATGGGTTTCAGCGGCAACGTACAGGCAAGCTTACGGCAGCGGCCAACCCGGTATGGCCGCATCAATTTCCCCAGCTAACCGAATACTTTCCTTAATCGCGACGACAATGCGTTGCCAGTGCTGCACTTCATCGTAGCTGAGTTTGCGGCCTTTGCGGTCCTTCAGCCATTTATGACAGGCAGGGTATCCCCCGATGTGATACTCCCACACTTCCGGCGAGACCCCATCAAAAAATTGTTCAGAGTTAATCCACACCCGTTCTTTCGTATCGAGGTAATCAACCCGGTCAACGATATTGGTTCCTTTCTCCGGGAACTCGGTTACAAGTTCCTCAACCTCGGGCGCCTCAAGCAAATGAAGCGAAATCAACTGACTACCCTTTTTGGACAACGACCGGAAAAGCTTCCGTTCTGTCGTGAACGGCACCCTCGGAAAGTCGCGCTTTAGGAAATCCGCATATCGGGAGCGGTACGCGGGGCTATGCAAGATAGCATAGACATAGTTGAGTACGTCCTGCGGCCCAAGCGTGCTTGTGAGGTCGCCACAACCATCTTCAATCCACTCTAGTTCCAAATGCTTTTCAAGGTACTTGATGAGTTGCGGCGAGATGTTCACCTGTTTAACTTCGTGAAACGACTTTTGCTTGGGGTCGGGGTACAGATACAACGGGAAATTGCAAGCTCCGCCTCGATAGAACAAATTGAAATCTACGGGTGTGTTGGTAATGGTGACGAGATTCCATTCAGTACCGCCGACGACCTGCCCCGCCTTGCCAACACACAAGCCAATATTGCAGCCAAGGAGGAAATGTTCGGAGGCACGCATTCTCCGGTGAACCGCAACGTTGGGGTTATAAACCGTCCATCGCTTATCAAACGGACGGTACAGAATCAGTCCGGCCTGTTTTCGCCACTTGTCATCTTCAAGTTCGTCTTTTGCGCGCGCATAGTTCCATTGCGTTGTGCGGCACAACCGGAATAAGCCTAGGGCTTCGGTTTCGTTGCGAGTCTCCAGCAGTGATTCAACTTTCCCTATAGCTTCTTGCTTTGACCATGAAATAGCGAACTCGTCATGCGTAGTCACGATACCGGGGGCCGGGTCGCCGTTTTGGTTGAAAATGCTCGGGATGGACAAACCCTGCTCGTATTCCTGCTGCAACTCGGCATTGCTGGGCACAAACAAATACGAAGGAGCCTCAGGTTTCAGCTTTTTCCATTTCGTGCTGCTTACATCGTGCTCCAGCAGGGTTTCGTACTTGAAGTCTCTTAACCCCCAAAGGTCGGCGTGATAGACCGTAGCTGCCGTCGAGTTTCCATCGCGCTTAACACAGAGCAGAATAGCCACACCTTGCTGGATGTCGAAGACATTCTCATCCTTGCGACCGTCTGGCGCGTGCTCCTTCTTTTTCGAGTTGCCATGCAGGTCGTAAATGAACAGTTCATCAAAGGTGTCCAGCAGCTTACGTCTCATTCCGCGAAAGGTCGGATTGTCGAGGTAGCTGTGGTTTGTGATGTAGCCGATTAACCCTTCCCCGGTTCTGTCAATACGCCATTGGGCGAACCGGATGAATTTCACGTAATCATCTTGCAGCCATTTCGCCTGCGCCGGTTTGTGCAGTTCCGGACAGCCCTCTTTGTAATCCTCCATCAACTTACCAATGAACGTAAGCTTGCCGTCGGCGTCCCGGTTGCGGTTGGCAGAGTGGCCGGAATATGGGGGATTGCCGAGTACAACGAGGATAGGACGGTCGCGTTTGATTTCGGCAGCGGCATTAGCCTCATCGGAAATCCATCCGGCAAACAGCTTTTCACTCTTCTTGGCTGCTTCCTCCAACGTGTTTGTTAGGTAGATACCCAGCCGCTGGTGGGAACCGAATCCGTATCCCGTTTCTTGAAGCTCCATCCCAAGCTTCAAGTGCGCCACTGCATAGGGGGCCATCAGCAGTTCAAAGCCGAACACACGGTTGAGCAGGTGCTCCGATACGTACTCATCCCATGCACCTTTCTGCTTTGCAAAATGTTTGTATATCTGCTGAATCGTGAAATACAGAAACGTAGCAGTTCCCACCGCCGGGTCTAGCACAAGCGTGTTTTGGTCAGCGAATCCCTTAACTCGGTTAAATCTGGTTTTCAGTAGGTGGTCGAGCGAACGGACTATGTAGCTAACCACTGGCTCGGGCGTGTAATAAACGCCGCGCAGCTCGCGCATCTTGGGGTCGTACGCGTTCAGAAAAGTTTCGTAGAAATGGACAATCGGGTCTTCCTTGCCGGTAGCTTTTCCGAAGTCCTTGAGAATATCCCCGATGGATGCATGTTTTAGAAGTTCAACGATGTCATCCACCGCCCAATTGATTGTGTCGGGCATATCCACGCCAGCTATTTCCGAGAACAGCTTGCGAAGGAACGGATTCGTTTTAGGCAGACTGAACGCTGCCTTCTCGCGAGAGAAATCTTTCTCGGGATAAGTGTGGATTCTGGCTGCAAACATCCCATATGCAAGCGTCTGAGCAAACATGTCGGCAAACTGCTTTTCCGTGAGGTCCGGGATGAGTACTTCGCGGAATGCAGAAAGCCAAGTGTGCAGCCAGCCCTTTTCCTTCTCGTGGGCAAATGTGCGGACGATGAGGTCGCGCACAATTCGGGTCATCCCGGCCAAGTGTTGCGCCAGTTCTTTGGCCGTGCCGATTGTGAATGCCTCTTCCTTATAGAAAGCTTGCAACAGGCTGGTGACTTCCTGCTCGCCATCCGGCAGAAGCGTCAGTTTGCCCCGCTTTCCGGGCGTGGCAAGCCTCGCCGTCAATCGCTTCTGACCGTCCACATACCAGCGGAACTCTAGGTAATCCGTCAAAACCCAGTTCGGCAGGCCAGTAACGTACCGTTTGAACTGTTCGCCGTGCGGCCCCTTGCCGCGTTCCATTTCGTCCAAATTCGCGCCAATGTCTTTCGTCTCGACATAGCCAATCGGAACTTTGCCGTGCCGGATGTTGAAATCAGGCGCTCCGCATTCGATTCTCTTCGGTTCGTTTGTGGCGGTAATGTGGTCACCGAGCGACTGCAACAAAGACTTCAATGCGGGGCGATGTGTGTGTTCTGTGGCGTCGCCATGAGCAAGTTCCTTGCGCAGTTCGGCAATGTATTCGTTGATTGTCACGATGCCCTGAAGTTTAGCAGCAGCTTTGAAAACTCGGAAGTGATTGCTGCGGCACGCCTTGGGCTGGATTGGCCGGGAACAGAAACGGGCCGCCGAAGCGGCCCGGTGCTTGCCCGCTGGAATCCTACGCGGCAGCTTTCCGTTTCCCTTTGTACACGCCAGCCGCAATCAGCGCATTGGCGACCCGGTTTTGACCGTGGCCGCGCTCGTAGCCTAACGCTACGGCAATCTCTGAAACCTTCTTGCCTTCCTGATACAGCGCAACGGCGCGGGCCGCGAGTTGCTCGCGGCCGAGTTGCGGCACGGTTTTCGCTGCTGCCTTCGGGGCCGGGGTTTTCGCAGCGGCGCGCGCCTTTTTAACCGGCTTGCCGGATTTCTTACTGTTCTGCTTTTTCATTTCCGCCTCGCTGCCCGGCGATTCCGGGCGAGACGGACTCTGGACGAGTGCGGAGAAGAAAATCAAGTCCGAACTTCGGCATGAGTTACTTTCGTGTTTGGGCGCGCGGGCGCGCTGTGACACAATGGCGTGCAACAAAGCAAAACAATGAACCTCAATGACCTTTTGCTAACGAAAAGCATCAAGCCGGAGCAGGTCTTAGTGCTCCGGCATCGCCCCACGGAGCCCGCGCTAAACAAGGTGCTGCCGTGGTTGGCCGCCGAAAAGCCGGATGTGTACAACGCCTACCAGCAGACGCAGGGAGAGAAAGTCGAAAAGGCGATGTCCCGCGCTGCCTATGTTGCCTCGTTCATCGGGCATGAACCGGGCAAAGCCTTGTTTATCGGCTTGTATTCAATAGACGGGTCGAGGCCGCTGACGTACGAGGAGTTCTGGCAAGTTCCCGCGTACGTTGAGATGAAGGCGTTTGGGATGCGGGGATTTACCAAAGACGAAGCGTGTAACGGGCGGCCATCCGTGCAGTGGTTTAACCTTACGCCGACCGATTTCTACGCGACGTGGAAGGGCAAGCTGATTGTAGGCTGGCCCGGCCTTGAGCGTTCTTGGTGGCGGTGGGCCGACCGCAACGAAATACCCGTGGCCGCCGTGCTAGAGGATAGCCTGCTCGATAAGGCGATGCCCGAGTGGGAAGAAATCGCTCTCAATTGGGAAGAACTTCGCGTGCTTCCGACGCGCTGGAAATCCGCGCTTTCGCAGTGGCGCGGAATCTACTACATCTTCGATGAATCGGATGGCAAAGGATACGTCGGCTCCGCGTACGGGGAAAACAATCTTCTTGGTCGGTGGCTGAACTATGCCGCATCCGGGCACGGAGGAAACAGCCTGCTTCGGAAGCGTGATGCTAGTAATTTCCGGTTTAGCATCCTACAGCGCGTATCGCCTGATATGGCCGCCGACGATGTGATTCGCCTTGAATGCACGTGGAAGGAGCGGCTTCACACGCGCTCGCCGCACGGTCTGAATGACAACTGAAGATAGTGACCAACTGATTTCTGCGCGCCTGCTTTGGGGCGGCCAAATTTTTCACTGATTTTTCACTAATGACCGCAAATTCACCCCAAAACACCCTAACGCCCGGCCCAGCCGGATTCTGTATTTTCATTAGGTTAGCGATAAGCAGTTAGGGTGCTTTAGAGGTAGAAGCGATTAAGAGTCAGTTGCTCTGCCAGTTGAGCTACGCGCCCACGGCCTTCTTTTCAATAATTTACCACATAGAACCGTCATCCAACTGACTTTTTGCCAGTTGTCTCCCTGTAGGATCACTCACTTGGGCCGCACGCACCGTCCCGCACCGTACTCCGCCGAAGCACGTCGTCCCCGAAAGAATCCCTACACGCTTCGATGAGTCGTGATTGCACGCCGCAGTCTCGGTGGCTTCAGAAATCTGCTCGCGTCGCTTTAACAAACACCAAGGCGATTCCTCCCTGTCCTGAGATGGAAGCAGAGTCTGGCGCGAGTAGTTGCTGCCCTGCGGTTGATAGCAAATCGTCGTTTCGTAGCTTTTGGCTACTTCTGCGTAGAGTATGAAGACATACTTGAAACGCCCGGATCTGCGTCTGGCTCATGGTCGTGCACCGGATGCGATTTGACGATTCCTGGCAGAGCTTGCGGCATGATAGTGCCAATCGAGGTGCATTTGCCTCTGGCGCAGTTCGTAAGGGGTGGCCCGAGATCGCCCCCGGCGGGGGTGGACATATAACCCAGCTTAGCATATGCTTAAGCATATGCTAAGGAGGTCGCGTGAGCCCAGAACGTCACGTCAAGCTTTTCAAGAATGGTCGCAATCAGGCAGTGCGGATTCCCCGTGAGTTCGAGTTTCCGGGTGACGAGGCCATCATGCGCAAGGAAGGCGAGCGGCTAGTCATTGAGCCCGCTCCCCCTAAGTCCCTGCTGGCGGTATTGTCGACGCTGGCACCGCTGGAGGAAGATTTTCCTCCCATCCCTGACTTGCCGCCTGAACAAGTCGATCTCTGATGCGCTACTTGCTCGACACCAACGTCGTTTCCGATTTAGTCCGCAATCCGCAAGGGAAAGTGGCGCAGCACATCCGTAAGGTCGGCGAAGCGCAAGTCTGCACTAGCATCATTGTTGCCGCAGAATTGCGTTACGGGGCCGCCAAGAAACGCTCGCCACGGCTCTCGGCTCAACTTGAAGCGGTGCTGGGAGCGCTTGAAGTTTTGCCTTTCGAGACACCGGCAGACGCTGCGTATGGAGTGCTGCGTGCGCAGCTTGAGCAAGCTGGTAGGCCAATTGGCGCCAATGACCTGCTTATTGCGGCTCAGGCGATTGCGCTTGATTATACGATCGTTACCGACAACGAAAAGGAATTCGCCCGTGTCGAGAACCTTCCGCGCGAGAATTGGCTGCGTTAGAGCTGAGAGTGAGTGTCTTGACGGCCCGTCGATTTTCGAACTGCCGCAGACTTCCGCCCTCCCTGACTAGAACGGGCTTTGGGCGGATGCTATGTCACGACAACAAGCGGGTGGTCCAAGTCTACGATTACGTGGACGACTTGGTTCCGATGCTCGCAAGAATGTACGCGCGCCGGCTGAAGGGCTACAACGCAATCGGCTATATGATCAGCCGGGAGGCTCCAGGATCGTTGTCAACCGCCCCACAGTTTTCATGAACCGGATGTCCGAGTCGATTCTTCACATCGAATGCCTGGCTCCGTCATGCAAATAGAGAGAGCCACCCGCTTGTTTGCAGCCACTATGTAACACGGCAGATGAGGATCGTATGAGCAGGTCGTCCCGCTATTACCTGGAGAAAAGAGCAAAGCAGGGATTTCACGGATACCCGATCGCGACCATCGCGTTCTATGGACCAACCGCCGATTTCGCTTCCAAAGTGGCGGTAGCTGTTTTCCGCACCGAAGGCGGGGAACCCCAAGTCTTGGAGCGTTTCTTCTCGCAGGGGCCCGATGTGCGTTTTGACGAAGGCGTCGGCGAGAGGGTTCTGTCCGTGATCCAGTCGCATGGTGTCCAATCGGTAGTGATGACAGACAGCATCATTGGCTGTCCGCATGAAGAGGGCGTTGACTATCCGGAAGGAGCTTCTTGTCCCCAGTGCCCCTTCTGGGCAGGGCGGGATCGTTGGGCACAGGAACGCATTCGCTAACGAAGGCCTTCCGCGCGCCTCGGGTGAAAAGTGAATTGTCCTCTGCCGCTCTCCTGCTATTCTGCATTCAACTCTGAATCTGGAGACCCTCAATGTTAATCGAGCGGGAGATTGCCGCCCGTCGCGAGCGCGCCCAAAGTGCCGTCGCACGCATTCTTGCCCGGCCCGACGGCGATGTCTATGGCGACTACCAAATTCGATCTTCCAGCAACCGGACTTACCGCGTGGCCATGCGCGGGCCAGGATTGTTCGACAACTACTGCTCGTGTCCGGACTTTGCCGTCAATACGCTCGGGACCTGCAAGCACGTCGAAGCTCTGTTACTCCGGCTGAGTCGGCGGCGCGGCAAGGGATTTGCGAGCAAGTTCAGTCGCACCAGGGCATCGCTGTCGCTGCACTATGGCGAGACTCTCGATGTGCGGCTGCGGCTTCCGTCCTCGCCGTCGCCAGCGCTACAAGCATTGGCCCAGGAATACTTCGATGAGAGCGGACTCCTGAAATCCAGCCGTCTGCGCGATTTCGAAAAGCTCATGGACGAGTTGCGCCGGGCCGACGATCAGGCCGTCGTGTACAGCGACGTTCTGGATTACATCGATCGGGAAAACGAGATCGCGGAAGGACTGGAGTTGGAGCGCAAGCTCTTAGGAAAGTTTCGGCGTGGCCAAGACCCGCTTGGGAACGTGCTCAAGACCAGCCTGCTTCCGTACCAAGTGCGTGGGGCGATCTTCGCGTCCTGCCGGGGCCGCGTGGTTCTGGCGGATGACATGGGGCTGGGCAAGACCGTGCAGGCGCTAGCCGCCACTGAACTTCTGCGTCGTCGTCGCGGGATTCGACGCGTGCTGGTGGTGGCGCCCGCGTCCGTGAAATATCAGTGGAAAACCGAGATTGAGAAATTTACGGACCTCGACGCACAGGTCATCGAAGGCCTGGTGCCGCAAAGACAGGCGCAGTACGCTTCTCCCAAGTTTTTCAATCTGACCAGCTACGAACTCGTCCTCAAAGATATTAAGTACCTTCACGATCTGCGACCCGACCTAATCATCCTCGACGAGGCGCAGCGAATCCGTAATTGGGCAACAGCCACCGCGCGCACCATCAAGCAACTGAAGAGCCGCTATGCCTTTGTGCTGACGGGAACGCCGCTGGAGAACAAACTGGAAGAGCTGTTCTCCGTGGTCGAGTTCGTGGATGGCCGCCGGCTTGGACCAGCATTTCGCTTCCTCCAGGAACACCGGATGGAGGATGAAAACGGCAAGCTGCTGGGGTATCGGGGCCTGGATCAGATCCACCGGAAGCTGGAGCCCATCCTTCTTCGCCGCACGCGGAAAGAGGTCTTGAAGGACCTGCCGCCACGCACCGATCAGATATTCCGTGTTCCGTTGACGCAAGAACAGGCCGAACCTTACTGGGAGCAAAACGATATCTTGGCTCGCTTGATGCACAAGTGGCAAACCCAGGGATGGCTTTCGGAAATTGACCTCCGCCGCATCACCTGCTGCCTCCAGAACATGCGGATGCTCTGCAACTCCACGTTCCTCTTTGACAAGCGCACGCATCATTCGCCTAAGCTGGCCGAATTCCGCGAGATCATTCGCGAATTGGCGCTGGAGGAGAAGCGCAAGGTCGTCGTGTTCAGCGAGTACGAACGCATGACGTACCTGGCCGGGGAAGAGCTCCGGAAGATGAAGATCGGGTTCGTGTCATTGCATGGGGGCGTCCCTTCCCGCAAGCGGGGCGAACTCATTGACACGTTTCATCGCGACACAGAGTGTCGAGTCTTCCTATCCACTGACGCGGGCGGCGTGGGACTCAACCTGCAAGCCGCCTCTGCTGTGATCAACTTCGAGCCGCCCTGGAATCCCGCGCGCCTGGAGCAACGGATTGGGCGCGCTCATCGCTTGGGACAGGACCATCCGGTCCAAGTCATCCATCTTCTTACGGAGAAAACCATCGAGGAACGGGTTTGGGAGACGTTGGAACTGAAGAAGTCACTCTTCGCTGGAGTTTTCGACTCGCCGACCGCAGAGGTCAGCTTTGCCAAGCTCGGACGCAAGAGCGTCCTGCAAGCGGTGAAGGAAATCTTCGCGGATCAACCCGGAAGACCGAAGCCCATTATCGCCGCAGCTCCGCCTCAACCCATTCCGATTGCGGCCGCACCTGCTGCTCCCATTCCGGCACAATCTGTGGAGACCGCAGCGACGCCTTCCCAGCCTGTAGCGCCGAGAGAAGCAGGCTCGGGCACATCTGCCGTTCCACAAGTGGGACCCGGTCGCGTTGAAAAGGCTGCTGCTGGACTGATTGAAGCCGGCCTGACCTTCCTGGAGTCAATTGCAGCCAGCGCCGGAAATGGGCGCTCTGCGCACCTTGGCGAGACGAGGCATCCTCTATCAGCGCTGTTCTCGCGGGACCCGCAGACAAATCGCCCGACTTTGTCAATTCCTCTGCCTGCCTCGGTCACCGAAGAACGATTGACTGAAGCGGTCGCTGGCTTCTTGCGTGCTTTGCGGGCTTAGTTAAGTCCCACTGCATCTGAGCCATGGGTGTTCAACATGAGCGTCGAGATAGTCGCTGCTGGCATTTTGACAGGATTCGCCAATTGCTCCAGGCGCGGCACACTCCAAGGCACTGCAAGGGTGAAATGGCCATCCACGATCGTCAAGCAGGCGGAGCTGGGGATGCCGGTGGCGGAGCTGATCCGGAGGGTGGGGATCAGCGAGCAGACGTTCTACCGGTGGAAGAAGCACTACAGCAACCTCGAAGTCGACCAGGTACGCCAACTCAAACAACTTCAGGACGAGAACGGCCGGCTGAAGAAGCTAGTGGCGGAGCTGACGCTGGACCGGGCGATGCTGCAGGATGTGCTGCGAAAAAACTGGTGAAGCCCTCACGGCGCCGCCCGGTGGTTTTCTACCTGTGCGGCGGGTACGGTGTGAGCGAGCGGAGGGCCTGTCGCGTGGCGGCCATCCCGATTGCGACGCACCGATACCGGAGCCGAAAGGCTCCGCTCACAGAGCTGCGAATGCGGATGCGGGAGCTGGCCAGCGCGCGGATACGATACGGTTACCGCAAGATCCGGGTTCTGTTGAACCGTGAGGGCTGGAGCGTGGGGAAAAAGCTGGTGTACCGGCTGTACAGCGAAGAAGGACTGGGACTGCGACGCCGGCCCAAGAGCAAGCGGATCGTATCGGCCCATGGCCGACAGAAGCCAAGAGCAGAGCGGCCGAACCAAGTTTGGAGTCTCGATTTCGTTGCTGATCAGTTCACGGATGGGCGGCGCTTCCGAGCGCTGACGGTGGTAGACATATACACACGGGAATGCCTGGCCATCGAAGTCGGTCAGAGCTTGAAAGGGTCTGACGTGGTGCGGGTGCTGCAACAGATCGTCAAGAATCGCGGAATGCCGCAGGTGTTGTTCTGTGATAACGGCAGCGAGTTCACCAGCCAGGTGCTGGACCTGTGGGCCTATCACAACCAGGTGAAGATCGACTTCTCGCGCCCCGGGAAGCCGACCGATAACGCCTACGTGGAGAGCTTCAACGGGACCCTGCGCGCCGAGTGCCTCGATGCGCATTGGTTCGGCGACCTGACGGACGCGGCCCAACAGATCGAGGCTTGGAGAACGGAATACAATGCGAGTCGACCTCACAGGGCGCTCGGGGAGAGGACGCCGAACGAATTTGCAAGCCAGATCGCGGCTAGCCGCGATCTGGCTTGCTCAACAACTGCCGCAGACTAACTCTGGATCTGTATCAGAAAAAGGGGACCGCTCACAACCCGCCGGAACTCGCATTATGACTGGTACAAAAACGGGGGGCAGATCAGCACTCGAGCTGAGATCTTCTGCGGCGTCCAGTTCGCAGCCCAGAGTCTTGCCGACTTCCTAAACACCTGACGCATCAGGAACGATGTCTGCTTCGCTCAAAGGAGTTTCTAAATATCATGAGTCCCATACGAGAGAAAGGACTGGCCATATTGTCCAACGCCCGCGATAGTGGCGGGATTCTGCTGCGAGTGTGAGGACCGGGGTAACGAGGAAACCAGTCCCTGCAAAAGTCCCTACATCGAGAAAATGCGATTGTAAGTTATTGAATTTTAATTGCTTGGGAAGCGCGCCAGATGTTTAAGAGTCAGTTGCTCTGCCAGTTGAGCTACGCGCCCATCAATGACTTACGACGGCTGGAAAATGAACTGTCAGTTTTGCTGTCAGTTGCGATGGCTTGCACGGTTTGCACGGGTATTCTGCACACTGTGGGTCATTATGCCGCCTTCTGATCGACCTGCCCTTTCGTTTCTGATTGTAACGAGCGCACGTTGATTCTGTCTAGCCTCGCGACCGCATCTTGCATCGCTGCTGGAGTCGGGTGAACGTAGCGCTGGCTGACGGTGATACTGCTGTGGCCCGCCAACTTCATAATCGTGAAAGCGTCGGCTCGCGCCAACCCGATCCGGTCAGATACTTGTGCCTGAGCGAGTGCAGAATGAAATCCAGCGAGAGTTTCAGGGTTTTGCGAGTTTTGACGTGCAAGTGGTCAATGAAGCCAACCCGATACGCGCTTTCATTCGTGTCCGCGAATACCCGCTGGCTGCCCCACTTTCGATTGCAGCCGTTTGCCGGGATCATCGGCATGTGCAATTTCTCAGAGTGCATCTCCCACAGGAAATTCTGCTCTAGCGACCGAGAGTGACGGCAGGTCATGCGGGCCGCGCATGAAATCAGGGCTGACGACAAACCGAAAGCCACTGGCGTGTCGAATCCTATGTCATTCGGCAGATGTGTCCGTGTTGATGTACTGCCCGTAAAATTGCTTCAAGCAATCTGGGCAAAGTCCGTGCGAAAAATCTACGCCGATGTAGTCGTGGAAATACGCTTCGACCTGCTGCCAGAATTCCGCCTCGTTGCGAACCCGTTTGCACTGGGAACAAATGGGGATAATGGCCCTCAACCTTGAGAGTTCCGTAAAATCTTCGATGACGAGAAGCACGACGTTTTGACCCGCTTGCGGAAACGGACTCGCTGAAATCAACAATTCCAGTTCTGTTATCTTGCCCTCAGTCCTGATCTCAAACTTCATCCGCCGCCGAGTGGTGCTCGTCCCCTTTACGCTGCTGCCGACAGCGTTGCGAATCACGCACTTTTTGCACGCCGGTGCTCTCCCGCAGCCCTCCGGAACCTCGTACGAGTGCAGACAATGGAGAGCATCCCCTCCGCGCCGGGAGTAAATCGCTTCTTTGGACAGCCCGAACGACGTGCTGGCCGCCAAGTTCAAATCCAGAATGCGGACATCATCGTCAACCAAAAAGATGGGAACCGGAATGGCATTCATGATGTCTGGGTGATGCAGGTCAGCCGAACCGCCCATGTCGAACCTCTTGTGTGGAAGGAGTGTTCCACGAGTATAGCAGCGGACGACTGTTCTTATTCGGCCTTTGATTATCAGTTTCTCGTGAAATTCCGATGAAGTTCTCTGCGCGGGCATTCCAGCCATTTAGCAATAACGACGATTAACGACGCAAGCGAAGCGACTGTAAAAAGGCGCTTGTGCGAGAGTGTGCAGACGCATGCACAACGTAAGTCACGATTAAGAGTCAATTGCTCTGCCAGTTGAGCTACACGCCCGGCTCTACAAGCAGCAAACCGCCGGATGTGACGGCACTTTGGAAGTCACCAACCGAGTGGAACAAACCGGGTGCGGAAGCCGCAACCGCGCCGTGAACAGCAATATATCATCGCAAAGTGCATCTAAATATCGTAGTAACGATGTCTGCACACGTATCTGAATTTTGCCTCAGGGTATTCGAACGTTGTCTGACGGGAACCTCAGGTTCAGTGCGCAAGACTCTCTGTGCGGCATCAACGAACCATCCAAGAATTAGGAAGAGAGCACCATGGCACAATGGATAGCATTCGACAGCGAGACCGCCTCCGCCGTGCGGCAGAAGACCCAGGGTGAGGTTTGCGTCGCCGAGGGTGACGCGCTGAGCGCCGCGTTAGGCAGCGACGTACCAGTCATAGCAGTGCTGCCCGCAGCCGCTGCGGGCGCCAGTTTGCTGTTGAGTGTGCGCCACAATCGGACCACCGATGAGTCGGCTGGCGGGGTTGTCGAGGCTGCCGCAGCCGAGGCGGGGGAGCAAGACAGGAGAGCGAGAATTTCATATGTCCCAACCGGATTCCTGGGTCTCAGCGACGCACCTGTCTATGAGGAAGAAGAACCGCGGCCGAAGAAAAGTTGGTGGAGAAGGCTGACGGAGTAAGAGCTTCTGGTCTTCCAAGAAAAGCTGTTCTTTCGCATCCCTTCACTCCCGTCGGAATGATGCTTCCAGAGTTGCCAGCCTAGCGCCTATAGTTCGGCGGTGAGTGTGGGGCACTCTCGCTTAAATCAATTTTTGGGTCAGAAGTGAAGCAACGGAGGCTTATGGCTACTCAGAACGTAAACGCCACGCCGCCGCGCACGGCGCGCGCCGACTGCACCAAATACAGCGTGTGCCCGTCCTGGCCCATGACGGGAACGTAGCCCTGCGCCAGCAGGTTGCGGATATCAATCAGCATCTCCATGTGGTCGGGCATAAAACCGATGCCGGGAAGCGGCTGGCGAATGAAGATGCTCAAGTAAGGATCGGCCTGTCCTGCGGAAACATTGAACAGATCCACCGGGATCAGCGATTCCCCGCCGCTGGTCCACTTGTAGGAAGCTATCCATTTTGTCTTCCAGTTCGGCACGGTACCGGACATCTTCCAGGTGAGCGCATGCCGTTTTCTGATTCCCGTCGCCGATTGCAGATCCGCAACACCCACGTCTGGCTGGGTCAGCTCAATCACGCCGCCATAGGAATAATTGATCGTGGCTGAGAGGCCCGGCGCCAGCATGCGACCGTAGACGACACGCAGACCACCGCTATCCAGATCATGCCCCGTATAGGTGAACGTGCCTGCGTAAACATCGGGCAGGAAATCGCCCGACGCGGTGTTCACATCACCCACTCCAAGCAGCGCGGGATTGCCGATCCTGTCCGCATAAAACGCAACCTGGATGTTGTTGTTGCCGAGGCGCCGCGAAACCGAGATTTCATGATGGCGCGCGTCTTCGATCACCGGCGCAAAGCCATTCAACGAGACCCGCGGCCCGGACTCACTCAAATCTGCGGGCGCGGAATCGAAACCTTTGGCCGCCCGCGAATTCGGCTCCGAGCTGGCATAGCGATACTCGAGCACGGTGTTTGGCGACAGATGCACGTCCAGGGAGCCGTAGGGACGCAGGGCCGCCGCTCGCCCCAGGAACTGTATGGTCTGATATTCCGTTCCCAGGTTGATATCCATGAACGGGGTCAACGGAAGCGTGTCGGAAACCGAGACCGCCAAGGCTTGCAAGGCCGCGTTGTGGGCCACGATCTCCGGGACGGCGAAGCGCCGCGCGGTAACAGCAATCTGCGGTTCTGAGCCGCTAGCAAGCTTGTGAGAGTACGCGGCGCGTACGACGGTGGCGGGCGCGGCGGTCTCGTTGTAGCCCACATTGCCGTTAAACGACAACGTCCCGCTGCTGAAGAGGGAGCGCTCGACCGTGAAGGCGGTACCGATGTCTGAAGAACTGCCAAAGCCGCCCGAGTCAGAACCTGCCATGAAGGCAATCCGCCCCTTCAGCACTCGCTCATCGCCTTTGTCGCCCTTGCTGACAACCACCAGCGGGCTGCCTTCCACCAGGCGCAACAAGGGACGGTTGGCGGTGGAGCGCAGGGTCCACTTCCAGTCTTCACCGGCTTGTGCGGTGCGCGGCCGCGTGGGCGGCATTTGCAGCGCCTCGAAGAGCGTATTCAGGGTGACGTTGACGACAGCGTGTGCGCCCGCTTTCAGACTGACATCTTCGCGCAAGGCCGGCAGGAATAACGGCGCGGTCACTTTGACATCGTACAGGCCCGGACTTACGCCGGCAACGGAGTAGAACCCTTTGGCATCGGTGAAGGCCTTGGCCACCGGCGAAAGTGATGAAGCAAACACCTCGACGGTGGCGCCCATCTGCGGAGTGCCGCTGGAGTTGCGCACATAGCCGGAGATATTGCCCGGAGATCCGGCTGCGAGGGCAGCGATTGCGGTCACAATCACGAACGTCAGCGTTCCGAGTTTTCGGGCCATAGTCACTCCAGCCTCAAGACTGTGGCGCTACTCGACAGCAAAGCGCGCTGTCGGACTGATCATCTGTTTCGAGACGTTGTCATTCACCCGAATCGTAATACGATACAAACCTGGGGGCAATGAGTTCAATGGCAAACTCTTCTCCAGCGTCAACTGCTCACCCACGTTGCCCAACTGGCCGGTGTTTTCCACCGTGTGTACCACCGCCTTATTGGCCGCATCAACAATGTCGTACTCAATGGTGGCCGAGGGCTTTTTTGTCTGCTGGTCGATGGCAAGGTTATACACCTGAAGCCAGAAATTTACACGCTGATTTCTTGAAAAAGTTGCCGGTTTGCCGTCCCCGCCATCTACCCGGGGACGGACCTTGGTTGTACCGATCACAAAACTGCCTGCCCCCACATTCTTGGTAGGCACCTTTTCCATCTGGTCGGCCACAATCAAGGTTGAGCTTGCCAGTTTGTCTTCGCTATATTCCGGCACGATGAGGCCGCGACTGTAAGTCCCTTTACGGTCGCCGTTCACGTCTTTCAGAACCAGGTCCAGCCGATATCGTCCGGGGCGCAGCGGGAGCGCCTTCCAGTACATCGAGCGGTTGTCGAGCGTCTTGGGCAAAAGCTCAGCGGGGACATCCACCTGTACAGTATCTTCAAATACCTGAGCGACGCGGCCGGAAAGCGTGCCCACCCTGCCGTAGATGTTCACAGTTCCGCGTTCCACACCATCTTTGTTGACGAAGGTGATGTCGCGGTTCTTCACCTGGACGGTTACCGGAACCAGCACGGTGTCCCCCGTGATCCTCACAAAATCCGTACGGACATCGAAGGGAAGTAAATTTACCGTGATGCGGTGGGTTACCACTTCTTCCAGGTCCTTGAACTTGATCACCGGGGGACGGTTGAGTTTTGCGTACAGCTCCAGCCGCTCGAACTGCTTGCCCATGTCAGCCTGGCGGAAAGGGCCGGCGCCCAGCCGCTCAAAGTTGCTGAAGCGGTCTGCCTTGCTGGCCATGCCCATGGCTTCGTATTGAGTAAGGCCGGCGCCCGGCACATGCAGGAGCGCATCCTTCTCGCTGCGATCCATCGTCATGTGGTAATCGCCGCACATGCAGGTGTCCACGAACTCGATCTCGACTTCCTGCCCGATTCCTTCCAGATAACGATAGCGCCATGTCTCAAAAGGGTAGGTCTGAGTCATGCCGCCACCCTCATCCACAGGACGCTGGTAGGACCCGCCACTGGGGTGGGAGTCAGTAGAGTCCGGCGGGCCATACATGATGTATATGCGGCCACGATCGGTTTTCCAGCCCGGAATGCCGGCAGCGAAATGCTCGTTGGCGTAGGCCATGCGCCGGTAATGCTCTTCCTTGAACGCGTTCTCCGGGCTTTCGGGATTGGGATTGCGGCGCTGCCAGAATTGCTCAATGAACTGTTCACGTTCGTCCTCGTTGGACAGTTGCTTGAAGGCGGCGCGCTCTTCGTCGGTGATGATCCAGCGGACATCCTGGTCGAGCCAGATCTTGTCGGCTTTACTTAACTCACCTTTCAGGGCTTTCTGCTGTTCTTTGCGGAGCTTTTGCGAAACCGGGCGCTTCAGGGGATCCGGTTCCTGCTGCTCTTGCTGCGCCTGGGCATCTTTTTCTTTGCCCTTTTCGGACGCATCAGTACCCGCAACAGCGATGACTGTGCAGAAGGCAGCGAACAGCAACAACCAAAACCACTTCTGGAAACTTCGGAATGACATTTAAAAGGCCCTGCTCCCTATACTGGGTATACGTTTGAATATTGTAGGTTTATGCAAAACTCCAATGCAAGGCTCCTTGCCTTCCCTTCGCTCTGTAGTGGCACCTTCCCGGGACGCTCCGAACTTGTGATTAGGCAACTTAAGTGGCGGGTTGCCAGCAACTTGGAACAGGAACACGGGCCTCCTTGCCCCAGCATCAACTTGCGGGCAAGTATAATTCAAATAGTAACCACCTGACGACTGGTCATTTAGGCAGGGATTACTGCTTTTTCCCATGCCGGCAATAGGAGTGGTAGAGCTGCTCTGGAGAGCATCTCGCAAGGGAACGTTTTTGCCGGGAAACACGTAATTCATTACAGCGGATGCGGAGTGACGCCACAGGCCCGGACATAATCGAGGACTGATGAAAACTTGGACCAAGATTCTGATTGGAATAGGCACCGCAGTCGTATTGTTAGCAATCCTGGGGTTCACCATTGTCCAGAGCAGGAGAAATGTTGTTACCGTACAGACCGGAGCAGTACACCGCCAGGACTTGGTCTCGATCGTGACCGCATCGGGAGAAATTAAACCCAGAGAATACGTAAACATCGGCGCTAATGCCTTTGGCAAAATCACCAGGTTGTACGTGAAGGAAGGGGACAAGGTAGGAAAAGGAGCCCCGCTGGCACAGATAGAAAATGTGCAGCCCGCAGCCGATGTGGCCGCCACCCGCGCCGAACTACAAGCGGCGCAGACGGATACCCGCGCCGCCGAGGCGGCCTTAAGAACGAACCAAGCGGACCTTAACCGTGCCAAAGCTGACGCGGAGCGTGCCCGTCTTGACTACCAGCGCGCCCAGGCTCTTCTTGAAGAGGCTCTGATCGCCAAGGCCGAGTACGATACCAGGAAGGCTGCCTGGGAAGTTGCCGATGCTGCCGTGGCGCAAGCGAAGGCGCGCGTGCTGCAGTCGGAAGCCCAGTTGCAATCCGCCAGCCAGCGTATCGCCCAGATCCGCGCCAAGCTGACCGGCGCCACCGACGTCCTCAGCAAAACCAGCTACAATGCTCCCTTCGCCGGCACTGTTACCAATCTTCCCGTGCGCGAAGGGGAAACCGTGGTGGTTGGCATTCAAAACTCACCCGGAAGCACGTTGATGACCTTGGCTGACATGTCCACCATCACCGCCGAAGTCAGGGTTGATGAAACCGATGTCGTCAACGTCAGGATCGGGCAGCCGGCCGAGGTCACGATCGATGCGATCCCGCGGAAGACCTTCAAAGGCGTGGTAACCGATATCGGCGACAACGCCATGGTCCGCTCCACTGGGGTAGCCACGAGCCAGACTACCGCCGGTAGCCAGGAAGCCAAAGACTTCAAAGTCGTGGTCACGCTTCAGGAGCCGCCGCCCAATCTGCGCCCGGGCCTCTCCTGCACCGCGAA
This sequence comes from Terriglobales bacterium, assembly GCA_041946765.1. Taxonomy (GTDB): domain Bacteria; phylum Acidobacteriota; class Terriglobia; order Terriglobales; family Acidobacteriaceae; genus JBHGAZ01. The sequence continues at coordinate 29,431 of JBHGAZ010000023.1, forward strand.
AATCGAGACTGCAAAACGTGCTAACGTGCTGTCCATGCCCATTCAGGCCTTAACCGTGCGCCAGAGGAAAGATCTGAAGGAGAACAACACCCGCAGCAGCGACCCGCCGGTTCCGATCACGGATAGTGATCGCCAGGAACTCCAAGGCGTTTTCGTGGTCCGTAATAAGAAAGCGGAGTTCGTGCAGGTCGAAACCGGGATTGCCGGGACCACAGAAATTGAAGTACTGAAGGGATTGCAGGAGGGCGACCAGATTGTTACCGGCAGTTACAAAGTCTTGCGCACTTTGCGCAATGGCTCTAGCGTAAAGATTGACAATTCAGCTCCGAAGAAAGAAGACGAAAGCACGTAAACGTTTCATCCAATAGGGAGACCGCCGCGCCTTCGCGGCCAGCACGGATGCACGACAAGAACCTGCAAAATTCGACCACTGCCACTGAAGCGGGTCCGGCTGGTACCAGCCCCGGCAGCCGCGACGGTTGCATCATCTGCACCGAGGACCTGTGGAAGACCTATGAAATGGGCTCGGAGCAGCAGGTACAAGCGTTGCGCGGCATCAATCTCCGCATTCAGCGCAATGAGTATGTTGCCGTCATGGGTCCGTCGGGGTCGGGCAAGTCCACGCTGATGAACCTGATCGGCTGCCTCGACACGCCGAGCAAGGGCAAGTACTGGCTGAACGGCCAATTGGTGAGCGAACTCAACGACGACGAACTGGCGCGCATCCGCAACAAGGAAATCGGATTCGTCTTCCAGACTTTCAACCTGCTGGCCCGCGCCACCGCTTTGCATAATGTCGAACTGCCTCTCATCTATGCCGGCGTGCCTCCGGAAGAACGCATACGTTGCGCCAAGGCCGCGCTGGAGTCGGTGGGAATGGGTACGCGAATAATGCACCGGCCCAACGAGCTTTCTGGCGGTCAGCGTCAGCGTGTCGCCATCGCCCGCGCGCTGGTCAACAATCCTTCCATTATTCTGGCCGACGAACCTACCGGCAACCTCGACTCGCAGACCGGCCGCGAGATCATGGCAGTCCTGGATCGCGTTCACCAGCAGGGCAACACGATTGTGCTGGTCACGCACGAGCACGACATCGCCGAATACGCCTCCCGAATCATCAGCCTGAAAGACGGTCTGATCGCCGGGGATATAAGAAAGAATGGTGCGCCGCCACTAAGCCTTGTCTGAAGGGTTCCTTTCTGAATTAGAACAGCCTCCCACCAGGGAGGCCGTTTCATGCGGAAATACGACTGCTTACTGTGGAGCGCCGGCCGCGCTTTCGCCGGCCGTCCTGACCGGCGGCTTTGCGGCGAAGAAGCTGTGGTCATAAAGATTGCGATAGAACTTGCCCGCCAACTCGGCCGCTTTGGGACCGAACGTCGGCCGCCCGCCTTGCAGGAAAATTACGGTCACAATGCTGCCGTATTCGGTGTTGGCGTAGGACGCAAACCATCCGAAACGCGTGCCGTCTTTCGAGCAGGTGCCGGTCTTGCCCAGCACTTGCTCTTCGCTGAAGCTGTAACGCAAGCTGCGCGCGGTCCCGTAGCGCACCGCGCCCGCCATGCCGTCGGATATTTGCGGTACCAACGGCGCAATATCAAGATGGCGCTTCACCTTCGGCTGGAAACCGACCACCTGATCAACATTCGTCGGGTGCTGCAGATAATAGAGCGTGCCGCCGTTGGCAATGGCTGACATCAGAGCGCCAAGCTGAAGCGGCGTCATGGAAATGCTCTCGCCGAAAGAACACATCCTCCCGACCCCGCCCAGCTTCGTATCCAGCGGCTCCTGCGGGAATGTGCCCAGATGCTCGCCGGCGATGTTCCATCCCGCCAGTTCACCCAGCCCGAACTGGTGCGCATAATAGCTGTACTTTTCAAATCCGAGCTTGCGTCCCACAGCCTCGAAGTAAGCGTTATTCGAGTGCGCCAGCGCGTTGGTCAGGTTCATGCCATACCTGCGGGTCAAAGCGACTTTGGTGTCTTTTGTGATCAGTCCCTCGCTCAGCGCCGCCAGGGCCACCGGAACCTTGATGGTGGAGCAAGGGGTGGCGCCCGCCGACAGGGCCAGCTTTTGGTTCACCATCGCCAGCACGCGGCCACTGTTGGGATCAATGGCAACCACAGTGCCGTTCATGTTGCCCAAAGCGTCCAGCGCGGCCTGGCGAACCACCGGATCCTCGCCCGCGGTGACGTCGCCTTCTGTGATGTCGTCTGAATAAGAGCTGGTGTGGAAGCGCTCATAATAGCGGCGATGACGTTTGCGCGTGACACGCGTACGCGCAAGACGCCGGCTGTGACGCATGCGGCTCATGCGCCGCTTTGCCGTTGCACTCTCACTCACATTGCGCGACTTTTTCGGGGTTAGGGAACGGGACGAAACCGTGGCAGCCCAGGAGCATACGGAAAGGACCAGCACCACCATGAGCAACGAAGCGACTTGAAGTACCGCGGAACCTTTTTTCATTCTCTCGTGTCTTTGTACCTGATAGGTTCAACTACTCCCGTGGATGTTTGCATCCGAAACTGCGGCGGATCCATTGTTTTTACGTCTGGCTTGCGCTGCTCGCGATACTAAGGGAGTTCCGCTTTCCTGTTCAACCGAAAAAGAACCTAGTTACCCATAAAAGTAACTGTACTTAGCCTATGGATGCAGAGACTTACATCCAAGGTTGCGGAAGTGCACTGTTTTAGCGAACAGGTGCTTTCCCAAAAGTAATCGGGCGGATGATCTGACGGGGCTTGACTGAGCGAATCACCTTAAATACAAAGCGTGCGACCTTAGTCCTCAGCCTGGGCGAGGGGTTACGACTGTAATGATTTGCCCAATCGGCTGCTATCTCGAGAGAAGTGCGCGTGTCCCACCCTCCGCTACGCCCGTTTCATGGGATACATGGGGCATCTGCGCGGCAGATTATCAGCTATTTTCCTGCCTTTTTCGGATGAACGCAGGCACATCCAGATCATCGTTTTCGTAGTTTGCCTTGACCGTACTCTTTACCTCTTCGATCGTCCTGGTTTCTTCGCGCATTGCCGGCGCAGTCGGCGTGACCGATGGCGCAGTTTTAGCCGGTGGTGGCTGCGTTTGCGGGCGCGCAGCAACCGGCGGCGGTGTAACGGGCGCGGACGGTCGTTCCTGGTTGTACACGGCTGCCGTGCGTGTCTGTGCGATCGCCGAGGCCGCCGCCGATTCGCGCCGCTCGCGCTTGGGCAGATGGTCGGTCTTGAAGCCCGTAGCGATGACCGTGATCTTCACTTCGTCCTTCATTTTTTCATCGAGCACGGCGCCGAAGATGATGTTGGCGTCTTCGTGCGCGGCGCTCTGGATGATCGTGGACGCCTCGTTCACTTCCGCCAGTTTGAGCGAACTGGAGCCCGTGATGTTGATGAGGATCCCGCGCGCGCCGTCAATAGCACCGGCTTCCAGCAGCGGCGAGGCGATGGCGCGCTGGGCAGCTTCCGTGGCGCGCCGCTCGCCTTTGGCGGTGGCAGTGCCCATCACCGCGTACCCCATTCCCGCCATGATTGCTTTCACGTCGGCGAAGTCGCGGTTGATGATGCCGGGAATGGTGATGATGTCGGAAATGCCCTGCACTGCCTGCCGCAGGATGTCGTCCGCCACGAGGAAGGACTCAAAGAAACCCGCATCCTGCGCCACCGCGAGCAGTTTTTCGTTGGGGATGACGATAGTGGTATCCACCGAATCAATCAGCTCGGACAGCCCGCGCTCGGCTTGCGTCATCCGGCGCTTGCCTTCGAAGTTGAACGGTTTGGTCACGACCGCCACCGTCAGCGCTCCCATTTCGCTGGCGAGGGACGCGATGATCGGCGCTGCGCCCGTGCCCGTGCCTCCGCCCATGCCGGCGGTGACAAACACCATGTCGGCGCCTTCCAGCGCTTCGATGATTTTATCGGCGTCCTCAAGCGCGGCCTTGCGCCCGATCTCCGGGTTAGCGCCCGCGCCCAGTCCGTTGGTCAGCTTCACGCCAAGCTGAATTTTCACTTCGGCGTGCGCCAGGCGCAGCGCCTGCAAATCGGTATTGGCCACCACGAACTCGACGCCTTCCATGTTGGCGTCAATCATTCGATTGACCGCGTTGCCGCCGCCGCCACCCACGCCAATGACTTTGATCTTGGCGTTGTTGCGCGGCTCTTCGTGGAACTGTATGCGAATATCGTCAGTGCCCATTTTTCACTACCCAGTAACTCAGTTGTCAGTTCTCAGTTACAAACATCATCCGCAGCGAGCGGCCCGTTTTGGGCCGCGACGCGAAGGACCTGCTTTCCGCGTTTCACCACAAAACTAGCTCCCCCACGCAAACAGCGCTTTCAGCTTTGCCGCCAGGCTGCTCTGCTCCTGCGCGCCGCGGTTCTTGCGGGAACGGTACGCGTACAGCACCAAGCCCAGCGCAGTAGCAAATGCCGGGTCGGCAAGCTCTACGGGCGATTTCGCAACCGGCGCAGGCACGGCAACACGGCCCGGCTTGCGCAGCACCGAATCAACCACATCGAGGATGCCGCTCAGCCGCGAGCCGCCGCCGGTCAGCACAACACCTGCGCCGCACAATTCCATAACCCCAGCCTGGCGCAGATGGTCGCGCATCATCTCGAACAGCTCATGCGCGCGCGGCTGCACGATCTCCGCCAGCAGTCGCTGCGACATCAGTCGCGACGGCTTATCGCCGACCGCGGGAACTTCGATCTCGTTCCCCTCAGGGACGCTGGTAACGACTGCGGAACCGAAGACGCACTTGATCTTCTCAGCATCGGCCAGCGGCGTGCGCAGGCCCACCGCAACATCATTCGTGAAATGATCCCCGCCAATGGGCACCACCCCGGTGTGCGCCACCGCGCCTTCGTGATAGACGATAAGCTCAGTGGAGCCCGCTCCGATGTCAGCGAGACACACGCCGAGTTCGCGCTCATCGTTGCGCAGCACGGCGTCGGCAGCGGCCAGGGGCTCCAGCACGGTGTCGTCCACCTGTATGCCGGCGCGGTTCAATACCGTGACCACATTCTGCGTAGCGCTTGCCGATGCGGTGGCAATATGCACGCGCACCTCGAGTGTGCGCCCTACCATCCCGGTGGGCTCATGGATTCCGTTTTGCCCATCAATAATGAATTCCTGGGGCAGCAGGTGTAGCGGCTGACGGTCGTCGGGAAGCCCAATGCTGCGGGCTTTTTCGACCGCCTGGCGAACGTCATCGCGAGTGATTTCCCGCGCGCGTGACCCCAGGCTGATGCCGCCCTGGCTGCTGACACCGCGCAGATGCGGTCCGCCAATTCCTGCCAGCGCTCGCTCCACCGGTACGCCGGCCGCGCTCTCCGCGTCCTCCACCGCCTTCTGTACGCTGACAGTCGCCTTTTCCAGATCAACGATCAGGCCTTTGCGCGTGCCCCGCGATTCGCAGACTCCATGGCCGCGGTAACGCAGTCCGCCGTCGGTGATCTCGGCCACCAGTGCGCACGTCTTGGCGCTGCCAACGTCAATTGCGGTCAGGAGATTGTTGTTCTGTTTTCCCATGAACCCAGTTATCAGTCGTCAGTCGTTGGTCGTCCTCGCCCTGAATTCCTGCCCCCGCAAGTCAAGGCTTCCCTTCCACTGCCTTAACGGCGCGCGTGTCGGGATTCACGATCACCTGCCGGTCGTAGCGCAGGTCCACCGAATCAAGCTTCTGGAAGCGCTGGCGCCACTCCTGCACGTGCGCAATATAAACTTTGTAACGCTCGAGAAAATTGGACGAGCCCAGATGTATCAGCACTTCTCCGCCCTTGTCTGTGACAGTGACCTTCACATCCTGCGGATCGGACAAATTCACTTCGCTCAAGTCGCGCGAGTAATAGCTGCCGCCGGAGTCCAGCTCGGAAATCAGCGCGGAATAGATTTTCATGCGCGCCGCGCGCGTGGAAAGCGGCTCGGTACTCTTTATTCCCACAATCACCGGAAAGGAATACTTCTTCAGCCCGCCGGACGGCATTTCCATGACCACACCCTCGTCGTCAATCAGCGAAATTTTCGCCCCGATCTGAACGAAGGCAACCGGCTTGCGCTCGCGGATTTCCAGCTTCAGCCGGTTAGGCAGGAAACGCATCAAGGTCGCCGACTCCACCCACGGAATCTGCTCCACTTGCCGCTTCCGTTCCTCCAGGGGGATGGAGAAAACGTTGCGGGAAATGTCCCCGCCGAACACCTCCAGCACCTGCTTGCGGCTGACGTTGTGGATTCCGGTGATCTGTATGTGATCGCTGGACTCAATCCGGAAGCGCCACGACGTGCGGGTATAGCGGTAGGCGCCGCCAACCAGGATGGAGACTCCGGCCACCGTGGCCAGCACCACCAGCACGGCCTTGAGCCGGTTCGCAGCTTTCTTGCGCAACGGCCCGCGCCGCACCGGCACACGCTTCTGCGCTCGCAAAAACGGCGACTGCTCTTCGGGTTCGAGGTCGAGCGTGCGGGAGTCGTCTGCGCCGGAGAGCGATTCATCTTCCACTTCGGCGCGCGGATATGCGCGTGACGTAGATTCAGCATCGTCCCCGGGAATGAGTGGACCGTTCTTCCGCGCCATGAGTTAGGGTCAGGTTAGCTGGAGAAAAACTCGCCGCCGCCAGCTCACTATAACTTTTTTTGGCAGGAATTCAGAGCGGAATTTCGGGAGGCGGAAAGGTTTTCAGTTTACAGCCTTCAGTCCACGGTACGCTCTTTCCCTAAGGATGGCGTCATCCCGAGTGACCGGAGGCCCGCTGTTGGCCGGAGGGAATCCAGGGATCTGTATTTGTGCGTCAAATCCCACGGGCACGCGAAATGCACTCTGCACTGTGAACTGTAAACTGTGAACCTTCTACTTCTGAGCGGCAGCTGCGCTGGCGCGTTCCTGCAACTTCTCTACAATATACGGCCCGAGCTGGGAAACGCTGCCCGCGCCGAGGGTCAGGATCATATCTCCGGGCTGGGCGATGGCGGCGACCGCCGAAGCGGCATCGGCGAAGCTTGCCGTGTAGGAAACTTGTTTCTGCCCCCGCGCACTGAGGTGTCGCGCGACAGCTTCGCCGGTCACGCCCGCAATCGGCTGCTCGCTGGCGGCATAAACATCCATCACAAAGACCGAGTCGGCATCCACGAACGCCGTGCCGAACTCCTCGAACAGGTGCTGCGTCCGGGTATAGCGGTGCGGCTGGAACACCACATGGATACGCTGAAACCCGCACTGCCGCGCAGCCGCCAAGGTGGCCTTGATCTCAGTGGGATGGTGGCCGTAGTCGTCCACCACGCTGACACCGCCCGCCTGGCCCCGCAACTGAAAGCGGCGGTCTACGCCCCGGAAGCTTTCCAGCGCTTCGCGGATCCTGTCCGTCGCGACCTCCAGGCCGACGCCAACCGCCACAGCCGCCGTCGCGTTCAGCACATTATGAACGCCGGGCACATGCAGGCGGAACTCCCCGAGCGAGTTTCCGCGCATGTTGACGCAGAAGCGGCTCAGCACGGCGCCGTTGGCCTGCCCGGTTTCCAACGACACGATTCGGAAATCCGAGTCCTCGCGGGTGCCATACGTGACCACGCGCCGCTGCACGTTGCCGATCATGCTGCGCAAGCGCTCGTCATCGTTGCAGACGATCACCGTGCCGTAGAACGGCACCAGGTCCATGAAGTCGAGGAAGGTCCGCTCCACGTCTTCCATGTCGCGGTAGCAATCCATGTGCTCGCGGTCAATATTGGTGACCACAGAGATAATCGGCGAAAGGTGCAGGAACGAACGGTCGCTCTCGTCAGCCTCGGCAACCAGATACTGCGACTTCCCGTAGCGCGCGTTCGATCCCATGGCATCCACCCGGCCGCCCACAACCACTGTGGGATCGAGCCCTCCGGCCGAAAGCACCGCTGCCACCATGGAGGTGGTGGTCGTCTTACCGTGCATGCCGGCCACGGCGATACCGTACTTCAGGCGCATCAGTTCGGCCAGCATTTCGGCCCGCTGGATCACAGGGATGTGGCGCTGCCGCGCTTCCACCACTTCGGGATTCGCCCGTGTGACCGCGGAGCTGGTGACCACGACCTCGGCGCCGTCTACGTGCTCCGGCTTATGCCCCTCAAACACAATTGCGCCCAGGTTGGCCAGACGCTGCGTCACCGGCGTGGTCCTCAGGTCCGAACCGGAAACTTTGTAGCCAAGCGTCAGCAGCACCTCTGCGATGCCGCTCATGCCGATGCCGCCAATGCCGACAAAATGTACGCGTTGAATCTTTGCAAACATGAAAAGCCAGTTGTCAGTTGTTAGTTATCAGTCGCCAGTTCTTTGGACCGCCGAAAAACTCCATAGCCCTTGTTTCGGAGGGGCACGACTTTCAGTCCTGCCGTCAAACTCTCTATATTTTGTCATCCCGAGCGGGCTTTAGCCCGCGAGGGAACCGCCGCTTCAAAAGGCCGCACCCTAGCCCGCCACCTACACCTGTGCACGAGCAGTCTCCTGACCGAATCCCGCCACCCTTGCCGCCAGCAGTGCAATGTCACGCGCGGCATGCGGATGCGCCAGGCTGCGCGCAGCAGACGCCATTTTCACCAGACGCGTAGGATCGTCTACAAGCGCACACACTGTGTCAATCAGCCGCTGCGCTGTCAGCTCCGACTCCCGAATCAGCAGCGCGGCGCCGCTTTGTACCAGGGCCTCAGCGTTGCGCATCTGATGATCGTCGGCAGCGTGCGGAAAGGGTACAAAGATGGCCGGCTTGCCCGCCGCCGTCACTTCAGCCACGGTGCTGGCCCCGGAGCGGCACAACAGCAGGTCCGCGCGCGCGAACGCCCCCGGCATGTCCTCAATGAATGGATAGACTTCAACTCTGACCCCGGCGCGCAGGTACGCTGCTTGTGCTTCATTATAGTCGCGTTCGCCGGTTTGGTGGATCACATGCAGCTTCCTTTCGCTGAACGCAGACACAGCGCCAATGACGGCCTGATTGATCGCATGCGCTCCCTGGCTCCCCCCGAACACCAGCAGCGTCTTACCACCGGCCTGGCTCGCCGCCGAACCGGGGCTCGCCTGAGGGGCATCGAAAAACGCTTTGCGCACCGGCACGCCCGTGACCTGGCAGCCGCGAAAGTGGCGGCACGTCTGCTCAAACTGCACTGCCGCCGCCGACACCAATGACCCGACAAGCCGGTTTGCCAGTCCCGGCACCAGATTGGGCTCAAACGCCACTGTGGGAGTGCCTGCAATCACAGCCGCCAGCATCGCCGGGCCGGAAGCGTACCCGCCAACACCGATCACCACATCAGGACGAAATTCGCTCAAGATCTTGTGCGCTTTGATGATCGCCCGCGGGAGGTCAAAAAGCGTCTTGATGCGGGTGGCCAGACTGACTTTCTTCAGCGCGCCAATTTCGATCAGCCGCAACTCGTAACCCGCCGCCGGGACCAGGCGGTTCTCAATTCCCCGCGAGGTGCCGATGAACAGCAGGTCCGCGCCGAAATGCGCGCGCAACTCCTGCGCTATGGCCAGCGCAGGGATGACGTGCCCGCCGGTACCGCCTCCCGCCAGAATGACACGCATCATTTATTCCGTCTGCTGGGTAATGTTGAGCAGCACGCCCACGCTCGCCAGAGTAACGAACAGAGATGAACCGCCATAGGAAATCAGCGGCAGTGGAATTCCTTTCGTGGGCATCATGCCCAGCACCACACTGATATTAATCAGCGCCTGCACCACCACCATGGCCGTTATTCCCGTAGCCAGATTGCGCGCAAAAACATCCTTCGACAGCACCGCCGTGCGGATGCCACGGTACAGGAATACGCCGAACAGCACCACCACGAACAACGACCCAAGCAGGCCCAGTTCTTCCGCGGTCACCGCAAAGATGAAGTCAGTATGCGGCTCCGGTAGATAGAACAGTTTCTGCTTGCCTTCCATTAGCCCCATCCCGGTGACGCCACCCGTCCCCACAGCAATCAGCGACTGGATAATATGGAACCCGCGTCCCTGCGGATCGGCGAACGGATCCAGGAAAGCCAGAATGCGGTCGTGCCGCCACTTCACACGCCACACGAATACGTAAAAGAAAAGCGGCGCTGGCGCCAGACTGTACAGAAAATATTTCCAATTCGTTCCGGCGACGAACAGGACGGTCGCCGCAATCACCACACAAGCAACCGCGGTACCCAGATCGGGTTGCGCGACGATCAAGGCCGCATACACAACCACCGGAAACACCGCCGGCACCAGCGTGCGCCAAACGTCTTCCATCTGTTTGGCGCGTTGCTCCAGAAAATACGCCAGGAACAGGATCAGCGTGGGCTTGGCCAACTCCGAGGGCTGGAAGGAAAGCGGTCCCAAGCGAAACCAGCGATGCGTGTTATGCGAGCGGTCGAGGAAGAACACGGAAATCAGCAGCAGCATGGTCACGGCCAGTGACGAAAACACCACCGCCGGATGGCGATAGCGCCGGTAATCCACATTCATCAACACGAACATGGCCAGCAGCCCGCCTACCGCATACATCAATTGCTTCAAGAGGAAACTGTATGGTGATCCGAATTTTTCTTTGGCCATTACCGCCGACGCGCTGAAAACCATCACCAGCCCCACAAACACCAGCAGCAGGGTGACGATGAACAGCGTTTTGTCAACGGATACTCGTTTGGCCATGTATCAGTTCTCAGTGGTCAGTTGCCAGTTCACAGTTCTGTCATTCCGAGCCTTCGCGGAGCGAAGACGAGGAATCCCCTATTCCTGCAAGGATCCTTCCGGTAACGCTTATGCTCACGACAGTTTGTCTGCACAATAGGGATTCCTCGCTCCGCTCGGAATGACAATCCACAAAACTGTCCGATTACCCGATTACCGATCGGTTGTCATTCCGAGCCTTAGCGAAGCAAAGGCGAGGAATCGCTATTCCCACCACGGGTCCTGACCGATGTGGCTTACGCTCACGACAGTTTGGTCGGCCAATAGGGATTCCTCACTACGCGCGCAATGACAATTACACCCGATAACAAAACGCGGGCCGATCACTTCGCCCCAACTTGCTGCTGCCGCGCCTCCAAGGCTTTTACCACGCTTTTGAATACCTGTCCCCGCTCTTCATAGCTCTTGAACTGATCGAAGCTGGCGCAAGCGGGAGCCAGCAGAACCACGTCGCCGGCGACCGCTGCCTCGGAAGCGCGCCGCACGGCGGCCTCCAGGGTGCTGGCGCGCACAATCTGCGCCGCGTCTGCAATCTGCGATTCGATTTTTTCCGCCGCTGCGCCGATGGTGTACACGCATTTCACGCGCTCGCGCAGTAGCGGCGCCAGCACGGTGTAGTCACTGCCCTTGTCCTTGCCCCCAAGAATCAGGTGGATATTAGCGGGGAACGATTCCAGCGCCTTAATCGTCGCGTCCACGTTCGTGGCCTTGGAGTCGTTAAAGTACTGAACACCGTTGACGACAGCCACGTACTCCAGCCGGTGTTCCACCGCCTTGAATTCACTGACCGCGCGACGAATGCGCCCGGGCTCGCACTCCGTGATCATGCCAACGCAAACCGCCGCCAGCACGTTTCCCACGTTATGTGCGCCCTTCAGTTGCATGTCACTGACGGGCATGATCTCGCGCTCGCCACTTTCGTCGCGCCAAAAGATTTTGCTCTCGCGGACGAATGCCCCCGGCCCGACCTCGCGTCTGCCGCTGAACCAACGCACCTGCGCCTTAGTCATTTTCGCTAGGTGAACGCAGGTGGTGTCCTCGGCGTTCAGCACGGCGTAGTCGCTGGAACTCTGGTTCTCGAAGACGCGTGCTTTGGCGGCAATGTAGCTGTCGAGCGTGCCGTGGCGGTCCAGATGGTCCGGCGTGACGTTCAGCACCACAGCAATGTACGGCCGGAAGGTCTGGATGGTCTCAAGCTGGAAGCTGGAGACTTCCACCACGTTGTAAGTATCTTCGGTGGAAGTTGCAACCAGCGAGATGGCCGGGGTACCGATGTTGCCACCGACCTGCACCTCCCACCCGCCCCAGGAGATCACCGAGCCGGTAAGCGCCGTGGTAGTGGTCTTGCCGTTGGAGCCGGTGATCGCAACAATTTTGCCGCGCAGGAAACGGGCGGCCAATTCGATTTCCCCGACCACCGGAATTCCCAGTTCGCGCGAATAAGCCAGTTGCGGCACGTCCGTGGGCACGCCCGGGCTGACGACAATTAGGTCCTGCTCCCTGAACGTGCGCTCACGATGGGCGCCGGTCTCGACGGCAATACCTTTGTCCAGCAGCGTGGGGATGGCGTCGGCAAGCTGGTCTTCGCTGCGGTTGTCGGAAACGGTGACGCGCCCGCCGCGCTCGTGCAGGAACAGCGCCGATGCCACGCCGGACTTACCTAGCCCGACCACCAGCACCCGCTTGCCGCTCACATCCAGGGGTTGTGTCATTGCAACCTCATTTTGTCATGAAAAGAAAGCTTTTGAACGCAGAGGTCGCAAAGGACGCAGAGGAGTTGTGAATTGTTTTGATTCCTCTGAGTACTTTGCGGCCTCGGCGTCCTCTGCGTTGAGCTTTCACCGCAGCTTCAGCGTCGTCAGCGCGAACAGTGCGAACACCAGCGAGGCAATCCAGAAGCGCACGATCACTTTCGACTCAGACCATCCCATCAGTTCGAAGTGGTGGTGGATGGGGGCCATCTTGAAGATCCGCTTCTTGCGTAACTTGTACGAAACCACCTGCAGGATGACTGACACCGCCTCGATCACGAAGACGCCGCCAATAAAGGGCAGCAGCAATTCCTGCTTGATGATGACGGCCACGGTGCCGATCGCGCCCCCCAGCGCCAGCGAGCCTACGTCACCCATAAACACTTCGGCCGGATGCGCGTTATACCAGAGGAAACCGATGCTGGCGCCCACCATCGCCCCGCAAAAGATTGTCAGCTCTCCCACCTGCGGCATCCGCTGCAGTTCCAGATAATCGGCAAAGACGGAATGCCCGCTGACATAGGTGAGCACCGTCAAGGCTCCCGCCGCTATGACCGTGCAACCGATCGCCAGCCCGTCCAGACCGTCGGTCAGGTTCACCGCATTGCTGGACCCGACAATCACGATCACTACGAAGAGGATGAAGGGCAGAAATGCTATCGGCCACAAATAATGGTTGTGCAGAAGCGACTCGAACACCAGGTCCGGACGCACCCGCTTGAAGAAAGGAACGATCAGCTTGGTCGAGTACTGTCCCTGGGCCTGAAATATGACCAAAGAAACCGCCACCCCTACGCTGACCAGCACCTGCAACATCAATTTGGTTTTCCCAGTCAGCCCGAGATTGCGCCGGCGCACCACCTTGTAATAGTCGTCCGCGAAACCGATGGCGGCGAAACCCATCGTGGAAAGTAACGCCAGCCAGATGAACTTGTTGCTCAGGTCGGCCCACAGCAGCGTCGGGATCACGATGGCAATGGCGATCAGCACCCCGCCCATCGTGGGCGTCCCAGCTTTCTTCTGGTGCGCCTTCGGTCCTTCTTCACGGATGAACTGGGCAATCTGGAATTCGCGGAGTTGCTTTACCACTATCGGGCCGACAATCAAGCCCATGAACATGGCGGTCAGGCTGGCAAACGCGGTGCGAAAAGTCAGGAACCGGAAAATACGGAACGGAGAAAAAACGTGGTAAGTGACGAACAGCTTCAGATACAGCAACCAATAGAGCAAGTTTTCCCCGTCCCCTTCCGGTATTTGGTTAATAAGTTAGTGGTTGTTTGGTTGATGAAACAGCGCTGCGAACTCACCGTCGGTTAGCAAGCCGATAACCAAATAACCAAATGACCAAATGTTCTCAGGCTTCCTGCGCGGCGGCCGCCTCCAGGCGCGATTTCCAGATCTCCAGTGCGCGCTCCAGTCGCACACCGCGGGAAGCCTTGAGCAGTACAACGTCGCCAGGACGCACCTCGCGGGCGAGCCACTCCCCTGCCAGTTCCGGGGTTTCCAGAAACTCGGCACGAACAGGACTGCAACCCGGCTGCCTGCCGGCGGCCCACGCCCCATCCACAATATGTTTCGCAGCGCCTCGCACGCCGATAATGATGTCTATCTTGCGCTCCCACGCATGCTGGCCGCAACGGCGATGCAACTCGTCAGTCGCAGGGCCAAGCTCCAGCATCTCCCCGGCCACCAAAATCCGGCGCCCTGCAACTTGCTGGTTGGCAGCCCGAGACACCGGGCCCAAACCGGGGGCGACACCCGCCAGCGCGTCAATCATGCAATCCAGTGCTCTTGGATTGGAATTGTAGCAATCATTGATCACGGTAGCCCCGGCGAGTTCCAGCACCTCTCCGCGCTTGTCCACGGGATTCATGCTGGCCAGCACCACCGCCGACTCGCTCAGGCTGACCCCGAACTGCAAGCCGACTGCCACCGCCGCAACGGCGTTGTAGACGTTGTGTTTTCCGATCAGCGGCAATTCAACCCGCTGCCGCTCGCTGCCGGCTACGATCTCAAAAGTTGACCCGAGCGCCCCCCGTTGCTCCACGCCTTCGGCACGGACGTCGGCAGGTTTGCGCAGCCCGAACGTTACGATCCGCCCGGTATAACTGGCGCCGAACTTGCAAACGTACTCGTCGTCTACGTTCAGCACTGCCGTCCCGTCAGGTGGCAGTGCGGCAACCAGCTCCTGTTTTGCGCGGGCTATGTCCGCCACCGACTTGAAGAAGCCCAGATGTACGGGCGCGACGTTGGTCACCACTCCCAGGTTGGGCTGGGCCAAGTGCGCCAAGGCGGTAATTTCGCCTGGGTGCGACATGCCCAGCTCCATGACCGCGATTTCGTGCTCCAGTTCCAGCCGCAAAAGTTGCAAGGGCAGGCCAAAGTGATTGTTCAGATTGCCTTCCGACTTCAGCACGCGATACTTCGTCGCCAGGATGCGGGAGATAATTTCTTTAGTTGTAGTCTTGCCGGTCGAGCCCGTGACCGCAATCAGAGGGTTGCCCCAGATGCCGCGCACGCTGGCCCCGAGCGTCTGCAACGCCACCTGGGGCTCGTCTACCTGGAGCAGGTTGCTGTGCCGGGAGAAGCGGTCTGCCTGGTCATGCCGCACAACCGCCGCTGCCGCGCCGTTGGCCAGAGCGTCCTCTACATAGTCGTGTCCATCCAGACGCTCGCCGCGCACCGCAAAAAACAGGTCGCTGCGCGAAATGCGGCGTGAGTCAATCGAATATCCGTGCGCGATCAGGTCGCCATCAAAATCACCGACGGCATTGATGAAGTACCCGATCCGGTCCAGCGGCAGTCTCATTCCTGCACCTTCATCGGCTTAACGGGACCGGCATTGGCAGGCGGCTGCGGTTCTGTGTAGCCGGCCAGCGCCAGGGCCTCGCGCGCGACCTCCATATCATCGAAAGGAGTCGCGCCGCTCCGCGTAATCTGCGTTTTTTCGTGGCCCTTGCCCGCAATGAGCACAATATCGCCGGCACGGGCAGAGTCAATCGCGTCAATAATGGCTCTTCGACGGTCGGGTTCCAGTAGATATTTCGTGCCGGTGCGCTGAAGTCCAGGCAGGACATCGTTGATGATCGCCAGGGGATCCTCACTGCGCGGGTTGTCGGAGGTCAGCACTACGAGATCGCTCCCCCGCCCGGCGGCTTCGCCCATCAGCGGACGCTTGCTGCGGTCGCGGTCCCCGCCGCAGCCGAAGACCGTGATCACGCGGCCCTTGCCGCCGCCCCGGCGCACAAACTCGCGTGCCAGGGCCGTCAGGTTCCGCAGCGCGTCGTCTGTGTGAGCGTAGTCCACAACCACCGTGAACGGCTGGCCGGCATTGACGGTCTCGAAGCGTCCGGGCACGCGCTGTAACCGGTGCACCCCATCCGCGATCGCCCGGGTCGAACAGCCGCGCGCGAACGCTGCCGCCGCCGCTGCCAGAATGTTATACACGTTGATGGTTCCCGCCAGGCGTGACCATATGGGTACAGTGACGTCCGGCGTCTTCATGTCAAACCGCGTGCCGCCCGCCCCGAGATCAAGCTTTTCAGCGCAGAAATCGCCCTGCCGCAGCCCATAGGTGAACACCAGCGACCCCTTCTTCTTGCAGAAGGCATGCAGTTCGCGCCCGTATTCGTCGTCCAGGTTAATTACGGCGATGCGTGGGGGGTCCGTGCCGCACCCGGCGAACAGCACCCGTTTAGCCTCGAAGTACTCCGGAAAACCGCCGTGGTAATCGAGGTGGTCCTGGGTAAGATTTGTAAACACGCCCACATCAAAGGGAATGCCGTACACGCGCTCCTGCGCGAGCGCATGCGACGAGACCTCCATGACCGCTTCCGTCGCCCCGGCGCGCAACGCCTCATCGAACAACCGGTTCAGCTCAAGCGCCTCCGGAGTCGTATGCGGAGCCTCAATCACGCGTGAGCCGATGTGATACTGGATGGTCCCTACTAGGGCGCTCTTTCGTCCGCTGACCTCCAGAATTGATTCCATCAGAAACGAGGTTGTGGTTTTTCCGTTCGTGCCCGTGATGCCAGTAATAGCCAGCTTCTCCGCGGGATGATGGAAGAAATTTGCGCTCACGCGCGCCAGCGCGCGCCGGCTGTTGGTGACCAGAACCCAGGCCACGTTCGGCCTGGCGGGCTCCTGTGGCGAGTCGGTAACAATGGCGACTGCACCCGCGGTAATCGCGGCGTCAATGAAGCGATTGCCGTCCGTCTTCTCGCCTTTGATGGCGATGAAGACGTCTCCCTGACGCACGCGCCGGGAGTCGTATTCCAGACCGGTGGCATTGACGTCACCGCCCCAGGAAAGGACCTCCACGCCATCAAGAAGTAGTTGGAGGGTCATTAGCATCATTATAGCGAGAGTCTCCGGACATCGGGTGAGCGGGCGATCTCGCGATCGGGCGATCGGGTGAGCGGGATTCATTCCGAGCGCAGCGAGGAATCCCTATTGCGCCGAAAAAGCGTCGTGACGAGCATCGTCGTTATGCGCGGCACGAATAGGTAATGACAACAACTGATCGGGTGATAGGATGGAAAACTGAAAGCTGTAGACCGGAACCTTGAACCTGGAAACTGCATTCCAAGTCGGCAACGTGGCTATCGGCGGGGGTGAGCTATTCCTGATCGCCGGACCGTGTGTCATCGAGAGCGAAGAGCACGCCATGAAGATGGCGGAGTCCATTGCGGGCGTCTGCCGGGCCATGCGGCTGCCCTACATCTTCAAAGCCAGCTACGACAAGGCGAACCGCACCTCCATCAAGAGTTTCCGCGGGCCAGGGCTGGTCGAGGGCGTGCGCATATTGCACAAAATCCAGCAGCGGGTGAAGGTCCCTGTGCTCACGGACGTCCACGATGTTCACCAGGTCGAGCGCGCGGCTGAAGTGGTGGACGTGCTGCAAATTCCAGCATTTCTCTGTCGGCAGACTGACCTGCTGATCGCCGCCGGCAAGAGCGGTCGCGCCGTGAACATCAAGAAGGGCCAGTTCATGTCGCCGTGGGACATGCGCCACGCCGTGGAAAAAGTGCGTGATACCGGAAACGACAGAGTGTTGGTCACCGAGCGCGGCACGTCGTTCGGCTATAACAACCTGATAGTGGACATGCGCTCGCTGGCCATCATGGCCAAGTTTGCGTCTGTGGTGTTCGACGCCACCCACTCCGTGCAACTTCCTTCCGCGGGTACCAGCGGAGATTCACAGCAAGGCAGCGGCTCCGAAGAAGGCGCCGCGACCGTCAGCGGAGGCCAGCCGGAATTCATTCCCCTGCTGGCGCGGGCCGCCGTGGCTGCAGGAGTGGACGGCATCTTCATGGAGGTCCACGACAATCCCGCTGCGGCCAAGTCCGACGGCGCCAACGCCCTGGATCTTTCCCGCTTGCGCGGGGTCTTGCAGGAACTGCTGGCGATCAAGCGCGCCGTTACTTCATCCCCAACACCATAAGCGGATCTGGCGCCTCAGGTGCTTGTTCTGCTTTTGGTTGCGGCTGCACACTGTTGTCCTGCGGAGTTGCCGCAAATTCAGGATGCCTGGAAGGTTTTTTCATCTGCCTCAAAATTTTTGCCCGTAGCTCTTTGCCATTGGGCCGCTGCAGGATAAGCTTGCTGTTGTCGACGCGGACCTGCACTTCGCCGCCCTCAATGAATTCGTGTGGCAGGAACGAATTCCAAGGGAGTACCGGGCACTGCGAGGCTACGTAGATAATGTCACCGAGCTGGACCGCAACGGTGTAACAGTTGGACGATCCCGCCACCGGACCGCCGCTTGCTCTCAACAGAGTACCCGTCTGGTATTGCGAACGTTCGATGGCCCAAGCTGGCAAAGCCAGCACAGTCAGCAGCAGGATCACCATCCTCAGTTTCATAAACAGCTCCATCACAGTTGATGCGAGCTGTTCATGTGGTCGCGGCAAGGCACAGTTACTTTCGGCACGTCTGACATCTCTCCAATCAGGCGCAGTTCCAAAATGAAAGGCAGCAAACGAGGAAGGGAGAACTCGCTATTACGCATTGAAGTGTGTCATGAAGAGCAGGGCGCCAGCCCGACGAGGCATCTGCCCTGAAAATAACTCGTGGCTTGGCAACCGGGTGTAGCTAAGACGGGCGTCATGCCGAGCGACCGGATCCGAGCGAAGCGAAGGATCCGGGAGCCGAGGCATCTGCATTTGACTTTTGTAGACAGAAATTCAAATTCCTCGACTCCCTTCGGCCAAAGCCGGCCTCCCCTCGCTCGGAATGACGCCATCCTGGGTGCCAATCACGACCGGCTGCCATTTTCATCTTTTCTGGGTGGGATTTCACGCCATGTACCACTGCTTTTGAATGTAAAAAGCAGATGCCTCGCTTCGCTCGTCATGACACCAGCTCCGCTTTATGGGATGACGATCTTTCACAGCATCTGCGTGCCCCACAGGTCATGTAGGTGCACGATGCCCTGGAGCTTGCCTTCGCCGTCAACCACTGCGAGCGAGGTGATCTTTTTCTGCTCCATGATGTTGAGCGCCGCGGTGGCGAATTCATCCGGAGAGATGATCTTCGGATTGCGCGTCATGCATTCGGACGCGGTGAGCTTCAGCACGTCGCCGCCGCGCCGCTCCAGTAGCCGCCGCAGGTCGCCATCACTGATGATCCCGATCAGCTTGCCATCGGCGACTACGGTAGTGATTCCCAGCCCCTTGCGGGACATTTCGTAGATCACGTCGGTCATGGGCGTTTCTGGACCGACGCGGGGCAGCGCGTCGCCGGTGTGCATCAGCGTGCGCACGCGCGCCAGCTTCTTGCCCAGCTTGCCGCCGGGATGCAGGTCGGCAAAATCTTCCTCGCGGAAACCGCGCTTTTCCGCCAGCGCGACGGCCAGCGCGTCGCCCAGCGCCATCATAGTGGTGGTGGAAGCCGTGGGCGCCAGTCCCAGGGAACAGGCTTCCTTGGCGACGCAGCAATCAAGAGTGATGTCGGCTGCCTGCGCCAGCGTGGAGCTGGGCTCGCCGGTCATGGCGATCAGCTTGGCTTCCAGGCGCTTGATGGTCGCCAGCAGGCGCACTATTTCTTCCGTCTCGCCGCTGGAGGAGAGCGCCAGCACCACGTCACCGCGCACGATCATCCCC
Organism: Terriglobales bacterium; assembly: GCA_041946765.1. GTDB lineage: Bacteria > Acidobacteriota > Terriglobia > Terriglobales > Acidobacteriaceae > JBHGAZ01. The sequence goes on from JBHGAZ010000023.1 coordinate 48,960, forward strand.
AGGTCGCCATGAACGGCTTCGGCGGGATGCAGAAACAACGACGGCGTCCCGGTGGAACTGAACGTGGCTGCGATCTTGCGCGCCACTATGCCGCTCTTGCCCATGCCGGTGACGACCACGCGTCCCCCGCAGCTATGCAACAAGTAGACGGCGGCCTCGAAGCTCTGCGCCATGGGTCCCGCTAGCCGGTCGGCCAGCGCGCGCAGCGCTTCCGCCTCTATCCGAATCACGTTCTCGCCAATTCTGTTCATGAGAAATCCCGATGTTAGCAGAATCGGTTTGGCGGATGCATCGGGCGTTGCTCACGAAGACGCTTTGCGCTTCATACGCTTCCTGAAGAATTTGAAGCGGTGCTGATCGAGGGCGACGCGCAGGCCCACGAACTTCACGCCTTCGTGCTCCAGGCGGAGCCGCTGCTCGAATCCCATTTCTCCGCTGAGAAGGATTTTGCCCCCCGCCCCCACGATGCGGTGCCAAGGCAGTCCGCGTGAGGAGGAGTGCAGCGCCCAAGCCACTTGCCGCGCAGCGCCGGGGAATCCGGCAGCGTAGGCGATGTCACCGTAGGTGGCAACTTTGCCTCGCGGCACGCGGCGCACCTGCGCCAGCATGCGTTGGAACATGCGGTCCACGGAAGTAATTTAAAGCAAAAGACCCACATCTGCTGCGCAGATGTGGGGCACCCGCGTGCTCACGAGACTTTCTCGGCGCAATAGGGATTCCTCGCTGCGCTCGGAATGACATCACAGCAGAATCACAACACGGTTGAATGGCAACACGGCAGGATGACATGCGTGTTGCGCAAAACCTTATCTTCCGGCACCGGTACATTTACAATGAAAAATTCTAATCACAAACGAGGAACTGTCTGATCCATGTACCGCTGGTCTGAGCTGTTCATTCCCACGCTGCGCGAGGCGCCCGCCGACGCCGAAGTCGCCAGCCATAAATATCTGCTGCGCGCCGGCTACGTGCGCCAGCTTGCCGCCGGCATTTACTCCTATTTGTTCCTGGGACAGCGCGCCATCCTGAAAATCACCAACGTAGTCCGCGAAGAGATGGACAAGATCGCGCAGGAATTCTATCTGCCTGCCATCCACCCGCGCGAAATATGGGAAGCCAGCGGGCGCTGGGCGGTGATGGGCGACAACATGTTCCGCCTTAAAGACCGCAAGGGCGCCGACCTGTGCCTGGGCATGACGGAAGAAGAAGTCATGACCGAGATTGCGCGCAAGGAACTGCGCAGCTACAAGCAGTTGCCGCAGATCTGGTATCAGATCCAGGCGAAGTTCCGCGACGAGCCGCGGCCGAAGTCGGGCCTGCTGCGCACCCGCCAGTTCACCATGAAGGACTCCTACTCGTTCGACATGGACGCCGCCGGGCTTGACGTCAGTTACAAGAAGCACTACGACACTTACTGTCGCATCTTCGACCGCTGCGGGCTGAAGTACGTCGCCGTGGAAGCGCACTCCGGGGCCATGGGCGGCTCGCAGTCGCATGAGTTCATGGTTTACACTGACGCGGGCGAAGATCTGGTCGCAAGTTGCGCGCAGTGTGGATACGCAGCTAACACGGAAAAGGCGACTTCGCGCCTGGAGCCGGTGGAAGACTACGCGCCCGTCGCCGGCGGCAAGCCGGTGGAAGTGCACACGCCGGGCATGAAGACCATCGAAGACGTGGCGAAGTTCCTTGGCGTCTCCCCAAAAAATAAGATCAAGACGCTGGCCCTGATGGCAGGGGAACGCTCCGTGGTGGTACTGATGCGCGGCGACCACCAGTTGAATGAAGCCAAGCTGATATCAGTGATCGGCGTCGAGACGCGTCCGATGCACCCCGAAGAAATTCAGGAAGTATTCGGCTCGCCGGCTGGGTTCCTGGGGCCGGTTGGCTTGAAAGCCGCGCCCCCACAGGACACCTGGCTGGCCGAAGGGCCCGCTCCCGCGCCGCCGCCGCAGGGCAGTGAGATCCAAGACGAGAGTTCGGGAATCCCTGGCGAAGTTGCCATGCGCAATCCGCACGGCCCATCGGAGATGCGAGCTCTGCCCATCGTGATTGCCGACCTGGCCCTGAAGGGGCGCAAGAACCTGATTGCCGGCGCCAACCGCGAAGACTACCACCTGCGCAATGTGACGCCGGGACGCGATTTTACGGTCAGCCGCTGGGCCGACTTGCGCACGGTTGAAGCCGGCGAGGGCTGTCCGAATTGCGGCGCTCCGCTACAGGTAGGCAAGGCGGTCGAGATCGGTCACATTTTCAAGCTGGGCTACAAGTACGCCGAAACGATGGGCGCGCGCGTGCTCGACAAAGACGGCAAGGAGGTCACGCCCATCATGGGCAGTTATGGTATCGGCATCGAGCGCATCCTGACCGCCGTCATCGAGCAGAATCACGACGACAAGGGCTTCTGGTTACCGCCACAGATCGCACCCTTCGAGGTCGTTGTGACCCCGACCAATGCGGCCGATCCGAAACTGCTGGCGGCAGCGATTGACATCGCCGGTCAGCTAAAGGAAACCGGCCTGGATGTGCTGCTGGATGACCGTGACGAGCGTCCGGGAGTGAAATTCAAGGATGCCGACCTGGTTGGAATCCCGTACCGGGTCACGGTCGGCAAGAAGCTCGCGGAGGGCAAAGTTGAGGTTTTCACCCGCTCGACAGGTAAGTCTCAGGATGCTACCATCGCGGCCACTGTAGCCTTGCTAAAGGGGATTATCCGGTCCTCGAGCTGAACGTGGAAGGCGTTCGTGCATGAAATTGTTGCGCTCGCTGTTCGGTGTGCTGGTTGTCGTGGCGGTGATTTACCTGGGGTGGCTGATAGGGCCGGCTTATCTCTCAAACTACCAACTGGAAGACTCGATGGACGAAATCGCCCGCATGGCTTCGGTCCAGCAACCGCCGCGCAGCGAAGAACAAATCCGTAACGATGTGCTGAAAGAAGCGCAGGCGTTGGGGATTAGCCTGGATCCCGAGCGCATCAACATCACACGCATCGGTGGAGGAGTGCTGGGCGCCGATGTGCTCATCTGGGCCGATTACTCAGTTCACTTCGATTTCCCGTTTTATCCGTTTGATATCGACTTTCATCCTGCATCAAAAACCAAGAAGCGGGCGGGAGGCTAGCAGCGCTTGGCAGACATACACATCCGCTGGCCCGGATGGGTAGCACTGTTACGCAATACCAACCGCTTGCAACCAATGTGCTCATTGGGAGTCACTGGCTGGTTTACAATACCCGTAGCTCTGGCCTTTTCAGATAACGTTTGCGTGCGCCTCATCGTCTGAATCATTGCGGTGCTCTGGTCCGGAAGCTTCCGGTGCGGGTAGTTGCGCACGGGGTGAACGGCGTGAGTCATCTCCGTATTTCTAAATGGCTATCAAATTAAAAATACCGCGATCCCGTTCGAAGGGCGCCCACGGGTGGCTGTCTGATCCGGTGATTAAGACGGGAGTCGCCAGCTTCATCCTTCTTTCCATGGCGGCGCTGGGCGCGTTTGCCTGGTTCTATCTCAAGTACGAAAAGATCATAGACCGCCGCATGCAGGGGCAAATCTTCAGCACCTCGGCCAGCATCTATGCTCTGCCGCACCAGGTACGCGTAGGTCAGACGATTTCGGCCAGGGAAATCGCGCACGAACTGCGGCGCGCCGGCTACACCGAAGCGGGGGAAAAAGGCCAATCCAGGCTGGGAACCTATCGTTTCACTCAAGACGGGATCGAAATCCGTCCGGGGCCGGAGTCGTATCACACCGAGGACGCGGCCCTTATCCAGATCAGCGGCAACAAGGTCAGCCGCATCCTTGGAGCGGGCAAGGACGCGAACGAGTACGAGCTCGAACCCCAACTCGTAACCGCGTTGTTCAAGAGCGACGAGCGCGCCAAGCGTCAATTGGTGCGCTACCAGGACATTCCCAAGGTGATGGTGGACGCGGTGCTGGCCATCGAAGACCGTCGCTTTTTCCAGCACAGCGGAGTGAACTACTATCGGCTGGCCGAAGCCGCGTGGGTAGACCTGCGCCAGAGAAGCCACGGTCAGGGCGCTTCGACCATCACCATGCAGATGGCGCGGGCGTTCTTCCTCACGCCGGAAAAGACGCTTAAGCGCAAAGCAGTAGAAATGCTGATCGCCATTGAGCTGGAACAGAAGTTCACCAAGGAACAAATCTTCGAACTCTATGCCAACCGGGTGGATCTGGGCCAGCGTGGATCGTTCACCATCATCGGATTTGCCGAAGCGGCTCGCGCATATTTCAACAAGGATCTGCAAAGCATCACGCTTCCCGAGGCGGCGCTGCTGGCGGGCCTGATCCAGCGGCCGAGCTACCTGTCACCCTACCGTCATCCGCAACGCGCTATCGAGCGCCGCAACCTGGTGCTGGACAGCATGGTGGAAACCGGCGCCATCACGCGGAAGCAGGCGGAACAGGCGAAGGCCTCGCCCCTGAAGCTGGCGCCCCCGAACGTGGAGGCCAGCGATGCGCCGTATTTTGTTGACCTGGTCCGCGATCAGCTCATGAGCCGTTACAAAGAAGATGAGCTGAACGACCGCGCACTGCGTATCTACACCAGCCTTGACCCGGACTTGCAGCGTGCCGCTGCCGATGCCGTGCAGGAGGGCATGAAGCTGGTGGATGCACAGGTTGAAAGGCTGCGCACACGGAAAAAGAAAATCGGCAAGGGCAAGCAGGCAAAGATCGAAACCACGGTGCTCCCCGGGCCTCAAGCGCAAGTTGCGCTGGTTGCCATTGATCCGCATACCGGCGACGTGCTGGCTTTGGTCGGCGGGCGAAATTACGCCTTCAGCCAGTTGAACCATGCGGTAGCGCGGCGTCCGACGGGATCAATTTTCAAACCGTTTGTGTATGCGGCCGCCATGAACACGGCGGTCAGCGGCAGCGACCATCCGGACACTCCCGTCACTACTCTGGACGATTCGCCCACGACGTTCAGTTACGGCGATCAGATCTACGAGCCGCGCAATTACAAAGACGAGTATCACGGACAGGTGACGGCGCGCTACGCCTTGGCCCTCTCCCTGAACAACGCCACGGTAAAGCTGGCCGAACAGGTGGGCTATGATAAGGTGGCGGACCTGGCGCGGGCGGCAGGGATTTCCTCAGTGAAGGCGACTCCGGCTATCGCTCTGGGCGCGTACGAGGCCACGCCGCTGGACATGGCAGGGGCATACACGGTTTTCGCCAACGACGGCGTGCGCCTGTCGCCGGTACTGGTGCGTTCCTTGCGGACCGCCCAGGGCGAAGTACTTGAAGACTTTCGTACCCAAAGCAAGCCCGTGCTCGACCCCCGAGTGGCTTACGTCATGACCAACATGATGGAAGGCGTGCTGAATTTCGGGACTGGGTACGATGTCCGGCGGCGCGGGTTTATGGCCCCGGCAGCGGGAAAAACCGGCACGTCACACGATGCCTGGTTCGCCGGTTACACCAGCAATCTTCTGTGTATCGTTTGGATCGGGTACGACGACTACAGCGACTTGCGCCTGAGCGGAGCGCAAACAGCCGCGCCCATCTGGGCCGAGTTCATGAAGAAAGCCAGCGTGCTGCCGCAGTATCGCGACATGCGCCCATTCCAGCAACCGTCCGGCGTCGTAGACGTGAAAATTGACAAGATCACCAACCGCCTGGCCACGCCCTTATGTCCGGACACTTACACGGCCGCGTTCATCGCCGGAACCGAGCCGACGGAAACTTGCGAACAGAACCCGAACGACAACCGCAATTTGTTCCAGCGCATTTTCGGGATTGGGACACCGCCACCGCCCCCGCAGCAGCCGGTCGTGCAGACACTCCCGCCGGGCAGCCGGCCGTTGCCCCCGCCGCCACCTCGCACCGCTCAAAAGCCTCCGCAGGAGGAGAAGAAGAAAGGCTTCTTTGGCAAGATTGTTGGCATTTTCAAGGGCGACGAAGAAGACAAGAAGGACCAGAAACCCAAGTAGCCGATTCGAGCTACAATGAGCGCAGCATCCAGGGGCGAGGTGTAGCATGCGCCGCGGATTACGTTCATTGGTGCTGATCGTCGCGCTAGGGGCAGTCCTTCGGCCTCTCGGCGCTGGCGCGCTGCCCCGCCGCGTCCAGCTCCCTTCCCGGTTCCAGACCGCCACAACCCAGGAGTTGGAAAAGCAGGGAGACGAACTCCGGTTGCAAAAGGTGTACGCTGAAGCCATCGAGCATTACCGCGCTGCTTTGACCAAACCGAATACCAAGCCTGGCGCTGCGGTGTTGCACAACAAGATCGGCATTGCCCTGTTGCAGCTAGGCGCTTACAAGGACGCGGATAAGTCTTTCAAACGCGCGGTGAAACTCGATCACGTTTATGCTGAGGCATACAACAACCTGGGAGCCGCATATTACCTGCAACGCAAGTACGGCAAGGCGATCAAGGAATATGTGCGCGCTCTGCGGCTGCGGGAACAGGACGCCACCTTCCACAACAATCTCGGCACCGCGCTCTTCATGCAGAGGAAGTTTCCCGAAGCACAGCAGGAATTCATGCGCGCGCTGGAGTTGAATCCGAACGTGTTCGACACGACTTCGTCAACGGGAGTGGCGGCGCAGCTTTCCACCTCCGAAGACCGCGCCCAGTTCAACTATCTCCTGGCGCGGATGTACGCGCAGATAGGCGATTTCGACCGCAGCATTCACCATCTTCGCAAGGCTATGGAAGAAGGCTACCCTCAGATCAACAACGTTTATAAGGACACGGAATTCGCCGGCCTTCGCAAAGATCCGCGCTTTACCGCATTGATGGCCACACCCCCGGCAGCAGTGCAGTGATTGCAGGATCAGGTCATCGGGTGATGAAAATCAAAATTGGTGCCCCACATCTGCCCGGGTTTGGCAGATGTGGGTTTTTCACCCGATCACCCGATCGCCCGATCGCCCGATTCCCCGATCACCCGATTGCTTCACGCGTCTCGCTTCACCGGACTGCGCTCCCCGAGATAAGCTTCCACCGCGCTTTCCAGCTTGTTCTGCGCCCTCAGGATGTACTCGACGGCATCGCGCAGGGCGCCATCGCCTCCCGCGTGGTCCGTCACCACGTGGGCTTCGTCCTTCACTTCCTCGCGAGCGTTGGGAACAGCAATAGCCAGGCCGCAGGCGCGCATGACCGGCAGGTCAATGATGTCATCGCCGATGTAGGCGACTTCCTCCGGGCGCAGCCCTTCCTTTCGCAGTATGTCCTCGAAGGCGCGGCGCTTGTCGGCAATGCCCTGCAAGACGTGGGTGACGCGCAGATCGCGAGCGCGCAGGGCCACGGTTTCCGAGATGCGCTTGGTAATCAAGCCGGTGCGGATACCGCCCAGATGGGCCAATGAGATGCCCGTGCCGTCGTGGGCGCTGAATCCCTTTGCCTCTACCATGTTCTGGCTGACGATGGCGTAACCGCCGCCATCAGCTTTTTCGGCCGCCGCGGCATGGGTGCTCTGTTGCGCTCCGGGGGGCGCAGGAAAGAGCCAGATTTTGCCGTCAGTCAAAACCCCATCCACGTCGAACAATAGCAACTTGATTTTCCTGGCGCGCACTTTGGACATAGATACTTCTCGGTTGTCAGTAGTCAGTTCTCAGTTGTCGGTTCTCAGTTGATTGATCGTCGGCGTGCCTCGCAAGCAGTTCTGTAGTGTCATGACGACGAGGGCGCGACCGGGGCCCCCGGAACGCGCCGGTGTCGCGCGTTCTGGGGCAGGCAGCCCGACGAGGCATCTGCTGTTAATGCAGAAGAAAGCAGATGCCTCGCTTCGCTCGTCATGACACCGCAAAAGCGCTCACTTACGGCACACTTCTGCTCGCGTTGAACGAAGATGAGCGATTGTAGCATCCGGGTACGGGCGACATGCAGGTTACAAAGGTCAGGTTATGCAATATCAACTCTGGGGCGAAAATCGCAGTACAGGCAAAATTTGTGGTAAGTGCTGTTCACAAAAGCTACAATCTGTTCTCGTCGGCAGGAGATGAGGAAGTGCCGCTTACCTTTAAAATTAGAGCCAAGCGGTATCCATGCTGGCACTACGCCATTGCGGGCGTGCTGTCGATTTTCGGCAGCGCTTTTTGGGCATGGGTGGCCTCCTCCGTTCTTGGTTTACCGTTGCGCGCCGCATGGCAAGTCTTCTTCGTCTTTTCCGTATTGCAGCTGTCTTTTCTTCCGTTGATGTATTTCGCATACGAGAAGCAGTTTCGCAACCATAGGTCGAGAGCAGTACCAAAAACAGCATCTGCGCTTGCTGCTGCAATTTCGCTGGCAACACTCTACTTTGTCGGAAGGCATGAGCTACTGGTGGACAGGTCCCCGGTCACAATTATCGCCCTAGTTTTTTCCCTCATGTGCATTGTATTGGGCGTATTCATCTCACTATTTTTCATCAGGTACGAAGTTGAGTAAGTAAATGCCCGGTGCCCCACCCTCGCGCCGGGCCTTTCGGCACTAGGGTGGGCAGGACTCTCACAATTCAGCTGCGGTAATCAACTCGGTATTATCCAAGACATAATGTTAATAGCTTAAAGACATAATCCAAAATACACACAATGTTCCACGTGGAACATTCTGAGGTGCTACCGAAAATGTTCCACATGGAACATTTTTCCGAAGTACCCGCAGCCCGGCCGCGCATCTTACCAAAGGCGAAACATTAGCGAAGGCGTCGCCGGTTAAAATAGATTGAATGCCGTACTCCCCCGAACTCCCCGTTCCGCCTGCTGTAGATTCTGCCCTCGACTGGGCGCACCCGCTGGTGCGCGAGTGGTTTGTCTCGCGCTTTGGGGCGCCGACCGAGCCGCAGCAGCAGGGCTGGCCGCACATCCTGGCGGGACGCACCACGCTGATCTCCGCTCCCACCGGCTCGGGCAAGACCCTGGCCGCATTTCTTGCCTGCATTGACCGGCTGGTGCGCAAGGCGTTGGCCGGTGAGCTCGAAGACCGCACCGAAGTCCTATATGTTTCGCCGCTGAAGGCACTCGGCAACGACATCCAGAAGAACCTTGAAATCCCGCTCGTCGAAATTCAGCAGCTCGCCGGCAGACGCGGCCTGCTGATGCCGGAAATCCGCACCGCCGTGCGCACCGGCGACACCTTGATGCACGAGCGCCGCGCCATGCTGAAGCGGCCGCCGCACATCCTGGTCACGACGCCGGAGTCGCTGTACATCCTGCTCACGGCGGAGAAGAGCCGGGAGATTTTGCGCGACGTGAAAACCGTGATTGTGGACGAAATCCACGCCGTCGCGGGCACTAAGCGCGGCGCGCATCTGGCGTTGTCGTTGGAAAGACTGGACGCGCTGGTGAGCGGAAGCATAGAACACAGGCCCACATCTGCCAAACCGACGCAGATGTGGGGCACCAACGCAAGCACAGAAGACCCCCACCCTGTCGCTTTTGGCGACAAGGGTGGGGCACCCACGCGGATCGGGCTTTCCGCAACCCAGAAGCCGATTGAGCAGATCGCAGAGTTTTTGACGGGCGCGTGCCAGCCGCGTCCTGAGCCCGTCATCGTCAACATCGGCCACCGCCGCGAAATGGACATCGCCATTGAAGTTCCGAACAGCGAGTTAGGACCGGTCGCGAGCAACGAGATGTGGGACGAGATTTACGACCGCATCGTGGTGCTGGCGCGGCAGCACCGGTCCACGCTGGTGTTCGTCAACACGCGGCGCATTGCCGAGCGCGTGGCCATGCACCTGGCCGAGCGCATGGGAGAAGACGCCGTGGCCGCGCACCACGGCAGCTTGTCGCGCAAGCTGCGGCTGGCGGCGGAGAAGAAACTGAAGAACGGCGAAATCAGCTTGCTGGTAGCTACCGCTTCGCTGGAGTTGGGAATTGACATCGGATTCGTGGACCTGGTGGTGCAGATCGGCTCGCCGCGCTCCATTGCCATTGCTCTGCAACGCGTCGGGCGCTCGGGACATTGGCGCGGGGCCACACCGAAGGCGCGCATTTTCACCACTACACGCGACGAACTCGTGGAATGCGCCGCGCTGATCCGGGCAATCCGTCACGGTGAGCTGGACCGCATCATCATCCCCGAGGCACCGCTGGACGTGCTCGCGCAGCAGATCGTGGCAGAGTGCGCGGCCAGAACCGTTCAGCCGCAGATCACTGCGTGCGACGAATCCCACCCTTCCCCTTCGCTTCGCTCAGGGTCAGGGTGGGCCACCCTCACTGGCATGCGTGAGGATGATCTCTATGAGCTGGTCACACGCGCGCACCCGTATCGTGATCTGCCGCGCTCTGACTTTGACGCACTGATTGAAATGCTTTCCGAAGGCATTGCGGCGCGGCGAGGCCGCTATGGCGCCTATCTCTATCGTGATCGCGTACACGGGCGCGTACGCGCGCGGCGCGGGGCGCGGCTGGCGGCGATCACCAGCGGCGGCGCCATCCCGGATAGCAATCTGTTCACGATGGTTTCCATGCCCGAGGGCGTCGTTGTAGGCACGCTGGACGAGGATTTCGCGGTCGAGAGCAATGCCGGTGACATCATCCTGCTCGGGAACACGTCTTGGCGGATTCGCCGCGTTGAGGGTACCGCGGGTCGCGTGCTGGTGGAAAACGCTCACGGCGCGCCGCCCACGGTCCCCTTCTGGCGCGGCGAGGCGCCGGCGCGCACGGCCGAGCTTTCCGCCGCAGTGGCGCAGTTGCGGGCGGACGTGAGCTCAATGCTGCCTGCGAAAACCAAGCCGCGCATCAACGCGGATGATCGCGGATCAGAAAAGCAGGAAACGGAAACACGGATTTCCACGGATGAACACGGATCAGAGCAGCAAGCCAGAGACGTAGCAAGCTACGTCTCTACGAAAGCGAAAGACGATCAGCAGGGTGCCCCACATCTGCGGAGCAGATGTGGGTTAATGACCGCTGAGAACGGCGTATTTGGTGTTCCACCCGACGCTGTGCGCAAGGTGGAAAAACCGGCTGAAGTCCTCGATTGCACCACGTTTCTCAAGCGCGAATGCGGTCTGGACGACAGCGGCGCGGAGCAGGTGATTGATCACATACTGATGGGCCGCGCCGTGCTGGGAACGGTTCCCACGCAGCAGACGATCATCGCCGAGCGCTTCTTCGATGAAGGCGGCGGGATGCAGCTCGTCATCCACGCGCCTTTTGGCGGACGCGTGAACCGCGCCTGGGGATTAGCATTGCGCAAACGTTTTTGCCGCTCATTCAACTTTGAGCTACAGGCCGCCGCAACCGATGATGGCCTGAACATCGCGTTGGCCGAGCAGCACAGCTTTCCCGTGGCGGATGTTTTTCATTACCTGTCGGCAGAAACCGTGCAGACAGTTTTGGAGCAGGCGGTACTGACGGGCTCGCCCATATTCGGGACGCGCTGGCGCTGGGACGCCGAGCGCGCGCTTGCGCTCTTGCGCTTTCAGCACGGCAAGAAAGTCCCTCCACAGATTCAGCGTATCCGGTCAGACGACCTGCTGGCCTCGGTTTTTCCTGATGTCGCCGCCTGCCAGGAAAACATCGTGGGCGATATTCAGATTCCCGATCATCCTCTGGTGCGCGAAGTCATGAAAGATGTGCTTACCGAAGCGATGGATGTCGAGTCGCTGAAGCGCGTGCTGCGCGGGATCGAGGAGGGCGCGATTCATTGTGTCGCAGTGGACACGCCTGTGCCCTCGCAGTTCTCGCACGAGATCCTGAACGCCAATCCGTATGCCTATCTGGACGACGCGCCGTTGGAAGAGCGACGGGCACGCGCCGTCGAGATGCGGAGGATATTGCCGGAGTCGGTGCTGGAAGAAGTTGGCCGGCTCGATCCGGAGGCCATCGCGCAGGTCCGCGAGGAAGCCTGGCCCGACGTGCGCGATCCGGACGAGTTGCACGATGTGTTGCAAACGATGGTGGCGTTACCGGCAACGCGTGCAACTGAGTGGCAGGAGTACTTTGATCACCTCGCCGCCGCCGGCCGGGCAGGCGTGGCTGAGGTAGAACCGGCGCCCTCTCCGGCGAGCCCTACCTTCTGGGCCGCAGCCGAACGCGCTGCGATGCTCGACGTTATTTATCCGGCCGCGAAATGGAGGCAGCGTCCCGCCGAGGTCGTGCAGGCTGGCCCGCCTCCCACGCGCCCGGATGCCATTCTGGCGCTGGTTACCGGATGGATGGCTCACATCGGTCCGGTCACTGCCTCGCAGCTTGCATTCACACTTGCTCTGCCGGAAAACGAAGTCCAGCAGGCGTTGCTCAGGCTGGAAGCC
>JBHGAZ010000024.1:0-57941 GCA_041946765.1 Terriglobales bacterium
GGCTGAAGCCCAAATTTCACGTGCCTTTATTCACCGGCCTGAAGGCCGGTGCTTCCACCATTTCTCGCGGCCTCATTCACCGAACCTGAAGGCCAGTGCTTCCACCATTTCTCGCGACCTCATTCACCGTGCTGAAGGCCGATGCTTCCACCGCAACAACTTCTCCAACGTACCGCTGATTTTGACTGAGGAATCCTTGCGGGGCGACAGCCCCGCAGGTGGAAGCACCGCGCTTTAGCGCGGTGACCCAGACGCACCCATTCCGCGGGGCTTCAGCCCCGGCGGCGGTGGATCAATCTCCAACGCTCCCGCCGCCAAACAATAGGGATACGCCTCGGGAACATCCGCAAGACGCGCGCGCACGGGATTCAGACGTATATATGCCGCGTGCCGCTCATAGTCTTGCGGATCGCGAATGCGATGCTCCGTAAACTCGGGCTGCCAGATCACCAGATTCGAATTCATCTCGCGCTTCACTCGATACGAAAACCCGCCCTTGACGAATTGAACTGCCTTTTCTAAAGAAACGTCGGGCGCAGGCGTAAGCAGGAGATGAAAGTGGTTCGGCATGAGAACAAATTCGTGGAGGAGAAAACGTTTTTGCGCACGATAGCGGGACAGAGTATCGAGAAACAGGCGCGCGAGCGGTTCGGCTTGAAAAATTGAGCGGCGTCCCCAGGTGGCGGAGGTTACGAAGAATGTCCGGACTTCCTGCGGTGCAAGTTTCATGTGATTATCGCCGGGGCTGAAGCCCCGGATTTTACACTGACTCAGTTCACCGCGCTAAAGCGCGGTGCTTCCACCACTTCTCCTCACCGCGCTAAAGCGCGGTGCTTCCACCACTTCTCCTCACCGCGCTGAGGCGCGGTGCTTCCACCACTTCTCCGGAAATAATAGCTTTAAGCATTGTCAAGTACCTTAAGAGTAACTGGTCGCCGTAAGTTGCTGGTGGGGCGGGAAATAGAGTTGCGTCGGGGATGTCACTTTTACCTAGTCTGGTGTGCCATACTAAAAATAAACGGGGAAAAAGGATCGGGGAATCGGGCGATCCGGGAAATCTCACGCCCCAGCGCGCCAAATGCGGTCGTGCTGGGGGCCCGGAAAATCAAAATCATAGGCGGCCTGGTCGGGTGACTGGGCCGTTTTTCTTTTGACACCTTTTCACCGCAGAGACGCAGAGGGCGCGAGGAAACTTTTCAAGACCACAAGATCCTTCGACTCGCGCGGACAGTTCGTCCACGCTCGCTCAAGATGACAACGAGGAAAACCATGGAAGGCAGAAAAGAGCAGCAGAAGGCGATTATCCTGGAAATCCCAATGGAGAGGCTGAGAGAGAACGATGCGGGCGAGGGTGCCCGCGCTACATCTCTAAGACCAGCAGGTAACACCCACATCTGCTGCGCAGATGTGGGGCACGCAGTACACGCGGGCGAGAGTGGCTGGGCCATGCCTTCAGACGCGTGTTTTCCCTCTGAGCTGGCCCACCCTAATCGCTCCAGAAGCAGGAGCGATGAGGGTGGGGCACCAGCAGCCAAGATCCACATCTGCGAAGCAGAGGTGGGGCACCAACACCAGCACCCAGCTACACATCCATCGTCTGATCCCACCCTTCGCCCTCGCTCTGCTCGGGCTCAGGATGGGGCACCCCAGACGCAGCAATGTGCGGCGGTGCGGGGCGACGGACGGCAGTGCGTTTTTCCGGCGAAGGAGGGATTCGACAAGTGCGAACGGCATCAGCGTTGGTACGCGTCGGTGCCGCCGATGCTGGGCATGCCGTATCCGGAAGACGCCATCAGCTTGCAGGAGGTGATGGCGCAGACGGTAGCCATGGTGCTGAACCGAGAACTGGAAGCGGACAAGGCGCTGGCGGTGCAGAAACTGTGTCAGACGATGGAGAAGAACCTGCTGGAATTCAAGCGCGAGGTCGCCGATGCCGAGGCGGATCTGGCGATGGCGCCCAGAATCAGGAGAGTCCAGTAATGGGGTGAACGGGTCATCGGGTGATCGGGTGATCGGGTCATCAGGTCATCGGGTCATCGGAAAAGCAGGAACGCGGAGGTCGCGGAGGAGCGAGGAACACAGAACCGGAAACTGGCAACCGGAAACGGGAAACGGCTTTTCTGCGTGCTACACTTTTTTTATGGCGGAAATTCAGCGGAGAAGCTCGCTGGCGGTGGATGTCGGCGGAGTGAAGGTTGGAGGCGACGCGCCCGTAGTGGTGCAGTCCATGACCAACACCGACACGGCCGACGTGGAGGGCACCATCGCGCAGGTGGCGGCGCTGGCGCGCGCCGGGTCGGAGCTGGTCCGCGTGACGGTAAACAACGACGCGGCGGCGGCGGCGGTCCCGCACATCGTGGAGGGCCTGGAGCGGCAAGACGTGCGCGTGCCCATCATCGGCGACTTCCATTACAACGGTCACCTGCTGCTGAAGAAATTTCCCGAGTGCGCGCGGGCACTGGCGAAGTACCGCATCAATCCCGGCAATGTCAGCATCGGCCGCAAGGACGACGACAATTTCCGCACCATGATCGAAGTCGCGGTCGAGAACCAGAAGCCGGTACGCATCGGCGTGAACTGGGGGTCGCTGGACCAGCAGTTGCTCACGCGCATGATGGACGAAAATTCCGAGCGCCCGCAGCCCCGGGATGCGCGCGACGTCATGATGGAAGCCATGCTGGCCAGCGCGCTGAATTCCGCGGCCATGGCGGAGAAATACGGGCTGCGGCCGGACCAGATCATCCTGAGCGCGAAGGTCAGCGGAGTGCAGGATTTGATTGATGTCTACCGCGAGATGGCGGCGCGGTGCCGGTATCCGCTGCATCTGGGGCTGACCGAGGCGGGCATGGGGGCCAAGGGGATTGTAGCTTCCACCGCAGCGTTGAGCGTACTGCTGCAGGAAGGGATCGGAGACACGATCCGCGTGTCGCTGACGCCGGCGCCGGGCGGCGACCGCACGGAAGAAGTGATCGTGGCGCAGCAGATTCTGCAGTCGCTGGGTATCCGCAGCTTCACGCCGCAGGTGACGGCGTGTCCGGGATGCGGGCGCACCACCAGCACCTTCTTCCAGGAAATGGCCGAGCAGATACAGAACTATATCCGCGAGCAGATGCCCGTGTGGAAGCAGCAGTACAACGGCGTCGAAGAGATGAAGGTCGCGGTGATGGGATGCATCGTGAATGGGCCGGGGGAGTCGAAGCACTCCAATATCGGCATCTCGCTGCCGGGGACATTTGAAGAACCGAAAGCGCCGGTGTTCGTGGACGGCCGGCTGGTCACCACCCTGCGCGGCGACGGCATCGTGGCCGAGTTTATTAAGATCCTCAACGATTACGTGGACAACCACTACGGGGCAAGACCATCCGCGTCTATCCGCGCAGATCAGCGGCTGGGGTCGCAGTGATTGCCTGCAACTCGGCGGGATAGTGCTCGACCAGGATTTCCGGGGCCTTTACCGGCTGGCCGGTGATCATGTGGCGCAACTGGAGCGCATTGACGGCGGCCTTGCCTTGGAAGTGGTTGTTGGCGACTACGTAAGTCACTTCGGTCTTGTTTGAGACCTGTTCGATTTTTGTTTTCCAGCCGGCCAGTTCTTTTTCCGTGTAGAGGTAGTTGTAGCGGTCTTCACTGCGTTCGGACTCGAACCACTGGTCGTAGTTGCGGCCGTGCAGGCGGATGTAGCCGAAGCTCGAGGTCACGTGCGCCGTGGCGGGCAGGGAGCGTCCGAGCAAGGGTTGGTCAATGTTGACGAAGGCAACGCCTTTCTGTCCGAAATATTTCAGAATGCCTTCGTTGTTCCAACTGGAGTGGCGCACTTCGACCGCCAGTGGATACTGCATGAAGCGCAGCAGCAAGCTTTCGAGGTAGTCGCGGTTCTGGTTGGTGTTCTTGAAGGAGATGGGAAACTGCATGAGGAGCGCGCCCAGGCGTACTTCGGCGGCAATTGAGTCGAGGCCTTCCTTGGCCAGCTTTTCATCTTCCGGATTGGGGCGGATGGTCGCGGCCGAGGTTGATTCCATCACCGCCAGCGGCGAGTGTGTGAACGCCCTGTTCAATTTGGCGGTGAACATGAATCGCGGGTTGACGCCAGCCGCCTTGCGGCACCAGAGTTTGCCGAGTTCCGGCTTGATGTGTCCGTAAAAGGAAGTGTTGATTTCGATCAGGTCTATGTACTGCGCCAGGTATTCGAGCGGGTGCTGCGCCTTCTTCAACTGCGCAGGATAGACCACGCCGTCCCAGTCCTTGTAGGACCATCCCGCGACTCCGATGCGGAGCCTGGAGAGCGGATCAGCAGTTTGTGGCGTCGTTTGCACGAGAGCAGCAAGCAGCAGGCAGCAAGCAATTGGCAATTAGCAATTGGCACTCCACAGTCAGGTATAGTTGCTGTTGCTTGTTGCCAATTGCTTGTTGCTGCTTGGTCGCTGCTTAAAAAGATTAGCACGAGTGCGGCGGCTGGCACTGCTACGCCGAGGTCCCCATCTGGGGCGAGAAGAACACCATCAGCACCCAGAACACGCCGCCGGGATACTTCGGCGTGCGGGCAAAACATACGCCCAAGGCGTAGCGGTCCACGTCCTTGACGTTGCGTAACTCTACGACATCGGGGCTGAGTTGCGACGGCTGGGTCGCGGTGTAGGCTGCCACGTGACGTGCTCCGGGCAGCGCCATAGCGCGGCTGGTGTTCAACTCGTCGTCATGAGCCATGGAGCACGCCAGCTCGTGGGCGCGGGCGTTGTCCACCCGTCGCAGAAGCGGCTGGCCCGCACTGCGGCGCAGGTCGGCAAAACTTTTCTCCACCGCCGCCTGCGCTTCGGCTTCAGTCATGTCGGGCAGGACGCGGGCGAAGTCCTCGGTGATGTAAAACATCTTTCCCCGGCGCACCACGCCGATCCCAGCCGTGTTGTAAATAGGATTCAGCATGTTTTCGCGGTGCCGCGGTGAGTGCATGAAGCCTTCATGCGCGGCGGCAATGCTGGAGTCGAAGCCGACGTTTTCACCCGACCGGTCCAGGCGCAGGTTCGTGGCCGCCATGCGCTGCCGCAGCGGCGGCTCGCCAGGAAAGTCGTGAGTGAGCTCTTTGCGCTCGGCCAGAAGACGTGCGTGGGCCTGCGCCACTTCCGCCAGGCGATCGTTCCAGACCAGCGGGGGAGCGCCGACAAGGCGGCGCTCCTCATTAATCATCTGCAACAGCGCGCGCGCATTCTGGGCTTCTTCGCTGGTGGCGACAGCAGAGGGAAGATCGCTGGAGGCCGCTGCCTGCACCAGAGCCGGCGGTGAACCCAGACCAACAATCACGTGCACCGCAATCAGGAGGGAACCCGCGACAAGCAGTGCCAATATCCTCACACTAAGTTAGATGGCATAGAAAACTTCTCTTTTGTTTCCCCCAGTTCCACTCTAAACTTTTCCTGCTTCCCCTTTAGGAAAAGGTCCACTCATGTCCAGCGGCGCGATTGCGATTCTATGTGTGGTAGCTGCGGCTGTAATCACATGGCTGGTGTTGCGGTCACAGGCGGCCGCGCTTCGGGAGCGGCTTGCGCGCGCCGAGCAGGAATTGGCCGCAGTCCAAGCGGCGCTCGGCAGCGAACGCGACAGCAACATCAAACTGCGTGAGCAACAGGCCAGCCTGAGAAAAGAGCTCGAACTTCAGGCCAATGCCGCCGCGGAAAAGCTCGCGCTGCTGGAACAGGCGGAAACCAAGCTGCGCGAAGCTTTCCAGGCGCTCTCGGCGCAGGCGCTGCAGAGCAACAACCAGTCTTTTCTGGAGCTCGCGCGAACCACGCTGGAGCGGTACCAGTCGGACGCGAAGAACGAACTGGAACAGCGCAAGCAGGCAGTGGCCGCGCTGGTGGATCCCATTCGCAAGTCGCTGGAGAGTGTGGACGCCCAGGTGCGCGAATTGGAGAAAGCACGCAGCCAGGCCTATGGCAGTCTGAGCGCGCAGGTGGCGTCGCTGATCACCACACAGGAAAAACTGCAGAGCGAAACCGGCAACTTGGTGAAAGCCTTGCGCGCGCCGCAAGTACGCGGGCGCTGGGGCGAAATCCAGTTACGCCGGGTGGTGGAACTCGCAGGCATGCTTCCCTATTGCGATTTTTCCGAGCAGCCATCGCTCAGCACGGACGGCGGAAAACTGCGACCGGATGTCATCGTCAAGCTGCCCGGCGGCAAGACCGTTGTGGTGGATGCGAAAGCCCCGCTGCAGGCGTACCTGGATGCGCTGGAGTGCTCCGACGAAGACGCGCGCCGGACTTCCCTGCTGCAACACGCCCAGCAGATCCGCGCCCACATGACTTCGCTGGGATCAAAAGCCTATTGGGACCAGCTGGGTTCGACGCCGGACTTCGTGGTCATGTTTCTTCCGGGCGAAACGTTCTTCAGCGCTGCCCTGCAACACGATCCCGGACTGATCGAATACGGCGTCAGCCAGCGCGTGATCCCTTCCTCGCCGACTACATTGATAGCGCTGTTGCAGGCAGTCGCGTACGGCTGGCGGCAGGAGACCATTGCGAAAAGCGCGCAGGAAATCAGCGCCCGCGGCAAGGAACTGTACGAGCGCCTTTGCATCGTGGCCGATTACATCCGCGACTTGGGCGCAAGCCTGACCAAATCGGTTGACCACTACAACAAAGCCATCGCGTCGCTGGAGAGCCGGGTGCTGGTCACGGCCCGCAAGTTCCCTGAACTGGGCATCAGCACGAAGGACGAAATTCCAGAGCTGGTTCCGGTGGAGAAAACGCCGCGCGCGCTACAGGCGCCGGAGATGGTCGGCAAAGTCGTTATTACGAAGCTCGCGGCGAGTGCGGAGGAAGAATAGAAGGATTGAGTCATTGAGCGATTGGGACAATGGGCCATTGGGTCACCGGGCCATTGGGACGGTACGAGTCGAAGGATCTGCTGTTCGCCTTTTTTCTATTTACAAGATGGCTTGCGGATTATTGAACGCTCATGACAGATCGTCTGCACTATAGGGATTCCTCGCTTCGCTCGGAATGACAACTGCAGCTGGCACAGCCGAGGGCGGCTGTGCCACACGGTTCTAGTTTCAGTTTTACTGCATCCACATCAGACTGGAGGAGTCATCCTGAGCGAGCGGCCTGTTTTGGCCGCGACGCGAAGGACCTGCTTTTTCGGAGGCGAATAAAACAGGTCCTTCGGCTCCGCTTCGCTCCGCCTCAGGATGACGCCTCCTGGAGTGGGATACACCAAAAATGAAATCGCTCTAGTTTGCTCTAAGCAATTACAAAGCCCCCGAAACGGGGGCTTTGGCGGGATCAGATTCGGCACCCTTGTTTGTCGGGCTCGTGTGTCGGCGCTCATTTTACTGGTGCTGGCCGTTGTGCTTGGCGCGGTAGATCTTGCGCGACATCGCGTCCTGCTGGCGCTGGATGGCGATGCGCTCGCCCCGGGTCAGCTTGCCACCGCTGGCCGCCATTCTGGCTTCACGCCGGTACAACTGCCGTTCCTGACGCTCCAGCCGGGCTGCTTCGCCAGCCGTCAGTGAACCGCTCTTGACACCCTCGCGTATACGCTTCTGCTGCAACCGGTTGCGTTCGCGGATGGTCAGAGGCCTGTGAACGGGCGGAGCAACTACAGGAGCGGTGTTCGTCGCAGTCTGCGCCGGCAGTGCCGGAACCAGGAATGCAATCCCCAGTGCGATAACAAAGAGTTTCAGTTTCATCTCTCCCTCACTTGCTCTGTTGATAGTTTTGTCGGACGGCACTCCGTCGCGATTCACCTACTCTGAACCCGCAGCCTAAAGGAATGTTGCGGGAATGGTGTCAAATATTTTCCCGGAGAAGTTACCGAAGTGCAGTGGACGGTGGCAGTAGGCAGTAGGCTCTTGGCTTGAGGGCTTGGTAGTCCTTGGCGAACGAGCTATGTACCTAGAGGCTAAGGCATCTGGGAGAGCCGTGTCGTCCCTGCCAGAATGATGGCCCTCACGCGCACACTAGAGTCTGTGCTTTCCTCGAATCCGCGTCCCCATACACGCAACTGGCGACACTGTGTATTGGGTGATTCCATGAAGGCTTGCTCCACATCTCGTTAAATGGTGCAGCCCACACCAGGGCTCGTGTGGGCTGCGGTCACAGAGGTGGTTGGTCGTCAGGCTGCTTTCTTGCGCATTATCTCGCGTGCTTTTTTCTTCACAGCCTCTGGAAAGGACTTCCAATCGTGACTCTCCCGGCCGTGTCGCTCGACTTCAGTGAGTAGCTCGTCTTCGCTATAGGCGTGTCCCTCCCAGTTGCAGTCGGTGTCTCCAAATTCCATGCAGCGGATGGTGTACTTGTCCCGCGGATCTGCCATAGGCGCCTCCCCATCAAGGGATGCAGCGGTCGAAAGCGGAGAGGCCCGATCAAATTCCTGCTTCCATGCGGGAGCGGGGATCGAGGTAGTCACGCAGGGCGTCGCCGATGAAGTTGAACGAGAGCACGGCGAGCATGACCGCGAGTGCGGGAAACAGCACCAGGTGGGGAGCGTCGAACAGGTGCGAGCGGCCGTCGTTGAGCATGGAGCCCCAGCTTGCAATGGGCGGCGGCACACCGAGTCCCAGAAAGCTCATTGTGGCTTCGGCCAGCACGGCGCCGGCCATGCCGATGGCGGCCTGCACGATCACAGGCTGAATAATGCTGGGAAGAATGTGACGCATAATGATGCGCCAGTCGCTGGCGCCCAGGGCGCGCGCGGCTTCTACGAATTCGCGTTCGCGCACGGCCAGCACCTGTCCGCGCACCAGGCGGGCGTAGCCCACCCACCCGCCGATGGAAAGCGCCAGGATCAAGTTGAAAATCCCGGGCCCGAGAAAGGCCACAAACGCGATGGCCAGCAGGATTCCCGGGAAGGACATGAAAGCGTTCATCACGATTACGTTGACGAAGCGGTCCACGCGCCCGCCGTAGTAGCCGGCGATGCAGCCAACGATCAGGCCAAGCAGTAGCGATGCGGCGACCACGCTGGCGCCCACCAGCATGGAAATGCGCGCGCCGAAGATGACGCGCGAAAGGATGTCGCGTCCCAGCTCGTCGGTGCCGAACCAGTGCGCCGCCGAAGGACCGGACAGGCGCGCGGCCAGATCAATGTAGGCCGGGTCCTGCGGCGCAATCCAGGAAGCAAAAATCGCACAGACAGAAAAAAGCAATACCAGGACCACGCCGGCCGTTGCCAGCGGATTGTGGCGCGCAGCACGCCGCAGCCTCGCCTGAATGGGAGCGGGCGCGGGAGGCGCGGCAACGGGAATTGGAGCGGTGGCCGTCATTATTGATTGACAGCAGATCCTCGCGGGCTGAAGCCCGCTCGGAAGGACACAAATAAAAAACTCTTCACGGCACGACTGAAGTCGTGCCCCTCCGAAATATGAACGGCATACGTTCGAAGACGTAGCAAGCTACGTCTTTACAATCCTCACTGCCGGATGCGCGGGTTGAAGACGGAATACAGCATGTCCGTCAAAAAGTTCGCCGCCACGTAGGTCAACCCGATTGCCAGAATGCAGCCCTGGACGAGATAGTAATCGCGGTTGGCAATCGCTTGTATCGTGAGACGACCTATTCCCGGCCAGGAAAAAATAGTTTCCGTCACGATAGCGCCGGCCAGCAGGGCGCCGAACTGAAGGCCGAGCACGGTGATCACCGGGATCATGGCATTGCGCAGGGCGTGACGGTAGACGACGGTGCGCTCGGGAAGTCCCTTGGCGCGGGCAGTGCGGATGTAGTCCTGTCCCAGCTCTTCCAGCATAGCAGTGCGCACCATGCGGGTAAGAATGGCGGCCAGCGCGCCTCCGAGCGTAATCGCGGGGAGCACCAGATGAGCCAGCGAGCCGGAACCAGAGACCGGCAGCACGCCGAGCTTGATGGCGAAAAACAGTATCAGGACCGGGCCCAGCGCGAAGTTGGGAAACGAGAGCCCGAGCAGGCTGACGAAGCTGAGCGCGCGGTCGTCCCAGCGGTTGCGCCGCCGGGCCGAGCGGACACCGGCGGGGATCGAGAGCAGGATGGCAACCGCCAGCGCGGCCAGGGTCAGCTCCAGCGTGAAGGGATAGCGCTCGGCAATCACCCGGCTCACGTTCTGGTTGAAGCGCAATGACTGGCCCATGTCGCCGCGCAGCAGGCCTCGCCAGTAGTTCACGTATTGCTGCCCGATGGGGACATCGAGTCCGTAGGCGTGGCGGGCAGCCTGAATGTCGGCGCTGGCTGCGCCTTCACCAAGCATCTGCTGGATAGGGTCGCCGGGCACCAGGTGGATCAGGAGAAACACGACCGACACCACCAGCCACAGCACCGGAATGGTGTAGGCGAGACGGGTTGTGAGATAGCGAAGCAAGCTAAAGTTGTAATTTGTAGTTTGCAAAGAGGAGATCACAATCTTCGGCGGTGCTCAAGGCTTAACTGGCGACCACGGGGAGAACCGCCCCACTCAAGCCAAAAGAAGGCTTGAGCGGGCCACCCGAACTGCAAATTACAATCTGCCAATTGCAAATTACAAATTCTTCTCCGCCGTTTCTTCGGCCAGTTCGATTTTGACGCGGGCGATGCGGCGGCCGTCCAGTTCGAGCACGGTAAAGCGCCGCCCGTCATACTCAAACGATTCCCCGCCCTTCGGCAACTTCTGTAATTTCGAGAGCACAAATCCGGCCAGAGTTTCGAAGCCCTGATCGCGCGGCAGGGTCAACTGATATTGCGTCTCCAGATCGCGGATCGGGACGGAACCGTCGAGCACCATGGTGGTCGCGCCGGGCGGCAGCGGCTGGCGGGTGACGTCGAACTCGTCTTCGATCTCGCCGACGAGCTGTTCGAGCACGTCTTCTACCGTCACCACGCCGGCGGTGGAGCCGAACTCGTCCACCACAACGGCGAGGTGGCGCTTGCGTTCCCGGAATTCTACCAGCAGGTCGGGCAAGGGCTTGGTCTCGGGGACGACCAGCACGTCGCGCATGATCTGGCGCACCTGCATTTGTGCGAGACGCTGGCCGGCAGCCTGGTCGCGCAGCGAAAGGCGCAGGCGCATCCAGCGCGCCAGGTCCTTGGAGTAAAGCAGGCCGATGATGTGCTCGGGGCCGCCCTGCGGATCGTAGACGGGAATGCGTGAATGCTGCTCCTCGACGACGCGGGTGAGCGCGTCTTCCAGCGGCAGGTCGGCGGGGAGGGAAAAGATGTCCGGACGCGGCACCATGATCTCGCGCACGGTGAGGTCGCCCAGCTCCAGCGCACGGTGGATCATTTCTTCTTGAAAAGCGGCGAGCAGGCCGGTCCTGCGGCTGGCGGTAGCTATCAGCTTAAGTTCTTCGGGCGAGTGCACGCTGCCCTGCCGGAGACGGGCCATCCCGAATACTTGCAAAACAAGGTCGGCCGAACGCCGCATGAGCACCAGAAACGGCCGCGTCAGCCGCATGAAGACGTCCATCGGAGCGGCGACGGCGAGGGCTACGCGTTCGGCGCGTTGCAGTGCGACGGTCTTGGGGACGACTTCCCCGAGGATCACGTGCAAGTAGGTGATCAGCACAAAAGCAACCACGATTGCGATGCTGTGAGCGTAGACAGATCCGTAGGGAATCTGACCCATTACCGGTATGAAAAGCTGTGCCAGTGCGGGTTCGCCGATCCAGCCCAGGGCCAGGCTGGCCAGGGTGATGCCAAGCTGGACGGCATTGAGTACTTCGTCGAGGTGCGCATGCAGTCGCTGGACCGTGCGCGCGCCGATGCGGCCGGCTTCGACTAACTGCTGAATGCGCGTGTCGCGCACGCTGACCAGGGCAAATTCCGCCGCGACGAAAAACGCGTTCGCCGCCACCAGCAGCAGGACGGCCAGCAACCGCAGCAGAACATAGGTGAACATGAAAGCAGAATTCTAGCATTTCAGAGCAGTCAGCAATCAGCCATCAGCAGTCAGAGTCCGCACCCGCCAGAGGCTGACTGCTGACTGCTGAATGCTGTCTTGACTTGCCCTTCGGCTCGCTGTTAACTTCGGCCTGCCTTTGCAGGAACAGGAAAGAGGCCTTCGTGTCGAGCACGCGCATTGTCACTTTCACCACCGACTTCGGGCTCAACGACCATTATGTGGGCACCATGAAAGGCGTGGTGCTGAACATCAACCCGGCGGTGCAGATCGTGGATATCTGCAATTCCGTCTACTCTTTCGACGTCCTGGATGGCGCCATGACCATTGCGCAGGCGTATCCGTATTATCCCGCCGACAGCATTCATGTGGTCGTGGTGGATCCCGGCGTAGGGACCGCGCGCCGTCCGATCCTGGCGTACACCGGTAAACATAGCTTCATAGCCCCGGACAATGGCGTGCTGTCATTTGTCTATGACCGCGAGGAACGCATCGTGGTACGACATATTGACGCGCCTCACTACTTCCTGCAGCCCGTGAGCAACACCTTTCACGGGCGCGACATATTTGCGTCGGTCGCCGGCTGGCTGAGCAAGGGCGTGCATTATGAAAGGTTCGGCGAAGAAATCACCGACTACGTCCGCTTTGCTGTGCCGCGTCCCAAGGCCATTAGCGAAAAGCTGATCAAGGGAGTGGTGCTGAAGGTGGACAAGTTCGGAAACCTGGTCACCAACCTCAGCCCGCGCGAGTTGCCGCAACTGTTCCAGCCCGACCCGCCACCGTTCAAGATCACGGTGGGCAAGACGGACATCGTGAGCCTGAAGACGGCTTACGGGCAAGGCGCGCCGGGCGAGGTGTTCGCCATCCTGGGCAGCATGGGGTTTTTGGAAATTGCCTCCAATCGGGTCGCGGCCTCGCGACTGGCCGGAGCCGACCGGGGCAGCGAGGTCGGGGTGCTGATCGAGGCGCCCAGCGTGGTCAAGTCATAAAAGACAGTCAGCAGAAGTTTTCGAAATCCGGTTCGTCCCACACGTCTACGTAAAAGCGCTCGCGCCCGCAGGCAACGATCAGGAACGGGTCGTAGCGCTTTTCCACGCTGAGGTAATCAACGTAAAACTCGGCCTGTGGAATCTTTTCCTTGATCTCGATAGCGCGCGACAGCACATATTCCGGAATCTCACCTTCGTACCTGCTCAACGGAACCGTGCGCCAGCGTGCGCTGACGAAACTGCCGATAATCATGCCGGCCCCGTGCGGGTCCACATGGGCGCGCTCGTGAAATTCCGCCCAGGCCTGCTCGGTAACATCGCGCGCCTTGGACTTCTTGTATCGCGCAACGTCATCGGTGCGGAACGGCTCCAAGTCGAGGTCTTCGAGGGCCCGCATCAAGGATGTCGGCGGGATCTCCAGGCGCAGGCGCAGTCTGGAGTAGCCTAAGAGCGCCTCCGCTTTCAATGCGAGCGCTGACAGAAGATCGAACGGCGGCACGACCTTGGACGCCGGCACGCGCCGCAAACTATTGCTTGGCATAGTGGCCTCCCCGTTTTTCCATGAGCAGTTAGTGTTTACATTGCGAGACGCCGGTTGAGCCGCCGTGGTTGCCATATATCCGGAGATCAGGTGCTCGGGAAATTGGGTTTTATCGAATGCGGGAGGCGCAAGGACGAAAGGTGCCGCACATCTGCACAGACGGTGTAGGGATTTGGACAAAGTGGGAGACTTATGCAGCCCGAGGCAGTTGGCCGAGAGACCCTGCCAGCTCTGAAACCGGCACACCCGCCGGCAGCAGGACCGGCAATTGCGGCGCCAGAGCTGTGATTTCGGCGCGCAGCGCCTCGGCATAACCGGCGGGGAGATCGTCCCAGATGATCACCAGATCAAAGCCGCCTTCAGCGAGGGCCGCGGCGATTTGTGCTCTGCGGCTGATGCCCCGCACCACATGGCCAGAGCAGGCCAGCACGCGGTTACAACGTGCAAGGTAGTCGCTATCACCAGCAATGGAAAGGATCCTGGCCATCACGGGCCCCTCGCGATACAGATTACACGTTCCCGGACCAGGGTTGTACACGGGTAGGATGCGACAGGTGGGACAGATCCGGGAGCGTCAAGAAACGCCAGCATTCCATGCCGGCAATTCCAGAGTTGTGGCGCCTAAGTATCTTCTCATCCTGAGCAAGCGCGCCAGCCTTCGGCACGCGAGTCATAGGACCTTGTCTTTTTTGGAGCACAAGATGCTTCGACTCGCCTCGGCAAAAGCGGCCGAGGCCCGCTCAGCATGACAGCAATTCAGAGTTTACAGGCACGGCATACCTTGCACCCGCTAGGGCAAACCAGGAACAGTATCCGCAACACCCCTTCTTGCTGAGGCCGAAGTTACGCATTTGCTTTTGACTTCTGCATTGAAAAAGCTGATGCCTCGTCGGGCCGTTCGCCCTCCTCGTCATGACACCGCAATACACGTCAAAGGTTCTTGGGTTTGGGGCGGGCGTAGCGTTCCATTTCCGCTGTCCACTTCAGGAAATGCAACAGTCGTATGCGCTCGCGGAAAAGAAAGGCCCAAAACTCGAGGAAGCCGACCTTGTCCATCTTGACTCCGCAATAGGTCTCAATGCGCCAGCGCAGATAGGGCGAGCGCCACGGCGCCAGATGGTGTCCGCGGGTCGCGTTCCAGAGGAATCGGAGCAAGTAGAGCATGGCGATATCGGGTGATCGGGTGATCTGAAAACCACTACTCGTGTCATGACGACGAGGGCGCGATTACCAGATTACCCGATTCCCCGATGCTACAGGTCGTATTTCTTCAGCAGGTGGCGGAAGGAGCGGTAGGAGAGATTGAGCACCTCGGCGGCGCGGGTCTGCACGCCATTGGCCTGGCGCAGCGCCGACTGGATCAGCGACCGCTCCACATCGGCTACATGGCGTTCAAAATCAATGCCGCCGGATGGGATCGAGATTCCGGGCGGCCCGCCTGGAGCGGCCGCGGCGGCGCGCGTCTTGGCGATTTCCGCCGGTAACTGCACATGCAACTCGTCGCTGCTTTCCATGGCAACCGAGCGCTCGATGGTGTTTTCCAGCACGCGCACGTTGCCCGGCCAGTCGTATCCCTTCAGCAGCTTGATGGATTCCGGCGCAATGCAGTGGATCGCCTTGCCCATGGAGGCGGCAAACTTCTTGAGGAAATGATTGGCAAGCAGTTCGATGTCGTCCCCGCGTTCGCGCAGCGGCGGAACATTGATGGGGATGACGCTGATGCGATAGTAAAGGTCCTCGCGGAACGTGCCCTCAGCAACCATCTGTTCCAGGTCCTTGTTGGTGGCGGCGATCACACGCACATCCACAGCGGCTTCGGTTGTGCCGCCCACCGGACGAATGGTGCGCTCCTGCAAGACCCGCAGCAGTTTTACCTGCATGGCCAGGCTCATTTCGCTGATTTCGTCCAGGAAAATGGTGCCGTCGCTGGCGACCTCGAAGAGACCGCGCTTGTTCTGGTTGGCGCCGGTGAAGGCGCCCTTCACATAGCCGAACAACTCGCTTTCCAGCAGAGTCTCGGGAAAGGCGCCACAGTTGACGCAGACGAAGGGCTTGTCGGCGCGCGGCGAACAGGAGTGTACGGCGCGCGCCACCAGTTCCTTGCCGGTCCCGCTCTCCCCTCGGATGAGGATCGTAGTGCTGGTGGAAGCCACCGTTTCGATGGTCTGCTTCAGCTTAACGATGGGCCCACTGTTCCCGATGATGTTGTTGAGCGAATTCCGTTGGGCGGCGTCACGCTTGAGAGCGAAGTTCTCGCGGCGCAGCTCGGCGTTCTGCATGGCATCGGAAACGGCCTGCTTGATGTTGTGGATGTCGCGTCCGGGCTCTTTCAAAATGTAGCGGAATGCGCCCTCGCGCACGGCCTCGATGGCGGACTCCAGCTCGCCCACAGCGGTCATCAGCACCACGGCGCTTTCCGGGGAAACGCGGCGCGCATGCCGCAACACGTCCAGCCCTTCCTCGCGCGTGGGCATGCGGATATCAGTGACGATCACGTCGAAAACAGCGGTGTTGATCTTGTTTTTTGCCGCCTCGCAGGTGTTGACGGTTTCCACGCGATGTCCGTCGCGGCGCAGCGCCACTTCCAGCACCTGGCAGATGGAGCGCTCGTCATCGCAGACGAGAACATTACCCATGCTTAACCTTTCCTTTCCGTAGTGGCGACAGCGGCGGCGGCGTTGGCCCTCTCTGGACGCTGCGCCACCCGCTTCAGCTCCAGCGTGAACTCGGTCCCCAGACCGGGAGTAGAGCGCACTGACACCTTGCCTTCGTGGGCCTGCACGATGTCGTAGACGATGGCCAATCCCAGCCCCGTGCCTTTTTCGAAGGCGGACTGGAACGGCTCGAAAATTTTGTCCACCTGCTGCGGAGCAACGCCAGCGCCGGTATCGCCAAAGGTGATCAGCCAGTACTGGGCCGTGCCGCGCAGGCTGACCGTGAGCGTGCCGCCGTTGGGCATGGCGCGGACGGCATTGTCACAAATGTTCCAGAACACCTGTTTCAGGCGGTCGCGGTCCACCATGGCATAGGCGTGCTGGCACTCGAAGCTACGCTCCAGACGGATGCTGTTTTGCCCCCCCTTGCCGTCGGCGGCAAACTCGGGACGATTCTGCAGCAGGATCAGCGTCTCTTCGAGCAGCGGCACCAGATCGCTGCGTTCGAACTCCCAGACCTTTTCGCGCGAGTAGTCGAGAAATCCGGTGATGATGTTATTTAGCCGTTCCGACTCGCGGATAACGACGTCCACTAGCGTGCGCTGCTCCTCGTCGAGAGCGGCAATTTCGGCCAGCACGTGCACCGAGCCGGCAATGGAAGACAAAGGATTGCGGATTTCGTGGGCGATGCCGGCAGCCATGCGTCCCACGGCGGCCATACGGTCGCGCATGCGGACTTCGCGTTCCAGGCGGCGGATTTCCGTGCGGTCCTCAAACGTATAGACGTAACCGACTGCGCGGTCCGCCTCGGTCAGCGCGGCGGCCGTGAGACTGAAAGTCTTGTGCTGACCGGAAGGAGTCAGCACCCGCACTTCCCGGTTCATGGCTGAGCCAGCGAGACTGGACACCGGCGGCGGCGGATCCAGCCACAGGCTTTCGGCCGGCTTGCCGATCAACTCTGCCGGCGAACGCTCCAGCAGCCGCTCCGCGGCAGGATTGAGCACCGCGATGCGGCCGTCCAGGCCGGTGGTGATCAGCCCGCTATTCATGGAGTTGACGATGTCCTCATGCAGTGCCTGCAGGTGTTCCAACGCGCCGCTCTTCTCCTGCAACTGCACATCAACTTTGCGCAGCTTGGCCGTCAACTGGCCAGCCAGGTAGGCGATAGCCAGAAACCCGGCGAAATTGATCAGCGCAGTCGCATTCAGCGAGTTGGGGTCGAGCTTGCTCTGCGAGTAGGACGGGATGATGTCGAAGTTACTCAACTTCAGCACCGCGCCGAACAGCAGGAAGGAAAGAACGGCCGTGACGTAGGCCCAGAACCGCGACAGCACGATCGCGGCCACGATGATGATCAGTGGGTAAAGGAAGTTGAAAGCGGTATCTACGCCTCCGGTAATCCAGACCAGCGCGGTCGCGAACAGCAGATCGGTAACCACCTGCAATGCGGCCTGAAGCTTCGATTCCTTCCAGATGGACAGCAACAGGACATAGAAAGCGGAAATCGTGTACCACAGCAAAATAACGAGGACGAATAAGCGCGTGTTGAGGGTACTGCGCGTTAGGGTCGCTATGGTCAGCTCAATACCCAGCAGGAACGTGATGATAATGATGCGCACCTTCACCAGCCAGGCCAGCCAGGTGCGCTCATTGAAGGTAGTCACGATTCCCATAGCGTGCTCTTAATGTGGTGTGTATCAGGACAGGGCCGCGAGCTGTGAGCGCTCGACCCTCGCGACCTCCACCCCAGAACGCGCAACGGCGGCGCGTTCCGGGGGCCGCGGAGCCCGCTCGGGATGACAAAATAAACAAAGACTCTAACGGCACGGCTGCACAGGCCGCTGAAAAAGTCACTTCCCTTCCACATTGTCATTCCGAGGTCGCTGAGCACAGCCGGGGTCCCCAGCACGCCTGATGTTGGCGTGCTGGGGCGGAAGCGAGGCGGCCGAGGAATCCCTATTGCTATCAAGGAGCGTGGTTGCAATAGGGATTCCTCGTCTTCGCTTCGCGAAGCCTCGGAATGACAACTTCGGGCTTCTTCCAGCAGCCTGTAAAGCCGTGCCCCTCTGAAACAATCGGTACCTCAATTGTTCAATGACCCGATGGCTCAATGACTCAATGATTCAATGGCTCACTCGCGTTACCCTGCCAGTTTGCCGATCAGCTTGAACAACGGCAGGTACAGAGAAATCACGATGCCGCCGACGCAAACACCGAGAATGGTGATCATCATCGGCTCGAGCAGCGTGAGCATGTCTTTCGTAGCAGCGTCCACTTCGTCTTCGTAGAAGTCGGCAATCTTCTGAAGCATGGCGTCCATGGAGCCGGTAGCTTCGCCGACGCCGATCATCTGCGTCACCATGTTGGGGAAGACGCCGCTTTCCTTCAGCGGGTCCACGATGGTGCGGCCTTCTTCGATGGCTTTGCGCACCCGCATCAGGGCTTGCTCCAGCACCGCATTGCCGGAGGTTCGGGCGGTGATGGCCAGACCTTCCAGGATGGGCACGCCGGAGGTAATCAGGGTCCCCAGAGTGCGGGTGAAACGGGCCACGGCGATCTTGCGCAGCAGCACTCCGATAACCGGCAGCTTGAGCATCATCTTGTCCCACAGCAAGCGGCCTTGCGGGCTCTTGCGGAATTGCTTGATGCCGAATACCAGAGCGATAAGGCCGATCACGCCGAACCACCAGAAGGTGCCCACGATATTGCTGAGCTGGATCACCATCTTCGTGGGTAGCGGCAGTTCCACATTGAGGCCATCGAACAGCTTGGTGAAAATCGGCACCACCCACTTGAGCAACGCCCCCACGATCAACACGGCAATGCCGATGACCGTACAGGGATAAATCAGGGCGGATTTCACCGCCTGGCGCATCTTCACGGCTTTTTCGATGTATGCCGCCAGGCGCTGCAGGATGACGTCCAAAATACCGCCCGTCTCGCCGGCCTCGATCATGTTCACGGTGAGGTCGTCGAAGATTTTGGGGTACTGCTTCATGGCATTGGCGAGGGTGGAGCCGCCTTCCACCGTGGTGCGCACATTGGTCAGGGCCTTCTGAAAGACAACGTTTTCCTGGTTGCCGGCCAGAATTTCCAGGCACTGCACCAGCGGCAGGCCGGCGTCAATCATGACCGAGAACTGGCGGAAAAAGATGGCGATGTCCTTGACCGACACCTTGCCGCGGCTGAAGCTGGGCAAGGCGAATTCCTTGCCCTTTTCTTTTATGGGTCCGCTGACAGTGATGCGCTCGCGGCGAAGTTGCGCCTGCAGGGTTTGCTTGTTCTCAGCGACGCGCTCGCCGGTAATCTTTTCGCCCGCGGCGTTCTTGCCGGTGTATGTAAAAACTGGCATCTTCTCCCCCTTCGGACCACAACCGCAGCGCCTACTTGCGGCCGGCGGGCGCCGCGCGTCCCACTACCCCGACCCCGCGCTGGATCATCTCCGTCAACTCGTCGGGTAGCGGCGAGCGCTGCATGGCCGTTTCCAGCGTAATCTGCTTCTGGAAATACAGCGTGGCCAGAGACTGGTTCAACGTCTGCATGCCGAACTTCTCCTGGCCCGACTGCATGGTCGAGTAAATCTGATGAATTTTGTCCTCGCGAATCAAGTTACGGATGGCCGAGTTGGGTACCAGGACCTCCATTGCCATCACCCGGCCCATGCCGCCAATCTTCGGTAACAATGCCTGGCAAAGAATGCCTTCCAGGACCAGCGAAAGCTGCGCCCGGATCTGGGGCTGCTGGTGCGCAGGGAAGACGTCAATGATGCGGTTGATGGTGGAGGCGGCCGAATTGGTGTGCAAGGTGCCGAAGGTCAGGTGGCCGGTTTCGGCGATGCGCAGCGCCGCCTCGATGGTCTCCAGGTCGCGCATTTCCCCGATGAGCACCACGTCCGGGTCTTCGCGCAGCGCGGAGCGCAGGGCCTCGGCGAACCCCTTGGTGTCCGAGTGCACCTCGCGCTGGTTTACCAGGCAACTCTTGTGCTGATGGACAAACTCGATGGGGTCCTCGATGGTGATGATGTGGTCGTGGCGCTCGCTGTTGATCTTGTCAATCATGGCGGCCAGCGTGGTGGATTTTCCGGAGCCGGTTGGTCCCGTCACCAGTATCAGCCCGCGCGGCCGGTCGCACAGCTTGGAGACGACAGCAGGCAGGTTCAACTGCTGGAAGGTTTTGATCTCAAAGGGAATGACGCGAAATACGGCGGCCGTGGCGCCGCGCTGATTGAAGACGTTGGCGCGAAAACGGGCCAGACCTTTCAAGCCGAAAGAAAAATCCAGTTCCAAGTTCTCTTCGAAGCGGTGCTTTTGCGCGTCCGTCATGACGCTATAGGCGAGCTGCTTGGTCTCCGCCGGCGACAGTGTGGGCATGTCCAGCGGTTGCAGAATCCCATGGACACGGACCTGCGGCGGTGAATTGGTGGTGATGTGGAGATCACTGCCGTTCATCTCCAGCATTTTTTTCAGCAACTCGCTTAAAATCGCGGCCATATATGAGTGCTCCTTGGCTCCCCTGTGTGGTCCCTCGGCGGCACTGCCGCCCTCAGGCTGTGCGGTTGTTTAGTGAACGCTCTCGCGGATAACTTCTTCCAAAGTCGTAATCCCTTCCATGACTTTGATCAGGCCGCTCCGGCGCAGCGTCAACATGCCGCGTTCGATGGCCTTCTTTTTCAACTCCATAGCGGAAGCGCCCACAAGGATCAGTTCCTTAATTTCGTCATCTACTTCCATGACCTCGTACAGGCCGGTGCGGCCCTTGTGGCCGGTGTTGCGGCAGGCTTCGCATCCCCGTCCCTTCTTGATCTTTACGGTT
The DNA here is from genome assembly GCA_041946765.1 of Terriglobales bacterium. Classification (GTDB taxonomy): domain Bacteria; phylum Acidobacteriota; class Terriglobia; order Terriglobales; family Acidobacteriaceae; genus JBHGAZ01. Next base: position 20,829 of record JBHGAZ010000024.1, read on the forward strand.
TTGGCTTCTTCGGGGGTGAAGCCGGCCTCCACCAGCGTCTGATATGGCACTTCGACCACTTCGGCGCATTCCTGGCAAACACGCCGAACCAGGCGCTGGGCGCAGATCAGGTGCACCGACGTCGCGACCAGGAAAGGCTCGATGCCCATGTTCATTAGCCGGCTGATGGTTTCCGGCGCGCCGTTGGTGTGCAGTGTGGACAGAACCAGGTGCCCGGTGAGCGCGGCTTTGATAGCAATTTCCGCGGTTTCAAAGTCGCGGATTTCGCCCACCAGGATGATGTTGGGGTCCTGCCGCAAGAACGCGCGCAGGGCGGCGGCGAAATTCAGCCCGATCTGCTCCTTCATCTGCACCTGGTTGATACCCGCCAACTGGAACTCCACCGGGTCTTCGGCGGTCATGATGTTGGTTTCCGGGGTATTCAGGCGCGAAATAGAGGAATACAGGGTGTTGGTCTTGCCGGAACCGGTAGGTCCGGTCACCAGCACCATACCGTAGGGCTTCAGGATGGCGCGTTCGAACTTGATCAGCGACTCCGGCTCGAAGCCGAGCTTGGTCATGTCCAGGCGCAGGTTTTCTTTGTCCAGCAACCGTAAGACGACCTTCTCACCCCACAACGTTGGCAGCGTGCTGACGCGGTAATCCAGCTCCTTCTTCTTGCCTCCCATGTTGATTTTCAGCATGATACGGCCGTCCTGGGGCAGCCGCTTCTCGCTGATGTCCAGCTTGGCCATGATTTTCAGGCGGGAGGTAATTGCGTCCTTGAGCTTCAGGGGAGGCGTCATGATGGAGGTTAGCACGCCATCAATGCGGAAGCGGACGCGATATTCCTTTTCGTAAGGCTCTATGTGGATGTCGCTGGCGCCGCGCTTCACCGCGTCAGTGAGAATAATGTTGCACAGTTTGACGATGGGGGCCTCGTCGGCGGCCTTGGCGAGGTCCGCCAGCATCACCTCTTCCTGGTAAGCCTGGAGTTCGACGTCGGATTCATTGATCTCGCCGAACTGTTGCATCACCTCTTCGAGGTTGGCCTCAGGTTCTTTGGCGGTGTAGGCCTTCTCAATCGCCTCCATGATGGCGTTTTCCGACGCCACCACCGGCTCGATGTTGAAGCCGGTCATGAACTTGATATCGTCCATGGCGAAGACGTTCGTGGGATCCACCATGGCGATGGTGAGCGAGGCCCCTACCCGGCTCAGCGGCAGGATCTGGTAGCGCTTGGCGGTCTCGTAGGGAATCAGCTTGACGATGCTGGGGTCAATCTCAAAATAGGACAGATTGATGGCTGGAACGCCATATTGCCGGGAGAGAAAATTGGTGACGTCTTCCTCGCTGAGGAAGCCAAGCTTGACCAGCACGGAACCGAGCCGTCCGCCGGTGTCCTTTTGCGCTTTCAGCGCTTGCTGCAGTTGCTCGGTGGTGATGACCTTTTCTTTGACCAGAAGGTCACCCATCCGCTGAGACATGCTTGTGTCCTCGGCCTCCCCGGTAACGCCCTCGCGTGCGGGGTCGGAATCGTCGTATTGGCTGCATCAGTGACGCAAATCTCAATATTTGCGTTCCCTGAACATCCTGTTCAATGTTGTGGAAAAACTACGCCGTTGGCCCAGAGAAGCTGCATCGTAGGTTGGGTGACAGAAATTGTCAATCCAGAATTCCTGCTAAATGTACTACTTGTATGACCCTTTCGGGTCATGTACTTCCGTGTGCCAAGGTGGGCTGGCGCCAATTGCAAAAGACAGAATTTGGTTATTTAGAATTTGGTTATCTGGTTAATGCAAACAGCGGCGTGGGATGACTGAGGAGGTAACAGGGAGGGTTTCCAGAAGCGTCATCCTGGCGCGAGCGAAGCGAAGCGGAAGGTCCTGCTTTTATCAGGAATCGGAAGGCAAGTCCTTCGCGTCGCGGCCAAAGCCGGACGGCTAACTCAGCATGACTCCAATAAGAGACTTCCCCTCGAAATCTAAAGTCTCAGGTCGCCAAATGTCCGTTCAAAACCACGGCATCACAGCGGTTTGTCCCGAACCAATACGGTATTTCCCGGTAATCCTCTGCATCGAAGACGGCGAGGTCGGCGTCTTTGCCAGGTTCAATGCTGCCTTTTCGGTGAGCGAGACGCAAAGCATGGGCGCCATTGATGGTCGCGGCGGCGATCGCTTCCGCCGGTAACATTTTCATTTGTGTGCAGGCCAGCGAGAGAACAAACGGCATGCTGGGCGTGGGCGACGTGCCCGGATTGTAATCGCTGGCCAGGGCCACAGCCACTCCGGCCTCGATAAGCTTCCGCGCTGGCGGGTATTTCTCCAGTCCGAGGAAGTAGTTCGACCCCGGCATCAACGTAGCGATCGTGTTGGACTTCGCCAGCAGCGGAATATCCTCGTCCTGAATGCAATCCAGGTGATCGAGCGAGGCAGGCTGAAACCGTAGCGCCGCCGTCCTCGGCGGCAGTCCCGGCGGGCGGCTCGCCCGCCGCTGCTCACGACTGCCGGCGGGGACGCTGACGCTACCGTCCTGAAGCAGTGCGCTAATGTTCGCCGCCGATAGCTGGCACACATGGACACGTATGCCCAGTCCGTGCCGCTCGGCGGAGGCGAAGATCTGCCGCGCTTCGGCAAGGCTGAACGCACCGCGCTCGCAGTAAACATCTACAAAGTCGGCCCAATGGCGGGATGCAACCTGCGGAATCATGCGCTCGGAAACAAGCTGGACATATTCACCGCGACGCTTCCCGAATTCCGGCGGCACGACGTGTGCGCCGAGCAGCGTAGGCACGACTGTTCCGGGCCAGCGGCGGGCCGCATCGCGAATCGCCGCTAATGACTTCAGTTCCGCCGCAAGGCTGAGGCCGTATCCTGACTTCGCCTCCACCGTAGTGGTGCCTTGAGCCGCCATCTGGCGGAAGGCGTGGAGCACGTTTTTCGCGAGCGCCGCCCGGGTGGCGCGGCGCACTCCCGCCATGCTGGACACAATGCCGCCGCCGGATTTGGCGATCTCCTCGTAGGTCGCACCCGCGATCCGCTTCTCGAAGTCATTGAGGCGTGGCGCGGCGAAGACCGGGTGGGTGTGGGAATCCACAAAACCCGGCAGGACCACCTTCCCACGGCAATCCATTTCGCGCACTCGCGTCTTGAAGTTCTTCAGCCAGGGATCGCGCGCGGCCTGGCCCAAGCTGCCGGCCGAGACTATCTTTCCGCCCACGCAGAGTACAGCCGCATCTTCAATGATCCCGAGTTCGCTCAGCGCGCGACCTCGCCTCGGCCCCGCCGGACCGCACAAAGTGAGAAGCTGGCGGATGTGCGTGAGAAGAAGTGGAACTTTCAACATGCGGGCGACCGGCTTGTTACGTACAGTGATGCTGCACAGCCCCGTATCATACAGCACGTTCGGAACAACCCACCCTATCGCTCCAAAACCGGGAGCGACAAGGGTGGGGCAACCGCGTGTATGAATTCCCCCGTCCTACACCTCAACAATCCTGTACGCCTTCGGGGGTTGCTCGGCCTGGAGCAGGTGCAGGGCGACGTTGTAGACAGGAATCCCGCCCGGGGTTTTGCCTTCGCAGAAGCCATGATGGGCATGGCCGTGAAAGACCGCATCCGCGCCATGGCGGTCTATGACCTCCGCCAGCCGCGAGGTGCCCAGATAAGGAAAAATTTCCGGAGCTTCGCCTTTAGCCGTTGCCGCTATCGGGGAGTAGTGCACCACCACCACGCGTTTTTCCGCCCGCAACTGCGACAGCGCCCGCTCCAGCTTCAAACACTCATCAATGGCGGCCTGCACGAATGCTTTGACTTCGCGTTCCCCGAAAGCGGTGAGTACGCCGCGTCCGTATCCGCCCAGGAAGCCTTTGGTGCCGGCGAAACCGACTCCCTCACGCTCGTAGCCGGTGCCGTCCAGGACCTTGATGCCTTCTTTGACCATCATCTGCATCAGCTCACCTTCATGGCCGCTTTCGTAATCGTGATTGCCAAGAACGGCAATGGTCGGGATGCGCACGTGCACCAGCGCGTTCAGTAACGATTGCATTTCGTCAAGCTTGCCGTAATTCGTGAGATCGCCAGCCAGCACCAGCACGTCGGCGTCTTCGCGAATCCGGTGCATCTGATCGCGGATACGATCAAAAATTTGCGGGGTGTAGTGCAAATCGGCGACGGCGGCGATTCTCATCGTTCTCTCGTTCGCTGCCCTCGGATCACGCGGCAGGCTCGTCAGCAGTCCCCGGCAGCTTTCGCAGGCGGCGCGCGCGATACGCCGTCACCAGGTCCTCCAGGGCCCATTCGTTCACGTCAATGGCAAAAAGGAATTCGTCAATCAGGCTGCCGCGGAACGGCGCCTTGGGATTGCGGTTGTGCAACCGGCAGTGGAAGCGGCTGAGCAGGTCGTCCCAGACCGCGCGCGGAACGTAGTCGGTATGCGCAGGATAGACATAGGCGAACAGCATCAGGGTCCAGAGCACGATTTCCCAGTGCTCGCCCACGATGTCTAGGACGCGTTGCCAGTCGAGACGTCCGCAGGTGCCGTAAATGATGTGGCAGTTGTCGGCGCCGTCGAAGCGCTCGCGCCGCGTGACGAACAATTTCGAAGCCACCAGTTCCTCGGCCCCCAGCACGCGCGACGGAACTCCCACTACTTCTGCCGGGCTGCCGCGCTCGATCCACGACATGTCCACGGTGATCACGCCGTTACTCATGCCGGTGATCAGGTCCACGAAGTAACCTTCGCGATGCGCCTTGGCCAGCCACACGGGATCGCGTACCTCGGTGTGGAAACCGTCTTCGTTCAGGTAGCGCAGCGCGCTGTCCGCGTACTCCGCGGGCAGGAACAGGTCAAGGTCCTTGGTGTCGCGAAAGATTCCCGTGTGCTTCTGCAGGGCAAAGGCGCCCGAGACCACGTAGGGTACACGGCGGTCGTTCATCAGTTGCAGGACTTCGCGGAAGAGTCTGGTCTGCGCCTCCGGAAACTGCTGCGGCGTTGACGAGCTTACCGGTACCTGCCTGGCTTCGTCCTGACGGTTCGGCATTCAAACTTTTGATGTGCGGAGGCGTAAGCTAAGTTGTGGCGAGGAAATTGCGCATAGTCACTTTCGGGTCCCCGCAGCCATTTGGGAGAGCGGTGTACCTTCCGGGGCGCATCCAATCATCGAGGTATGGCCGTCCGGGAACAAGTCGTTGAGATCGAAGGCAAGCGCCTGAAGCTTTCTAATCTGGAGAAGGTACTCTATCCGGAGGCGGGTTTCACCAAGGCGCAGGTCATTGATTACTACGTGCGCATCGCTCCGGCGCTGCTGCCGCATCTGCGCGGCCGGCCGCTCACGATGAAGCGCTATCCCAACGGCGTGACCGGCATGCATTTTTACGAGAAGAATTGTCCTGCGCACCGCCCGGAGTGGGTCCAGACCGCGCCCGTGTGGAGCGAAGGCAACCATCGCTGGATGGATTACTGCCTCGTGCAGGACCTGCCCACGCTGGTCTGGGCCGCCAATCTGGCCGATCTGGAGCTGCATACATCGCTCTCGCTGGCCAGGGACATCATGCGTCCCACGGTGATCGTCTTTGATCTTGATCCCGGCGCGCCCGCCAACATCGTCCAGTGCTGCCAAGCTGCGCTCTGGGTGCGCGGTATCTTCGACGCCCTCGGCTTGCAGTCTTTCCCTAAGACTTCCGGTTCGAAGGGACTACAGGTTTATGTCCCATTGAATACGCCAGTAACCTACGACGACACCAAGCCTTTCGCACATGAACTCGCCCGGATACTGGAGCACGCGCATCGGGAACTGATCGTCTCGGACATGAAGAAGGCGCTCCGCGTTAATAAAGTCTTCGTGGACTGGAGCCAGAACGACGATCACAAGACCACTATCTGCGTGTACTCGCTGCGGGCCCGGTCGCGGCCAACCGTTTCTACACCTGTTACATGGGACGAGGTTGAGGAGACCAGCAAGAAAGGCGATCCCAACCTGCTGGTGTTCGATTCCGAGCAGGTACTGGCGCGCGTCGCTAAGTTTGGTGATCTGTTTGCCTCCGTGCTGACGCTGGAGCAAACCTTGCCGCCCCTTGAAGCGTTGCGGGAAACGGCGGCCCGGCTTGGCGCGGGCGGCCGGCCGTTGCCGGCTGCAACGCCCAAGCCCACGAAGGCCGCCAAAGCGAGGAAGACGAAAGCGGCGGAACAGCGTCACCCCGCACGGCGGGTCGGGTAAGCCTTTTAACCACAGAGGATACGGAGGACACAGAGGAAATTAATATCAATGATCCGATGATTTGATGACCCAATGGCTCAATAACTCAATCTGCGCCGGGAGGTACTCATGATTCCGTTCACCCACCTTCACGTTGGCACGTCCGGTTGGGCTTACCCTGCCTGGAAACCAGCCTTCTATCCTGAGAAACTCCCGCAAAAGAAATTCCTGCAGCACTACGCAAGCCGCCTCAATGCGGTTGAAGTCAACTACAGCTTCCGTCATGTTGTCGCCGAAAAGACGCTCCAGAACTGGATCGCGGAGACGCCGCCCTCTTTCATGTTCTGCATGAAGGCGCACCAGGCGATCACGCACATCCGCCGCCTCCGCAATGCCGACGAAGTCTTGCAGCGCTTCCTGAGCTCGATCCAGCCTGCGGCCGCCGCTGGTAAGCTGGGCCCGGCGCTGTTCCAGTTGCCGCCGGACATGAAGGCCGATCCCGCGCTCCTGGACGACTTCCTTGCCCGCCTGCCGCGCACCCTGCGTGCCGCGTTTGAATTCCGTCATGAATCCTGGTTTGCCGACGAAGTCTATCGCGTGCTCAGCAAGCACGACGCGGCGCTCTGCTTCGCTGAAAGCGAGAAGCTGGTTACGCCTATCGTGATCACCGCGAACTTTTCCTACTACCGGTTCCGCAAGCCACAGTACTCCGCGGAGGAACGCCGCAACATTGCCGAGCGTCTGACCTGCGGCGCCCGGGCGAAGCGCGACGTCTTCGCCTTCTTCAAGCACGAGGAAACTCCGGAAAGCGCGCTGTACGCCGAGGAGTTACTGAAGTCGGCCGAAGCCGCAGCGGCGTAGGATTTTTTATGAGATGTAGCGCGGGCGCACTCACCCGCGAGCCCCGGAATCTTCATTGCCACTTCCCCAGCGTCCGATAACGCGCATACTGGACTGCGTGGCTACTGTGTCCAACGAGAGTGTCGTCGCCCGCTTCCTCGATTACCTCAAGATCGAGAAGGGACTGGCGCGGCTGAGCGTGGCGGCCTATACCCGCGATCTCGGCCAGTTCGCCGAGTTTCTCGCGAAACGTCGGCGTGTCCTGCCCATCGCCCGCCGCCAGGATGTGCGCGACTTTCTCGACGATCTGTTCTCGCACCACGTGGACTCGCGTTCTGTGGCGCGCAAGCTCTCGGCGCTGCGGCATTTCTATAAGTTCTTGCTGCTGGACCGTTACATCGAACACGACCCCACGCTCAACATCGAAACCCCGCGCCAGTGGAAGGTGCTGCCCAAGTCGCTGGGCCGCGACGAGGTCGAACAGATGCTGAGCGCGACTTCGCCCTACCGCAGTGCCCAAGCCGACGTGCTGGCCAAACGCGACCACGCCATCCTGGAGGTGTTTTATGCCGGCGCGCTGCGGGTTTCCGAGATCGTCGGGGTCAAACTCGAAGACTTGAAGCCGGAATTCGGCTACGTGCTGGTGCGCGGCAAAGGCGACAAAGAAAGAATCGTCCCGCTGGGCCGCTCGGCGCAAAAGGCGCTTCAGGAATACTTACCCGCGCGCCTGGAGCTGCTGAAGGATTCGGGAAAGAGCTCTCCGTTCGTTTTCGTAGGAGTGCGCGGGCAGAAGCTCACACGCCAGTGGGTCTGGACGATGGTTCGCGCCGCCTCGGGATCCGTGACACGGCGCGCCAGCCCGCATATGCTGCGGCACAGTTGCGCCACTCACATGGTGGAGAACGGCGCCGATCTGCGCACCGTGCAGACCATCCTTGGCCACGCCGACATTTCGACGACGCAGGTGTACACACACCTGGCGCTGGACCGGCTCAAGCACGTCTATCGCCAGCACCATCCGCGCTCCAAGGCGCGAGGGAACAATTCGAGCACCACAGGTCAGAACAATGAAACCGAATAGACGTACCGACGGCGCCCCACATCTGCGAAGCAGATGTGGGGCCTCTGAGGTCTCCAAATCCGTTGCCCGCTTCCTTCGTTCCCTGCGCGAGCGCAATGCCTCGCCGCACACCATCAAGGCATACTCGACCGACCTGGCGCAATTCGCCGAATTCATCGGCGACGCTAAATGGAAAGCCATTGACCACCTGCGCATCCGCGCTTTTCTTTCGCACCTCTATTCGCGCGGACTGAGCAAAACTTCGGTGGCGCGCGCGCTGGCGGCGCTTCGCTCGCTGTATCGCTGGCTGGCGCGCGAAGGTGTAGTGGAGCAGAACCCGGCGGCGCTGGTGTCCACGCCAAAGCTACCCAAGAAGCTCCCGCGCGTGCCCACGATTGAAGAAATGAACACCGTCCTGGACGGCGACGCGCCCGACTGCGCCGCCTTTCCCGAGCGCGACCTGCTCCTGCTGGAACTGCTCTACGGCTGCGGAGTGCGCAATTCCGAGCTGACCGGCATCAACCTGGACGACATACGCTCGTCCAACGAACTGATCCTGGTCCGGGGCAAAGGACGCAAGGAACGCTACGTCCCTTTCGGCGACTCGGTCCAGGCGGCCCTGGCCGCCTATCTGCCGCGCCGCCAGCAACTGCTTCAGAAAAAGAAAAAGTCATCCCCTGCTCTGCTCATCAATTTTCGTGGCGGCCGGCTGACCACCCGCAGTGTCGGCCGCATCGTCAAGCACATTGCCGTTGCTAAAGGCTTATCGCCCGACGTGCACCCGCATACTTTGCGCCACGCCTTCGGCACACACATGCTGGAAGAAGGCGCCGATCTGCGCGCCATCCAGGAGATGCTCGGCCACGAGCGCCTCTCCACCACCCAGCGTTACACGCAACTTTCCATGAAGCACGTACTCCGCGTTTATGACGACACCCATCCTCGCGCCAAGTAGCAGACTAATTCACTTTCGTCCTATTACCTTGGTTATCTGTGGCAATGTTGCGCCTGCGCTTATCATGCGGGCGATGGTCGAACCTCGCACCGTAGCGCAGGTCCCCGGAGAGCAATCGTGACACCCCCGGCACTCCGCCGCCTGTCCGAAGTCAATAAGGAACTGTGGCTGCTCCTCTCCATGTTTGTCATTGCCGGTATTCTGAATTTTCTGATTACGTCCCATCATGTTGTTCTTGGGTTTTACACGCTTCCCACGCTCTTTTCCGCCTACTATTACGGCCGCCGCCACGCCGTCCTCACGGCCGTTGCGAGCGCCTGTCTGGTTGTCCTGCTGGCAAACTTCAATCACCGCCTCTTCAGTCCGAACACGACGACGATCTGGCAGGAAAAATGGTTCGATGTTACCGTCTGGGGCGGCATTCTCGTGATTACCGGCTATGCCATGGGCACTCTCTACGAGAGTAAAGAGAGGCAATACAAGGAGCTGCGCGACACCTACCACGGCATACTTGCCATTCTTTGCCAGGTGATCTCCAACGACAAGTACACGCAGAACCATTCCTATCGCGTGTCAGTATATGCCACTCGCATTGCGGCATCGATGAGAATGAGTGACGAAGAGATCGAAGATATCCGCGCTGCAGGCCTGCTTCACGACATCGGCAAGCTCAGCATCAGCCGCGAAATTCTCTACAAAGCTGCCCGCCTGACGGAAGAAGAATATGCGGAAGTGCGCCGCCACGTGCAGAATGGCGTCACCATGTTGCAGCCGGTCAGCAATTCGCTGCGGCGGGTGATACCCATTATCCTGGCGCACCACGATAAGTTTGACGGCTCCGGGCCCAATCACATGTCCGGCGATGACCTGCCAATCGGCGCTCGCATCATCACCGTGGCCGACGTTTACGATGCTCTGACCAGCGACCGCCCCTACCGCAAGGCCATGTCCCCGTTTGAGGCCAAAGAGTTGATCCTGAAGGGCGCAGGAACGGAATTTGACCCCATTGTCGTAGACGCCTTCTGCGACGCCTTCCACATGCGCCAACTCGAAGTGCCAGAAGTGCTGGTCTAACGACTAACGACCGCAACTGACCGCTGCCTGCTGGCCACTGATCACTGATCACTGCGCGCGGGTGCGGGCGCCCCACATCTGCCCGGGTTTGGCAGATGTGGGTGTTTACCGGTCACCGGTTATTGCCCGCCGTCATACAGTTCCCGGTGCAACTCATTCCACATTTCCACCACGCGAGAACGGATTTCAAGCGTGAGTTGCTCGTAGGTATTTTCCTGGTCGCGGCCATCCGGCGGCGGAAGCACGGGATCGCCGATCCGTATGCGCAATCTGGTGAACTGCTGGAACGGCTTCCCTCGCGGCCACGCCTGGTAAAAACCGTCCATGGCAACGGGATAGACCGGCACGCGCAAGTGCGCCGCCAGAATGGCCGCTCCTTTTTTGAACGTCTTGGGCACGCCATCAATGCTGCGTTCTCCCTCGGGATATAAGACGAGCACTTTTCCGTGCCGCAGGCCATACGCGCCCGCGCGCATCGCCGGAACCAGGTTGGCATCGGGGTCCACCGGAACCAGTTTCAGCGAGCGCGCCACCCATCGCCAGACTCCGCTGCCGAAAATCTCGCTGGTACCTACGTAGAACACGTTGCGGAACACGCGCCACGGCAGCACGCTCATCAGAACCGGAGGATCGAGGAAGCTCTGATGATTGGGCGCAAGGATGAAAGCTCCGTTGTGGGGCAGCTTTTCAACTCCTTCCACTTTCAGGTGGAACAGCCCGCGCCCAAAGACCTGCCACAAACGCGTGAACAGATACCAGCCGCGCGTGATGACCGGCGTGGGTTTCGCGACGGCCAGCACTTCAGCATCGTCCGGATCGCTCGCTAGCACTGAGTCCCATCCGGGAGCCGCGGCCCGGCGCGCGCCGCCCGGCGAGCCTTGCCGCACTGCTTCGATCAGCTCGCGGACGGTGTAGACCTCAGCCACGACCGAGTCTTCCACGTGCGCCCCCAGCTCGCGTTCGAGCGCCACCAGCAACTCCACGCGCTCCATGGAGTCGAGTCCCAGGTCCAGCTCCAGGTTGTCGCCGGGATAAATTTTCTGCTTCTCGTCTTTGTTCTTGGCCGCCTCGTGCACCACTTTCATCGCGCGTTCGACGTCAGGCTCTTGCAGCCATTGCCGCTCTTCGTCGCTCAGCTTGCGGGTGAGTTCCTCTTCCCTGCCGTTGCCGGCGCTGGTTGCTTCACGTTCACGCACCCGGCGCTCGATTTCGAAGCGCTTGAGCTTGCGGGTCGTGGTGCGCGGCAGGTCTTCCTGCCAGAGCTCGTAACTGAGAATCCGTTTGGTGCTGGGCAGCTTCGCCGACAGGTTCTCGATTTCGAAGCGCAGCGCCTCGCGCGTGTTCACAATTTTCTTCTGCCGCAGGAGCTCGAAATTCGGCACGACGACCGCGTGCAGCCGCTCGCCGGAGTCGGCGCGGCGTATCGGGGTGCCCCATCCTGAGCCCGACCCTGAGCGAAGCGAAGGGGAGGGGGAAGGGTGGGGGTTCTCCATCCCCAGCACGCAAATTTCTTTAATCAGGGGCGTCTTCAGGTAGTGCGCCTCGATTTCCTCCGGATAAACATTTTTGCCGGAGCTGAGCACGATAACTTCTTTAGCCCGACCGGTCAGCACCAGGTTCCCGCTTGCGTCCAGATAGCCGAGATCACCGGTATGCAACCAGCCATCGTGCAGCGCGGCAGCGGTTGCGTCCGGCCGCTTGTAGTAGCCCTTCATCACAATCCGCCCGCGCAGCGCCACCTCGCCTGCGGGCGGACCGCTGGTCGCTGCTCCCGCCTGCGCATCCAGAATTTTGATTTCCACTCCGGGCAGCGGCTGGCCCACGCTGGCGATGTTGACTCCGCCCGGCGGCGTGTAGGTGGCGCAGCCGGTGGTCTCCGTCAGGCCGTAACCTTGCAGCATGACAAAGCCCATGGCCTCGAACTCGCGCCCGATCTCCGGATCGAAGCGCGACCCGCCGGTCGCCAGGTAACGCATGTTCGTGCCCAGCAGCTCGTGAATGCGATGGAAAAATATTCTCCCCAGGTTCAAGCCCAGCTTGCGTCCCGCCGACGCCACTCGCAGCATGGCGCGAAAGGCAAGCTGCGCCGCCCGTCCGCGCGCGTTGACTTCCTTCCAGATGCGCTCGTGGATCAGATAGAAAAACTGCGGCACGCACACAAAGATGTTCACGCTGGGCAGCGCCCGCAGCAGTTCCGTCGTATTCAGAGATTCCAGGAACACGACGCGCGCCCCCGCCGCCATGGGGAGCAGGAGATTGGTCACCAGCGCGAGCGCGTGAAACAGCGGCAGGATTCCCAGGATCGAGTCCGCAGGCCCCAGATCGAATACCTGGAAGATCGAATCCGTTTCCGCCAGCAGATTGTCGTGCGTGAGCATCACGCCTTTGGGATCGCCCGTAGTCCCCGAGCTGTAGAGGATCGCAGCTACCTCTTCGCTGTCCACATCGGCTGCAACCAAGCTGCTCGTGTGGCACAGCCGCCCCCGGCTGTGCTCTGCAAGATCGCCGCAGTCCAGCAGGACCACTCTGACCGGCAAACCCTCCGCCGCGCGTTCTGCAGTCTGCTGGTGCTTGGTATCAGCGAAAAGAAGTGAGCTGTCGCTGGCGAGGAGCAACTTGTGCACCTGCTCCTGGTTCAGGGCAGTGTCCAGCGGCACCGCCACCGCGCCGGCAGCCAGGATGCCCAGGTATGCGGTTACCCAGCGCGGCCCGTTGGCGGCCAGCAGCGCACATTTTGTGTCCCGGCCAATGCCCTGTTCCTGCAGCCAGTGGCCGGTGGAATCGCTCATCTGCTGCGCCTGGGCAAAGGTGTATCGCTCCCGATCAGCAGCAGAACCGCTTGCGTGCTGGACCTCCATCGCGATCGCGTCCGGCCAGCGCTGGACTGATTGCAGAAACCGTGCGTAGAAATTCGCCATCCTGCTTGAATATACCCAAACCGGCGCTCGGTTGCGAAGCAGGGTGCGCTACCCTAAGCTGGGTGCCCCACCCTGAGCGTCCGGGGTCCCCAGCAAGCCCGATTCTGGCTTGCTGGGGTGGGAGCGAAGGATGGGGATTTTCGCTTCGGGTAGCCCACCGTCGAGCCCCGGTTTTCAGCGCTGTGCCTGTTCCCCCTTCTGACCACCGATGTCCTCAATCCGGCATCGAATTCCGACAAACATCCGGAGGACATATGCAAACTGCCCACGAACTTCTTATTTTGGAATTAGGCGACATGCTGGACGCCGAGCGTCGGATCTTGGACTCGCTTGAGGAACTAAAGGAGGAATCCCAGCTCCCCGAGTTGAAGAAAGCCTTCTCCAGCCACCGCGATCAGACCCAAAAGCAGATCGAGCGCCTCGAGCAGTGTTTCGAGGAACTCGATGAGCGAGCGGAAGAATCTGAATGCAAGGGCATTGTAGGCATTCTCGAGGAGAAAAAATCGTTCGCGGAAAAAGACCCGTCGGAAGAGTTGAAGGACATGTTCAACATTGGAGGCGCCAGCAAGGTCGAGCACTATGAAATCGCGGCCTATACCGGTCTCATTGAGATGGCGCAGAAAATGGGACATCGCAGCGCTGTTCGTCTGCTGCAGCAGAACCTGCGCGAAGAGCAGCAGATGCTGAAAAAGTGTGAAAGTCTGATGAAGAAGTTCAAGCCGTCGCAGATGGGTATGGAACAAGAGGAGCGAAAGCGGCCACCTGCGCGCGCTCGCGCCCACCGTCGCCGCGCCGCCTGACCAGTCAGGCGCGTTCAGTGATTACGAATGAGTTGGAAGTTGTCATTCCGTTGCGCCAGTGCCCCACCCTCGCGCCCCGGTTTTGGGCGCCAAGGTGGGATTTCTTCAACGAGCCATTGAGCCGCGACCACTAACGACGAACGACCAGCGGCTAACGATAACGACTGCCCTGCGACTTGCCCCGAGCAGCTACATCTAATTATGGTAGGCTGATGGTTTACATTCGCCTGCGGGCGGATGAGTGTGTCGTGTAACAAAGGAAATTACCGCATTGGGTCTTCTCGACAAAGTATTTGGAACAAAGAACGAGCGTGAAGTGAAGCGTCTGTCCCCCCGCGTGGCGGAGATCGGCGCCCTGGAACCGCAGATGCGCGCGCTCAGCGACGAGCAACTCCGCGCCAAGACTGACGAATTCCGCGCCAAGATCAAGGCCCGCGTCGAAAAGATCGAGGAGGAGCCGGACGCCGGTCCCGACCGCCTCAAGGAGATCGAGGAAGAGCGGCGCCGCGCGGAAAACGAGGTCCTGGACGAAATCCTCCCCGAAGCCTTCGCCGTGGTGCGCGAGGCCGGCCGCCGCGTCCTCAACATGCGTCATTTCGATGTGCAGTTGATCGGCGGCATGGTGCTGCACGAGGGCAAGATCGCCGAAATGAAAACCGGCGAAGGCAAAACGCTCGTGGCCACGCTTCCCGTGTACCTGAATGCGCTGCCCGGCCACGGCGTGCATGTGGTCACCGTCAACGACTACCTGGCCAAGCGCGACTCGGAGTGGATGGGCAAGATTTACCGCTTCCTCGGCCTGACCGTCGGCGTCATTGTGCACGACCTGGACGATGAACAGCGCCGCGAGGCCTACGCCGCCGATGTCACCTACGGCACCAACAACGAGTTCGGCTTCGACTATCTGCGCGACAACATGAAGTTCGACCTCGCCGACTGCGTGCAGCGCGGCCATAACTACGCCATTGTGGACGAAGTGGACTCCATCCTCATTGACGAGGCCCGCACTCCGCTCATCATTAGCGGCGCCAGCGAGGAATCCACCGACAAATATTTCAAGGTCAACAAAATCGTCCCCCGGCTGCAAAAAGGCGAAGAAATCAAATCCAATGTTCCCGGCGAACCGCCCGAGCTGACCGGCGACTACGTCGTGGACGAGAAGCACAAGACCATCACCGTCACCGATAGCGGGTGGGAAAAAGTCGAGCAGGTGCTTGGCATCGGCAACATTGCCGATCCGGAAAACTGGGACACCAAGCACCACGTCGAGACCGCCATCAAGGCGCACGAACTGTACAAGCGCGACCGTGACTACATCGTCAAAGAGGGCGAAGTAATCATCGTGGACGAGTTCACCGGCCGCCAGATGCCCGGCCGCCGCTGGTCCGACGGACTGCACCAGGCGGTTGAAGCCAAGGAAAACGTGAAGGTCGAGCGCGAGAACCAGACGCTGGCCACCATCACCTTCCAGAATTATTTCCGCATGTACAAGAAGCTGGCCGGCATGACCGGTACAGCGGAAACCGAAGCAGCGGAATTCGACAAGATTTACAAGCTGGAAGTCATTGTCATTCCGACTAATAAACCGCTGCTTCGGGTCGAGCATGCTGACGTGGTTTACCGCACCGAGCGCGAGAAGTATTACGCCGTCTCCGATGAAATCGCCAAGCTGGCCCAAGCCGGCCAGCCGGTACTGGTGGGCACTACCTCCATCGAAAAATCCGAACGCTTGTCCGACCTGCTTAAGAAGAAAGGCATCAAGCACGCCGTGCTCAATGCCAAGCAGCACGAGCGTGAAGCGGAAATCGTCGCTCAGGCCGGACGCAAGGGGACCATCACCATCGCCACCAACATGGCGGGCCGCGGCACCGACATCCTGCTGGGCGGCAACCCGGAATTCATGGCCAAGCAGGAGTGCGTGAAGAAAGGCATCGCGCGCCTGGTGCACGAGGCCGGCGGCGAGGTCGAGGCGCGTCCCGACGACGCCAGCATCACCTACTTCTATTACTCCGGCGCCGAATACGAAGTCGCCACCGACCAGTGGAGCGAAATCTTCAACCGCTACAAAGCCCAGACCGACGCCGAGCATGACGAAGTTGTCTCTGTCGGCGGACTGCACATCCTCGGCACCGAACGCCACGAGGCCCGCCGCATTGACAACCAGCTTCGCGGACGCGCCGGCCGCCAGGGCGATCCCGGTTCCTCCCGCTTCTATCTATCTCTGGAAGACGACCTCATGCGTCTGTTCATCCAGAAAGAATGGATTTCCACGCTCCTGCAGCGGCTGGGCATGGAAGAAGGCGTGCCCATCGAATCCAAGCTCATCTCTCGCCGCGTGGAAGCCGCGCAGAAGGCGGTCGAGGCGCAGCACTTCGAAGCTCGCAAACACCTGCTCGAGTATGACGACGTCATGAACAAGCAGCGTGAGGCGGTTTACAGCCTCCGCCGCCAACTGCTCGAGGGGACGGAACAAAAAGAACTCATCCTGGAGGATTACGTCGCCGGCACGCTCAGCGACCTCATGGACGAGTTCGCTTCCAAAGACACTCATCCTGACGACTGGAACATCAAGGGCCTGAAGAACGCCGTCTTCACGCGCTTTGGCGTGGACATCATTGCCGAAGGCATCAAGCCCGAGACGCTGAACCGCCAGGAACTCGGCGACGCCATCTTCGCCAAGCTCAAAGAACGTTACGAAGCCAAGGAAAAGCTCATCGGCCCCGAGCAGATGCGCCATCACGAGCGCATGATCATGCTGAGCGTGCTGGACTCGCAGTGGAAAGACCACCTGCTCAACATGGACCACCTCAAGGAAGGCATTGGACTGCGCGGCTACGCCCAGCACGATCCTTTGGTGGAATACAAGCGCGAGTCGTTCGAGATGTTCGAGGCCATGATGCGCCGCTTCGAGGAAGAGACCGTCCGCTATCTCTACCTCATGCAGATTCTGGAGCCCGAAGCTGCGCCCGCCGTCGAACTCGGCGGTAACGGCCGCGGACGCATGCACGCTACCTCCGTGGATGACCTCGAAGAAGAATTCCAGCGGCGTAAACGCCGCGAACTGGAGCAGGCACGCATGGCCGGTTCCGGCGACTACCAGCCCGTGCAGCAGGTTGTCCGCGCCGGTCAGAAGATCGGCCGCAACGATCCCTGCCCCTGCGGCTCCGGCAAGAAATACAAGAAGTGCTGCGGAGCCTGAAGCCATTGAGCCAATGGAATCATTGATTCATGGGGGTTATTGCGTCGAGATTGGCGGTGCACTCAATGGCTCGATCACCCAAGAACTCGATGGCCCATGACTCAATCCTCACTGGCTGACCATCAAACCCAGTCGTGCTGGCGAGGCATCCAGCAAGGCAGGAGACCATGTCATGCTTGCCTTGCGCCTTGTTCGCCTCATTGAAGGTCATTCACAAGAACTCGCCAGCAGCCTCGCCGAGCGCCTGCGCACATCCTCCCGCACAACTGACTATCTGAAAATCCCCGCCGAAGAACTTCGGGACGGGGCCAGACGCATCTACGAACACCTCAGCGACTGGCTGCTGAACAAGACCGAAAGCGATGTTGAGCTCCACTACCTGAAACAGGGCATGCGGCGCTTCGAACAGGGTATTCGTATCAGCGACTTTGTATGGGCCATCATCATTACCAAAGAAAACCTCTGGCGCTTTCTGCAGACCCGCGCCGTTGCCGACGGGGCCGTCGAACTTTACGGCGAACTGGAACTCATACAACTGCTCGACCAGTTCTTTGACCGCGCGCTCTATTACGCTACCGTGGGATACGAACGCGCGCGCCACGAAGGCGCCCGCGCCGCTTGACCTGGTTGTTTGGTCATTGGGTCATTGGTTAACTAAAACCCAGTCCATGCGAGCTATTTGAAAATTACCAAGTTTCTCCAATCTGGAAGTTTGTCATTCCGAGTGCAGCGACGAATCCCTATTGCCCCCGAAAACCTCTCGTGAGCTTTCAATAACCAATTAGCCAAATGACCAAATAGCCAAATTAACGCTTTGTTCTCCCAGGCCGCTTCCTTACCGCTGCAAACGTCATCTCTTTCGCTTTGCTTCCCGTGCGCTGCTTCCACTCCTCAAACATTTGCGCATAATTCTTGGTGATATACTCTGCGCGGCTGACGCCCAGTGTTCTCGCCGTCCGGTCAATCCATCGGGGCGGGCCTTCGATCTCGGCCACATTGCCGATGGGTGTTTCATCAACGACCACTTCGCCTTTACCGTCGGTCCACTCGCTGCGAAATTTTTCGTAGCGAAAAGTAGGCGTAAACCCGAGCGCCCGGAAGATGGCCTCCAGTTTGACGCCATCAGCGATTTCGCTTTCCGTCTCCACGCGCGTCTTATGGCGACCCTTCCCGGGCGTCCCACCCTGAGCGCCGCGAATGGTCGGGAACTTGGGTGCCCCACCCTGACCCTGAGCGAAGCGAAGGGGAAGGGTGGGGGTTTTGTGCGTGAGCGTCCACTTCTTCCCGTACTTCCGTATGCGCAGCAGTTGTCCGGTTTCCCGCAGACGCCTGTCCTGCGTGTCGTAGAGAACATTCATCTCATGCGTACGCGGCGTCATCAGGCGAAATCCGGCTTCGCGCAGCTTGCGCTGCAGCCCGCGCACGTCACGGACAAGAAACTTGACCTCAACTTCTTTCGTGGAAGCCATCGCCGGGGAGTATAGAGGGATTTGGCGATTTGGTCATTTGGTTAATTAAAAAGGTCTACAGTCGACAGTTTACGGTGAACCTGACAATCGTAGACTGTGGACCTTCTTCCGTTGGTAATCCGCACGAAGATATGGGTCGCGCCCGCGCCTAAGAGCTAAAAGCTAGAAGCTAAGAGCTTCTTGCCACCACAAACTCCGGCATCCACAGCAGGGCGCGCTTGATATTGGAATCAGGGAAATCGGAGATCGCTTTGCTGGCCGCGGCGGCGTAGTCCGCGGCGCGGGCCATAGCGGTTTCCACGCCGTTGTAGCGGTTCAGAAGGGCGAGTACCTGCTCGTGGGAAACGCTCTCAAAGGCGCGTTCGCGCAGCACGGTCTCGATCACGGCGCGTTCTGCGGGTGTGCATTTTGCCAGCGCCGCGATCACCGCCATGGTTACTTTGCCTTCACGCAAGTCGCTGGCCACGGGCTTTCCGAGAACCTCTTCCGAAGCGGTCAGGTCCAGCACGTCGTCCACGATCTGAAACGCCATGCCCAGGTTCCTGCCGTACGCGGCCAGGTTCTCTTCTTCCTCGGGCGATGCATCCGCGAGGATGCCTCCCAGCCGCATGCAGACCGAGAACAGGCAGGCGGTCTTGCGGAAGATCAGGTCCAGATATTCTTCCAGCGTGACCAGGCGCCCCAACTTCTCCATCTGCAGCAGTTCGCCCTCGACCATCTGCTGGGTCAGGTCAATTAGGACATCGAGCACGCGGAACTTGCGCTCCTGGACGGCCACCTTGAACGCCTGCATGTAGAGCCAGTCGCCGGCGAGCACGCACTTGGAGTTGCCCCACTGGGTGTTGGCGGCCGGACGGCCCCGCCGCGTCTGCGCCTCATCAATGATGTCGTCGTGGACGAGGGTGGCCGTGTGGATGATCTCCACTACTGCCCCCAGCCGGATCGAGCTTTGCCACAGCCCGTCGGGCCCGGCATTTAAGGGTGCCCCACCCTGAGCGTCCGGGGCCCCCAGCAAGCCCGATTCTGGCTTGCTGGGGTGGGAGCGAAGGACGGGGGTTTTCCCCGGAAACAGTTTGCATGCCAGCAGCAGCAGTGCAGGACGGATGCGCTTACCACCGCCGCCGCGCAGGTACTCGCCAATTTCCGTGACCACGCCCACGCTGGAGACCGTGTCGCGGCCGAACTCGCGCTCGATGGCGGCGAGGTCGTCGCGCAGCAGCTCGAAAACTTCCTTCGGATTGGCGGCTCCAGCACTGCTCATTGGCTTTCGGCTCTCGGTTGTTCGCTCGTGGCTTTTGGGGTGCCCCATCCTGAGCGCAGCGAAGGGTGGGGTTTTTGATTGCTTGGGTCCACAGTCACAGGACTGTGCTCCCGTCACTGCGACCGATAATTCGTAAACTGCATTTCGATTCCGAAGTCCTGCTTTTTCACCAGCGCGATGATCTCCTGCAGCGTGTCGCGGTCCTTGCCGCTGACGCGCACGAAATCACCCTGAATGGACGCCTGCACCTTCTTCTTCGTGTTCTTGATCAGCTTCACGATTTCGCGGGCCCTGTCCACGTCAATGCCCTGCTGCAATTTGACCCGCTGGCGCACGGTGGAGCCGGCAGCAGCTTCGACCGCGCCATAACTGAGATTCTTCAGCGGCACACCGCGTTTCACCAGCTTTTGCTGGAGCACGTCGTTGACCGCCTTCAATTTGAACTCATCCGCCGAACTCAGCACGATGGCCTCCTTGCCTTCCAGCACGATGTTGGATTTCGAGTCTTTCAGGTCGAAGCGCGTGTGCACTTCCTTGAGCGCCATCTGGATGGCATTGGAGACTTCCTGCAAGTCTATCTTGCTGACGATGTCGAAAGAGTTCTCGGCCATGAGACAGCTAGTGTAACGGTGGCCACTCGCAGGGCGCAACGGGAAGGCAAGGCTTCGCAGGTTTCAAAGGTTTCGAAGGTTTCAGAAGGAGTGCATGGCTGGGTTGTGATTGGGAAATCGTAATCGGTGATCGGGTGATTTGAAACTGTGGGTGGGTGCCCCACCTGGCCCTGAGCCGGGCCGACGGGGAAGGGTGGGGATTTTTGTTCTCGGGGGCACAGCTTTACGGGCTGCTGAAAAACTCATAAAAGCAGATCCTTCACGTCGCGCCAAAGGGTGCCCCACCCTGAGCGCAGCGGAGGGTGGGATTTTAAGGCCATTGTGCCCTGCATCTGCGCAGCACATGCGGGTACAAAAGGCGCTCGCGCAACGCATTCGCAAACCGCGCCGCTGCAACGAATCGTGCGCTGCGGAACAACGACATAACGACGAGACCACTCTCATTTCGACACAACGCTAACGAGGGGCAAACCATCGAATTTGAAAATTTCATTGGGAGAATGGTCATGTCAACCGACCCGGTTTGCGGAATGGAAGTGTATGAAAATAATGCGCCTGCAACGATGCGCTACCAGGGTGAGACCTGCTATTTCTGCTCCAAAACGTGCCAAGGCACGTTTGAGGACAATCCTCAGGCTTACCTGGCGGAAAAGGCAGCGTAGTCAAATTCGCGGGAAAAAGGGAGGAATACAAGCGATTCGCCAGGCACAAACCGTCAACCAGACCGCAGCAACGATGGAGAATTACTCATGTTGTCCAAGAAACCCAAAATCGATCCAGTGCTTCCGGACCAGGGAGGAAGGTTGATGGGGGTTGATCCCCTGGGAACAAATACCAGCAGAGAAGAACAGATCCGTAGGCGCGCATACCAATTGTACGAACAGCGGGGCAGAAACGGAGGCCACGCGGAAGAAGACTGGTTTGAAGCAGAATCGGAAATCGGTCGCTAACGCACGTACTCAACGAACCATTCGACGCTGGCCGGGGGACCATCCCCCCGGCCACCGGAGCGGCATTTTGAATACACTGAGTAGTCAAAGTATTTCCATTTGGACTGTGTGGCACAGCCGCCCTCGGTTGTGCCAGCGGTTTACACGATCTCTCGTTTCGCTCTAATCCTTGACCAGTTTTGTAAATAGTGTGCCTTGATTGGCTTTGAAGGGGCGCGGCTTTCAGCCGCGCCGTAAAGCATCGAAATCGATCCCGGCTTTTAGCCGCTGAGGGACTTTTTGGGCTACACCAATACCTAGATTGCTCTATAGCCGAATTCAAGCTTGAAAAATCGGTAAAAGTTCTCGGTTGTCTTCGCCCCGACCTCATCCGTCAGCATGCGCAGCAAATGGCCGATCTGGCGCGCTACTTCCCTCACATACGCCGGCTCGTTGCGGCGGCCACGGTATGGGACAGGCGCCAGAAAAGGCGAATCCGTCTCGATCAGCATGCGGTCGAGCGGCGCCTGCGTGGCGACATCGCGGATATATTGCGCTTTGGGGAAGGTGATGTTACCGGCAAAGGAAATGAGAAATCCCATATCCAGCGCTGTGCGCGCGTGCGCCATGGTTCCGGTGAAGCAGTGCAGAATGCCACCGAGCCCCGAGGACGCCCAGTGTTGCCGCAGCGCCGAGATGACATCGTCCCAGGCATCGTTACCGTCGGCTGACGGACGGCAATGAATAATGACGGGCAGGGCGGCAGCGCGCGCCAGCTCCAGTTGTTTCAGAAACACTGAGCGTTGCGTGTCGCGCGGTGAGTGGTCGTACCAGTAATCCAGCCCGATCTCGCCCCACGCGATCACTTTGGGATTTCTTGCCAGAGCTTCCAGTTCGGCCAAATCCGCGTCGGTGGCCAGCTTGGCCTCATGCGGATGTATGCCGACAGTCGCATAAATCTGCACTCCATCACGCGCAACATCGGCGCGTGCTGGGGACCCCGCCCAGTCGTGCTGGTTCGCCAATTGGATGGCGCAGTCGAGCGAGCCGGGTCCGGCGCCGCTGCCGATCGCCAGCACACTGCGAATGCCCGCAGCCCGCGCTCGCTGCAGCACTTCCGCGCGGTCGGCGTCGAACTGCGGCATTTCCAGATGTGCGTGCGAGTCAACAAACATAACGATTCACCACGGAGACACGGGGCACGGAGAACTGAAATATCTTCCGCCGTGTCTCCGCGCCTTCGTGGTTAAACAATCTATTTCAGTCTCGCCCCGACCGGCACATCCTCGAGAAACCCCGCCAGCACTGGTTTGCCTCCTTCCAGCGACGCCGCCAGCAACATGCCGTTGGACACCAATCCTCGCAGCTTGCGCGGCGCCAGGTTGGCGACGACAACGATCTTGCGCCCAATCAGCGATTCCGGCGAGTAGGCTTCCGCGATCCCGGCGACGATCTGGCGCGTATGGTCGCCGAGGTCAACTTCCAGGCGCAGCAACTTGTCCGCGCCTTTCACCTTCTCCGCGACTTTCACCTGCGCCACGCGCAGCTCGACCTTGGCAAAGTCGTCAATGCTGATCACGTTCTCCGGACTGACGCCGGGTGCAGCCGGCGCCGCCGGCGGCGGCCCCGCGGCGGCTTGCGTTGCCCGCTGGCCAGCCTGCGCCCCGGTTCCCGCCGGAGGCGCACCACTCAGGGGTGCCCCACTCGCGGGTGCCCCACCCGGAGCGTTCGCGAAGGGTCGGGATTTTGGTTTTTCCTGTGGCGACGGTACCGCCGCCGACGCCGCGACAGTTTTTTCCGGTTTCGTTTCGACGCCTTCCTGCTCTGCTTTCTGCATTTTCTCCACGCTGGTTTTATCGGCGCGCGGGAACACCGGTTCCACGGCGCCGAGCTTGGTGCCCAGTTCAAGTTGTCCCCACTTCAGTCCGCTCAGGGGGAAGCGGCTGATGTCGCCCAGCCCGAGCTGCGTCCATATGCGCCCTGTGGCTTCCGGCATCACCGGGTGCGCCAACGCGGTCACGATGCGCAGCGCCTCCGCGCAGGTGTAGAGCACGGTGGCAAGGCGCGCGCGGGTCGCATCGTCAGTCTTCTCCGCCAGCACCCAGGGCTCATTTTCCACAATGTACTTGTTGACTGCGCTGATCAGCGACCATGCCGATTCCAGCGCGCGCGAGAAGTCATAGTTGTCAAAGAGCTCATTGAAAGTGGCGATGACGCTCGTCGCCTGCGCCCGGATGGCGTCATCCTGCTTGGTGTGCGCCGCGGTCGGCGACGGATACGGCACGCGCCCGGCGAAATACTTGGTGATCATCGTCAGCGTGCGGCTGGCAAGGTTGCCGAGATCGTTGGCGAGATCGGCGTTGTAACGCTGCACCAGCGCGTCGAAGCTGAACGAACCGTCCTGTCCGAACACGACTTCGCGGAACAGGAAGTAGCGCAGGGCGTCGGCGCCCAGCACGTCGAGAATAGTTTCTGCGCGGACAATGTTGCCCTTCGACTTCGACATCTTGTCCTGCTCGAACAGCAACCAGCCATGAGCCACGATGTGCCGGGGAACGGGTAGACCTGCGCCCATCAGGAAGGCCGGCCAGTATACGCAGTGGAAGCGCACGATTTCCTTGCCGATCATGTGCACTTCGGCGGGCCAGTAGCGCTGCCACTTTTGCAGGTCCCAGTTCCAGCCCACGCCGGTCATGTAGGTGCAAAGCGCGTCCAGCCAGACGTACATCACCTGTTCGGGATCGTCGGGCACGGGGATGCCCCACTTGATGTTGCTGCGGCTGACGCTCAGGTCGCGCAGGCCACCGCGCACGAACGAGATCACTTCATTACGCCGCGTCTCCGGACGGATGAAGTCCGGCTGGCTGTTGTAGAGATCAAGCAATTTGTCTTCGAATGCTGAAAGCTTAAAGAAATAGTTCTCTTCTGTGACCGTTTCCGTGGGACGCCCGCAATCGGGACAGGGCGCGCCCGGTGCTCCTTCGCCCACGTACAGTTCGTCGAACACGCAGTACTGGCCGGTGTAGGAACCTTTGTAGATGTAGCCGCGGTCGCGCAGGCGCCGGAAAAGTTCCTGCACCCCGGCCTCATGGCGCGGATCGGTGGTGCGCATGAAGCCGTCATAGCGAATTCCCATGCGGTCCCAGAGCGCGCGGAACGCGGCGGCGACTTCGTCCGCGAGTTGTTTCGGCGTCTTGCCGGCGGCCGCGGCGGAGCGTTCGATCTTCTGCCCGTGCTCGTCGGTCCCGGTCAGGAAAAAAGTGTCCACGCCCAGCATGCGCTGGCGGCGAGTGATGGCATCGCAAACGACGGTCGTGTATGTATGCCCGAGATGGGGACGCGCATTGACGTAAAAAATTGGCGTGGTGATATAGAACTTCCGTTTGTCGCTAGTCATGATGTCGTTCCATGTACAACCGGATAGCTTCCTGCATAACAGTTTTTAGCGGAATTTGCTTCTCCTCGGCGATGCGGCGGCAGTCGTCGTATTCGGGGGCGCAGTTGACGACCGTGCCATTGCTGCTCGCCAGCTTCATGCGCACCGCGCCCCAGGGGGTCTGCACCTCGACATGGCGGCGCGCCAGCGCCTGGCGGCGTTCTTCCCGCATGCGCAGGCCCAGCGTGGTCGTCTCACGGAAGATCACGCCAGCAAGTTTGTCGGCCAGCGCGGGCGCACAGAGCACGGTCAACAGTACGCCGGGACGGTTCTTCTTCATCTGCACCGGCGTGGTGAAAACGTCGAGCGCACCCTCGGCGAGAAGCCGATCTATAACATAGCCGAATACCTGCGGGTTCAGATCGTCGAGGTTCGCTTCGAGGATCGTTACAAGCTCTGACGCAGAGGACGCTGAGGCGGCGGAGGATTCGCCAATCGTGAGGCGGAGCACATTCGGCAATTCGGCGAAGTCGCGGTAGCCCGCTCCGTGGCCGATCGAAGCCACGTTCATCGGCGGAAAGGGCGCGAACCGGTCAACCAGAACATTCACGATCGCAGCTCCGGTTGGCGTGACCAGTTCCGCCTGCACGCCGGATGAGAACACCGGAGCGTTGCGGACCCTGAGCAGTTCCAGCGTTGCCGGCGCGGGCACGGGAAAAACTCCGTGCGCGCACTGCACCGTGCCGCCGCCAACATTCAGGGGCGAGCAGATCCACTCGTCAATCTTGAGGGCCTCGGCCCCAACGGCAGCGCAGACGATGTCCACAATGGCGTCCTCAGAGCCGACCTCGTGAAAATGAATGCTCTCCACGGCGCAGTTATGGACGCGGGCCTCAGCCGTGCCAAGCGCCTCGAAGATCGCCGTCGCGCGCGACTTCGCCGTGTCGCTGATCGGGGCATTAGTAATGATCTCGCGGATTTCCGGCAGGGAGCGGCCTGAGTGGTGCAGCGCGTGTGCGCCCACCCGCGCCAGTTCCCCATGATGATGCTCATGCGCTCCACGTTCCTGGAACACTTCTCGGGGTAGATCCTTTTGTCCTCGGACGATGACGTCAACCTTGGTAGCGCGAATGCCGTTGCGAATCGTGTTCGAGACTTCCAGTGTTGCTCCAATATCGAGGGCAGCGACGGTCTGCTGAAGCAGTTCCGCGGACACACCCGCGTCCACCAGCGCGCCCAGGAACATGTCGCCGCTAATGCCGGAGAAACAATCGAGATAAGCAATGCGCATGTAAGCACTCAGCCGTCAGCAGTCAGCCATCAGGTGTCAGGTATCAGGTATCAGCAACCAATACAGAAACTGAGACCTGATACCGACGGCTGACCGCTCACGGATCACCGAAATCCTCATCATAGGGAAGCGACATGGGCGCGTCAAACCGGCGCGGGCGCGCGTGTTTGTTATAATCACTTTTTTCTTCAAAGGCTTAGAGCAGTTCCTTGAAGGCGTATCCCGGTAATGGTGTCATCGCGAGCAACCGGAGGCCTGCTTTTGGCCGGAGGAAGTCGAGGGATCTGCATTTCTGCATCGGGCGTTAGAGTCAAATGCAGATGCCCCGACTCCCTGCCCCCTTCCCCTTCGCTCCGCTCAGGGCTGGGGTCCGGTCGCTCGGCATGACGCCAGAGGGATATAACTGTTCTGGAATTGCCCTAGAAAAGGCCACTGACGAAGGTCCCGCCGCATTGTACAGTCAATTTCAACGCCGCCTGGCTGAGCACGTGCGCGTTTTTCTGCGCCGCCAGTATCAACTGGAACTCGACAATATTGTCATCGAGCAGCCGCCCAAGGTGGAGATGGGCGAGTACGCCCTTCCGCTCTCCTTTGAGCTGGCGAAAAAACTGCGCAAGCCGCCGCGCAAAATCGCCGAGGAAATCGTCACCGGGATCGGCCCCATTGAAGGTTTCGAAAAGCTGGAAGTTGCCGGCGCCGGATACATCAATGCGCGCCTGGACCGTGCCGCCGCAGCCGCCGCCATCATGCAGGGTTCCGACCAGCCCGAGCCCGCCGACACCTGGAAAGGCGAGAAGATCCTGGTCGAGCACACCTCCATCAATCCCAACAAGGCGGCGCATATCGGCCACCTGCGCAACGCGATCCTGGGCGACACCTTCGTCCGCCTGCTGCGCGCCGCCGACATCAACGTCAGCGTGCAGAACTACATTGACAACACGGGCGTGCAGGTTGCCGATGTCGTGGTCGGGTTCGTCCATCTGGAGAAAAAATCGAAAGCGGAGATCGAGCGGCTGGCCGCGGCGCCGCGTTTCGACTACGTTTGCTGGGACCTGTATGCGCAGGTGTCCCAGTGGTACGAGCAGGACAAGGCCAACCTGAAGCGCCGCGTCGAGATGCTGCACGCCATCGAACAGGGCGGCAACGAGTACGCGGAAATTGCCGAGGTGATTTCCACTGCCATCCTGCGGCGGCACCTGGAAACCATGGACCGGCTCGATGTCGAGTACGACTTCCTGCCGCGCGAAAGCGAAATCCTGCGCCTGCACTTCTGGGACGCCGCCTTCCGCCAGCTCAAAGAAAAAGGCGTCCTCTACCTGGAGACGCAGGGCAAGAACGCCGGCTGCTGGGTGATGAAGCGTCCCAGCGCGAACGGCAAGCCGGCGGAAGAAACGGACGACGACACCAAGGTCATCGTGCGCTCCAATGGGACGGTCGGGTACGTCGGCAAGGACATCGCGTATCACCTGTGGAAGTTCGGTTTGCTGGGCAAGGACTTCGGCTATTGCCGCTTCTACCGCTATCCCAACGGCCATGAATGCTGGATTTCAGCGGTGCAGGGCGAGCCTGAGCATCCGCACTTTGGCGAGGTCAGCGCAGTTTACAACGTCATTGACGCGCGCCAGGCGGAGGCGCAGAACGCCGTCATCGAGGCCCTGCGAGCGCTCGGCTACGAAGACCAGGCGCGGCATTACACCCATTTTTCCTACGAGATGGTTGCGCTCACGCCGCGCTGCGCCAAAGAGCTGGGATACGATCTCGCCGAAGACGAGTGGGGCAAGAGCTACATTGAAGTTTCCGGGCGTCGCGGCTTCGGCGTGAAGGCGGACGACCTGATAGACCAGCTTATCCGCTCCGCGCAGAACGAAGTGGACTCGCGCCATCCCGAGCTCAGCGCCGCCGAGCGCAAGAAGATTGCTACCCAGATCGCCATCGGCGCGCTGCGCTACTTCATGCTGAAGTTCACCAAGAATTCTGTGATCGCGTTCGACTTCAAAGACGCTCTCAGCTTCGAAGGCGAAACCGGGCCCTACGCGCAGTACGCCGTGGTGCGCGCAACCAATATCTTCCGCAAGGGCGGGCTGGATCCTGAGACTGTGCTTGCTGGGTGCCCCACCCTGACGCTGAGCGAAGCGAAGCGGAAGGGTGAGAGTTTTGAGAAGGTTGGCTTTGAGCCGGGCCATGTGGAAGCGCCGGGCCAGGTGGAGTCGCCGGGTTGGATGGAAGCGCCGGGCCGGGTGGAAGCGCCGGGCCGGGTGGAAGCGCCGGGCCGGGTGGAAGCGCCGGGCTTTAGCCCGGCGACACAGCGCGACCTTAAAACGGGGGCTTTAGCCCCGGATGCCGATTTCAGAAAGTTCTTCGCCGACGAAAGCGGCAACGAAATCTGGGAGCTGTGGCTGACCGCCGCCAAGACCAGCTACGTCATCGAGCAGTGCGTGGCCACCACTGAACCTGCCTACGCGGCCAAGCACGCGTTCCAGTTGGCGCAGCTATTCAATAACTTCTATCACCGCCACCGCATCCTGACCGAACCGGACGAGGGCCGCAAGCAATTCCTGCTGGCCACGGCTGCCGTCGTCCGCCGCGAATTGATCCGCGTGCTGGAGACGATGGGCATCACGGTGCCGCCGGTGATGTGAACTGAGCCACGGACGTGGAAGCCTGAAAAGACTGGCAGATGTCCTGATAATCATTTAACCATTTGCTAGCTGAGGAAATCCCCACCCTTCCCCTTCGCTCCGCTCAGGGTCAGGATGGGGCACCCGCCGTCGTCCGCCGCGAACTGATCCGCGTGCTGGACACCATGGGCATCACGGTGCCGCCGGTGATGTGAGGCATGCAAAAGAAGCCGAAGTTCGTAACTCGTGAAGGTAGACGTCTCTACAGCAATGTCGACTTCTGCCGCGATTACGATAAGCGTATTGAGACCGTCAGCGAACTTGAGAGCCAGATTCCCGCGAGTATCGCCGATATTAAGAAGCTGCTTCGCAGTGCTCCACATGGGCGGTGGTCGCGTGAAGCGCACTTTACGATTTTCTGTTTCTTACCTTGGGAACTGACGCCGGAGCTCGGTCCAGACATGGTTTCGGAACTCGAGACTTATCTGATGACGGTCAACACTACCGCAGCGCAAGCGGCATGGATATGCGGCGAAACTCTGGCACACTGGGCAACAGTCTACCGCAGCGCGCCGGCAGATGCTCTGCGCCGTTGCTTTGTGGATGCTCCATTTGTGGCTGGCCGTTTGGGAGCGTTGCACGGCCTGCAACATCGGCTCAATCACTGTTCAATTACTGAAGGGCGCCAGATTGTACAGTTGATTGCAAATTCAATGGAATCGGATGCAAGTCTGCGTGTGCGCAATATGACAACACACACACTGGCCGTAGGCCATTGTTGGAACCAGAAAGGAGCTCCTAAGGAATTGGTGAAATATGCACACCAGTTCCTCGGGCCGCGTCATTTGTATGACCCACGTCTGCTGCGCAGATGTGAGCCAGCGAAAACTGGGACGAAGAAATCGCGTCCTCTAATTTGAGTCGGCTCTCAGACTGGGTGCCCCACCCTGAGCGAAGCGAAGGGTGGGGGTGTTCTTGTAGTTTGAGGCAAGTCCGCCGGGTGCCCCGCCCTGACCCTGAGCGGAGCGAAGGGGAAGGGTGGGGGGCTCAAACACTTATTCAAGCGGCTTCCGCCTAGGTTTCCACCCGTCCCCCACTCTGAATCGATCTCAACAGTGCCCCGTTCGCTGAGAGCGTAATGTCGAAAACTGCTCCAGCGCCAGTCCTGCGGTTGGCTTACGAGTCCGCGCTCCACAGGATTGCGGTGCATGTAGCGCAGCTTTTCCACCTGCTTCCGCTGGCTCCACACGTTGAAATCGAAATAGCGCTTCTCCCACAACGGAGGGGATTCGAGCAATCCCAACTGGCGCGCTTTTCGCGACGTCACCTGTTTCAGCATTTGGAGAGCAACGGACAGGGCTGCGCGATTCGGTTCGCCAAGCAAGAGGTGCACATGCTCCGGCATTACCACATAGCCAATGATCGTGAACTCGAAGCGCTGTCGTACCTGCTCTAGAACCTCCTCGAACATATCGCGAGCAGCGGGAGTGCCTAAGTGCGGAGCTCGCTGCCGGCAACTGAATGTTACAAAGTGTAGGTTCTTCGAGGCGTGAAACCGCTTCAAGCTCCACGGCATGCAGGGCAGAGTACGCGGACTTGCCGTTTACCACAAGAAAATCCCCACCCTTCCCCCTCGCTCCGCTCAGGGTCAGGATGGGGCACCCGACTGCGGCAGAATGTGCTGCCCGGTTCGGCGGCGCTTTGCGTCACGCTTCATTGGTTCAGGAAATCCCCCACCTTCCCCTTCCGCTTCGCTTCGTTCAGCCTCAGGGTGGGGCACCCGGCTAGTTCAGGGAACCCCCACTCTTCCCCTTCCCTTCGCTTCGCTCAGCGTCAGGGTGGGGCACCCGGCTAGTTCAGCCCCCACCCTTCCCCTTCCGCTTCGCTTCGCTCAGCGTCAGGGTCAGGATGGGGCACCCATGCTTCTCGCCAGCAGGTGCCAGGCTTCGCGGTATTTTTCGAATTGGCCTCGGCTGTTGGGGATGTGCGAATACAGGATGATGGTCGTATTTGTGGCTGAAAGTGCGGCCATCGGGATTACGTACCACAGATCACACGGGACAACATATACGGCGAGAAAATCGAAAGCATCGCGCGGAAAACGCTTGGGCGGAGAACCATATCTCAAGCGGCAAAAGAAGTAACGTTGTCTGTTCATCATTCGGGTTCCGCGCACCTGCACGCGATGCATCCGCTCGCCATTGCTGACAATGAAATCAAATTGGGCGGAGTCGCCGTAAGGTTTGGACACGACCAGTCCGGCCTCGGCGGCGCGGACCATAAACTTCATTTCGACCCACTCGCCGCGCACCTTCGGTATCCGAAAGCTGGGCGGATTGGGAATCGTACGTGTTTTCGGCATTTGGTTTTGGGGAACAAAAGAAAAGGCCGCCGGGAACAGGCGGCCTTTAGAATTTTTCTACTCTAAGTCCAGAATAGCATACTGGCAGGGGGAAAAGTGACATCCGCGTCGGACATATATTTGGAAGCCAATCAACAGTTTAGGCATGTTTGTGGCGTTTTAGACACATTGACAAGATTTTCCAGAATCAGCGAAAAGACCCACATCTGCTGCGCAGATGTGGGGCACCCGCACCCGTGCATCCCAGAGCATTTTTACAAAAAGTGTATTCCCAAACGGAAGGTGTCATGCCGAGCGACCGGAGCGCAGCGTAGGAAGTGGAGGCATCTGCATTTCCATCCAATGCAAGGAAGAAATGCAGATGCCTCGGTTCCCTTCGGCCGATTCCCTTCGGCCAAAAGATGGGCCTTCGGTCACTCGGGATGACGCCCTGGATGGGCACACAGCTTCTGTGAAACCGCTTTAGTGCCGCCAATAAGGTGTAGTTGAGGAAACCGCCACCCTTCGCTGCCCGCTCAGGGTGGGGCACCCGCCAGCCGATCACTCCAGCGACTGAGTGCAACCCGTAGTAACCGCCACCCTTCGCTGCCCGCTCAGGGTGGGGCACCCGACTTAGGTGGGTTGAAGATTTCCGATCACCCGATCACCCGATGAGTCGATGACTCTATGAGCCGATCACCCGACCTCCGTGCTAATCCCGATTCATCCGTGCCAAGGTTTTACAGTCCTGCGCCGGTATCGGCGCGCCGTTGGGCGGACTGATTGCCGGATTTGCTCCTACTTCCGCCGCCGGCGCCGTTCTCGGCGTAATCACGCACGAACTCGACGAGTGTGCGGACGGGGAGTCCTGACGGGCCTTTGGCGATCCAGGACTTGTTGTCTTCCATCCAGGCGGTGCCGGCGATGTCGAGGTGAATCCAGGGGGTGTCTTCCACGAACTCTTTGAGGAACATGGCCGCGGTGACGGCTCCGCCCCAGCGTCCGCCGGTGTTCATGATGTCGGCAATACTGGAGCGAATGGATTCCTGGTACTCGGGATCGAGCGGCATGCGCCACATTTTTTCGCCTGCGCGCTTTTCCGCCTGCTCGAAGCGGGAGTACATATCGTCATTGTTGGCGAAGACGCCGGCGTTAACGTAACCCAGCGCCACGACGCAGGCGCCGGTGAGGGTGGCGGCGTCAATCAGGTGTGTGCATCCGAGCTGGCGCGCGTAGTAGAGGCCGTCGGCCAGCACCAGGCGTCCTTCGGCGTCGGTATTGATGACCTCGATGGACTTACCGGACATGGCAATCTGCACGTCGCCGGGTTTCTGCGCCTTGCCCGAAGGCATGTTCTCCGTGGCACAGACGATGGAGATGACCTTCACCTTGGGTTTAAGCAGCGCGATGGCGCGCATGGCGCCCAGCATGGCCGCGCCTCCGGCCATGTCGTACTTCATTTTTTCCATGCCGTCGCTGGGTTTGATGGAGATGCCGCCGCTGTCGAAGGTGATTCCTTTGCCTACGAGGCCGAGCACGGGTCTGTCGGGAGCGCCGGCGGGTTCATATCGTAATACGATCAATGCAGGCGGCTCTTCCGACCCCTGGGCGACGCTCCAGAATGCGCCCATCTTCAATTCTTTGATCTTGTCCGGACCGTAGACTTCGCACTGCAACCCCACTTCCTGCGCCATTTTCTTAGCATGGTCGGCCAGGATGGTGGGAGTCATGCGATTGCTGGGCTCGTTGACCAGTTCGCGAGTGAAGTTTTGCGATTCGCCGATGATCTGGCCCTGGCGCATGGCGTCTTCCAGCGCGGGCCGGTCTTTTTCTGATGCGGGCGCGGCGACGATGGTCAGTTCGTCAATGCGCTGGTCCTTGCGGTCGCTGCGGTATTTGTCAGGATCAAAATTGCCGACGAACGCGCCTTCTATAACAGCCTTGACGGCGTCCACCGCACCGGACGCGAGCGGCGGCGCCACCATCGCGAAGCTGCGGATGCCCCTGGGCTTGAGAAAACGCACCGCAGTGCCAGCCAGCTTGCGCAGTTCATAGGACGAAAAATTTGCCGCTTTGCCGCCGCCCACCAGCAGCAGCCGTCGCGCCTTCAGTCCCTGGGGGCGGTGCACCATCACGGTTTCGAAAATCTTGCCGGTGACTTCGCCGGCGGAGATCAGCTCCGCAGCGGCGCTTTGCAGCGTTTTGTCGTCGGATTGCAGTTGCGGCTCGGGCTTGTCATTGCTGTTCTTTTTGGTGCTGGCATCCAGCACCGTGACGACCAGGCATTCGGTTTCTACTTCAGCAGGTTGAGCAAAGGAAAGGTTTGTCTTCATAGTGTCTTTCTTGAATGATGATGCGGGTGTGGGACTCGTTAATTTTAATTGGTCGCAACGCTTGGATACTGCTCACGATAATGTATCGGCGCAATAGCGATTGCTCGCTCGCACCCAAAAAAGTCACCTCATGATTTCCTGCTCCGCTGGATGGCTTCGCGGGCTTCGCGGTCGGCGGTACGACGGCGCTCGGTTTCGCGCTTGTCCCAGAGTTGTTTGCCTTTGGCGAGCGCCAGTTCGACTTTCACCCTGCCATTCTTAAAATACATGCGCGTGGGAATCAGCGTCAGCCCTTTTTGCTGTGTTTTGCCGATGAGCTTACGGATTTCGTTTTTGTGGACAAGCAGTTTGCGCGTCCGCAGGGGCTCGTGGTTGAAGATGTTGCCGTGCTCGTAAGGGCCGATGTGGGCGTTCAGGAGCCAGAGTTCGCCGTCTTTGACCAGGCCATAGGCGTCCTTGAGGTTGGCGCGTCCAGCGCGCACAGACTTGACTTCGGTGCCGGTGAGGACAATCCCCGCCTCATATTTTTCCAGCAGGAAATAATTGTGGGCGGCGGCGCGGTTGACGGTCGCGTCGCGCTCACCGGCGGCGGTGGGCTCGCGACGCGGGGTCTTTGGTTTTTCCGGCCGCAGAGGTTGTGCTTGGCGGGCCATGTCGCTATCCGGACCAGGAATTATGATGCCGCAACTCTGTGCCTGTGGTACAGACGCCGTCGTGCCCAGCCGAGGCCGGCTGGGCCACACCTGTTCAACGATCCCCTTAAAAACTCTGTATGCTAACACAAGGCTTCAAAGCTGCTGGGGAATGCGTGGGGAGGTAGTGTCCTAAAGTTGCGTTGAATCGGAAAAGGCGGTCAACTCGCGTCCTTATCGGTTCCAGTTTTCTCCCCCTTGCGCTTTGGCAGTGCAAAGAGGGTTGCCTTGCGGGGCTGCTCTGATGAATGCGCCCGCTGATGGCGTAAGTGAATGGCAAGGATCGTTGCCGCGATGAACGCAACCAATGCGAGGGCTGCAAAGAATCCAGCGAAGAACAGTCTCATAGGTGACAGGATTGCGCAGAAGTGCGCTTAGTTTTGTTGGAAAGTGCTGGGTGTTACGGAATCAGAACAGGGTCTCTACCGGGATATTCAATTTCTCGGTCGGGAGAGCCCGATTTCCATCTTCGGTGGAAATGCGACCTGGACCTCCGACAGGACACTACCCGTGGGGAGGACATTCGCGGTGACCCGCCGCCCGATGTATAATCGCGCTTCTCCCGAAAATTGGCAGGCACTCTGCGCGTGAATGCGAAAAGTTGTAGGGGAGTGAAAATATTGGCCACGAACAGGACCTCAGCCCGTCCAAGTAGCGCAATGAACAATCTTTTGCGGTGCGCAGCCCTGGCGCTGGCATTGCTGATGGCGGCGGTACCGGCGTTCGCCGATAAAGCCAAGAGTCTCTACAATCAGGGGCGGGACGCGGAAGCGCGGCAGGACTACGAAACCGCTTACGCCAACTATCAGCAGGCCTGGCAGCTCAAGCCCAAAGATCTGACTTACCGGGCGGCGGCCACACGGACTCGCTTTTTGGCGGGGGCAGCGCACGTCAAACGCGGGCAAGTGCTGCGCGAGAACGGCAAGCTGGAAGAGGCCCTGGCAGAGTTCCAGAAAGCCGCCGAGATTGACCCCGCCAGTTTCATAGCCGAGCAGGAAATCCGGCGCACGCGCACCATGATTGAGGCGGCCAAGTCGTCCGCCGCCGCCCCTCCCAAACCCACGTCGGAACTGGGCCGTCGCATTGAACAAGCCCCCGGCCCCATCGAGCTGGCGCCCATCAGCAACGTCCCGATCACGCTGAAGCTGACGGAAGACAGCAAGGTGATTTATGACACCATCGGTAAGCTGGCGGGCATCAACGTGCTGTTCGACCCGGATTACACCTCGCGCCGCATTCATGTCGAATTGAACGGGGTGACGCTGAGGCAGGCACTTTACCTGGTGGCCCTGGAATCGAAGACCTTCTGGCGCCCGGTGACCAGCAATACGATTTTTGTCGCCGCCGATACTCCCAGCAAGCGCAAGGAACTGCAGCAGAACGTTCTGAAGACGTTCTATCTGTCGAACCTGTCGCAGCCCACGGAATTGCAGGACGTGGTCAACACCATGCGCACCATCCTGGAGGTCAGCCGCATCACCCAGGTGCCCAGCCAGGGCGCTATCGTGGTGCGCGGCACTCCGGACCAGATCGCGCTGGCCGAGAAGCTGATCGGCGATCTCGATAAGGCCAAGCCGGAAGTGATCGTCGAAGTGGCGGTCATGCAGATACGGCGCGACAAACTGCGTGATCTCGGCATCCAGTGGCCACAGACCGCCACCGTCGCGCTGAACAGCAACCTGCCGACAACCGGCACCAGCACCACCGGCACCAGCACTACTACCACAAGCACGAACACCATCAATCTGAACCGCATCGGCAACCTGACGGCCAAAGACTTCAACGTCACCATTCCACCGGCGACGGTCAATTTCCTCTTCACCGACAGCAGCACCAAGATCATCCAGAACCCGGAAATTCGCGCTCTGGACGGGCAGAAAGCGACGCTGAAAATCGGCGACCGCGTGCCCGTAGCGACGGGCTCGTTTCAGCCGGGCATCGGCGGCGTGGGCATCAACCCGCTGGTCAACACGCAGTTTCAGTACCTCGACGTGGGTGTGAACATTGACATCACGCCACGCATTCACGCTGCGCGCGAGGTGACCTTGAAAATTGCGCTGGATGTTTCCTCGGTGACGTCGCATGTGAACATCGGCGGCATTGATCAGCCGGTGATCGGGCAGCGCAAGATCGAACACGAAATCCGGCTGAAAGAAGGCGAGGTCAACCTGATGGGCGGCATCCTGGAGGACCAGGACATCAAGGCGCTCAACGGCTGGCCATTTTTCAGCCAGATCCCCATCCTGAAGTACTTCGTCAGCTCGGAGCACACGGAAAAACATCAGAACGAAATCGTATTTGCGCTGATACCGCACATCGTGCGCGGACAGGAGCTGACGAGCCTGAACTTGCGCCCGCTGGACATCGGCACGGCAACTTCGATTTACCTGGAGCCTTCGGCCGCTCCAGCTCCGCCGCAGGCACCGGCGCCCGCGCCGCCACAACCCGCGCCAACGCCGGGCGTGACGCCACCACCTCCTTCTCCGCAGCCACCGACAGGCGGACCAGCCGCACCAGGCGCGGCTCCGGTTCCGGGCGCGGCTCCGAGCGCGACGGCGAATGTGCCGGTGAGCTTGTCGTTCAGCCCAACGGAGTTGAACCAGACCGTCGGCTCGACCTTCACCGTGGATATCAACATCAGCGGCGCGCAGAACATTTACTCGGTGCCGCTGCAACTGCAATATGACCCCAAGGTGCTGGAACTGCTGAATGTCACCAATGGCGGCTTCCTGGCGCAGGGAGGATTGCCGGTGGCGCTGGTGCATCGCGACGATCCGGTGACCGGGGTCATGCAGCTCACGGCGACGCGTCCACCTAACAGCGGCGGAGCCTCGGGAGAGGGCTCTGTCTTTACTTTGACCTTCATGGCAAAAAGCCCCGGGGAATCCACGGTGGCTATCACGCGCGCCGGAGTGCGCGACGCCAACATGCGGACCGTACCCGCCAGCGGGATGCAAGCGGTGGTGAACGTCCGCCCCAAGAAGTAAATTATCGGGTGATTGAACCGTGGTCAGTCCCGCAGGGACTTGCGCTGCTAGCCCAGCTCGTCAGCCTTGGGACCGTAGCCTGCGTTATCGCAATAGCATCGGCTTTAGGCGCTGAGGTACTTCTGCGACGAACACTTTGTGATCTCAGGGCCTATGTACCTCAGGGGCTGAAGCCCGCATCGTT
>JBHGAZ010000025.1:0-56450 GCA_041946765.1 Terriglobales bacterium
TCCCCAGCACGCCTGATGTTGGCGTGCTGGGGTGGAAGCGAGGCGGCCGAGGAATCCCTTTGCTATCAAGGAGCGTGGTTGCAATAGGGATTCCTCGTCTTCCCTTCGCGAAGCCTCGAAATGACAACTTCGGGCTTTTTTCAGCAGCCTGTTTAGCCGCTGAGGGATTTTGGGGGCTACACCAATACCTAAATCGCTCTAATGTCGTGACGAGGCGCCAGTCCGACAAGGCATCTGCTTTCCAGTGTAGAAGGGTGAAAAGCAGGTGTCTCGCTTCGTCCTCGTGCAAATTACAAAATTACAAATCACCCAATCAGGTCCGGCTTCTCCTGCGGCGGACGGTTCAGAAATTGGAGCTGAACTTCATAGATCTCCTGAAGGTGGTCAATAGCGCCGTTCAGAATGGTTTGCAGATCGTAGCGGCGGACGATGAGCAACTCCGTACCGATCACCGAATCCCAATGTTCCTCGACCATGGCGCGGTCCAGCCCGCGCGGCGTGGCCACATGTATGGAATTCTGCCAGGTCTGTCCGCTTTCCGGATCTTTCAGGTCAATGAACAACTCGTCGTAGAACACGTCGTGGTCGGGCGGACCGTGTTCCGCCTCAGTATTGCGAAAGTAATAGCGCACGATCTGCAGCCCGGACTTCGCACCCAGTTGCTGGGCTGTGCTGGGCGCCTCCGACGACCTGATCATGTAGCGGACCTGCTCGGACGGATCATCGCGGCGGCGATAAATGACCCGCCGCAGCAGCAACAGCAGGATGATCGCTCCCAGCAGAATCCAGGCCCAGGTATTGAACACGCTACACCCGCTCGATCCGCACCGAATTGATTTTGATTTCCGTGTTGGGCCGGTCCTGGCGGTTGCGGGGCGCGTTGGCGATCTTGTCCGCCACGTCCTGGCCCTCGACCACTTCACCAAAAATGGTGTGATTGCCGGTCAGCCACGGCGCAGGCGCAACCGTGATGAAGAACTGGCTGCCGTTGGTGTTCGGACCGGCGTTCGCCATCGCCAGTTTCCCCGCCCTGTCGAATTTGTAAGGAGAACCCTTGGTCTCGTCCTCGAACTTGTAGCCGGGACCGCCCATGCCCGTACCGCTGGGATCGCCTCCCTGGATCATGAAATTGGGGATGACCCGGTGAAAGATTGTTCCGTTATAAAGCGGGCCGGGGCCCTTCTTGCCGCTCACGGCGTCTTTCCACTCGCGCTTGCCTTCCGCCAGTTCAACGAAGTTCTGCACGGTCTTGGGAGCATCGCTTTCGAACAGGCGGCAGACGATGGTGCCTTGAGTGGTGTCGAAGGTGGCGTAGGTTCCGGGTTCACGTGCCATGCGTATTCCTTTCAGACTTCCGATTCAGACGCACAATTCAACTATCAGGTTACAGGTTCCTCCCGCCGGGTGTCATCTGCTTCACGGTCGTCTGTGCACCTCGCAAAATCCCAGTTGCTGTCATGCTGAGCGAGCGTAGGAACGGCACCGTTCTCACACATACTCTTCAGTAGCGACCTTAACGGCTTTATTTTTGTCATCCCGAGCGGGCTCCGGGTCCCCGGAACGCGTCGATGTTGCGCGTTCTGGGGTGGAGATCGCGAGGGATTTGCTGATCATTCGTAGTTGTCCTGGACAGCCCTTATCGTAACTTTGGACGGGTGGCGAACTCAGTCCCTATGTTTCCCCACATCTTCTTCGTTTTCTTAAAGCTATTGTCAAGAGACAAAAATTGTCATTTTCCGCCTAAGTCGCTGAGAGCAACGGAAATATATTTCTTGTCGCGATGTCACTTTTACCCCCTCCAATTTGCTATTCTGGAATTAAGGATGAGAAAGACGGCGCTTCACCCCAAAGCAAAGGGTGAAGCAGCCGAAGTGTATTTTTTCTACAAAGCCACCTGTCAAGGCCTGAGGCTTTCCAAACCCCTCGGCGACAGTGCTCCCTACGACGTCATCAGCGAATACCAAGGGCGGCTCGCGCGCATTCAAGTCAAGTCAACCACCGTTTGCGCCGAAAACAACTATTCCATTCAGGTGTCCTTTACCAGCCAGCGCCGGCCGTACACCGCGCGCGAGATAGATTTCGTGGCCGCTTACGTCGGCCCAGAGGACGTCTGGTACATCATCCCGGTTAAGGTGCTTCGGTGCCGCACAAACATTCATTTGTATCCGCATACTACCGGTGTCGGCCAGTTCGAACAGTTCCGCGAGGCCTGGCGGTTGCTGCTCGGCCCGCTACCAAGGGGAACGCGTTCAGTTGCCGGCAAATCCCTGGACGCGAGTCTGAAACACATTAGAAAGTCCGGCAACACAGATTTCTGATTTATTCTTCCGGTCTTAATCCGTGAGCATCCGTGTTAATCCGTGGCCCATTTTTTCCTTTTCTCTGCGTCTCTGCGGTAAATAGGTTCCAAGCGACAGTTACTTTCGTGCTGTATACGTTCCTTGGGAAATGCGCCATGATGTCGCCACTTCTTGGCAGCAAGAAACAGGGCGTGACTGGATGGCGGCGCGTCATGGGTTTCTGAAGAAAAGCGGGTGTTCCATGACGAAGAACAACTGGAGGAAACGTTGTTTCGTTTGCTCTGCACTGCTCGGGGCATTCCTCATTTTGGCTCTGGGCCAGCTTGGCGCTGCTGAGGTGCAGCGGCAACGGGTGTCCTATACAGCCCCCAGATACCCGACCATCCTGAAACAGCACCATATCGGCGGCGTCGTCAGAATTGAGATTGTTATCACGCCCGCGGGCACAGTCAAGAAAGCTTCAGTGGTCGGCGGCAACCAGGTCCTGGCTGATTTTGCCCTCGAAGCGGTCAAGAAATGGAAATACGCTCCCGCGGCGACCGAATCCACCAGCACGGTGGAGTTCCGGTTCGATCCCGACAGTCACTAGGCCAAAAGAGTTCCCACTCGCAGGGGCTGAGGCCCGTGTATCTACAGCACATGCACGCAGGCCTGAAGGCCTGTTCCACCCGTTCATCAAGAATCCAGGCTACAACCCATCTCATAAGTCCGTTGTGGCACTTGCACTTGAAAGTCCGTTAATATCCGTGGCCGGAACGGATTTGGCATCCCGGTTGCCGCAGGCCAGACTTGGGTGTACTCTTCTTCTGCGGCAGAGTGCATCTAAAACCGCGGGTCCCTCCCTTCGAATGGGCTATTCGGGAGGCTCACATCTCTAAACCATTGAATGACCGACGGCGGGCGGAAGAGACCAAGCGGCTGCTCGTCCGCACTCCATTGATCACGAGCGCCTGCGCACTCGATCTGCTGGTGTTTTTGTATAGACATCCCCGCACCATGTTGACCACCGAGAAGCTTGCCGCTTTTGTGGGCCACGACATGAACCAAGTCGCCAAATCGCTCGACGCCTTCATTACTGCTGGGCTGGTGGAGCGGACCCAGAATCCTATGCACGCGGCGCGCATGTATCTTCTCGTGCTCAACGGTCCTCAAGGGGAAGGCTTGAAGGCGCTCCTCAAATTGGCGTCTACGCGCCAGGGAAGAAGGGAAGTACTCGAAACCTTGAATGCAGGCCGGTCGCGCACAGAGCGCGAAGCCAAACAAAAACTGCGGCTGGCGCAGAGCGCTTGACGCTCGAAGCTGGAGGCTCTATGCCTGAACCTGATCTCGTTAAGACCGGCGTTGCCGGGCTCGATGACATCCTGTCCGGGGGAATCCCACGTAGCAACGTGATCTTGGTGGAAGGGGAGATAGGCACCGGCAAGACAACACTGGGCGTCGAATTCGTGTACCGTGGCGCCAGCCAGTTCGGCGAACCCGGCATCATCGTCTTATTTGAAGTCTCACCAGACAAGATTACCCGCGACGCGCTGCGTTTCGGCTGGGATCTTGCCGAGCTGGAGCGGCAGGGCCGCCTGAAGATCGTGTTCACTACCCGGGACGTGTTGCGGCAAGAGCTTCAACAGGCAGACAGCGTTCTTCTCTCCGAAGCCTCCAGCATTGGCGCCCGCCGCATATTCATCGATGGGGTGGCGCGGCTGGTCGGAGGGAACGGTACCTCGGAAACGCGCTCCGCCTTTCATGTGTTGGCGGAGGGCTTGCAGCGGGAAGACCTCACCGCGCTTTTAGCGGTAGAAGCGGCGGCGCACAACCCGGATTTACCCACCTCGATTCCCGAGGAATCCATTGCCGATACCGTTATCCGCCTTCGGATGGAGCCCGCCGAACGCGCCGTAAGCCGATCGATTGAAATTGTGAAATCACGCGGCCAGTACTACCAAATGGGGCGGCATACCTTCCGCATCCTTGACGGTTCGGGTCTCCACGTCTACCGTCGTGTCCAAGCGCCTCGCGGGGCGCGCCGCGACCGCGCGGCCGCCTTCGATCCGACAACCCGGATCGCGACGGGCATCCCCGGCCTTGACGAAATCACCAACGGAGGTTACTTCCTCGGCAGCACTACCGTTGTGGTTGGTATCTCCGGCGTCGGCAAAAGCGTTATGGGACTTCAGTTCATCGCGGAGGGGGCACGGCGTGGCGAACGCAGTCTCATGCTCAGCCTCGACGAGCAGGTACCACAGATCGTGCGCAACGCCGCCAGTATTGGCATAGATCTTGGCCGCGAAATCGATCGGGGCCTGATTCGTGTGGAATACGAACCACCGCAGGAACTCGAGGTGGATGTACATTTTCATGAGATCGAGAAGGTGGTTGAGGAGTTCAAGCCTAAGCGCGTGATTATCGACAGCCTGTCTACTTATGGTACGGCGCTGGGGACGGAGGGGAGGCTTTTTCGCGATTTCTTTCACGCCATGGTGGCCCTGATGAAAGAGCATCAGCTTGCCGCTGTGTACAACCACGAAAATCCGGAGATGCTGGGGATGTCCTCCATTTCAGGCGAATTTGCGATGAGTTCTCTGGTGGACAACATCATCCTGATGAACTGGGTGGAGACCGGCGACACCTTCCGCCTTGGCTTGACGGTGGCCAAGATGCGCGCCAATCCAGTGGAGCGCGTCACCCATGAATGTGAGATTCTGAACGGCAAGGGCCTGCGCGTGCTCCCGCGCGAGTTGCGGGCATTGGTGCCCCCTGTCCCGTTCTCCGGCTACGCTGGACTCGTGTCGCGATCGCCCGAGCGTCACAGGGTTTTGCGGCAGCGCACGCCAACTCGGAAGACAGGGCCCTCATGATATATGGCCTCCAGTGACCAGCTCTTCAGCTCTGAAGTCTGGCAGGCCGCGCTGGAAAAATACGCCAGCGCTGCCCACCTGACCGTCAACTTGTTTGACGCTCAGGAGCGCGCGCTCGTCGGCCCCATTCATCCCACCCCTTTGTTCCAGTTGTTCAAGGAAACCGGCTACGATCCCGGAATTTCTGCGGAATGCGTCCGCCGCTGCCTGGCGCAGAACCATAGCTCCCGCCCAGCGATTATCGTGTCGCAGTTTCACGGTTTGACGGTAGTGGGAACGTCGTTGGTGCTGGAGGACAAGACTGTCGGAGTGGCGGTGGGGGGATACGCATTCGTTGACTTCTTCCAGGTAGCCGAGATTCAACGCCTGGCGCGGCAGGCTAACCTCCCGTTCGATCGGGTTTGGCAGGTAGCGCGGCGCCAAAAGCCCGTGCCCCAGAACCGGTTAATTGTGCTTGGCGAGCTGCTGCAAGTGCTGGGAGACGCTGTGTTGCGAGAGCACTACCGCGCCCGGCAATACGCGGAGGCGGCAGCGATCGTGGCTTCCTCCGATGATGCGATCATCAGCTTGGATCTCAATGGCGCCATTATTACCTGGAATCCCGCCGCGGAACGAATCTTTGGTTACACCACGCGCGAAGCGGTCGGCCAACCGGCCAGCATGCTCGTTCCGGCCGGCCACGGCCATGAAGAGCATATGATTCACGAACGCATCCGCCGGGGCGAAGCTGTCGAACATTATGAAACGGTGCGCCAAGGCAAAGACGGCAGGCTGCTGCAGATGTCGCTCACGGTTTCTCCTATCATCGATGAGCGCGGCGCGATCGTGGGGGCATCGGAAATTGTGCGAGACATCACCGAGCGCAAGCGAGCGGAATCGGAGGCGCGCGAGCAGGAGCGGCGGTTACGCAGGGCGGAGAAAATAGCCGCGGCCGGCCAGCTTGCTGCTTCGATGGCCCACGAAATCAATAATCCCTTGTCGTCGATTACGAACGCCCTGTTTCTCCTCAAAGAGGATTCCAACCTCAACGAATCATCGCGCAACTTGGTGACCACGGCTGCGAGGGAGTTGGCACGCGTATCCCGCATTGTCAAGCAAAGCTTGTCGTACTACCGTGTGGGAACGACCCCACAGGAAATGGATTTATCCAGCATCCTCAAGGAATCTCTGCAAATCTTCGACCACAAGTTTCGACAAGCAGGTATTGACTTGAAGTCAAAGCTGGATGAGGGAATGTCCCTGGTCGGGTTCCCGGATGAAGTCCGCCAGGTCATAGACAACTTGCTGCTGAACGCGCTGGAGGCGATGCCGCAGGGCGGACGGTTGAGTATAGCGATGCACGCATCATTCGATTGGAGGCGAAGGACCATAAAGGGCGTGCGCCTCACCATCGGCGATTCTGGATGCGGTATCCCCAAACAACACCGCTCGAGAATCTTCGAACCGTTCTTCACTACTAAGTCCCATAAAGGTACAGGGCTTGGGCTCTGGGTGATCCAGGGCATCGTTTCCAAGCACGGAGGCTCCATGAGCCTAAGGAGTTCTGATGCGAAAGAGAGGAGTGGAACGGTTGTATCTGTGTTCTTGCCTTCATATCAACCGGACGAATCGAAAGCCGTGTGGCCCGAGTCCGCCGCCTAGCCCAAAATGGCTCGCCTCATGCGTGTTCTTGTTATTGATGACGAAAAGCCCCTCGCTGATACTTTGGTCCTTATTTTGCGATACGCGGGCTACGACGCAACCGCCGCTTACGATGGGGCAGCCGCCTTGTCCCAAATCGAATCGTTTTTGCCAGACGTCATCATCTGCGATGTGATCATGCCTGGGGCAAACGGGATTGAGACTTGCCGTAGAATCCTAGCCCAACATCCAACTTGCCGGATCATTTTGTTTTCAGGACAGGC
Organism: Terriglobales bacterium; assembly: GCA_041946765.1. Lineage (GTDB taxonomy): Bacteria > Acidobacteriota > Terriglobia > Terriglobales > Acidobacteriaceae > JBHGAZ01. Next base: position 7,057 of record JBHGAZ010000025.1, read on the forward strand.
AGCTACAAACGGGTTGATCCGCGACGCCCGCAATCAAGGATGTTCGTGGGAACTGCTCGCGAAGCCCGTTGATCCAGAAGAGCTCTTGGCAAAGCTGGCGGCACTCAAATCCGATCTTGAACCGCGGTAACGGATCGCTTCGGGCGCCACTATCAATTATCCGAGAATCAAGACGCAAGATGGCCGCCGTTTGCGCCGATACTGCCGATAGTGGAAGATCGTGAACAGAAGCGGGACATCGGCCCCAGTCGCAGGTCCAGCGCGATTTTTCTCGGCAAGCGAATGGCGAAATGAGAAAGAAAGAGACGTAGCAAAGCTACGTCTCTATGAAATCAAGGGTAGCCACATCTGCGCAGCAGATGTGGGCAACACGCTCAGACGCTCACGGCCGCAACCTTACAGCCGGAAGAAGTCGCCGATCGCCTGCTTCATCACCTCGCCGGCCACGTTCGAAATGGAGCGCGTCAACGGAATGTCTTTCGGGCAGACCTCAACGCAGTTCTGCGCATAGCCGCATTCCTGGATACCGCCGTCGCCCATCAGGGCCGCCAGACGTTCCCGCTTGAGCGCCTTGCCCGTGGGATGGGTGTTGAACAGGCGCACCTGCGAAATCGTTGCCGCGCCCACGAACCCGGTGGACTCGTTGAACTGCGGGCAGGCTTCCATGCAGCAGCAGCAGGAAATGCAGCGCGACAGCGGATAAGCGGTTTCCTGCTCCTCCGCCGTCATGCGCGGCCCGGCTCCGAGGTCGTAGCTGCCGTCCACCGGCACCCACGCCTTGACGATCTTCAGGTTTTCGAACAGAACGCTGCGGTCCACCGCCAGATCACGCACCACCGGGAATTTGGTGAACGGCTCCAGCACAATGGGCTTCTCGAGCTGGTCAATCAACGCCGAGCAGGCCATGCGCGCCCTGCCATTGATGAGCATGGCGCAGGAGCCGCAGACCTCTTCCAGGCAATTGGAGTCGTAGACGATGGGGCGGGAAGGCTTGCCGTCACGGGTGACCGGATTGACGGCAATGTCCATCAGGGAAGAAGTGACGTTCATGCCTGGCTTCCAGGGTAGCTCGAACTCTTCCCAGTACGGTTTGGTGTCAGGAGCATCCTGGCGCTTGATTTTGAAAATGACGGTTTTATTGGCCATGTTTTAGCTCTTAGCTTTTCCCTCTCAGCTCTTGGCCCGAGGGGCCGCAAGCCGGTTATGAGAACAGCGGTTTCGGATCAGGTTCCGGTCAACAGCTCTAGGCCGTTGGATCAAACTGCAAACCAGAAACTCGCAACCAGAAACCAGTCTTCAGCAGCGCCCACCGGGCCTGCGATTGATCCCTCACGTGCCTCCGCCCGCAATCAAGCTTGCGGCCAGGACCAGCACGAGACCGGCGTAGGCGATCACGTCACGATGCAGTGCCCACCCGGCGATTGCCAGCAGCACCCCACCGCTAATCAACACCAGGCGGATGCTGATCTTTCTTGTGGCGCCCGAATCCTGCTGCCGCTCACTGCTTGAAGGCACAATACCCACTCAGTACTTCCGCGTACGCGGCGCAATCAGCGACGTATCCACGGGTTCGAACTCGAACCGCGGCTCGTCGGCATCGGCCGCAAAATACGCCTTGGTCGTCTTCAGGAAGTTGGCGTCATCGCGTTCCGGGAACTCCGGCTTGTAATGCGATCCGCGCGACTCATTGCGCAGCAACGCGCCCTGCGTGATCACCCGTGCCAACTGCATCATGTTGTAAAGCTGACGGGTGAAGATGAAGGTGCTGTTCGTCCACGTGGTCTTGTCGCTTAGATTCACGCGGTTGAACCGCTCCAGCAGCTCGCAGATCTTCGGGTCGGTCTCCTGAAGGTTCTTGTTGTAGCGAATCACGGTGACGTTCTTCGTCATGACTTCGCCCAACTCGCGCCACAGCTTGAAGGGGTTCTCGTTGCCGTCGGCCTTCATCAGCTTCTGGTTGAACTCTTCCTGGCGCTTCTTTTCCGCCTCGAAGCAGCCGTTGGCGGCTTCCGACTTGGAATTGCGTGCGTACTTCACCGCTTCCGGCCCGGCCACGAAGCCGCCGTAAATGCAGGACAGCAGCGAGTTCGCCCCCAGCCGGTTCGCGCCGTGGATGGAATAATCGCACTCGCCGGCGGCATACAAACCAGGAATATTCGTCGCCTGACAATAATCGACCCAGAGGCCGCCCATGGTGTAGTGCATGCCCGGGAAGATCTTCATGGGCACGTGGCGCGGATCGTCACCGACGAATTTCTCGTAAATCTCGAGGATGCCTTCCAGCTTGCGGTCCAGGATTTTACTGTCAATGTGCGACAGGTCGAGGTAGACCATGGGCTGGCCGTCCACGCCAAGGTTGTATTCGAAAACGACCTTGAAGATGGCGCGGGTGGCAACGTCGCGCGGCACCAGGTTGCCGTACTTGGGATACCACTCTTCGAGGAAGTACCAGCGCTCGTTTTCCGGAATGCTCTTGGGATTGCGAGTGTCACCGGGTTTCTTGGGTACCCACACACGGCCGCCTTCACCGCGGGCCGATTCCGACATCAGGCGCAGCTTGTCTTCGCCGGGGACACAGGTCGGGTGCACCTGGATCATTTCGCCGTTGGCGTAATAAGCGCCCTGCTGATACAGGGCGGACTGCGGCGAACCGGTGCAGTTCACCGAGTTGGTGGACTTGCCGAAAATGGCGCCGATGCCGCCGGTTGCAATGATAACGGCGTCACCGGGGAAGGTGACGACCTCCATGGAACGCGCGTCCATGGCGCAGATGCCGCGGCAGACGCCCTGGGGATCAATTACGCCGGAAAGGAATTCCCAATACTCGTACTTCTTGATCTTGCCTTCGGCTTCGTACCGGCGTACCTGCTCGTCGAGCGCGTAGAGCAGTTGCTGGCCGGTGGTCGCGCCGGCGAACGCAGTACGGTTGTAGAGCGTGCCGCCGAAACGGCGGAAGTCGAGCAAGCCCTCGGGAGTGCGGTTGAAGGGAACGCCCATGCGATCCAGCAGGTCAATGATTCCGGGCGCCTGATCACACATGGTCTTCACCGGCGGCTGATTGGCGAGGAAGTCGCCGCCGTAGACGGTGTCGTCGAAGTGCTGCCAGGTGGAATCGCCTTCGCCTTTCAGGTTCTTGGCCGCATTAATGCCGCCCTGGGCGCATACCGAGTGGGAACGCTTCACCGACACGCTGGAAAACAGGTCCACCGTGCCGCCCATCTCGGCGATCTTGATGCAGGCGGACAGACCCGCGAGTCCGCCACCGACTACGATGATTCGAGGATTAGCTGCCATTGTTTTAGAAGTCCATTGGCGGCTCCGGCCGCCCCAAGAAGATTAGTGGTTCAAAAGCGCGTGCGTAGCCTCGGTAAGGGGCTGCAATGGCGTGGAAACGAAGGCCACCAGGGCAACCAGTCCCATGACCACAAAAACCACCCCGACGGCTCCACAAATGTAGGCGAAGCGATGCCGCGCCCGATCGCCGGTGGTGATCCCCCATTTTGCACAGAACAGCCAGATGCCCGCACCCAAATGCCAGGAAGCGCAGACGATACCGATGGCATAGAAGGCGATCAGCAAGGGATTGCCCACCAGTTCATGCTGCACCTTGGCGAACGCAATTTGCGGGTTGCCGATGATGTGGGGCCCCGAAAACCGCATGGTGTAGGTGTGGTATGCCATGTAGAAGAACGCGATCGCGCCACTCCACCTCTGAATCGTGTAGAACCAGTTTCCAACAAAGGTGTAGTTGCCGACATTCGACTCCCCGCGATACCAGATGTAAAACCCGTACAGAGAGTGATACAGGAGGGGGATGTAAATGAAGACGACCTCAAGGCCTACTACAAAGGGTAAGGTGGTCAGGAGTTCTACTTGCTTGTTGTAAGCTTTGGGCCCGTTGACGCCTATCGCGTTTGAGACAAAATGCTCCAGCAGGAAGAAGGCGATCGGGAAGATGCCGCTCAGCGAATGCAGGCGGCGCAGCACGAACGAACAGCCTTGCCCGGCGCGCAGAGGCGCGATCCCCGCGGGAATCCTGCGCGCGGTGGCCTCGCCCGGACGAGTTACCAATGTCGCCACGGAATGGCTCCTTGGATTGTGATTAGAGCAACAATTGAAATTATGGTTTTCAGAGTGAGCAGTGTCAAGAATTCTATACAGTTGCGTGCGCTGCGTCACAATCAACAGTGACAAAGCGCAGAGCAGGGGCGCAAATCGGCTCAGGTTGCAGGCGGTGTGACTGGGGCAAAACCATCGCCCGAAACTGCCAAGCCGCGATTTTTGCCCCAGGTTGAGCTGATCTTCATCGGCCGCACATAACGGCTAGCGAGACGGCTCGCCCTCTGCTGAGCGGACCCCAGGTTTGCTTTGCGGGTGGAGGAAACCTTCAGTTTGGATTGTGGGTGGAGCAGGGCTTCAAGTATCCGCCAACGCCGACAGTGTCCAGTTGTCCACCCGCTCGCCGGCCGCCAGATAGCGGAACGCTAGGTCCTCGCTCAGCCGCCGCTCCACCGCGCGCGCTAGTCATCCCGGTGGCGTACGCGTACAGCCACGAAAACTCGCTGCACCGGCATTTGGCGCCCCGCCTCGCTAACAGGTCTGGCTCGACGCCGATCTGGAAACCATTTCGTTCTCGGGTTGCGCGGCGTACCACTGGAGGAACTTGCGGAAGGCCTGCCCTCGGTGGCTCAGTGACGCCTTCTCCTCTGCCGTCACTTCTGCAAAGGTCTTGCCGAGAGTTGGAACGTAGAAGAGCGGGTCATAGCCGAATCCGCCGCTGCCGCGCAGTTCGCGCAAGATGATCCCATTTACCTGTCCGCGAAAACAGGCCACGGTGCGCCCGTTCCGGGCCACGGCGATGCAGCACACGAATGCGGCCCCGCGGTGGTGGTCTTCCACTTCTGACATTTCTTTCAGGAGCCGGCGGTTATTGGCTGCATCGATGGCATTGGCGGATACCTCCAGGGCTCCAGCGTCAGCAGCATAGCGTGCAGAGCGAACGCCAGGCGCGCCGTCCAAGGCATCAACCGACAGTCCTGAGTCGTCGGCCAGTACGTTTTCTCCGGGAACGTAGCGGCTATAGTGTTCAGCCTTCTTGCAGGCGTTGGCTTCAAAGGTGGGTGCATCTTCCCGAGCGGGAGGGAGGGATCTGATATCTGGAACCGGCGCGATCTCAATGTCAAAGGGAGCAGCCGCGGCGGCGAAGTCGCGCAGCTTACCGGGATTGGATGTGGCAATCAGGATGCGTTTCATGGGTTGAAATTTATGTTACAGGGCTCCCATTTCCCTTCACAGACAATTCGTGCCGCCCCTACGCATGCATTATTCATAAAGCCAGCGTGACACACGGGTGGAGCAGGGCTTTCAGCCCTGCATTGTCTGACGCAATAGCAGCGGCTTCAGCCGCTGAGGTGCTTGTGCGACAAACATCTTGTGATCCGAGGGCCTATGTACCTCAGGGGCTGAAGCCAGCATCGTTGTTGCCTGCTCTATGCAGGCCTAAAAGGCCTGCTCCCCCCACGCGCGCTCGCCGTCCTCGGAATGACGCGCAAAGGCCGGTTTGCTTCGCTCGGCGTCCTCAGAATGACAATCCTAAAGTATCTGCTGGGCGGCGGGATGCTGTAACACGAACGGGTGAGACTTTTGCAACGCTGGCGTGAACGTTCCCACTCTGGTCAAACCCTGGCTGTGATAAGCTTCGCTGCACGGCCCCGGCATGTAGCGGCTGTGGGTCTCGGCATCTGTGGGGGATGCTGGACGTTCATCGTCACCCAAGCAACCTTTGACCTCGAGAGGAATTCTGTTGTCGCAGGGCGCACGCTCTGACCAGCAGCATCCATCAGCGGTCACTCGGACACATCACACGGACAAATGGAAGGGAGAGGAGCCTATGTCTGTAGCAGTAACCCCAGTCACTCTCGACCAGCGCGTTGCCGGTTTTCTGTCCACACCGCGCCAACTGTTTATCGGCGGACGCTGGGTTGACGCCGCATCCGGTAAGACATTTCCTACCTACGATCCTTCCACGGGCGAAGTACTGGCCCGGGTGGCGGAAGCTGGATGGGAAGACATCAATCGTGCCGTGAAAGCTGCGCGCGCAGCGTTCGACACCGGTCCCTGGCGGAAAATGACGGCCTCAGAACGCGGGCGGCTGATGTGGAAACTGGCGGACCTGATTGAAAGTCACCTGGAAGAATTTGCGCAACTTGAGAGCCTCGATAATGGCAAGCCGGTTGCCGTGGCCCGCGTTGCCGATGTGCCCCTTACCGTAGACCTGTTCCGGTACATGGCCGGATGGGCCACCAAGATCGAAGGCAACACCATACCTGTCTCGGTGCCGCGGGGCCGCTACTTTGCTTATACCCTGCGCGAGCCGGTCGGCGTGGTGGGGCAGATTATCCCGTGGAATTTCCCGCTGCTGATGGCGGGATGGAAGCTGGGTCCGGCACTGGCTACCGGCTGTACCGTCGTGCTCAAGCCAGCCGAGCAAACGCCGCTTTCCGCGCTGCGATTGGGTGAACTGATTGCCGAAGCCGGCTTTCCGGACGGAGTTGTCAACATCGTGCCCGGTTATGGCGAGACCGCCGGCGCCGCTCTGGCCGCGCATCCGGAAGTGGATAAAGTCGCTTTCACCGGATCAACGGAAGTGGGCAAGCTGATTGTCCAGGCCGCCGCCGGCAACCTCAAGAAGGTGTCGTTGGAGCTGGGCGGCAAGTCGCCCAACGTGGTGTTCAAAGACGCCAATATGGACATCGCTATTCCTGGCGCTGCCAGCGCCATCTTCTTCAATCACGGCCAGTGCTGCTGCGCCGGGTCACGTCTCTATGTCGAGAAGGACGTTTTCGACGAGGTAGTGGACGGCGTTGCCGCGCACGCCAAGAAGATCAAGCTGGGACCGGGTATGGTGGCGGGAACACAGATGGGCCCGCTGGTTTCCGAAGAGCAACTGACGCGAGTCTGCGGGTACCTGGATTCCGGGAAAGCTGAGGGCGCAAAGGCCATCGTCGGTGGCAAGCGGTACGGCGATAAGGGCTACTTCGTTGAGCCCACGGTCCTGGTGGATACGACGGAGAACATGAAGGTCGTGAAAGAGGAAATCTTTGGTCCCGTGGTGACCGCAATGCCGTTCGGCGATCCCGGGGAACTGATAACGCGCGCCAACGATTCGCCCTACGGGCTGGCTGCAGCGGTCTGGACGCGCGATCTGTCCAAGGCGCATACAGTGGTATCGGAGTTACGTGCAGGCACGGTGTGGATCAATTGCTACAACGTGTTCGACGCGGCGCTCCCGTTCGGCGGCTACAAGCAGTCTGGCTGGGGCCGCGAGATGGGCCACGATGTGCTGGAAATGTACACGGAAACCAAGGCCGTGTGCGCGCGCTTGAGTTAGAACATTAACCACAGAGGACACGGAGGAAATGCAGATCATTTTCCTCTGCCTTTCCCGTGTCCTCTGTGGTTTCTGCAATTGTCCGATAGCGCCGAGCTGTCTTATTCAGCGAATCAGTTTCTGGATCCACGCGGTCCGCGGTTGCTTTTCAGTCCTTGCCTTCCGGTTCGCCGTTTGGCGGCAGCAATTCGCGCAAAGCCCACTGTATGCGGGTCACGGAAGTGTGGATGTTCTGGATGAGTTCCTTATTCTGGGTGGTATGGGCTGACAACTGAATCATCTCCAGCGCATTGCGCACGTGGTGGTTCAGTTCGGCGATCATCTCCAGGCGTTGCAGCATGGCCTGGTGCTGTGCGCGTGCCTCCAGTACACGAGCACGTTCAGCGGTCATTACCTTCATCAGGAGCAAGCCGCCCAGGACAGCTACAAGAACATTGGCAACCAGCACGACCTGTGGAGAGACATCTTTGCGCGCGGCCAACCAATCCGCTCCGCTTATGAGTACAAAAAGAAGGAGTGCGAACCCGAAACTAACCATTAGAGCGGAATACAAAGTCTCTTGGCTGGCGGTTGTGCGTCTTTCGTCAGCAACACCGGGCACATCTCGCTTCTCTGGTGCCATGTTGCCCTCCGTGTTACCCGCCAGGATCAACCCAAGTATAGCTTCGCTCCGGGCTCCCACCGGGTCAGTGGAGTGGCTCACAAATCCTCGTGATACGAGGCACAGTTTCGTCATTATGGGAATCTTGAGAGGCGCTGGTTTCGTAGTGCGTGTGCGAGCGAACGCGCGCGCCGAAACGCAAGCAAGCGCAGCCGAGGCGGCTGCGCCACACGCTGGCGCTGGTCAGGCCGCTAGTTGGCCGGGATAGATTTTGTCCACGTAACACCAGATCCAGCTCTCGCCCGGCTCGACCGAGCGCACCAGCGGGTGGCTGGTCTCGTGGAAATGTTTGGTTGCATGCTTGTTCTTGGACGAATCGCAACAGCCGACATGTCCGCAGGAAAGGCACATGCGCAGATGCACCCATTTATCTCCGGTCTTTACGCAATCTCCACAGACATGGTTATCGGTCTCAGTGATTTTGATCTCGTCCATATGACTGCACGAAGGCATAGCAGCCTCCTCTGATTTGCGCGAACCGGAACCGCGGTTGCGCATGTTTATGCCACCTCTTGGATGGGTCTTGCAGCGACCGGGACTTCCAGTGCCGCCCGGTCCCAGTCGCCAAGGTTGGCGCCCGCTTCATACGTGCTTTGCAGGAAATCGAGCAACGCCAGTCTCGGAGAGTCCGCCTGCCGCACGTCGTCGTACATGAGCAGGAACTCCTTCAATTGCGGGTCATAGCGCGCTCCGCCGGGCCGCACACGGGTGGTGGCGAAACCTGGCGGCTCAGGAGCGGCGTAGGAGTAATAAGCGGGTCCTTTCACGTCACCGCCGCCGGGCCAGAATCCTGCGCTGATCACCTCGTGCGAATATGCTTCGCGCGTGATCGCATCGGCCCCGGGACGCTGGGGTGCACGCCGTCCCGAAAACCGCGTCACGGCCAGATCGAAGCTGCCCCAGAAGAAATGCACCGGACTGCACTTTCCCAGAAAGCGCGCCCGGAATTCCTGGAGAATGGCTTCCGTCGTAACCAGGATGCGCCAGAAGCGGTTCGCATATTCGGCATCGTAGGACGCGTGCACATTGTCTTCTTCGAACGGGATGGGATTCGGGATTTCAACCGGAACGGGATGGGTGACCACCTCGATTCCCAGCGACCGCAGCGCCGCCATGAACTCCCGATGGAAGGTGGACACCGGCTGCGGCCGCAGGTGATGTGAAAACAGCAGTCCATCTGCGGTTTCAATCGTAAGGGCGTGATTGATGAAATCGAACTGCACTTCGAATGCGCGGTTTCGATAGGGAATGGGAGACGTGGTCAGGCCTCGTGCGCTGACGTAAAGGGGCACGTTCCACCAATGATTGACTTTCGGCGTAAGCGCCAGGCGCACTTTACCGACGATTTGTGTCCACATGTGCAGCGTGGCGCAGGTGTCCTTCCATTCGTGCAGCGGCAGTGGCGGCCAGGCCGCGGCGCGCTGGTCCCGCTCCGTGACTTCCATGTTCCACCTCTTTGCGTTCAGGTTGAGTGGGAAGTGCGAAGCGGGGATTTGGTTGGATGATGAGACCAAGAACAGGGGGAAGAACCTAGTCCGAATGATGTTTGCCGAAGGGCGTCCATCCGAACACCGGGCTGATGCGGTCGAGAAAGAGGTCAATCAGGATGACCGCGCCGGGGCCGCGGCCGCGAAACGGCGATTCCACGCGCAGCGGTATGTCGGCAGCCGCGCCCATTTGAATGTACTTGCCCATGTACAGCAGTCCGGGGCGAAGGAAGGTCGAGGTGCTTCCGAACGTGCCGCTTACGGGGGTTTCACCGTTGAATTCGACGCAAGGGAACAGGTCGCCGAGAATCGCCTTCAGGGACGTACCCAGGCGCAGGGTGTCTTCCGTTTTGTAAGCGCTATCTGCTTTGCGGACGAAGTGATTGAGATAAGGAAGGCTGTATACAAGGACGGTGTCGTAGGTAATGGCGCGTTCGCGCTCTCCGCTGGCGGAGATGTGCAATCCCAAATCGCCTTGCACGGCGAAGGGACGCAACCATTGCACCGGCAGATCACCCAATCCCTTGGCCCACAGGATGGCGGGATGCAAGGCGGTGTGCCGTTCTGCAACCTTCTCTGATCCGGTTGGCACCAACACGCTGAACGCGGGCGAAAGAATGAATTCGTGCCGTTCATTGGTGTAGGCGGCGAACTTTGCGCCAAACTCCAGGTTGTCGAAGCCGGTTGCGGTTCGTCCTTCATCGCGCACTGATAAAACGTCCTGCTCTACGCTGACGGACAGGCGGTCGTGCACAATTTCCTTTTCCAGACCAAAGCTGAAGGCGCGGACGGTGCCGTCGGGCATGCGCAGAAACTCGGCTCGCGGCAGAACCAGTTCGTTCTTGATGTTGGCGTCTTCGGCGAACAGCGGCTCGATGAACATGCGATCACCCACCATGCCATGCGCCTGGCAGCGCGGCGTGAGCGCCACGAGAAGTGCGATCTGTGCAACGCAGACGAGTAGTAACCGTCGAAAGCTCATGATGACGATCCAGTACTGATGTCTTTACGCCGGGAGTGGTTACAGGCAAATCACCGGGGGCCGCAGGGTTCCGCTTCCAGTTTACAGGGATGGTCCGCAGGCGCGTCTGCTTGCGGGGATATCTTGTTCTTGTTATGGCCTGGGAAAAGTTTGCGCTGGATATCGGGCCAGAACTCCACGCCAAGGCCGCCGAGCGTACCGTACATCAGGCCTAGTCCGGCGCGGCCCATGGTGGAACCAAAGCCGCGGTCGCGCGGAGGATAGTAGGCGTTGGAGATCGCGCCCGCAGTCAATGCGCCCAGCACGCTGGACCAGTTGAACTGGCGCGTGCCGCGGTCCGATCGCGTCACAAATTCTTTTTTCAACGCGTAACCGAGACGATGCTTGAAGCTTCCTTCGCCCATACGAAAGTAGCGCGGCTCCTGCTTCAGCAAAGTGGGATAAAGAAATACGCTGAGGAAGTTGGTGTCGGCCTGATCGGCCATGGCCGCGCCGTAACGTTTGCCGTATCCCTCGGCGCCCTGACCGAATTCCGGATAAGAGTTTCTTGCCTGGCCCACGCCGGCCACGATCCCCACAAACACCCACTCGAACGGATCCACGGCCTGCCGCGCCGAGAGCACGAATTTTTGCTTGGGCGTGAGCGGAGGCGCGTTCTTCAGGTCTGTTGCCGTATATGCCGGAATTACTCCGAATATGCGCCGGTGGCCTTCCTGGGTTTGCTTTGCTGGCGGCTTCGGCTCTTCCTTCGGCTCCGGCTTTGCGGATACTGCCTGTCCGTTTGGAGTCTGTTGTGGATTCTGCTGAGGGGCTGGCGCTGAACGGACCTCTTGCGCCATTGCCGCCCCGCCCAGCAGCAGGACAGCAGCGGCCATGCGTAGTAGCATTGCAGTCATCGGACGCCTTCTATTGCGGTCATCGAATGCTCCATCCCGATGCAGCCCGCGACCCGAGTCCCTGACACGCGATTTCGCGTGCGGGAATTGAATGCGGGCCTTTATGTTAATCGACAGGCCTATTGAGTCCTGCCAGCCTGCGTTATTCATGAAGCCCAGCATACACGGGTGGAGCAGGGCTTCAGCCCTGCATTACCTAATCACAATAGCATCGGCTTTAGCCGCTGAGGTACTTCTGCGACGAACTTTTGTGATCTCAGGGCCTATGTACCTTCAGGGGCTGAAGCCCGCATCGTTATTGACATTCCATGCAGGCCTGAAGGCCTGCTCCACCCGTCGCTGAATAATGCAGGCGTCGCGACGGCACAATCTTCCGACACTCTCGTTACCCTGAGGGAAGCTTATTTCAAGATTAGGAGGAAGAACAATTCTGATACCGGCGGGAAAAAAGAAATGGCGCGCCCTGAGAGATTCGAACTCCCGACCTACTGGTTCGTAGCCAGTCGCTCTATCCAACTGAGCTAAGGGCGCGCAAAAGTTAGTATAGAGAACAGTGAGGGTACTAGCAAGACACCACAGCCGACCAACATCAACCGCCGAGCGTCTTCTGCATCATCTCTGTCAGCGCTGGCACGAATGGATATATGAGGGTCATGTGATCCGCAGCGGCGCTGATGAACTCCGAATACCGCTGCACAAAACTGGGCTTGCCGTTTGCAGCCTCTAAAGCTGCCAGTTTCTCCAAGATAAGCTTCTGTTCGCCCAGATCCGCTATTCCCGACGAAACTGCCTCTCGGAGCGTTGAAAATATTTCCGTGTCGGCAAGATTGACATTGTTGACGGATATGTCTGTGGAATGGATGTTCACTCGACTATTGTGGCCATGCAAGTGGTAGATGTTTGTCACTTCCGACCTCTCTTTGCGAACTGGAGGAAGAGTCGCTTGTTCCCTTCGAATTATCTCTAAGTCCCTGCGAATTCCAGATGCGATGCACGAGATTCTGCGACTTAACTCGCCTTGGATTGCGGCCTGCGGTGCCTGCTGAAGGCAACCGGAAGGCAAATAAATGTGCTTTGAGGCGGCAAGGATTTGATCCGCTTTGCCGCAAATGAAATCGACGTGCTCCGATGTGAGATTCCCATACTTCCTGGCCAGAAGGTCAGTCCAAATATCGACCAAAGCTTTGCAGGCACGATTTGCACGCTTGACAGCGAGTTCCATCATGGCGCGATACATCGCGCCACCATTTGCAATTCCACGAGCCGCTAATTTATTAACGGTCTCCCGCCGCTCCTGCTCGGAGTCATCATTGATCTGTTGAACTTCCTTGTCGAAGCGTAGGTTAGCAATTTTTTCGAGATCGCGGTCCAACTGCATGAAATCTAGCCTCACACTCGCAATTGTATTTAGGAGATGGTAGGGCACTCGCCGGCAGGAACCAAGGGACTTCTGCGCAATAATCTCGGCGTCGCGGCGTGTGCTTCAACGGGTCGGCTTTAACGTTGCAATATATGCCTTGGCATCGTCAATTTCAACTCGAAGTTGCCGAAACACGTACTCAAAGGCGTTTTTGCACCTATCGAATATCTCAACGCAGTTGTCCTCGTTCTCGTGGTGAAGCCCCTCGCTCGCCAAATCGTGGAGAAAATCCAAAGGATTAATGCCATCTCTTCTTAGGTGTGCAGGCAATGCTTTGGCGGCATAGGTGATCTTGTCATCAAATCGCCAGCTTTTCTTTACTTCTTCAAGCTTGTTCAGTTCCTCAGGGACTCCTCCGTCCTGCCTTACGGCTTCCTCTATCAAATCGAGAAGATCGTTCATCTTGTTCTCGACAATACGTCGCAGGTAGGCAAGAGCACCGATGCCATACCCGAAGTTGCGCGAAGTCAAAGCCTTTCTGTATAAGTCAGAGTCGTCCTTATCCAAATTCTTGGCGATTTCAGCAGGCGGGTCCATCCCCAGGGGCGGGTGCTGACCGACCTTGAGGAAATAAGAATCCGCATCCAGTTTCCAGTAATAGCAGTAGAAATAGGTAACTGTCTCCTTCCCGCAATCACGACACGTGTACGCCCTTTGTCCATACCCGCCCAGCGCAGTTGGGGGAGCAGTCGTACGACCAACCGGGATCGGAGGTGGAGGCACTCGAGAACCAGAACCAGAACCAGCAGGCACCATGATTTCCCAGTTGCGCTCTCCCCCGCAGCGCTCGCATCTTAATCGTAACCGTGTCGGCAAAATGAATACTTTACCCCCTTGAAAAGAGTACTTTCGGTAAAGCGGCCACGATTCCAGAACTTGTTCCAATTCTTCACAGTACGATTTGGGTTGGCCCGAGTCACTCTTAGCGTATTTTTCTGACATGCTCCACACCTATCTACAGAGCAGCTTACACCGGGGTTGGTGCTGGCGGGAAGTATCGGCAGCTGAAAGAATTGTGCAATCGAACAACGCCGTCACATCCGAGTCAAAGACCCCACACCCTTTCTGAATTTCCTCCGTGCTTTGTTGCGAACTGAGCTTCGGCTAAATCTCACCAAATCCTGAGCGGGAACAGGACGGGAATCGGCTGCGGGCGAGGGCACCCGCACAACAGCCGGGGAGACGCCGGCGCTACCACTGCGCACAGCCGAGGGCGGCTGTGCCACACGGCCGAAGCACTCCCGGCGCTGTGTGAGACCGCGCTGTGGTAAGGCAAAATTTTCAGAGTAAATCTTTCCCGGTGTGGGGCAAATCCTACAGCCGGACAGCCCTGAGAATTTCGGCATCCTCTTTGTTTTCAATGAGGCAAACATTGGTACCGAGGATGCTCTAACCCATGGCAGACGAAGTGGCGCGCAACAGGGGCGCTCTCGAGAATAAACTTCGGCCAGAGGTTTTCTTGAGCGCCCCTTTTGCTTTGTCTCCCCTGGCGAAAACCTGCAAACCTACCACAGAGACACAGAGCAATCAAAACAGGACGACCACTCGCCGGCAGCAAGTGTGAGCCGAGGACTGGGGCGGGGCGTGGTTCTCTGCTTGCTGCTGCTCTACAGGAGCGCCAGCCTCTCTTTGACGTCAATTCCGGCGCGGCGCAGCAGACCCGCAACCACATCCTCATTCAGGCGGGTGGCATCGTATTCGACGCTGATGGTGTGTTCCTTTTCGTCCAACTTAATGCGACGGATGCCGTAAACCTCCCACACGGTATCGAGGGCGCGCATCTCGCGTTCCCCCGGGTGGTTTCCGTAACGAAAGCAGACGTCCACTACGGTCATGGCGAATCCTTCCAGGAATGCTGGCAATCTGTAGAATCAGTATGAAACGCGTATTTACCCTCTCGAATTTAATACACGGATTCACAACCGGCAACCTGTAGGTGATATCCCTAGGTTTACGTGACCTCCAACTGTAGGAAGAGAGGCGAAGTGCCCAGCCAAACCAAAGTCAAAGATCCTGTTTGCGGCATGGATGTAGCCCCGGCCACGGCCAAGGCAAAACTTGATCACGAGGGCGAGTCGTATTATTTCTGCTGTGCCGGCTGCGCGGAGAAATTTAAGGCCGGTCCTGAGCGCTACCTGCGCTCTGCTCCTGCGGCTACCATGCACAACTCAGTCCAGGGCTCCGGACTGGTGCAACTCGGAGGCGGTGCCAAACCAGCCGCGAAGACTGTGACTATGAAAGACCCCGTCTGCGGAATGGATGTCAATCCCGAGAAGGCGGCGGCCACCGTCGAGCACAACGGACCAACTTACTATTTCTGCTCAAAATCGTGCGCCGCCAAATTCAGCGCTAATCCGGAGAAGTATCTGTCCCCCAAACCGGCCGCAAGCGTGGCGGAGATTGGAGCTGTCACACCCGCATCTGCTGTGCCGACGCGGGAAGCCAGCACCGCAGAGGCCCAGCGCTGGTACATCTGCCCCATGGATCCCGAGGTGCGGCAACTCGGTCCGGGAGCCTGCCCCAAGTGCGGCATGGCGCTGGAACCTGAAGTCGCAGCCGGTCCAGCCACAAAAACAGAGTACGTCTGCCCCATGCACCCGCAGATTGTGCGGCCGGAACCGGGCACGTGCCCGATCTGCGGGATGGCCCTGGAACCCCGCACCGTCACCGCAGAGGAAGAAAATCCTGAGCTGCGCGACATGACCCGCCGCTTCTGGGTGAGCGTGATATTCACAATCCCGCTGCTGGCGCTGGCCATGCTGCACATGGCAGGCCCGTTCGCACACGCGTTCCCCGCGCGAGTCACGGTCTGGGTGCAGCTTGCGCTGGCGACACCAGTAGTGCTCTGGGGCGGATGGCCGTTCTTCCAGCGAGCCTGGGCTTCCGTCAAGAACCGCAGCGCCAACATGTTCACGCTGATCGGCATGGGAGTGGGGGTCGCCTATCTGTATAGCGCCTTCGCCACTCTCTTCCCAGGCGCGCTGCCAAAGGCATTCCTGAAGAACGGGGCCGCCGAGGTTTATTACGAGGCCGCCGCCGCGATCGTTGCCCTGGTGCTGCTGGGCCAAGTGCTGGAGTTGCGGGCACGCAGCCGCACGAGCAGCGCTATCCGCTCCCTGCTCGACCTCAGCCCGAAGATGGCGCGCATCGTCCGCCCGGAGGGTAGCGAAGAAGACATCCCGCTGGAACGCGTGCAGCCGGGCGACAGGCTGCGCGTGCGTCCCGGCGAAAAAATTCCGGTGGACGGAGTGGTGCTGGAGGGCAGCAGCGCCGTGGATGAATCCATGATCACCGGTGAATCCATCTCCGTGGAAAAACAGAAGGGAAGCCGCGTGATTGGCGCAACCGTCAACAGCACGGGATCGCTGGTGATGGAGGCGCAGCGCGTCGGCTCCGAGACGCTGCTGGCGCAGATCGTCCGCCTAGTCAGCGAAGCGCAGCGCAGCCGCGCGCCCATCCAGCGGCTGGCCGACCGGGTGTCGGCGTATTTCGTGCCTGCAGTAATCCTGGCGGCCGTAGCTACGTTCGTCGTGTGGACCATCGCCGGCCCGCAGCCCCGGCTGGCTTACGCGCTGGTAAATGCCGTGGCGGTGCTGATCATCGCCTGTCCGTGCGCTTTGGGACTGGCGACTCCAATGGCGATTATGGTGGGCACGGGCCGGGGCGCCCATGCGGGCGTGCTGGTCCGCAACGCCGAAGCGCTGGAAATCCTGGAGAAGGTCAACACCCTGGTCGTGGACAAAACCGGCACCCTGACGGAAGGCAAGCCGCGGCTGGTATCGGTGGTCGCGGCGACTGGTAACAGCGAAGCTGACTTGCTGCGCTACGTTGCCAGCCTGGAACGCGGCAGCGAGCATCCGGTCGCGGCGGCAATTGTGGCCGGCGCGCAGGAGAGGAAAGTCGACCTGCAGCCTGTCCAAGATTTCCGTTCGCTCACCGGCAAGGGTGTGGTGGGACAGGTTGATAGCATAGAGGTCGCCGTCGGCAACGAAAAGATGCTGGAAGAACTGGGTGTCTCAACCGGCGAACTCCTTACATATGCGGAACAAATGCGCCGCGAGGGCCAGACCATTGTCTTCGCTGTCGTGAACGGCCAGCCCGCCGGATTGCTGGGAGTGGCCGATCCGGTCAAAGCGTCCACATCGGAAGCAATGCAAATGCTGCGGGCCGAGGGCGTTCACGTAGTCATGCTGACAGGCGACAGCCGCGTCACCGCTGAGGCGGTGGCGAAAAAGCTCGGTATCGAGAAGTTCGAGGCCGAGATACTGCCGGAGAAAAAATCGGAAGTGGTGAAGCGCCTGCAAGCCGAAGGACGCGTGGTGGCCATGGCAGGAGACGGCATCAACGACGCGCCCGCGCTGGCGCAAGCAGATGTCGGCATCGCTATGGGCACGGGAACCGATGTTGCGATGGAAAGCGGCGGGGTGACGCTGCTGAAGGGCGACCTGCGCGGCATCGTGCGTGCGCGGCGGCTCAGCCGGGCGACTATGCGCAATATCCGGGAAAACCTGTTCTTCGCGTTTATCTATAACGCCCTGGGCGTGCCCATCGCGGCAGGCGTGCTATATCCGTTCATTGGCATATTGCTGAACCCGATCATCGCGGCGGCAGCCATGAGCTTCAGTTCCGTCTCGGTGATCAGTAATGCGCTGCGGTTGAGGAAGGTGGAGTTGTAGGAGCGGCTTAGCGATCAGCCGTCAGCACTTAGCAGCCAGCTTCAGAGCTGTTCCACGTGGCTGTACCGAGAAGGTGTCATGCCGAGCGACCGGACGCCGACCCTGAGCGAAGCGATGGGAAGGGAAGGGGTAGGGAGTCGAGGCATCTGCATTTGAGTCGCCGCGCATTCACAGAAAGAAATGCAGATCCCTCGATGCCCGCCGGCCAAAGGCGGGCCGTCGGTCCCTCCGGATGACGCCATTGTTGGGGTACAGCTTTTCAGAAACGCTTGAGTGAAGAAAATGTGTCATTCCGAGAGGGCAAACGCAGCGAGCCCGACGAGGAATCAAGAACTGTGGAGGGAATAGGGATTCCTCGCATTCGCTCGGAATGATAACACTGCAATATGAAGGTCGGGAACGACAAACGATGCGAGGCGACCCCTCACTCTATCTCCAGGGGACGGCTCTGGAGCGCTTCCCGATAGATGGTGTATTTATCCGGCACTTCGCCCACCGCATCAGCGTGGACGATGTAAAAGCCGCGCGGCAGAGTGGCACCAAATGGGACCTCCTGCTCGCTGTCGCTGGGAAAAGCAAAGTGTTGATACCCGAGCGCGAAGGCCTTGCCGACCTCGTTTACCGCCACCACGATCAGCGTGAGGTCTACTTCGTCTGCGGTGTGATTGGTGACCTGCAGACTTCCATCCAACCTGTCCTGATTCACTGCTGGGGCACGCGTCCAGCGCAGCCCAAAGGCAGGGCTGACCTCGAGCGAAAACCCGCGCCTGGCCACCTTCGCGGGCGTGCTGGAATCGGTCACCTTGACTTCGAAACGGAAGAGGCCAACCCTGCGCGGCACGCCGGAGATCATGCCGCTGGCGGGATCGAGGGTAAGTCCGGCAGGCAGGTCGCCTGCGTCTATGCTCCAGGCAAGCGGGCGCAGGCCCCCTTCGGCAGTCAAGCGGAAGTTGTATGTGGACCGGACAAGTGCCTTTGGGAGCGTGGCGCCGGTGATGACAGGTGGACCATTTTGTGCGTGCAGAGCAGAGCAAAGCAGGAGAATTGAAATCAGCAATGCAAGACGACACGCTTTCTCGCCGGTATAGCTCAATTTCCGCATTGCAATCGTTCACGGGTGGAGCAGAGCTTCAGCCTGCAATTTCTGATCGCATAGCTCGGCTTTGGCTGTTGAGGTACTTGCAAGAAATAATTTGTGATCTGAAGTTCTATGTACCTCAGGGGCTGAAGCCCCGAATTGGTTCTGGCCAATTTTCGGAGGCCTGAAGGCCGTGCCACCCGGTCGTGAATAATGCCACCTTACGAGCCTCCATCCAGTTTGGTCAGATACTCTGCGATGTCCGGCTGGTTCCAGTTTACAGCTCCAATAAACTTGCGGCGTATGATGCCGTTCTTGTCAATGACGTAGGTTTCCGGGAATTTATAGGTGCCAAAAAGGGCGTTGCTCCGCTGCTTGTCGTCACGAACCGTCAACAGATTGACATTGTGATTCTTGATGAAGCGCTGATAAGCGGTGTCGTCCACATCCACGCTGACCGCCAGCACGGTGACGCGGTTTCCCATCCTGCGCTGCAACTCGACCAGCGAGGGCATTTCTTCTACGCAGGGCGGACACCAGGTGGCCCAGAAGTTCAGCACCACTACTTTGCCGCGCAGGTCATGCAGGGAGACGGTCCGCTCAGGCGACTGCAACGTGAAGTCCGGCGCCTCCGTGCCGATCCCGGGCGGACGAGAACCTCTGTCGCAGGCGGCTAGCGCAAGAATCAGCAGGACGGCAATTATCAAGGGAAACGAGCGATTCACTTTTCTATAATACGAATTGTTGATGCCTTCGCCAACTTCAGAACGTACAGGGCCTTCGCCGGAGCCTCTGGTGTCGGTGATCGTCCCGGCACGGGATGAGGAAGCTTCGCTGGGCGCGTGCCTGCGTTCACTGACGGCGCAAACGGGCATCCCGTTCGAAGTCATCGTGGTGGATGACGGCTCCACGGATGGCACGCGGGCCATCGCGGAATCGTTCCCGGGGATCCGCGTATTCGATGCCGGGCCGCTGCCGCCGCACTGGACAGGGAAGTCGCACGCAGCGTTTATGGGAGCGAAAATCGCCCGCGGTGTATGGCTGCTGTTCACCGACGCTGATACTGTCCACAAGCCGGGCTCGCTGGCCCGCAGCGTGGCTGAAGCCCGGGAGCACCAGGCCGCACTGCTCTCCTACTCGCCCGAGCAGGAATTACACGGACTGGCGCAGCGCGCACTGATGCCGCTGGTCTTTTCCGAGCTGGCGTGCCAGTACAAGCCGCGCGAGGTCTGCGACCCCGCGTCGGCGACAGCAGCGGCCAACGGACAGTATCTGCTGATCAGCCGCGAAGCCTATGACGCCATCGGCGGGCACAGCGCAGTCGCGGGCGACCTTCTGGAAGACGTTGCCCTGGCGCGCGCAGTCAAGCGTTCGGGCCGCAAGTTGCGGTTCCGCTTCGGCGGTGACGCGGTGTGCACGCGCATGTACCGCAGCTTCGCGCAGATGCGAGAAGGCTGGACAAAAAATCTCGCCCTGCTATTTCCCGCGCCTGGACGGCTGGCCGCCTTGCGCATGATCGAATTCCTCGGGAGCACCGTGGCGCTATCGGTGGCGATTGTGGCCGCGGCTGTGGGCGCGTATAAAGCTGGGGTGATCAGCGGGCTGATCGCCGTGCCCACGTGAACGAAATTTGCTCTCCGGGTCCGGAGAGCGCATTCGGACTGGCTATCCATGCTGCTGGCCCCGCTGGGCGCACCGTTGTTTGCGTATCTTTTGCTGCGCTCGCGACTCTGTTATAAGCATGGGACCGTGGCGTGGAAGGGAAGAGAGTACGCTGGTAGCAGGGACACGGTACCTGCCGAGATCGCAGCCGAGTTGCCGTCGCGGGCAGAGTAACAGAGCACGAATGGTCTATCTGACGCGCAAATGCGAATTTTCCGCTTCGCATTACTATCACAATCCGGAGTTCACGCCGGAAGAGAACCTGCGCGTCTTCGGTAAGTGCGCGAATCCCCACGGTCACGGCCACAATTACACGCTCGAAGTCACGGTCAAAGGCAAAGTGGACCCGCGCTCTGGCTTCGTCGTGGACCTGAAGCAGTTGAAGGAAGTGCTCAATTCGGAGGTGCTGGACGCGCTCGACCATCGCTTCCTGAACAAGGAAGTGCCGGAGTTTGCCACCACCATTCCGACCACCGAGAACATTGCCATCGCGGTCTGGAAACGGCTGGAGCCGAAGCTCAAGGTGGCGCGGCTTCATCGCGTGCGCGTCTATGAAACGCCGGATTTGTTCGTGGACTATTACGGGGAACCATGAAGGCGTATCTCACAAAACGGTATCGCTTTTCGGCATCGCATCGGCTGCACAGCGAGCAAATGACGACCGAGGAAAATGCTGCGACCTACGGCAAGTGCAACAATCCGTACGGCCATGGCCACAACTACGCCCTGGAAGTCACGGTCAGTGGGCGCGTGGACCCGCGCACTGGCATGGTCTGCGATTTGGGCGTCCTGGATGCTGTGGTTGAGCGGGAAGTGATCGAACGTTTCGGACACGAAAACTTGAACACGCTGCCGCAGTTTGTGGACAAGGTCCCGACCAGCGAGAATCTGGCCGCAGAGGTTTTTAATATTTTGCGGCGTGAGTTTACTGCCGCCCATCTGGAGAAGGTAAGGTTGGAAGAGACTTCATTGAATTCTTTCGAGTACGCGGGCGGCGCAGAAACCATTTGGTAATTTCGTAATTTGGTAATTTCGTTTGGTTTGGGTAGGGCACGGCTTCAGCCGTGCCGCGTGGAACCGCAAGACACGGGGCTTTAGCCCCTGAGGAAAACCGCAGTTTCCGAAGTTAATCGAAGGCAGAAGAAAATGGGAAAACTAGTGGAACCGGTCACCATCACCAGCGCCAGCTTTGCAGAGTTAGTGCGGGAAATGCTGGTGCGGCTGGGTGAAGACCCGAATCGTGAAGGGCTGCTGAGCACGCCGGAGCGGGTGCACCAGGCGCTCCAATTTCTGACCAAAGGCCATAAGGAAGACCCGGCGGCGGTACTAAATGGCGCGCTCTTCAAGGTGAGTTATGACGAGATGGTGATCGTCAAAGATATCGAGATGTTTAGTCTCTGCGAACATCACATGCTGCCGTTTTTCGGTAAAGTGCACGTGGCTTATATCCCCAACGGCAAAGTCGTCGGGCTCAGCAAAATTCCGCGGCTGGTGGAAGTGTTTGCCCGGCGTCTCCAGGTACAGGAGCGGCTTACCACCCAGATCGCCGAAGCTATTCAACAGGCCGTTGAACCGCAGGGAGTCGGAGTAGTCATCGAGGCCCGGCACCTCTGCATGATGATGCGCGGGGTGGAGAAGCAGCACTCGGCCGCGGTCACATCGTCCATGCTGGGGATCTTCCGCGACTGCCAGCAGACGCGCGAGGAATTCCTGGCTCTCATTCGCAACCGGGCCAACGGAATGTAAGCGTGGCGCAGAAGAGCAAAGCCACGCGCAGTAACTCCACGCAAACCAGAAAAGATTCTGTTAAACCTCGTCCGCTTCGCGGCAAGATCGCGGTGATTACCGGCGCAAGCCGCGGCATCGGGCTGGCGACAGCGCAGTCGCTGGCCGCTGCCGGCTGCGACCTCGCCATCACAGCTCGCGATGCCAAAGCTCTGGCCCAAGCCGCTAGGAAGATCCAAAAGCATCAAGTATGCGTCCTTGCCGCCCCTTGCGATGTTCGCGATCCCGGCGCGGTCGCGCAGTTTTTCGGCACGGTGGGCAAGCAGTTCAGGCGCGTGGACATTCTGTTCAACAATGCCGGCGTGACCCATCCTCCCGCGCCGGTGCAGGAGCTTTCCATCGAGCACTGGCGCAGGGTGGTTGAGACCAACCTTACTGGTCTGTTTCTATGCACGCGCGCCGCGCTTCCGTTGATGAAACGCGGCGCGATTATCATCAACAATCTCTCGGTTGCGGCGAAAGGGAATTATCCTGGCGCCTCTGCCTACGACGCGTCCAAGCACGGGGCGTTTGGGTTCACCAACACCTTGCGGTTGGAGATGCGCGAGCGGGGGATTCGCGTGATCGGGCTGCTGCCGGGCCCGACTGATACCGCCATGTGGGACGTAATCTGGCCGGGCGCGCCACGCAATAGGATGATGTCGGCTGAGAGCGTCGCCTCCAGCATCCTGAGCGCCGTCACGCTCCCGGAGAATGCAACCGTCGAGGAACTGGTGATCGCCCCCACCGGCGGACCACTTAATTTTTGAGTTTCGAATTTTGAATTTTGATTGGAACGGCTTTACACAACAAAAGCTGTCAGGTACCACACCGTCGCCCGATTTTGGGCGCTTAGAGCAATACCACCGAAGATGTGCCCCTCGAAGACTATCGTGGTGTCATGACGAGGAGGGTGCGTCCGGACCCCAAGACCGCGCCGTTCCTGCGCGTTCTGGGGCAGACAGCCCGACGAGACATCTGCTTTCCAATGCAGTCGTCAAAAGCAGATGCCTCGCTTCGCTCGTCATGACACAAGAATTTGCTGCGAGGATACACCTTTCGTGGTCTGCTCTACAGGGTGGGGTAGTTGGGATGAGTCGGGTACGCCGTCACAAGTTACCGAACTGGAAACTGAAAACCGGGAACTGATTTGACCGCCTCAACTTGAAACTTGAAACCGGAAACTGGAAACTATTGTCATGGAATTGCGAAAAGATCCGATCACCCGCTCCTGGGTCATTACCGGCGACGACGCGCCGGAACGCTCCAAAGACGAAGCTGGCTGCCGTCATTGTCCTGATTCCAAATATCCGGTGCAGGTAGTTTCGACCATGCCGCCCGTCAACGGCGGGCCGTGGTCGGCGCGGGCGGTGGTACATCCGGCGCCGTTGTACCGTATTGAGGGTGACCCGCAGCGCCGGGGCGACGGCATTTACGACCGTATGAGTTCGGTCGGCGCTCACGAGGTGCTGGTGGAAAACTACCATCACGACCGCCATCTCTGGGTCGCCAAAGACGAGGAGATCGAGCAGTTCCTTTCGCTCGCAGCGCACCGCATTCACGACCTGAAAAAAGACCGCCGCTTCAAGTACGTCAGCGTCTTTAAGGACAACGGCAGCGTGGCGGGACAGGAATTTGAGCATCCAGCCTCGCAGTTGATCGCCACTACATTCGTGCCCCGGCGGGTCCTCTACGAATTGCGGTCGGCCCGGGAACATTTCTCGCGCAAAGAGCGCTGTGTCTTTTGTGACATTCTGGTCCAAGAAGAGCGCCAGGCTGTGCGCATGGTGGAAGCCCGTGGAGATTATGTCGCCCTTTGTCCCTATGCGCCTCGCGTGCCTTTTGAGACCTGGATCATGTCCCGCACTCACGAGCCCATGTTTGAGCGCTTTGCGCTGGCGCGGCCGGGGGTGTTGCGCGACCTGAGCGCGGTGCTGCGGCGCACCCTGAACCGCATCCGTTCGGTCGCCGACGGTTTTCACCTGGTGTTGCACACCTCGCCCAACACCCTCTTCAAGTCCGACCTGCTCGGCTACTGGAAGACCATTGACGACGATTACCACTGGCACATTGAAATTCTGCCAATCGTGACCAGCAAGGCGAAGTCGTACACGGTAAAGGAAGTTTATTTCACGCCCATCACTTCGGAGACGGCGGCAGCCCGCCTGCGTGAGGCGCCGACCGGGGCCTAGACTCTCATGACCGTGCGCCGCATGAAAACGTACACCGCCGACACCGGCTATGTGTACCAGTACTATTTCGTCGGCAAGCGCGACGCCCTGCCCGGGGCCCCCGAGGCTCCTGCGACCGAGTACGTTTTTGATGTCACATGTGACCGCAAGTCCGTCTTCGCCTTCAGCGTGTTCGTTTGCGCCGACGCGCTGGATGCCTGGGCGCTGACTCACGCCCGCAGCCTGACCGAAGCTGAGCAGTACGCCGCCGCCAAGTTGCGCCTCTTACGCGGATTTGACGAAATCCGGAACCTCGCCCAAAGCGACCGCCGCCTGGCTGTCAACTCGCAGAATGTCGAGGAACTGCTGTCGGTGCTCGGCCTGGAATAAGTGGCCGGGATAAGTTGGTCTGGGATAAATCAAGATGAGTGCCCATCCTGAGCGCAGCGAAGGGTGGGGTTTTCTCGACCATCTGAATGCCCCGATGGGGTCCTCGGTCAAGCAAGTCTCGGCGGGTCGTCCTGAAGGCGCGAGGGTGGGGCCACCCAAGGCACAAGTTTGCAGTTTCGAGCTTCCAGTTTCCAATCGTGTGGCTTGTGAGGTGTCAAGAAAGACCCCACCCTTCGCTGCGCTCAGGGTGGGGCACCCGCTCTTAAGAGCCAGGGCGAGGATTCTCTTGATCACCCGCGTTCTTCTCCTGTGACAACAGTCACATTTGGGGGTGAGTCTTCTCATCCCCCTGGTGCGTCTCACCTTGTATAATTCAGGTTTCGAGACATATGCCTCTGTTCTGGCTGCGAGTTGCGGTAGTTTTTTACGCTGTCGGGCTTTTGTACGCGCTGGCTCTGCTCAGTCGCAAGAGTGAATCCCTATCCCGCATCATCCTGCCTGCCGTCGGGCTGGGGATGGTCTTTCACTTTGTTTCCCTGGCCGAGTCGGCCATGCTCGAGCACCTGACGTTGGCCTCTGTCCATCATTCCGAATCCCTGCTGGCCTTTCTGATCATGTTTCTGTACATGGTCGTCAGGGTGAAGTACAAGACCAGCTCCCCGGGCATATTTGTCTTCCCACTGGTGTTCCTGCTGACCTTTGCGTCGGCCATCGCGCAACGGCCGCCTACATTCAGCAATCCCATGCTGCGCAGCAGCTGGATAGTGGTCCATATATCGCTGATTTTCACCGGTTACGCGGCCCTGTTCCTCAGCTTCGGCGCCAGCCTGCTTTACCTGATCCAGGCGCGCAATCTCAAAGCGAAACTGAAGACCAAGAGCAAATCGCCCATGACCTCCCGCCTGCCGGCGCTGGAGACCATTGACGACATCGGCTACAAGTCTCTGCTGCTCGGCTTTCCTTTCATGACCCTGGGACTGGTTGCGGGCGCGGTCCTTGCCCAGGCCAGCTACGGACCGGTGTACTTCCGCGATCCCAAGGTGATGCTGTCGTTCCTGATGTGGTCGGTCTACGTTGTGCTGCTCTATACGCGCTGGAGCGCGGGCTGGCGCGGCCGCCGGGCTGCGTATCTGGCGGCATTTGCTTTCGTGGCCGCCATCGGCGCCTGGGCCGCTAACTATTTCAGCACCGTGCACAGGTTTATTGCGCCATGAACTTTTTGCTGACAGGGGTGAATCACCGGAGCGCGCCACTGGGAGTGCGCGAGCGCTTTGCCATCCCTGAAGCCAAGCTGCCCGAAGCCGTGCAGCGGCTGACGCAATATCCCGGGATTGAAGAGGGACTGATTCTCTCCACCTGCAACCGGGTGGAGTTTGTCGCGCGTTCGACCAACGGCAGCACCGATCTGACCGGATTTCTCAGCGATCTCTTTCAGGCCAGCCCCGAGCAGTTCAAGCAATACCTTTACGAGTACCGCGAGAAGGATGCGGTGCGGCACGTCTTCCGCGTTGCTTCGTCTCTGGACTCGATGATCGTCGGCGAGCCCCAAATTCTAGGACAGGTGAAGGAAGCCTATGCCGTGGCGCGGGCCGTGGGCGCGGTCAATTCCCAACTGGACGCGCTGTTCACCCGAGCGTTCGCTGTCGCCAAGAAAGTGCGGAACGAGACCGCGGTAGGCACTTCGGCCGTGTCAGTGGCGTCGGTTGCAGTTGATCTCGCAAAGAAGATTTTCGGCTCCCTGACGGGCAGGAGCGTGTACCTGGTAGGCGCCGGCAAAATGTGCGAACTGGCAGCCCGGCATCTGCTGGCGCATGGCGCCGGGTCTATTTACGTCGCCAACCGCACTCATGAACGCGCCGTCAAACTAGCGGAAAAATTCAACGGCAGGCCGATCCCGTTCGAGCAACTTTACGATACCGTGGACAAGGCCGACATCATCATCACTTCCACCGGCGCGCCGCATGCGATTTTCCGCCGCGAGCATGGTGAGCGCTTCCTGCATCGCCGCAAGAACCGTCCCATGTTTTTCATTGATATCGCAGTCCCGCGCGACGTTGATCCCGCGGTCAACGATCTGGACGGCATCTTCGTTTACGACATTGACGACCTGCAATCGGTAGTCGTGTCGAACCTCGCCGAGCGCAGCGAAGAAGCGCGCAAGGCCGAGCAACTGGTGAATGCCGAGGTGGAGCGCTTCATCGCGCGCCTGCAGACAGCCGAGGTCGTGCCCACTATCGTTTCCCTGCAGGAACACCTGGAAACCATCCGCCAAGCCGAGATTGACCGCGTGCGGGGCCGCCTGGGGCCGTTGTCACCCGAACAGGAGATGGCAATCGAGGCCATGTCGCGCGGCATTATTAACAAGATCATGCACACTCCGATTACTACCCTGAAGTCCGCTGCCCGCGATCCGGAAGCAACCACCGTGGTGGACCTCGTGCGCCGCCTGTTTAACCTGCGCGACGAGAAAGCTTCCAGCGCCACCGCCTCCAGTTCAGCCAGCAAGGGAGAACCAGGAGCGCACTCCTGATGGCCCAGCTCAGAATTGGTTCCCGCGGCTCACAGCTCGCCCTCTGGCAGGCCAACCATGTTTCGTCACTGTTGCGCGAACGTGGCCACGAGGTGGAGATCGAGATCATTAAGACCACCGGTGACAAGATCACCGACGTCGCCCTCGCCAAGGTAGGCGTCAAGGGCATGTTCACGAAGGAAATCGAGGAAGCGCTGGCCGAAGGGCGCGTGGACCTCGCCGTGCACAGCCTGAAAGATCTGCCGACCGAGCTGCCCGCGGGTTTCGAAATGGCGGCCATTACCCGCCGCGAGAATCCCAACGACGTGTTCCTGTCCGCCCGCTACAACAGCATCAAGGAGCTTCCCCGGGGCGCCCGGGTTGGAACCAGCAGTCTGCGGCGACAGGCGCAGCTCAAGGTAGTGCGGCCGGACCTCGACATTCATCCGTTGCGTGGCAATGTGGACACTCGCATCCGCAAGCTCGAAGAAGGCGAATACGACGCCATCATTCTCGCCGCTGCCGGACTGAACCGTCTGGGCCGCACGCAACTGGTGCGCGAAGTTTTGTCCCCTGATTTCATGTGTCCGGCGGCGGGACAGGGCGCGCTGGGGATTGAAATTCGTTTCGGCGACGTAAAGATGCGGGAGATTCTCCGTTTTCTGGACGACGCCGACGCGCGCGCTACCACCACCTGTGAACGGGCGCTGCTGAACCAGTTGGGTGGTGGATGTCAGGTGCCCATCGGAGCCCATGCCGAAGTCGTCGCCAACGAACGCATGCTGCTGACCGCGGTGGTGGCGCGTCCCGACGGCTCGAAGCTATTGCGTGAAACTCAGAGCGGAACCGATGCCGAGCAACTAGGGATTACCGTAGGACAGACTCTGCTGCGCAAGGGCGCGGAAGCGATCCTGAGAGAAGTTTACGGTCAGGCGGCAGCCGCTCCGCAGCAACCGTAGGTGAAAACGATGCCGGTGAGGATATTCCCCACTCAAGCCAAAAGAGGAGCCCCGCAGTCCTGACTGTCATAATAGCGACACCTTAGGTCAGTTTGCCTCGCTGTCTCTGCGTCTCTGTGCTAGCTTTTAAGCACGAGGGAAACTGCTGCTGCCATGCAAAAGCGCCAGTCAAAACGCAAACAGCGCCCGCTTGCCGGCCGGCGAATTATCGTCAGCCGCGCTCGGGAGCAGGCGGGAAAACTGGCGGCAGAGTTGCGCGCCTTGGGAGCAAAGGTCCAGGCGATTCCTTTTATCGAAATCCGAAAGCCGCGCTCATTCCGCCTGCTCGACAACGCTCTGCGGGAGATCGCCGAATACGACTGGCTGATCCTGACCAGCGTCAACGGCGTTGCCGCCCTGTTCGGGCGCATGCGCAAGTTGAAAATGGAACCGGGCTTCCTCGCGCACCTGCGCATTGCCGCCATCGGACCTGCCACTAAAAAGGCCATCGAAGAGCACGGCCTTGACGTTCACGTGATGCCGAAGGAGTACATCGCTGAGTCCGTAGTAGAGAGCCTCCGGCAGCGCGTGGAAGGGCGGCGCGTCCTGCTGGTGCGCGCCAAAGTTGCGCGCGACGTCATTCCCAACGAGCTGCGCAGGTCCGGCGCTGCCGTGGACGTGGTAGAAGCCTACGAAACCGTTGCTCCCAAGTCCTCGCGGACCCGTCTGCTCGCCGCACTGAAGAGCAAAACCCAACGTCCGGACGTAATCACCTTTACCAGCTCTTCCACTGCCAGGAATTTTCTCGACCTCATCGGTCCGGAAGCCGCCTACTCCGGGCTGCTCGACGGGGTGAACCTGGCCAGCATTGGGCCAATCACCACCGCCACACTGTGCGAACTTAACCTGCCGGTAACCATCAAGGCCCGCGAATACACCATCCCCGGATTAGTGGACGCAATCGTCCGGCACTTCGCGTAAGATATCCGCCAGCGCGGGGTTTCAATACCCGGCACTGAAGGCGACTTCACATGCTGTGAGGGATCTGCTTTTCAACTGGCAGCCAATGGCCAATTACTAATTGCCAATTGCCAGTTGCGAATCAATATTGGTCATGCCAGACACACTCGAACAAGCGATTGTTCAAACCGAAACGCTGGCTACGCCCGCTGCGCGACCACTGCCGTACGCGCCGCTGTTGTTCTGGTGCTGTGCCGTCGCGTTCTGCTGCTACGTGGGCTCGTACATGCGGATACCGGTGGTACCGCTCTATGCACGTTCGCTGGGCGCCAGCACGGTTCAGGTGGGGATGATCAACACCGCCTTTCTCTTGATGGCGGGCTTACTCTCGCTCCCTCTGGGAATCCTTTCCGACCGTGTCGGACGCAAGCTTCTGGCTGGCTTCGGCGCCTCTGTTCTGGCGCTCAGTTCTTTTCTGCTGTGCTTCAGCAAGACACCGGTACAACTGTTTTGGATCTACGTGTGCTTCGGTATGGGACTTGCTGCATTCGGCCCGACCACCATGTCGATGGTGGTGGACTTCTCGCCGCCTACCCACCTGGGACGCTCCTACGGCTGGTACACCATGGCGCTTTACGTCGGCATGAGCCTGGGACCTGCCATGGGCGGCTACACGGCACAAGCGCAGGGGTACACATTCGTTTTCCTCGTTTCCGGAATCATCCTGTTGCTCACCCTGTTCGGATTGATTTTGTTTTTGCCGAGCCCCGCCAAAGTTTTGCCTTCCCGCCCGAGGCTGCACGAGGACTGGGTTGCCATTGCCCGTCAGCTTATGAAGAATCGCCCGCTTCTGGGATGCTGGCTGGCCACCATCGGCGGATGTTTTGGGCTCGGCATGTTCATTACCTTCCTGCCACTGCATGCCCGCAACACGCAACTCAAGCTCGGCCAGATCGGACTGGTTTTCGCCGTGCAGGGAATTGTGAATGCTTTGTCGCGCATTCCCTTTGGTCACCTAAGTGACAAAATACCGCGCAGGGGCGACTTGGTGCTCATCGGCTCCCTGGGCTTTTCGCTTTCGATGGTGGGTTTCGCGATGTCGAGGAATGCTTGGCAATTCATGCTGTTCGCTATCGTGCTGGGCATCAGCATGGGCCTGGCTTTTACGTCGGTCGGAGCCTTGATCGCTGAGGTCGTGCCAGCAAACTCGCGGGGGCTGGCCATGGGCGGCTACAACACCTGCATTTACCTGGGCATGATGCTTAACGCCGCGCTCATGGGCGGCGTAATAGAAAGACTCGGCTTCACCTATGGATTCTTCCTCACTGCGCTGGTCAATCTTCTCCTGGCCGGCGTCTTCTATGTCTTAATCAAAGATTTTTCTGCCGAGTTGCGCGGCGAGTAAAGTCACCACGTCGTGCCCTTATCCGGGCCCTACTCTTCCAGCGAGCACCCGCAACCCGGGGCGGGCACCCAGAACTTCAGGAAGTCCGCCACTCGCTTGTATGCGTCAATCTGGTTTTCCACGCGGGAGAAGCCGTGGCCTTCGTTCTCGTAGATTTTGAGCTCGACCTTGCCGCCCTGCTTCTTGATGGAATCCGCCACCTGCCTGGCTTCTTCCTGCGGACAGCGCGGATCATGCGCGCCCGCCAGCAAGAGCACAGGGGCCTTGATACGGTCCACAAAATTGATGGGCGAACGCTCTTCCAGCAGGGCTTTGTTTTTGACCGGATCGCCCATGGTCGCCAGGTCGTACTCGCGCAGCAGCGGGTCTTCGTTCTCGATCTCGGTAAACCAGTTGACGAAGGGAACAATGGCGATGCCTGCCGCCCACATCTCGGGCGCTTTCGTGAGACCCATCATGGTCATGTATCCGCCGTAGCTGCCGCCCATGACCACAAGTTTCTTGGGATCAATATAGCTGCTGCGCTTGATCCAGTCGGCGGCCGCCAGCACATCCTGAAGGTCGCCTCCGCCCATGTCAAAGCGGTTGGCATCCTGAAATTGCTTGCCGTAACCAGTTGACCCGCGATAATTGGGGGCGATCACAAAATACCCGCGATTCACCAGGTACTGAACGATCCGGTTGAAAGAGTTGACCGTCTGTGCCTGCGGTCCGCCGTGTATAAAGACAATGGCCGGCCGGCGCTGATCACGTTCTTGGTTGTAGGGCGCATAGACGAACGCAGATATCTGGAACTTGCCGTCGCGGCTGGGGTAGTGCACAAGGTAGGGCTTCACCATGTCCGCGCTGCGCAGCCCCGCAACCAGTGAATGCGTTACCTGATAGGGGCGCCCCACCCTGAGTGAAGCGGAGGGTGGGGACTTTTTCTTCAGTTCATAGACCCAGACGTCGTTGGGCGCATCGGGGCCGTTATGGTAGTAGAGCAGCCGCGAGCCGTCGCGCGAGAACGCCGACTCGGCGCCGCCCAACGCGTTCACGCCCTCGCCTAGCGGCAGCCGTACTGACTTGCGCGTAGCAAGTTCGCAGAGAAAAATATCGCTGTTGCCATCCACGTTGGCTGTCCAGGTGAGAAGCTTGCCATCGGGCGAAAAATTACCCGCCTCGGTTTCCCATTTGTCCTGCGTCAGCCAGTGAATCTTTTTGGACGCAATATCCAGCAGGGCCACATTGTCGTAGCCATTTCCGGCGTTGGAGGTAATCAGCAGCTTCTTGCCGTCAGGTGACCAATCGGCGGCGGCATAGGTATGCTCGCCCTGATGTTCAGTCAGCTTGGTGCTTTTCCCAGTGGCGACCTCGGCCACGAAAACGTTGGAATCTTTGCCCGTTGCATGCCACTGCGTGTAAGCGATCCACTTGCCGTCCGGCGACCAGAGCGGCTGCATGTTGCCTAGTTCCCTGGGCGTGCCGCTGGTCAGGGATCGCCGTTTGCGGAGCAGCGTGTCGAAAACTTCGATTTCGAAAGTGGACGAGGTCTTCGGCTTCGTCTGCCACGCCAGGTAGCGCCCATCCGGCGACCACGTGGGATCTTCTTCCGCCACTTCCGGCGTGTTCGTCAGATTGACGACCTCCCCCGTCTGCGGCGACACCATGAAGATGTCCCACTGCTCGTCGCCGTCTTTGTCCGACATGTAGGAGATCCAGCGGCCGTTGGACGACCACGCGGGGCGCGTCTGCCGCTGATCGCTGATCGTCAACTGCACGGGCCATCCGCCCGCCGACGGCACCAGCCACAGATTGTTGCGCCCGCTGATGTTGCTGATGAACGCAATCTGCTTGCCGTCGGGCGACCATGCCGTCGGCCCCACCATGCGCGTCATGTAGAGCTTTTCAATCGAGAGCGTCTGCAGGTCCAGGTTCTGCTTGCTCACAATCTGCTGCGGATCGGTTATGACGGACGGCGCTGGCAACGGCTGGGCGAGTAACTGCGTGCTCATAAGAATCCCCAAGACAAAGATCAGTGCGCTTCGCATGTAGCTCCTGGAGTGACCAGTACTCAGACGAGTAGAGAACCAAAAAGTCTACAGGAATTGGTGCATCGGCGGATCAGGAGATCGGGGGATCGGGGGATCGGGGGATCGGTTGCCTGACTACTGCGTACTATTTCGCTCCCTTATGCACTTCCACCGTGCTCCAGGTCTTGTCCGCGGCGTGACAGATATTCTCCAACGGACAATCGGCGCACTTGGGCAGGCGCGCGATGCACAGCTTGCGTCCGTGCCAGATCAACTGATGGGCAAACAAAATCCAGCGCTCGCGCGGGATCACACGCATCAGGTCCTGTTCGATTTTTGCCGGATCAGTTTCTTTCGTCAGTTCCAATCGCCGGGCAATGCGCTGCACGTGCGTATCCACTACCACGCCATCCGGCTTCTTGAACCACGTGCCCAGCACCACATTTGCGGTCTTGCGCGCCACGCCAGGCAGCGTGAGTAGCGAATCCATTTCACCTGGGACTTTGCCCCCGAAGTCGCTGACGATCTTCTTGGCCGCGCCCACCACCGCCTTTGCCTTATTGCGAAAGAATCCGGTAGAGCGCACATCCGGCTCGAGCTCTTCCGGTTTCAGGGCGGCGAAGTCCTGCACTGTCGGATATTTCTTAAACAACTCAGGCGTGACCATGTTTACGCGCACATCTGTGCTCTGCGCGGAAAGAATGGTGGCCACCAGCAATTCCCACGCGTTCCGATGCGTCAGCGCGCAGGTCACGCCGGGATACGTCGCGTCCAGCCGCTTCAGCAGTTCGTTGATGCGCTCCGGCGCAAGCGGATCATAGGCGGCAGCCGTTTTCGCAGGTTTGGCCTTGGGGCCGGGCAAGAGATCAGCGGGCCCTTTACGGATCTTCGTTTCGCGCGATGTTCCGCGTACTTCAGCGCGCCGCGCCGGTTTGACACCTTCATGACGCCCAACTTTGGACGGTTGTCGTGGAATGATGCCGCGTACCATGCCAGATCACCCCTTCACAAAATCGCGCCTCAGATCATAAAACCTGCCACAGAGGCACAGAGACACAGAGAAAACTATTCCAAATGCTGTGCCTCTGCGCTTCCGTGGTGGATTTTATCCGCACGGCTGATCATCCGATTCCCCAATCATCCGATCCGTTCCAGCATGTCCTCCAGCGACGTGCGTATGCAGGTGAAACTCGGAGTGTCCCTCTGGATGTACGGACCGATTTCCATTTCACGGATACGGATCACGCGCTCGACGAACTCTTCCGGATGATCTGTTTCAATGGCTACCACAAATTCCTGGTCATCCAGTCCGAAGGAATAGGTGACGTTCAAGTGTACGCGTGGAAACTCGTTGCCCAGGCGGGCGAGTTCGCCGACCATTGCTTTCCGCTGCTCGAAGGGCAGCACGTACCAGTTCCGCGCTCGTACCATTGGATATACGAACAGGTACTTGCACCCGCCAGGCTTGATCACGCTCATCATGTCGCTGCGGCCGGTCTCTTCGCCAATCAGATATTGCGAGTGCCGCGTGATGCCGAGATAGGAGACAGGGATCGTTACATACCCCGCCAGGCGGGTGCGCAGCAGGTCCGACGACATCTCCTGCAGGCAGTCCAGCGAGTAGCAAATGCGCCACAGCAGGAAATCGCCTTCCGCGCGCATGCCCGCCAGGGAATAAGTGAGCACTTTGATAGTGTCGGTCAGCTGCCACTTGCGGATAGTTTCCGCAAATTCGCGGCGCTGGTCTTCGCGTTCCGTGAGCGACAGACGCCGCCACTCCGGCAGAACTTTGTACAAGGTGAAACTGACAAACTGACGACGCGTTGCTTCTTTCTGCACTGCCATAGGACGGGTCGGCTAACTGGTCATATTAACAGGAAGAAATGCCGATCGCATTAGGGAGTCGTGGTAATTGCTCTTGGCTCGAAATGGAGCAGGGCCGCATTTCTGCGGCCCCCTCAAAGTCTTACTTGCAGAATGGACATGGAGGGCAGCCCCTAGCAGCGACTGCCGCGCCTACCGTTGCGGCTTTGACGCCTATCGCTGTCAGCAGCATCAGCACTAGCGCGTACACCTTTCGCATTGCGACCTCCTTTCTCAGGTTTGAAATCGGGCAAATTCTCTATCAGGCAACACAGCTCTCCGGGGCGGGAGCACTCCAACGGCGAACCGCGATGATAGATACGCCGGAATTCGCGCAGTCTTCGTTGCAGGGCCTGCAGCGACCTGATCTGCTGTTCTACTTCCCGAGCCTTCCCATCTATCCACCTAACGACTTCGGGGCACGGATTTCTTCCCGCGCCCGCCATCTTTAACACACGCTGCATCTCCCGCAGGGTCAGTCCCACGCTCTTGGACTTCCTTATGAATTCAGCATAGTGAAGCGCCTGGTGGTCAAAAACACGATAGCCACTATGAGTTCGTGCTGCGCGGGGCAGCAGACCCAGCCGTTCCCAATACCGCAAAGTTTTCGCCGAAGCGCCGGTTCGTCTGGCCAATTCGGTAATGGTAAGTGCTTCGCTCACATTTGCCACTTTAAACCTTCCCGCTAGGGCAGGGTGCAATACCTTCACCTGAGCAGCGGCTGAACTGCCGTCCTCCCTCAGATTACAATGTAGTGGAAATAGATGAATGGAACGGGGAAGAAATGTCATTCAGCAATGTGCAAGTCAAACCTGTAGAAACCGAATTACCCGCCGTGCCGCTGACCATCGAAGGCGCCAGCGTGCTGCACCAGATGCTGCGTTTTCGCTGGACTGCCTGGAACAGTCTGCCGGGGTCGCGCCGCGCCGAAATCGTGCAGCAAGCCGCCAGCACTCTCGCTCCGATGGAAGCCACCGGCGAGACCGCCCTGTTTTCACTGCTCGGCCACAAGGGCGACCTGCTGCTGATCCACTTCCGCAACTCGTTCGATGAACTCAATGCCGCGCAGCTCAGCCTCAACCGCCTGCAACTGCAGGAATTCCTTGAACCGGCCGCGTCCTATGTGTCCGTGGTCGAGCTCGGACTCTACGACTCCACCGTGAAGCTCTATCGTTCACTCGCCGAACGCGGTGTCGCGCCGCATTCCGAGGAGTGGAACAGGGAAGTGGAGGAGCTGTTGGAACGGCAGCGCCAGGCGATGCGTCCGCGCCTCTTCCCCAAGGTTCCCGACAAGCGCTACGTCTCGTTCTATCCCATGGACCGCAAGCGCGGCGAAGACAAGAACTGGTACACCCTGCCCATCCAGGAGCGCCAGCGGCAGATGGACGAGCATGGCGCGGTAGGCCGCCGTTACGCCGGCCAGGTGCAGCAAATCATCTCTGGTTCCATTGGACTCGATGACTGGGAGTGGGGCGTCGATCTCTTCGCGGACGATCCCGTCATCTTTAAGAAGCTCATCTACGAAATGCGTTTCGACGAAGTCAGCGGCGTGTACTCCAATTTCGGAACGTTTTACGTGGGTGTGCGCTGCCCCGCCGCGCAACTAGGAAGAATGCTGAGCGGCGAGGCGCCTGAGCGGAAACAGTAGCGAAACCAGCCACGGATTTGCACGGATTAACACGGATCGACTTGGTATCTGGGGCGAATGGAGCGCCGGTGTCGCCGCCGGCAGTCGTGCGGGCGTCTTCACCCGCGACGCCCGAACTGCGATCGCTCCATCATCTAGCGTTGTCTATCCTGTCAGGCTATAAGACTGCCGCTAAAATCCGTGTGCATCCGTGTAAATCCGTGGCTACGCCTAACACTCTTTTCGTCGCGGCGAATTTCCGCTACTCTGAGCATATGGCCGTCAAATCCATTCAACTGGGACAAGTCTGGCGTAGTGACGAAACCGGGCAGACGTTCCTTGTGACCAAGCTCTACACCGAAGTTTTTACGCAATATGCAATCCTGCGTCACGCCGACACCGATGCTGCCGGCGGCACAACCGTGCGCCTCAAAGTGCAGCGGAGCGCCAACGGCGCCACTCTGCCCGGCTACACTTTTACCCAGGATTCACAGGAGTTTTAACCAAAGTGCCCAGTGGTCAGTGGCCAGTGAACAGGCAACATGTCGAGGGCTGACCACTGGCTACTGATAACTGGCCACTGCTCTAATGATCGCCAAAATCATCTCCGCGCTTAGCGCTTTCATCATTGCTGGTATCTCACGGCTGGGCTACCCCGGCATCCTCGCCATGATGGCCATCGAATCGGCATGCATTCCCCTGCCGTCCGAGATCATCATGCCTTTTTCCGGTGCCCTGGTGACGCCTGCGCTTGCCGCGGAGTACGGCCGCGAGCCTTTTCATCTGCTCTGGGTGGCCACCGTGGGCGCGCTGGGCTGCAACCTGGGATCACTGATCGCCTATGAGGTTGGCTACTACGGCGGGCGTCCGTTGGTCGAAAAGTATGGCTCCTATATTTTCCTGAGCCGCACCGAGCTGGATTGGGCGGACCGCTTCTTTCAGAAGTATGGTGATGCCACCGTTTTCTTCAGCCGCCTGCTGCCGGTGATCCGCACCTTCATTGCGCTGCCCGCCGGCATTGCGCGCATGAAGCGGGTTCGCTTCCATGTCTATACCTTTGTGGGCTCATGGCCTTGGTGCCTGGGACTCGCCTGGATCGGCATGAAGCTGGGCGAAAAATGGGACTCTGACCCGCGCCTGAAAATGTGGTTCCACCGTTTCGACGCCGTCATCGGCGGAATCATCATCCTCGGCGTGATCTGGTTTATTTGGTCCCGCTGGCAGCATCGGATACGAGTTCTACCAACGCTCCGGAATCCTGACGAATAGATTGACTGAGGAAGCTGGGAAAAGATGCCCTGTACGCCGCGAGTCGGTTCAGGCTGAAGGGACTCGTTCTTTTTTCATCGTCTACCCACCGCTTCCTCGTCGCTACGCGACGAGGGCAGGGCGGGCCATTTTCGTCGCGTCCGCCGCCGCGGGACGCGCTATTCGTTGAGCTTCCTTAACTGTGCGCCCCTGTGCTGGCCGCTGGCCACTGTATTTCCATTGCAAATCCCTTCCATACGAGAGAACATAGTTCGTTTTTCATTTACATATCCCCGTATTGGGAGCTGACGAACTGATGGTGTCTCGGCAGAAAACCGTTCCGGCGGCCAAGGAAGCCGCCCGGCAGGGCGACATTGCACCCGCACAAGGCAAGTTAGGAATCCTGATCCCCGGCATGGGCGCTGTGGCTACCACGTTCGTGGCTGGCGTAGAAGCCGTGCGCAAGGGCCTGTCCACGCCCATCGGATCGCTGACCCAGATGGGGACCATCCGCCTAGGCA
This sequence comes from Terriglobales bacterium, assembly GCA_041946765.1. GTDB lineage: Bacteria > Acidobacteriota > Terriglobia > Terriglobales > Acidobacteriaceae > JBHGAZ01. Next base: position 44,717 of record JBHGAZ010000025.1, read on the forward strand.
AGCGCACCGAGGGCCGCTCGCCGAAAATCAAGGAATTCGTGCCGCTCGCCAACCTGAATGACCTCGTCTTCACCGGCTGGGACATCTTCGAAGACGACATGTATTCGTCCGCCTGCCACGCCGGCGTGCTGGAGCGCTCGCTGCTGGACCAGGTGAAGCCCTTTTTGGAATCCGTCAAGCCGCGCAAGGCGGTGTTCGACCGCAATTACGTCAAAAAGCTGGACGGTCCCAACGTCAAAAAGGGCCGCAGCAAGATGGACCTAGCGGAGCAGTTGCGCGCCGATATCCGCGATTTCAAAAAGACCTCCGGCGCCGACCGCCTGGTGATGATCTGGTGCGGTTCCACCGAGGTATTTCTCAAGCCGACCGAAGCCCACGCCAGCATCGCGGCCTTCGAAAAGGCGCTCTGCAACAGCGACGAGGCCATTGCGCCCTCGATGATCTACGCCTATGCGGCGCTCTCGGAAGGCGTGCCCTTCGCTAATGGCGCGCCCAACCTGACGGTTGACATTCCCGCGATGCACGAGCTTTCGCGCCGCAACCAGGCGCCCATCTGCGGCAAGGATTACAAGACCGGGCAGACGCTGATGAAAACTATTCTCGCGCCCGGTTTCAAGGCGCGTCTGCTGGGTCTCAGCGGCTGGTTCTCCACCAACATTCTCGGCAACCGCGACGGGGAGGTATTGGACGATCCCGGCTCCTTCAAAACCAAAGAAGAGTCCAAGCTTTCGGTGCTCGACCAGATTCTGCAGCCGCAGCTTTATCCGGAACTCTACGGCAACATCTGCCACAAGGTCCGCATTAACTACTATCCCCCCCGCGGCGACAACAAGGAAGGCTGGGACAATATAGACATCTTCGGCTGGCTCGGCTACCCCATGCAGATCAAGGTGGACTTCCTCTGCCGCGACTCGATCCTTGCCGCGCCCATCGTGCTCGACTTGGTGCTTTTTCTCGACCTGGCGCAGCGCGCGTCGGAGTTGCGCGGCCGTGGTATCCAGGAGTGGCTCAGCTTTTATTTCAAGTCTCCCATGACCGCTCCCGGGCTCTACCCGGAGCACGACCTGTTCATCCAGCTCATGAAGCTGAAAAACACCCTGCGCCACCTCAAGGGCGAGGAACTCATAACGCACCTCGGGCTGGAATACTACGACTAAGCTGTTAGTTGTTGGTCGTTGTAGCGTTGCTTTGAAAAGGGCGCGGCCTCACAGGCTGCGGAAAAGTCAGTTCACCCTCCGGATTGTCATTCCGAGGTCGCCGAGCGCAGACGGGGTCCCCAGCACGCCTGATGTCGGCGTGCTGGGGTGGAGCGAGGCGGGCCAAGGAATCCCTATTGCTATCCAAGATTGTGGTTGTGAAAGGGATTCCTCGGCTTCGCAGCGCGAAGCGCGGAATGACAGCTCAGACAGTTTGGCGGCATGTTACTGCTGATCGCGCCGCTTCAGCGTAGGGCGATCGTCATCACCGCTGTCCTTGGAATCGCCCTGCTTACTTTGGGTCGTGCGGCGCAGAGAGGGTGCCGTGTCCTTCTGGTCGGTGATCTTGCGGCGATTCTCAATCGCGGCCAGACGCGCCTTCACATCGTCGAACTCGGACGTGTCCACAATATACTGGTCCCGGGCAGGGAGCACGTGCTGGATCTCTTCCTGGGTCTTCTCAATGCGGTCTGGCGTTTGCGGGTGGGTAGAAAACGCTTTCGAAAGCGTGCCCGGCTTCCTCTTCTCCTTCGCCTGGATCTTCTCGAAGAAAGAGATAAATGCCTGCGGATCATAGCCGGCTTTGTACATGTATTGCAGGCCGAGATAATCAGCTTCAGCTTCGAAGCCACGGGAGAAAGTGAGGAAGGTGAGGGGCATACCGATACCTGCCGCGGTGCGCACGGCATAGCCGATTCCACCACCCACAAAGATCAGAGGGATGCTGGCGAAGTTGATGAGTTGCCCACGCGTCATCTGGCGCGTTGCGTGACGGGCAGCTACATGCGCGATCTCATGGGCCATGACGCCGGCCAGTTCAGCTTCCTCGTCGGCGGCCAAAACCAGGCCGGAATTGACGTAGAAGAAACCGCCGGGCAGGGCAAAGGCGTTGATCTCGTCGGAGTCAATGACTTTGATGGTGAAGGGCACGCGGGCATCGGAATTGCGCACCAGGTTTTGGCCGATGCGGTTTATGTACTCGTTAACCACCGGGTCCTGCACCAGCTTGACGCTGGCCTCTATCTGCTGGGCGTACTGCTTGCCCATGGCGATCTCTTTTTCGTACGAGTACCAGTTGCCCAGGCCTTTGCCGCCAATGTTGCGGTTGCCGATGCTGTCAATGTCGTTCTTGCCCTTGTCGTGAGTCTCTTTGTCGGGCGTGGCGCTCTGCGGAACAGCAGCGGGCGAATTCGTGTCCGTGGAGCTCTGGGGTGCCGCATCCGGCGTATTGGGCCCGGTAGTTGCAGCCGGGGAGTTTTGCGCCGGGGGATTGGGGGTGTTGTCCTGCGCGGCTGCGGATGGCGAACACAGCAGGAAGCCAATCATCAGGGCGGCGGCGAGCGCCAACGCGCGCGACTTCATAAGATATCTCCGGAGTGCGTGCTGTCCAGCGTTACAACTATTATAAACCCGGTAAACAGACGAAAGTCTCTTTTGCTCCTTCGCTAACGTTGGACGCGGACCCGGTCGGGAACGTTACCCAGAGACTCCCGTTTATTCGACGGGGACTCGCCGACCTCTTCAAATTGAAAAATTCCGCTACGGAGCGGCGCTACTCAGTCGGGACCTTGCCGTTTTTGGTTGGCAAGCTTCAGGATTTCAACTTCGCTGGCGTGCCACTCGCCGCTGTGCTCGTCTTCCTCAGCAGTGACCCGAACCTCAGTTCCCGGAAGCAGGGAGCGGGCGGCAACTTTGTTGCGCCGGGCAACGGGAATTTCGTCCGCATAGGACACAGTAGCGCGGGCGATATTGACAACGCGAAACTTGTTATTCGGGCTGCGCACGAACACCCACTCGGGGCCGCGGTCCGCCACCTCCCCGAGGACGCCACGGAAGATGCCCGGAGTGCCGGCAATCAACTGCCCGGAGAGCAGCAGCAGCAATATAATGCGCTTCATTGCAACCTTGGATGCAGGATGGCAGAAGGAGTGTTCTCCGATCCCGTCTCCCGTCCACCGTTCTACGTGAACTTAGACGGGTAGCTGATTGCAGCTATCGAGCACCTTATCGTATGAAGGGCTGCAATAGCCGGGAAAGGGGAGGGTGTGGCCAATATCTAATAACCAATTACCAAATTGCGAAGATGCTATCGCTTTTCCCTGGCTGCGTGGTGCAGGCGCATGGCATTGAGATCGAGGCTATCCTGGAACAACTGGTGTATGAGTTCGCGCTGCGAGGCAATAATACGGGACTGTTCCAAGGCCATCAGGGAGATAAATAGATAGCCGACCAGAAAGATAGCGGCCAACGCCCGATGACCCAGTTTCACGCGCTTCCAGTCTGTATTCTCCATAATGCCTACTCAGAGGATGGCGCCACACAGCGGAGTTGTGCCGGACGACATTCGAAGTTCACCGCCAGGTTCGCGCCCTCTCTCCCGCAGGCGCGGGCCAATGACCAGGATACACTTCCGGCGCGGGGCGGGCGTACCGCTTCCCAGCGGTTCACCGCTTTCCTATGCCACCTTTTCCAAATAGGATTCCGCTTCGGCCAGTTTCCCCCGGGGCTGCGCTGGAGTAGAGAGGACCTTCATCTCCCGCCAGTCATACGCGAATTCCTTCCCGCAATCGAGGCAGACCACGTAAGTGCCGGTCAGCGTGGCTGCATCCGAGCGGCGTGCTCCCGATTTGGCGGTCATAGGAAACGTGTATCGTTCGTGCGTACAGCCAAACAGCACATCAATGATTTGTGCCAACATAGACGCACCCTCCCAGAACTCGGGTTCCAGCGTCACCCCGGGATAATGATCCTGCAACTTAGATTCGCAGTGTCAAGAAAAGGTTGAAAACTTATGCAATTCTTCACAAATTGTTTGTTTTCAAGGTCTAAAACGGGAAGGAAGTTCGGTACGAGCAGCTCGCGGCGCGGCACTATAACCCTGCTTGTTACAATTTTTTTTGGGGGGCAGGGGTGGCGGCCTTCTTGCCCGCCCTATTGGCTGCACATTTTTGCATAATCGCGGCCCGCAGGCGGGTTCGCAGGTCCTCGGGCAGTTCATACAGGCGGGAGTCCCGGTAGATCTCGATGGTTTGTTTGGTGGTATTGCAGACTACGTAACAGTCGTGGCACCAGGCTAAATGCTCGTCCAGTTCTTCCTTTGTCCGGGCATCAATGGCCCCTTCCAGATAATCGGTCAATTCCTTCAAAAAATCAGAGCAGTTCACTTGGTGCCTTCTCCGTCACGCCTCTTGAAGTATTTGTTCAGACGCTCCCGTAGCTGCAATCGGGCCCGCAGCAATCTGGATTTGACGGCAGGGATGCTCAGGTTCAAGGCCTCGGCTGTTTCTTCTGTCGAAAGGCCTTCTACGTCTCTCAGCACAAACACCGTCCTGAAGCCTGCGGGCAGCCCGTTGATGGTCCTGCTCAATATATCGTGCAACTCCGCCTGGCTATACTGCTGTTCCGGATTGGGACTCCAGTCCGCCACCTCGCGGGGCATGGAGTCTTCTTCTGTCTGGACCTCCTGGTCCAGCGAGACCGTCCGTTCGGGACGGCGGCGCCGCAATTTCATCAGCGCTTCGTTGACCGCAATCCGCACCAGCCAGGTATAAAACTTGGACTGTCCCTGAAACTGGTCCAAGTTGCTGTACGCCTTCAGGAACGCGTCTTGCACCACGTCTTCCGCGTCTTCGCGGTTCTGCGTGATGTGCTGCGCGATCCGGAATACATTACGGTCGTATCGCTTGACAAGCTCTTCGAAGGCCGACATGTCGCCGGCTTTCGCAGCCTGTACCAGTCTTAGCTCATCGCTTACTGGCTCACTTACTCTTGGTTGGATGGTTCCCATGCGACTCCGGATTCTATCATTTTACGCGCTGATCCATCGTTATGTGCCCCGTTAAGAGCACGTAGAGACGTAGCTAGCTACATCTCTGTTGGCCCGCACTTTTCGGAAAAACCACTTGGATGCCCGAATTGTCCATCAGGACGACCACCTTCGCCCAACCAAATTGCCCGCTTGCGGCAATTGATGGATTGACACCTGCACTTGACGCCATATAATCCACGGCAACTTTCAACATCATCATGGTCAACGCCGCAAAAATCCGGGAACTGGTCGAGAACGTTGTCACTCAGGCCCTCGACGCTCACATTCTTTCCTTGCGCGACGAGATTGTAGACACCGTAGTTCAGCAACTGCAACCGGTACTGGCCGCGCCACCCGAGACCCCGGCCAACGCCGCGCTGAAAACCGCGCTGGCCTCCATTCACGAAGCCGTCACCCAGACCGACATTCTGAAGGCCCTGCTCGATAACGCCGCCCTCTTCTGTGGCCGCGCCGCGCTGTTCGTCATGCGTGGGTCTACCGCCATGGGCTGGCAGGCCCGGGGATTTCAGAACAACGACGGCATCAGAATTCTGAGCATTGACACCAGCGCCGGGCTCGCCGCCTTTGCCATTCAGCAGCGGACCGCCGTTATCGGCCCCACTGCGCAGTTCGATCCGCGCTTTGTCGCCGGCTTCGGGGTGCCGCCGGACGGCCAGTGTCTCCTGCTCCCGCTATTTATTCGCGAGAAAGTTGCGGCCCTTGTCTACGCCGATGCCGGCGCCGAGGGCGACGCTTCCAGAGAGGTGGATTCTGCCACGCTCGAACTCCTGGTCCGCGCTGCGGGGCTTTGGGTGGAATTGCTGGCGCTGCGCAAGTCCGCTGGGATTTCCACGCCGGTTCCCGAGCGCGCTCCCGCGTCGCCTCCGGTGATGCCGGCCGCAAGCGCGCCCCATGCTTTTGACCGTGCACCTGCGCCGCAACCAGCACCAGCAGGGGTGCCCCATCCTGACGCTGACCGCGAGCGAAGCGAGAGGGCGGCGGAAGGGTGGGGAAGTTCCGGCCAACCAGCGCCACATCCTGAGCCGGAGCAGCGTGAGCCCGAAAGGCGAGCGATCTCAGCCCAACCAGCGCCGGAGCCGCCGCAAAGCCCACCTGCGTCGCCCGCCGTGGAGACTGAAGAACAGGAACTGCACCGCAAAGCGCGCCGCTTCGCCAAATTGCTGGTGGATGAGATCAAGCTCTACAACCAAAGTAAACTCGCGCAGGGAAAGCAGAACCGCGATCTTTATGACCGCCTGAAAGAAGACATAGAAAAAAGCCGCGCCACGTACGACAAGCGCTATGGACAAACCTCGGCCGCGGGCGCCGATTATTTTTCCCAGGAACTGATTCGGGGCTTGGCCGACAACAACCCGGCTCTGCTGGGCAGCAACTTCTCGCGTTAAACTATCTAACACGGAAGAACTCTCTCGCGTGTGACGGGTTTTAACTCGTCGAGCTGCAGCCTGATTGCGGGAAAACCAGCGCGTAGCGCGCCGCAGAATTTAGCCCCCGGCGTAAGCCGGGGTAGCAGGATGGAGCAAAGATAGCCCGCGAAGCGGGCGTAAGAAATTAAGCACGAATGCAAACAGCCGGATCATCTAAGGCACGGCATAGTTGTTCAGGGTGTGTATCGGGAGTGTCGTGAATTTATCTCCGCTTTTCATCGCCGTCATACTGCTATTGACTTCATTGAATTCCGCCCCGCTCTGGGCTCGATGGAAACAGGCGCACAAGTCAGTTTCCAAAACAACGCGTGCCCAAACATCCAAAACGAAGCGGAAAAAGAAAATCTCCCAACGTGTGCGCCGCCTGAATCGCGCCTTTGTTGCTTCCGTTAACCTGAAGCCGATGGCGCGGCAGCTCCTCGAGAACCGCAGCCGTGCCGCTTATGCGGGCGTCGAAGCGTACGCCCGCAAGCACGCCCGTGAAGACGCGGGCTCCCTCGCTTATTTCGTCCTTGGATATGCCCACATTCTCGACCGCGATTACGCCAAGGCCATTGATCCCTTGCAACGTGCCCGCGCGCGCGCCGGCGACCTGGGTGACTATGTCGCCTACTATCTGGCGACTGCCTATGCCGGCTCGGGCCAGAACGACCGCGTAGTTGCGACCTTACGCGACTTCAGTAGCAAGTATCCGGAATCGCTTTTTGTGCGCGACGCAATGGCGGCTTACGCCCACGCGCTGCTCAGTGAGGCGCGCCCCGCCGACGCCGTCGCCGTGCTGGAAAAATACCGTCGCCCCGCGCGCGCAGATATCGAACTGATGCTGGGGCGCGCCTACGCCCAGACCGAGCAGCCGCTGAAGGCCGCCGATGCCCTCCGCCAGGTCTATTACGGCATGCCCCTGAGCGCCGAGGCTGACGACGCCCGCACCGCACTCGACGCCCTGAGCAAGACTGCTTCCTTGCCGGTGCCCAGCTTTGCCGAGCGCAAAGGACGCGCCCAGCTTCTGGCCCAGGGTGGCCGACTTGCCGATGCCGCCCGCGACTACCGCGCTCTGCTCGACGACGCTCCCGCCGACGAGCGCCCCGCTATCCAGGTAGCTTTAGGTATCGCCCTGCACCGTTCCGGAAATGACCGCGAGGCGCAGAGTCTTCTCGAAAACGTGGCCGATGCCCCCGCCGACTCCAATGCGCAGCGCCTGTTTGCGCTCGCCCAGATGGCTCGCAGCTCCGACGACGAGGCCCGCTTCACCGACCTGCTGGGACGCATGCGCCAGACCGCCGCCACCAGCTCCTGGTTCCAAGAGGCGCTTCTGATGGGCGGCAACCGCTATCTGCTTCGCGGCGACTACGACAAGGCCATTGACCACTATCGTGAACTGCAACAGCGCTTTCCCGACGGCAATCGCGCCGCTTACGCCCATTGGAAGGCTGCGTGGCTCACGCTCCGCCAGGGCCGCAAAGAGGAAGCCAAGAAGGAATTCGAAGAAGAAGTGGCGGTTTATCCGGGCTCACCCCAGGTGCCCGCCGCGCTCTACTGGCGTGCCCGCCTTGCGGAAGACGATCACGATCTGGCCAAGGCCCGTGCCTGGTACCAGAAGCTGACTGACCGTTTTCCTTACTACTATTACGCAGAGATGGCGCGCCTGCGTCTGCGTGAGCTGAAAGACAGTCCGCCCTCCGTCTCCCATGCGAGCGCAGTCTCGCGCCCTGCAAATGACGATGCTGTGCTGGACAAGATCCCGCCGCTCTCCTCGCCGGCGCGGTTCAAGGATGTTGACCCTCCCGACGACGACATACGCGTGCAGAAGAGCATGCTGCTGCAGAACGGCGGCCTGACTGAATTGGCGGTGCGCGAGTTGCGCGCCGCCGCCAACGGCGACGACGTCGGCTGGGCCAACGGTCAAATCGCGCGCATTTACGAAGATAACGGCCAGTATCATCGTGCCCTGCAAACGCTGAAGCGTGCCGTGCCTACGTATTTCGCGCTGGACATTGACTCGCTGCCGCGGCCTTATTGGGAAGGCTTGTTCCCCCGGCCGTATTGGACGGAACTGAAACGCTACGCCGCCAGCAATCAGCTCGATCCCTACCTCGTGGCTTCCCTGATCCGGCAGGAATCAGAATTCAATCCCGGCGCCGTCTCCCGCGCCAATGCTTTGGGATTAATGCAACTGCTGCCTGGCACCGGCAAGAAGGCCGCGCGCGAGCTGCGCATCCGCCGCTTCGCTACTGGTCAATTGCTGTCGCCCGACACCAACATGAAGCTGGGAACACACTATTTCCGCCGCATGCTGGACCAGTTCGATGGCCGCCTGGAATACGCTTTGGCCGCATACAATGCGGGACCCGACCGCGTGAGCGGATGGCTGAACGAAGGCAAGTTCCGCGACCCGCAGGAGTTCGTCGAGTCCATCCCCTTCACCGAAACCCGCGAATACGTCCAGGCGATCCTGCGCAACGCCAGCGTCTACCGCCGCTTGTACGGCACACCCGACAAGTAGGGTTTGGAGGTTTGCAGGGGTTAGGAGTCCCAAAGAGGTCTGATCGGGCAGGTGCCCCACCGTCGCGCCCTGGTCTTGGGCGCTAGGGTGAGATTCTGATACCTCACACCTGATACCTGATACCTGAGATGCTCCGCGTCCTCTGCGTCTCTGCGGTGAAAAGCCTTTACGCTTCCGCTCCCACTGCCACACTCTGCTGAGCCACTCCCCGCAGCGGCTCCGTCAGACTCCGCATCACCCGCTCGAACGCGGCGAAATCCAGCGACTGCGAGCCGTCCGACAACGCCCGCTCCGGACACGGATGCACTTCGATGATCAGGCCATCGGCCCCCAGCGCGATCGCCGCCCGCGACACCGGACCAATCAGGCTGGTTCGTCCGGTTCCGTGCGAAGGATCGGCAATCACCGGCAGATGGGACAACTCGCGCGCCAGCGCCACCGCCGCCAGATCAATCGTGTTGCGCGTCTCGGTTTCGAATGTCCGTATGCCGCGCTCGCACAGCACCACGTTCGTGTTGCCCCCGCTGAGCAGATACTCTGCCGCCAGCAGCCATTCCTTCACGGTGGCGGACGGGCCGCGCTTGAGCAGCACGGGCTTGTCCAGGGTCGCAATGCGGCGCAGCAAATTGAAGTTCTGCATGTTGCGCGCGCCGATCTGCAGCATGTCAACGTGCTCGCAGATCACATCCACGTCCTCAGTGCCCATGACCTCGGTGACCACCGGCAGACCGGTTTCGCGCCGCACTTCGTCCAGCCAGCGCAGCGCCTCGATGCCGAGTCCCTGAAAGTCGTACGGGGAAGTGCGCGGCTTGTACGCGCCGCCGCGCAGCATGACCGCGCCGGACTTCTTCACGGCATGCGCCGTCTCAAACACCTGGTCATGCGACTCCACCGAGCACGGCCCGGCGATCACCACCACCTCAGGACCGCCGATGCGCACCGGCCCGACCTCCACCACGCTACGCACGCCTGCCTTGATCTGCCGGCTCACGAGCTTGTAGGGAGCCGCGATGGCCACGACATCATCCACTCCCGGCGCTACCCGCAGACCTTCAATCTCGTGCCGGCGCCCGCTGCCTACGGCGGCCACGATGGTGCGTTGCGTGCCCCGTGTGACCTGCGGCTGATAGCCCGCTTCCGTCACCCGGTCAATTACGTGCTGGATTTGTTCCTCCGTTGCTGATTCCGACATGTTGACGATCATTGTCCCCGTCTCCTTTGTGCTCCTCAACAATCCCGCCCTGCCGCGACGCAAGCCGCCACAAAAAAACAAAAGCCGCAAACCCGATTGGGCTGCGGCGCCTGGATCATCTCGTGAGCGTTTAGATTATTCCTGTACTAACCTCCGCGCACACGCTCGTCCGGCGCCGGCACCCCAATAGGAGTAGCCGGCGTAAGTAAAGTACGTAAATCGGAACGTGTGCACCATGCTTTCCAGTGCCTCAGATGGTATGCAATTCGACGTCCTGCTGTCAACATGAATACTGGTCAGATCGGCGCATGTCTTCTTAGAGCGCTCTCAATCGTACGACGTGGGGTATTGCATCCTTATGTAAGAAAGGAAATCCAGTCCGTAATCTGTCAAGAAGACTTGAATAGGAGTCCCCTCATACCTTATGAAATTCGCTGCCTTTAGAAAGCCGAGATAGTCTGCAAATTGCGCAGGGGGGCTCCCGAACGGTTCTTACTTGGTATCACATAATATACTGACATTCCAGGAATTCTGTGCTATCGTGCCGGGTATGGGATTTCCAGCGGGAGTGCGGCGCGATTTTGCAGCTCTGGAGCGGCGGCGGTTGCAGGCGGCCGCTCTGCTCCAGCAGGGGCTGAGCCAATCGGAGGTGGCGAGGCGGGTCGGCGCGCATCGCCAATCGGTCGGCCAGTGGGCGGAGGTGTTGCGCACGCAAGGGCGCAAGGGGCTGAAGAAGGCGGGCCGGGCCGGGCGCAAGCCGCGATTGCGTCCCGAGGACCTGCGGCGTATTGAAAAAGGGCTGAAGCGCGGGCCGGAGGCGCTGGGCTACGGCACCAGTTTGTGGACCTCGGCGCGGGTGGCCCACCTGATCGAGCGCGAATGCGGGGTGCGCTACGCCGCCGGACATGCCTGGCGCATTCTGCGGCAACTGGGCTGGAGCTGCCAGCGGCCGGTGGGGCGCGCCCTGGAGCGCGACGAGGAGAAGATCCGGCAGTGGAAGCAGAAGCGCTGGCCGGAGATTAAAAAAAAGCCCAAAACGAGCGGCGGACGATCGTCTTCATCGACGAGAGCGGACTGAGCGAGCGCCCGCACCGCTGCCGCACCTGGGCGCCGAAGGGGCGGACGCCAGTGCTGCAATATCACTTTAACTGGAAGACGCTGTCGGCGATGGCGGGCGTGACGTGGTGGAACTTCTACTTTCGGCTGTTTCCCGGCGCCATCCGCGCGCCGCAGATCATCCTGTTCCTAGCCCATCTGCTGCGCCACATACGGGTCAAGCTATTCAGCGCAACCAAACATCGTGCAAACAAATGCGATGGCACAAATCAAACTGAGACGATTCATTTTTCTGGTCTCCGCAGTGCAACGAATGCTATCGCGGTTGCTGGTGAAGGGGAAGTAACTCGATTATCAAGATGCGAGTGGCCCGGCGGCCACTCTGGCTTTATGATTGCGATTTCCTCAAAGTGCCTCGGACCAAGCACAAAGTTTGTCGTAGGTACAGACTATGTGGTAGCCTACGGCTCACCGAGCGGGAGTAGTTCAGCGGTAGAACGCCAGCTTCCCAAGCTGGATGTCGCGGGTTCG
>JBHGAZ010000026.1:0-96587 GCA_041946765.1 Terriglobales bacterium
CGAACGGCACGTACGGTGGTGTGGGAGGACGGCGGGAGTAATCCCGCCTCCTACCCGATTAATTTGTGATCCGGCGGCCACCCAGCCTGGATAAGGTCACGCTCCGATGTGAGCCAGCGCACAGCAGCATTGGCAGTGAAAATGAGACTAATAGAGCGTTCTAAACCCCATCCTGACGTACCTCTTTATACGAGGTCAGGTTTCCGGGCTACGGGTTCGTTTTGTATGGGGTCGGGTCGCTGGGAAAACTTTTCATAACTGATGTAATTGCTGTTCCGAAGTACGGAAGCGCTGTTCATAACTCAGGCATGTTCGAAGATCAACCTTGAGCAGCGATCTTCGAAAAGGCGCGCCTTCTGCCACGCCGTTGGGGAAAGGCAAGATGCGGCTTGGCCGCTGAGGGTCAAAGCAGATCGTTGTTTATACGTTAGAACGCAAGCAAGTTTTTCATAACTAAGACCTGTTCATAAGCAAGAGGACCAGTTTCATAAGTAACCATTCTGGGCCGACCAAAGGTGTCGTGCAGGTCAGCGGACGAGACGCCCGCTGAGAGGGGAATGGTTGTGATCATACGATTTCATAAGTACGCTCTCCTATTTTGTTTGCTTTGGACGGTAACAGCGGCTGCAGGTTCCAAACCTGCCGCCCCAAAGGGCATGACGACTGAAGAGTGCCTGGCATGTCACAACGAGCCGTCCTTGAGCAAGGACGTAAACGGCAAGCAAGTCAGCCTTTACGTGAAAGAAGACACCTTCAAAGCGTCCATGCACGGAGCCATGTTCCAGTGCACCGACTGCCACAAAGACATCAAAGCCTTCCCGCATGAGCCCGCACCGGCAAAGGTGAACTGCGGCACCTGTCACGAGGAGGCGCAAAAGCAATACAACGCCGGCTTCCACGCCAAGGCCATCAGTAAAGGCGATACCTTGGCGGCGACCTGCGCTGACTGTCACGGCAGCCCACACGAACTGTTGCCGGCGGCCGATCCCAAGTCCAAGGTCCATCACACCAACATCCCCAAGACCTGCGGCACCTGTCACGGGCAGAAGTTTGTGATGGAAGGCAGCGGCCATTCTGCGCAGCCGTTCTTCGGCTACCAGGAAGGCGTTCACGGGCGCGCCGTGGCGGCGGGATCAGAGAAGGCAGCCGTTTGTACCGACTGCCACGGGACCCACGAGATCCTGAATGCGGGCAACCCCAAGTCGCCCATCTTCAAGTTCAACGTTCCCCAGACCTGCGCCAAGTGCCATAACAACGTCAAGACCGTCTTCATGGCGAGCATTCACGGGCAATCGCTCGAGCGCGGCAACTGGCAGGCACCGGTATGCACCGACTGCCACGGCATTCACCTGATCAAGCCTCACGTCGATCCGACCTCTTCGGTGGCTGCGCAGCAGATGGCGCACACCGCTTGCGGGCGTTGCCACGATGGCGTGCGGCTGGCGCAGGAGTTCGGCGTCCCCGGCCGCCGCACTACTACCTATCTGTCCAGCTATCACGGGATGGCGTCGCAGGGAGGCTTGACCATCGCCGCCAACTGCGCCTCCTGTCACGGCGTGCATAACATCTTGCCGTCGTCGGACCCGCGTTCCACCATCAACAAGGCCAACCTGGTGGAAACCTGCGGCAAGTGCCACCCCGGAGCCACCGAGAACTTCACCAAGGGCAAGGTGCACATTGACGTGCCCCTGTCCGCTGACATCGGCAGCACCGCCGTGCGCTGGATCCGCTGGTTCTACATCGGCATGATCTCGGTTGTGATCTGCGGCATGCTGCTGCACAACTTCCTCATCTGGCGCAAGAAAGCGGTGGAAAAAAGGAAGTCGCAGCGGCGCCTGGTGGTGCGCATGCAGAAGGCCCAGCGCTACCAGCACCTGACGCTGCTGATCAGTTTCATCCTCCTGGTACTGACCGGCTTCGCCCTCAAGTATCCGGATTCGTGGTTCGCCTGGTTCCTGCCGATTCACGAGAAAGTGCGCAGCGTGCTGCACCGCATTGCCGGGGCGGTGCTGATTGGCGTCAGCCTGTTCCACATCGGCTATGTGGCGATCAACCGCGATGGCCGCAAGCTGTTCAAGGACCTGATGCCCGCACCCAAGGATGCCTGGGACATCGTGGGCACCATGCGCTACTACCTCGGCCTCAGTCATGAAAAGCCGCAGTACGCCCGCTTCCATTACGGCGAGAAGATGGAGTACTGGGCCCTCGTCTGGGGCATGTTTGTCATGGGCTTCACCGGTCTGGCGCTCTGGTTCAAGGTCGAGATGACCCATCTGGCCCCGCGCTGGGTGCTCGACATTGCTACCGCCATTCACTTCTACGAGGCCATTCTGGCGACCCTGGCGATCCTGGTGTGGCATTTCTACGAAGTGATTCTCGACCCCGATGTCTATCCCATGAACTGGGCCTGGTATGACGGCCGCATGGACGTGGAACTCTACGCCGAGGAGCACGGCGCGGATACCGAAACTATTACCAAGGCTGTGGAGGACGCAGCGCGCGAGAAGGGCAACGGCGCCGCCGCCGCCCGCAGCGAAGACAAAGAGTCTCTTACTCACCATGGTTAGCGGTGATAATTTGGTCCCCGCCGGGGAACAACCCGGCGGGGCTTTTTGAAAGTTTGTGAGCTGTTTCAGTTCGAGCATTGGATGGCAATAATGAACAGTACGGTCCCGCACACCCGCGCGCAATCTAACCGGCTTGCGCGCTTAACCGGCGTATTGGGCCAGCGCAATCGCAGAGCGCTTGAATTGGTCATTTGCGCGTTTGTCCTGATGCTGGGTTTGTTTCTGGCCGTTCCTACGGCGGACGCCAGTGAAAGCGACGACCTCTGCCTGGGCTGCCACAGCGACAAGGGCATGACCACCAAGCGCGGGGCCCGCACCGTTTCCCTGTTCGTGGACGGCAAGAAGTTCTCGGGCTCTGTCCACAGCGCAGTGGGTTGCACCGGCTGCCACGCCGATCTGGAAGGCGCGGAGATGCCGCATCCCAAGCCCAAGCGGGTGCAATGTGGCACCTGCCATGCGACGGAGCAGGAGCAGCATGCGAAGTCGCTGCATGGCAAAGCCATCGCTCGTGGCGACCCGCTGGCGCCGCGCTGCGCCGACTGTCACGGAAACCACGACATCGTGCGAGTAAAGGACAGCCGCTCGGCCGTGGCTCCGTTAAGAGTGCCCTTTGTATGCGGCCGCTGTCACCGCGAGGGCACCCCGGTCCAGAGCCAGCGTCACATTGATCAGCACAACATCATCGAGAACTATTCCGAAAGTATCCATGGCGAAGGATTGCTGAAGAAGGGTCTGGTGGTGGCTGCGAATTGCGCGTCCTGCCACACCGCGCACAATATCCTGCGCCATACCGATCCCAGTTCTTCCATCGCGCGCCGCAATATCGCCGCCACTTGCACCAAGTGCCACGCCCAGATCGAAAGCGTGCACCGCAAGACCATCCGCGGCGAGTTGTGGGAAAAAGAGGCGCACGTGCTACCCGCCTGCGTGGACTGCCACCAGCCGCATAAGGCGAGAAAGGTTTTCTACACCCAGGGCATGGCCGACGCCGACTGCATGCGCTGCCACAACAACCATAACTTGAAGGCCGCGAACGGCCGCTCCATGTTTGTGCAGGCTTCGGAAGTTGCCGCCTCGCGTCACGCCAAAGTCGCTTGCAGCCAGTGCCACTCCGAAGTCAATGCTTCCAAAGTGCGCCCCTGCGAGACCATTACCCGCCAGGTGGACTGCAGCAAGTGTCATGAGGAGATCGGGCAACAGTACCAGCGCAGTACTCACGGCCAGCTCTTCGCCAAGAACGACCCCAATGCTCCCACCTGCCGCGAGTGCCACGGCACCCACAAGATTCTCGGGAAGCACGATCCCGTCTCGCGGACCTTCGCCACCAACGTGCCTGCGCTCTGCGCCACCTGCCATCGCGAAGGCCAGCAGGCTGCCGTGCGCTACACCGGCTCGCAGCACGATATTACGACTCACTACCGCGAAAGTATCCACGGCAAGGGATTGTTGAAGAGCGGCTTGACCGTCACCGCTACCTGCACCAATTGTCACACGGCGCATCGGGAATTGCCGCGCAAGGATCCCGAGTCCACCGTGAATCCGAAGAACGTGCCCGCCACTTGCGGCCGTTGCCACCACGGCATCCAGGAGCTATTCGTCGAAAGCGTGCACTCGGCCAAAGTGACCAAGACCGATCAGCAACTCCCGGTCTGCAGCGATTGCCACAGCGCCCACTCCATCCGCCGGGCGGACGAAGACGGCTTTAAGCTCGACATCATGAACAAGTGCGGCCGCTGCCACGGCGAGATCGCCAAAACCTACTTCGACACCTATCACGGAAAAGTGTCGCGCCTCGGCTACACCAAGACGGCCAAGTGCTACGACTGCCACGGCGCCCACGACATCCAGAAGGTCACCGATCCGCGCTCGCACCTGAGCCGCGCCAACGTGGTCACTACGTGTCGCAAGTGCCACCCGGACGCGACACGGCGCTTTGCCGGATATCTGACCCATGCCACCCATCACGATCCCAAGAAGTATCCGTACCTGTTCTGGGCCTTCTGGGGGATGACTTCGCTGCTGATCGGCACTTTCGTCGTCGGCGGAGTACACACCCTGCTGTGGCTGCCGCGCGCCTTCGAAATGCGCCGCGAGCTGCGCGCCGAAGAAGCCCAGGAAGCCGCGCAACGAGCGGCGGAGGGAGACAGTGGTGCGCCTGCGGAGGAAAAGTAGTATGAGTAACGGTAAATCGCAGTTGGAAGTTGTTGAGCCTGAGCGCGACACCGCAAGCGCACACCAGATTGCAAGTTATGTCAGGCCGGCCGCCACCGTGCAGCGCGAGTTCGTCCGCTTCACCCGCCTGCACCGCATCCTGCACGCCTGCATGATCGTCAGCTTTATTACCCTGTCCATGACGGGCATGTCGCTGAAGTTTTCATTTACCAAGTGGGCAGTCGTGCTGTCGCACCTTCTGGGCGGTTTCCAGACAGCCGGCTTTATCCACCGCAGCGCGGCCGTGCTCATGTTCGGGGTCTTTATCTGCCATCTGGTGGACCTGTCCCGGCTGAAGAAGCAGAAGTACGGCACCTGGCGGGCCATGGTTCTGGGACCAAACACCATGATCCCGATGAAGAAAGACCTGCTCGAGTTCATTGCTACCCTGAAGTGGTTTTTGCACCTCGGCCCCAAGCCGGAATATGGCCGCTGGACCTACTGGGAGAAGTTCGACTACTTCGCGGTGTTCTGGGGCATTTTCATCATCGGTTCAACCGGCCTGACGCTCTGGTTCCCGGTGTTCTTCACCCGGTTCCTGCCCGGCGCGTTCATCAATGTTGCCACCATCATCCACAGTGACGAAGCGTTGCTTGCCACCGGTTTCATCTTCACCGTGCACTTTTTCAACACGCACCTGCGTCCGGAGAAGTTCCCCATGGACACCACGGTGTTTACCGGCCGCATGGCCCTGGCGGAGCTGAAACGCGACAAGCGCCGCGAATACGAGACCCTGCTTGCCAGCGGTGAGTTGGAGGAGCACCTGGCGGAGCCGCATCCGCCCATCGTGGTGAAGACGATCCGCGCATTTGCCTGGATTGCCCTGAGCGCCGGCTTCAGCATCGTCATTTGGATTATCTACGCCATGCTGTTTGCGTACCGGTAGTCCGAGCGCGCGGCAGTTGTGCTGCGGAAATACTGAGATTGTCATTCCTCGCCTTCGCTGGGCAAAGGCGAGGAATCACCCTATTCCCGCCATCTAATGGCACGCTGGGTTTGCTGTCATAAGAGGTGCAAACCACCTCTGCTCCCCCGCCTTTAGTCTAGCGCCCTTTGCGTTAAGCTTCGGAGGATTCCTGAATTTTACGTGACACTCCTGCGAGATATGCTTGGCGCTATCGCCGCTGTTGTGTTTTACTAACGCCAGAATCCCTTCCTGTAGGTGTCAGCCAGTGTGCCGGCTATGGAGCCGCAGTCTGGGCGCCCGCTTGTGTTTGGGTTCGGGGGCCGGAAGGTATTTGCGCGATTTTATAGGTGCCATGAGCACGATTTAATACGTAGGAGAATTGTGGGATGGACAGAGACAACGGGCAGCTCGAGCCTGAGCGGAACGCCGAAGGCGACCGGCAAACTCGCGGCCTGATTCGCAACACGCTCAGCCTCATCGGTGCCGCCCTCGCCGCCGTCAGTTTTGCGAACATTATCTTTCTTTTTCTGATTGATGCCATTTCCGGCCGGCCCAGCCCCTACATCGGCATTTTCGCCTACATGATCATGCCGGGATTCCTCATCCTGGGGCTGCTGCTGGTTCCGGTGGGCATGCTGCTGGAACGCAACCGCCGGCGCAAACGTATGGCCCAGGATCTTGCGCCATTCCCTCGTATTGACCTCAACAGTCCCCAGCAGCGCAACGCAGTAGCATTTTTCCTTAGTTTTGTAGTGGTTTTTGTTCTGCTCAGCGCTGTCGGCAGCTATCGCGCTTATGAATTCACCGACTCCGTCCAGTTCTGCGGTCAGCTTTGCCACAGCGTCATGAATCCTGAGTTTGTGGCTTACAGCCAGTCCCCACACGCGCGTGTGGCTTGCGTGGATTGCCATGTGGGCGCTGGCGCCACCTGGTATGTGCGTTCCAAGTTGTCGGGCGCGCGCCAGGTGTATGCCACCATGTTCAACAAATTTCCGCGGCCCATCCCCACGCCGGTCGAGAACCTGCGCCCGGCGCAGGAAACCTGCGAAGAGTGTCACTGGCCGCGCAAGTTTCACGGCGACCAGTTCAAGGTCATCACCCATTTTGGTACCGACGAGAAGAACACTCCCCGCCAGATACGGCTTCTGATCAAGACCGGCGGCGGCGACCCCGGCACCGGCATGGCCCGCGGCATCCACTGGCACATGAATATCGGTAATGAGATTACCTACGCCGAGACCGATCCCAAGCGTCAGGACATCCCCTGGGTGCAGTTGAAGAACCTGGACACCAGCGAAACCACCATCTACCAGGCCAAGGACACCACCGTCACGCCGGAGCAGATCCAGAAGGCGACCAAGCGCCGCATGGACTGCATTGACTGCCACAACCGTCCTACGCACATCTACGTGCCCCCGGACCGCTCCGTGGACGCGTCCCTGCTCGCACACCGGCTTGATCCCAAGATGCCTTACATCAAGGCCCAGGCAGTGGCTGCCCTCAGCGGTGACTACAAGACCACCAAGGATGCCATGGAGGGAATCGCCAACAGCCTTGCTGGCTTCTACAACAGCAAGTATCCTGACCTCTTCAAGACGGACAAGCGGGGGCTTGAAGATGCCATCCATGAAGTGCAGCGCATTTACTCCATCAGCATCTTCCCCGAACTGAAAGTGGACTGGCGCGCCCATCCCGACAACATCGGCCACTTCTACTTCAACGGCTGTTTCCGCTGCCACGACGGCCAGCACGTCAGCAAGGATGGAAAGATCATCAGCAACGACTGCAACGTGTGCCACACCATCTTGGATCAGGAAAAGGGTTCGGCCACCACGTCAATTGCCGGTGTGAGCTTCAAGCACCCAGGAGGCGAGCTGCCCGAAGGTGTGAAATGCATGGACTGCCACAGCGGGGGAGTCGGCCCGTAATTCTCTTGCCGAGCGCAGCAACTGTGTGAGTCAGTGTAGCTCGTGTGTCATGACGAGGAGGGCGTCAGCCCGACGAGGCATCTGAAAGGGCGCGGCTTCACAGGCCGCTGACAAAGTCACTTCACTGTCTGGATTGTCATTCCGGGGTCGCCGAGCGCAGCGAGGCGGCCGAGGAATCCCTATTGAAATCAAGGAGCGTGGTTACGGTAGGAATTCCTCGTCTTCGCTTCGCGAAGCCTCGGAATGACAACTTCAGACTTTTGCTGCAGCCTGTTCAGCCGCGCCGCTCAGGCTCGTCAAGAACGCGGCTTTACGGGCTACTGAAAACTCGATTAGCTATTGTTTCGGAGGGGCGTGACTTCAGTGCGGGCGTGAGAACTGCCTTTGTGGTACTCGAGTGGTTCAAAGTGCCAAAAAATCAGCCCGCGTAGCGGGCGGCGGAATTTAGCCCCGGCGCACCGGGGTCCCCGACACGCCTGGTTTTGGCGTGGCGGGGTGCAAGCCCGGGGTACGTGGGAAAAATGAGTGAGTCCCGTTAGGGACGGCACGTTCGTACACACTCACTACAGTCGTGCCGTTTAAGACCGCTTGTCGTGTCATCCCAAGCGGGCTCCGGGCCCCAGGAACGCGCCACTGTTGCGCGTTCTGGGGTGGAGGTCGCGAGGGACCTGCTGTTTTGAGATTTCTAGACTAGCCCGTTTAGCCGCTGAGTGCAAAATCAGGGAGCCTGCAAACCCTATGCTGTGAGCGAGGTCACATCTAGGCGTGACTAGTTTCACCGCTCCGGAACCGGGGGTCTTCTATGTTGGATTTTAGTTTAGGACCGCTGTCCGCCAAGCAGGAGTTGTCATGAGCATGGGTGCCGCCACAGCGCTGAAGCCGGTGAAAGACACTGGTCCAAGGCCGCGCTTGCTTTTCTGGGAAGTGACCAAGGGCTGCAATCTGCGCTGCATCCATTGCCGCGCCACCGCTACCGAACTCAGTTCCCCTAACGACCTGCCCACGGCGAAAGCGCGCGACATCATCGCCCAGATTTCCGATTACGCCAGTCCCATCCTGGTGCTCAGTGGCGGAGAGCCCCTGTACCGCCGCGACATTTTCGAGCTCGCCACCTACGCCACCCAACGCGGCCTGCGCGTTGCTCTGGCCACCAATGGCACCTTGGTGACGCCCGAGGTCGCGCGCAAGATCAAAGCTGCCGGCGTCAAACGCGTTTCCATCAGTCTGGACGGCGCTGATGCCGCCACCCACGACACTTTCCGCGGCATTCCCGGCGCTTTTGAAAACGCCGTCGCCGGCCTCCGCAACCTGAAGCAAATCGGCATGGGCGTGCAGATCAATATGACCATCGCCCGCCACAATTCCCATCAGCTTCCGGCCGTGCTGGAACTGGCCAAGGGCCTCGGCGCGGACGCACTGCACACCTTCCTGCTGGTTCCGGTCGGATGCGGCGTGGACATCGCCGCCGAGCAGATGGTTCCTCCCGACGAATACGAGCGCATGCTGAACTGGTTCTATGACCGCTCGCTGGAAGGCGGAATTGAGCTGAAGGCCACCTGCGCGCCGCATTATTTCCGGGTCGTGCGCCAGCGTCGCGCCGCCGAACGTCGTGCGGCGACATCCAAGTCCGGCGGCGATGCCGGCGCAATCGGGCCCACGGACATGCTCATGCCCGGCGGCACCGGAGTGGTGATTAAGAAAAACGCCGAACTGGCCGGCGTTATCGAACGCCCAGCCGGCCATCCCGGCGGACACCCTGGCGGTCATCCCGGCGACCCCAACGCCATGAACGCCATGACCAAGGGCTGTCTCGCCGGGACGGGCGTGTGCTTTATTTCCTTCGAAGGCGAAGTCTTTCCCTGCGGCTACCTGCCGGTTCTGGCCGGCGATCTGCGCACGCAGCCGTTCAAGGACATCTGGGAGCAGTCGGCGACCTTTGCGCAACTGCGCGACACCGGTAACCTGAAAGGGAAGTGCGGTTGCTGCGAGTTTCGCAACATCTGCATGGGATGCCGTGCGCGCGCTTTCGCCGCCACCGGTGACATGCTCCAGGAAGAGCCCTTCTGCGTCTACGAGCCGCGCATGACCTACCCGCGCAAGAAACCAGAACCTGTGCGCTAGCCCCGCGTTCGCAAACTCGGGGTTCCAGGCGATACTTTGAAATTGTCATTCCGAGCCTTCGCGAGCGAAGACGAGGAATCCCTATTCCTGTCGAATTGTCCACCTCAATTTGTCGGCTGCATCGCTATCCTAACATGGTGTCATCCCGAGTGACCGGAGGTCCGCCTGCGGGGCGGAGGGAGTCGAGGGATCTGCATTGGAAGTAGATCACCGCGAGACCGTTTTGTTTGTCATGCTGAGCGAGCCTCGGCCTTTTTGCCGAGTCGAAGCATCTTGCGCTCCAACATGAGACAAACTCATAACGTACTTGCGCGCTTCTAACGAGAGTGGTCCTTGCCGGCCCGTGACAAAAGTCCTTCTGGCCACGATCCAAATGAGCGAAACTAGAACCCACGATTCATGTCTGACCTAGCCATCCGGAGCCCGCACCCGTCGCGCACGCGGTTACTGGTGTTTCCGCGCGAGCACGGCGCGTGGGGAATTCTGTTCGTACCGCTCGCGACCGGCGCCGCTGTCGGGCTCTGGCTCGGAGGCACTCCAACTCCGATCCTATTGCTGGTGATCGCGGCCTTCGCGCTGTTCTGCCTGCGTACCCCGGTGGAAAGCCTGCTGGGGAGCACGCCCATGCGCGCGCAGACGCCCGACGAAAAGCGCGCCGTCGCAGCCGTTATCGTCCTGTTTGCCGCGATTGCGACAGCCGCTCTGTTCGCCCTGCTTTGGCGCGGACAACACCGTTATCTGCTCACCATCGGCGCGGCTGCGGCTGCCTTGTTCGCGGCTCAGATTTTCGTCAGGAAATTGGGACGCGGCGCCCGCATGGCCTCCCAACTGATCGGAGCAGCCGGGCTCACATTGACCGCTCCTGCCGCCTACTATGTCGTCACCGGCGTCGTTGACGGACGCGCCATTGCGCTCTGGCTGGCCAATACGATTTTCGCCGGTAATCAGATTCATTTCGTCCAGATGCGTATCCGCAGCGCGCGCCTGCAAAGCCGGCAGGAAAAACTGGCGCAAGGCCGCGCTTTCCTCGTCGGCCAGATAGCCATGATCGTGCTGCTTGCAGTTGCTTGGAGCTTCACTTTGTTGCCCGGCCTGGTGTTCGCTGCTTTTATCCCTGTACTTCTGCGCGGGGTGCTGTGGTTCGTCCGTAAACCGGAACCTCTGGCCGTGCACCGTCTCGGCCTCACCGAGCTGGCGCACGCCATCGTATTCGGCATCCTGCTGATACTCGCCTTCGGCCTCGCTTGGACCTGAAACCTGTCACCTGAAACCTGTCACCTGAAACCTGTCACCTGATACCCGTTACCTGACCGTGACCTAAGTCATCGCTGCGTTATTTCCTCATTGCGTATCGTGAGCAACTGTGAGGTACGCAATGAAGCTGATTACCCCAGAAACCAGCGTTGCTGAAGTGGTTAAGATTTGTCCCAGCGCCCGCCGGATTTTCGACCGTCACGGCCTCAAGGGCTGTGGCGGCGAGCACGGCCCCGCCGAATCGCTGGCGTTTTTTGCATCGGTGCACGATGTTGACCTGAATCTGCTGATCACCGAACTCCGCGCCGAGATGAAGGATCCCGACACCGCCTACCGTTATCGCGAGACGCTGGAAGACTTCATCTATCGTCGCTTCTTCAAAGCGGGCGTGGCGATTGTGCTGTCCGTAGGCTGCCTTTGGGGTGCTATCAACCTGCTGCAGATCGCGCTGGACAAGAATTTCTTGCAACTCCGCCTGTTGTCGTCAATTCACGCGCACGCACACGCCATGGTGTTCGGCTGGGTTGGCCTGTTCGTGATGGGGTTCGCCTACCAGTCCTTCCCGCGATTCAAGAACACCAGGCTGTGGCGGCCCGATCTGGCCAACCTGACCTTCTACCTGATGCTCGCTGGCATTGTCACAGAAATGACTGCGCAGATGCTGCTGCCAGACCCGCTGGCGCTGGCCTTCGGCGCCTTCTCTGCCGTAGTCGAAATTATCGCCGTCGCCCTGTTCATCACTATTCTGCTCAAGACCGCCCGCCAGTCCGTCGGTCCCGTCAACAAGTATGAGAAATTCATCTTCGGCTCGATGTTCTGGTTCTTCCTGGGCACCGTGCTCAGCCCGGTGCTCTTCTTTGCCAAGGCGACGGCGGGCAGCGAGCGCGAACTGGTCATGCGCATTGCAACCATTGACGGCCCGCTGCGCGACATCCAGTTGCTCGGCTTCGCCGCCTTCATCATCGCCGGCGTGAGCCAGCGCTTCGTGCCCCAGGTGTACGGATTGCCGAGGCCGCGGCGTGACCGCCAGGCGCTGATATTCGCCATCATGACCATCAGCCTGGTTCTGAACGTCATCAGCTATGTGGCCTTGCTGACCACGCACAATCCGCTGTTCGCTGTGGGATTAGAACTCGCTTACCTGCTCATGCCGGTTTGGGCTGTGCTGCTGGCGCGGCAATTAGGCATCTTCTCGCGGCCAACGCAACCGGACCGCACCTTCAAATTCGTCCGCGCCGCGTACGTGTGGCTGCTGGTCTCCTGTTTCATGATGCCGTTCTTCCTTGTTTACGGCCACCTCACGGGACAGGTCTTCGCACACTCCTACATGGGCGCTGTCCGGCACGCCTTTACGGTTGGCTTCATCAGCTTCATGATTCTGGGAGTCGCCTCACGCGTCGTGCCGATTCTGGCGGGCATTGAAGGCAATCGCATCAGCTCGCTCTGGGGACCGTTTATCCTGTTCACGATCGGCAACACCGGCCGCGTCGCGCTTCAGATCGCAACTGATTTTGTACCCCGCTTCGCTTTCCCGCTGGTCGGTATGACCGGCTTTATCGAACTGACGGCGCTGACCTGGTGGGGAGTCGAGTTGTGGCGCACCATGAACCTGGCGCGCAGCCGCCGCCCGCACATGCTGGGAGCGCCGCCCATCCAGATCGCCCCGGCACAATAACCGCCCCCCGAAGTCCTCCATGTGATAAGCCCGGTGGAAGCACCGGGCTTATTTTTATTGCGGCCTGCATCAGCCACGCCCTACGTTTGTTGTTTTCCCCGCGTCTGCAGCAGTTGTCATTCCGAGCGCACGGGACTCCCGGCAAGCCCGGTTTTGGCTTGCTGGGGTGTAAGCGAGGAATTCCTATTGTGCCGATGAAATGTCCTGAGCCTCAATGACTCCCGAGAAGAATCCCTATCGCGCCGACAATCTGAAACCCGTTCTACGGAAACAGAAACAAGCTGCCGATCTGTGTTTCTACAGATTTTTCTTATAGAATAATGCGAAGCCCAAAAACATTTCGGAACTCCCGTTTGCGTTAGCAGCAGCAGAATCCGTGCCGATCCGCGTACACGTATAGATGAGAACCAGCTTACGCGCCGTTTTAGTCAGCACATTTGTTGTTGCCGCCGCTTGTGCGGCGACGGCACAGCTTCCAGCCAGCGTCATCATTCAGCGTTTGGGATATCCCGCCAACTCGCGGCTGCTGATCATTCATTCCGACGATCTCGGCATGTCCCACTCCGTGAATCGTGCCGCGTTTGAAGCTCTGCAAAAGGGCTGGATCAATTCCGCCAGCATCATGGTCCCGTGTCCCTGGTTCGGTGAGGCCGCCGAATTTGCCCGCAATCATCCGGAAATGGATTGGGGACTACACCTGACGCTGACCAGCGAGTGGAAAAGCTATCGCTGGGGGCCGGTCAGTGCGACGCCTACTCCCGGTCTGCTCGATAAGCGCGGTTACTTCCCTGCGAAGCCCCACACCGTGGCCAGTCACGCCGATGCCGCAGACGTGAAACGGGAACTGCGTGCTCAGATCGAGAAGGCCCGCGCCGCCGGAGTCAACTTCACCCACTTTGACACCCATATGGGGGCACTGCTGGAAACCCCCGAACTCTACAACGTCTACCAGCAGGTGGCGCATGAGTACCATGTCCCCAACCTGTTTGCCAACGCAGGCTCGCCGCGTGGAAAGCGCAGCCTGGAAGTCGCTGTTGATACCCTGGTGATCAGCAAAGACCTGCAAATGCGCCCCTTTCGCTCCCGGCGCAAATGGCTGAAGGCCTATGAACACATGTTGAGGACGGCCAAGCCTGGCGGCATCTACCAGTTGATCCTGCACCTCGGCTACGATGACCCCGAACTGGAGGCCATTTCCGCTCATCGCCACTGGGGCGCGCGCTGGCGCCAGGCGGACTTGGATCTGGTAAGCAATCCGGAGTTTCGGCATTTTGTTCACGACCAGGGATTCATTCTCGTCACCTGGAGAGACCTTGCCCGCGCAATCACGCCACCGCCGGCGAAATCACAGGCGCACTCTTCAGCGCTTTAGCGGAATTCGGGAGAGGCTGAGCCGCAAGGCGGTGTTTTCGAGAGGCCGAAAACACTCCCAGAATGTCATGCTGAGCGAGCCTAAGCCGGTTTTGCCCAGGCGAGTCGAAGCATCTGGTGTTCACTGGACCGGTAACGGACCGCAGGCGCTAACGCAAAGGCAGCGATAGATTTGCTTTTGACCGGTTCGCAGGATTTTCCGTCCTTGGCAGCTCGCGTGCCGCGCGCCAGTTCCATAGGTTATACGCGGATACCGCCACACAAAACACGTTGGCAGGAACAAACCCCAACTGCTCCGTGCGGATCCCAATAATGCTGATCAGTACGCTGTTTGCTCCGGCCACCATCCATCCTTGCCACTGTTTTCTTCCCACCAAAACAGTGGACAAAATGGTCAGCACACACGACACGTAATCGAGCCTGAGCACTCGTTCCATGGCGAAGGGTCTCGGGAGAAACTCCATTACACCCCCGAGCGCATGCCGCCCGCCATTCGTGCCTTGCCGTAGGAGCTTACGATTTAAACCTTAACCCGTATCGAAAAATCAACGGTGCCAAAAACGCCTAAAGTTGTCGTTCTGATCCCACGGGGTCCCCAGCAAGCCCGGTCTGGCCTGCTGGGGTGTAAGCGAGGAATCGCTATTGTGCTGGCGAAGTGTCCTGCAGATCCTTCGCCTGGCACCACGACCGCGCCAAACCCGAGCGCGGTCGTGGTGCTCGCCCAGGATGACACACCATTGATGAGATCGTTTCTCAATGGCTCAATGACCCACTGATTCAATGATTCAATGCAATTGCTCCAGCATGCCGCACAAACGTGTCGCGCGCTTCCTCAGAGCAAAGATGAAAGAGGATATCGGCAGGCAGACCGCCGTAGACGGACACAAACTCCTCAACTGCCTCGGCCGACGTGAACACCACCTCGTCCACGCACGACAACTCCGGCGCCCCCGCCGTAAGAGCTCCCATCGGCAAATGGATCAATCGCTCGGCGAAGTGAAACCCGGAAGCATCCATCCCGGTGTGCAATATCGTTCGTGGGACGTGCGCATCGCGAGCTACCTCGCCCACGATTACCATCACCGGAGCGGCCAGCTCGTGCCCAGGTAAATTGGCGACAGTCGTCGTGACGCATCGCTGAGTCGGCAGACTTGCGTTCTGTACCAGGGCCACGGGCGTGTTGGCATCCAAGCCCGACACCAGCAGCTCGCGCCGCAGCGTCTCCAGCCTTGTGGCGCCCATGTACACCACGCGCGTTTCGCCAGCGCCCACTGGCGAATTATCAGCTCCATGCCCCGTAGTGAATGTCAGCGAGCGCGAAACGTTCCGCTTCGTCAGAGGCAAATTGAATCCAGCAGCAGCACCGGTCGCAGCCGTCACCCCCGGCACCACTTCAACCGCAATCATGCGTCGCCGCAGGTATTCGGACTCTTCGCCGCCGCGTCCGAATATGAACGGATCGCCGCCCTTCAGCCGCACCACGGTTTTGCCGTCGAGCGCGGCGCGATACAGCAGCTCGTTGATCTTGTCTTGCCTCTGGGCATGGTTGCCTTTGCGCTTGCCGACAAACACCCGCTCGCCGGGATAGCGTGCCAGCACGCCGGCGTCAATCAGGCTGTCGTAGAAAATTATGTCGGCGGACTGCAGCACCCGGTCGGCCTTCAGCGTCATCAGCTCGGGATCGCCCGGACCGAAACCCACCAGCCAGACTTTTCCGTAGTCGCGCCGCCGGTCGAACCGGTAGAGCAGCACGCGCAGCTCAGGACGCCGTCTCCGCGTCACCGCCGCGATGTATTCCCTTATAGCTCCGCCGCCCGTGAACTGGGCATGTGTAGTGCGGGCGCCCCCGCCCGCGAACTGGGACTGTGTGGCGCGGGTGCCCTCGCCCGCCAACTGGCCGTCCTCACCCGCGGACATCAGTGCCGCCACATCCAACCCATGCGACAACGGAAACGGCAACTCATCAGCGGGAACCAGCGCCACATCAAGAACGCCGGCCAGCACGTGCTCACATCCCTGTTCAGCAGCGGTGATTGCAAAGGTGTACTCCGACTTCTCCAGTGCTTCGATCACCGCGGATGGAACACACAGATCCGCCCCGTTCGCGAAGCCCTGCTCAGGTTCGGTGTAGCCCGGCCGCCCTCGGCCGGGCGCCACGCGTGCATCCGGCTGCAGGTTCATGCGCCCGCCTCTTTCTGGATCACCACCGACCAATGCTCACCCACGCGCACCTGCTCGAGCACCCGATGTCCTTCGGCGGCCACAGAGCGCGGCACGTTTTCGATCGGCGCGCCGTCGCCCAGCAGGACCTTCAATCGTTCGCCCTTCTGCATCCGCGCCAGATCGAGCTTCACCTTGACGAAATTCATGGGACATCCGACCGCGCGATAGTCCCGCTCCACGTGTACCTTCGGGCCGTGTGGTGAGCCGTGTGGCCCAGCCGCCCCCGGCTGGGCAGCAGGTTGCGCAGTCAACTCCGCCGGGAAGCGCAAGGAATTGTCCATGCTCGCATACAGCTTCTCGATGGCCTCTCCGAGCGCGAACAACTCTTCCTGCCGCGCCCGCAACCCGGTTGCGTCGCCAGTCCGCGCCGCCTCGACAACGGGCTGGAACTGAGCGTCCACCAGGCCTGCCTTGATAAAGTGGGTGCTGAACTCGGAGAACACGGCGGCGTCAGACTTTGCCTCGATCCCCCTTGTAATCAGCAGCGCCCGCGCGGCAGACAGAGCCAGGTGATACAGCAGGCTGTCGGTTTCGCCGTTTGCTCCGGCCGTCAGTTGCTCGCGCAGCCGCCTGATGTTTTTCAGGTCCACTTCGATCAGGTCGAACAATCCGGCTGAGCATTCGCCCACGCCTTTGCCTACGAGCGAAAACACTTCCTGCGATCCCCAGTCAAAGTAATAGTTCTTATCGTCCTCGAACGCGGGGACATCGCGATAACGGTCGCAGATGGCACGGATGTCATCGGCGCCTTCAGCATCCACATAGGCCGCGAATGTCGCGAAACGATGCTTCTTCGGGAGGTACGTGCGCAAAACATCGCATACGAAATCCGGCAAATCGCGTGCGCTGACGCGGTCCAGCGTGCGCGCCAGACGGGCTTCACCGCCGCCGATCACCGCTCCGGCAACCACTGCGTAGGCCGGAAACATGTCCTGTCCGTTGCGTCCCACGTTGCCGTAGAACCCGAGGTCCGCAATCATGTGCTGCCCGCAAGTGTTCGGGCATCCGGACAGGTTCAACTGGAAATCAGGAATCTGGTCCAGGTCCAGGCCGAACTTCGTCAGCTTGCGCGCGACCGCACGCAGCGCGCCCTTGGACAGGCAAATGCCCAGCTGGCAGGTGTCCGCTCCGGTGCAGGCAATCGAATTGGCCAGCAGGCGCGGCGCGGAAGAAAACGAGAACACTTCTGAGATGTCCTTCACCAGCTCGTACACGTTTCCCAGATACGCTTCCGGAATGTTGCGCAGCCGTAAGTTCTGCCCCATGCTGGCGCGAACGACGTCATCGCCAAGCGGCTCCAGGAATTCAGCCAGCCTGAGCACAGCCTGTGTGCTCAGGTTCCCCAGAAACGCGGGAATCAGGATCGAGTAAAGCCCTGCCTGCCGCTGCGGACTCACATACCGCCGTTTCCACTGTTCAAATTCCGCCGAGGCGCCCCACTTCTGCGCAGCAGATGTGGGATCGAAAACCTCAGTACTCTGGGTGCCCCACATCTGCGTAGCAGATGTGGGTACTTCGAGAGTTGCAGTGCTCTTGCGCGCCTGCTCCAGCTCTTCTCCGTACAGCTTCAAGAACCGTTCTTCTCCCAGACTGTTCCACAAGAACCGCAGCCGTGCGGCATGTTTATTCTTGCGATTGCCGTACTTGTCGAAAAGCCGCTTGGCCGCAACCGTGACCACATGCACGTCCCCGGCAGGGACAAACTCACGCACCAGATGTCCGACTTCGGGTTTGGCGCCCATGCCGCCGGCGATGTAAACCTTGAAGCCCTTTTCGCCGTTTTGCACCTTCGCTATGAATCCCAGGTCATTGAACTGCGCGAAGGCTGTGTCTTTGTCAGAATTGGAGAACGCAATCTTAAATTTTCGCGGCAGCACCCAGGAGTCCGGTTCCGCGATCACCCGGCTGGTCAGCGCCAGGGCATATGGCGTCGGATCGAAAACTTCTTCGACCGCGATGCCAGCCTCCGGGGAAACCATGATGTTGCGCACCGTGTTGCCACCGCCGCCCCGTGTGGACAGCCCCACGCTCAGCAACTGCCGCATCACCGGGACAACGTCTTCGATCCGCAGGTCGTGTATTTGGAATTCCTGCCGCGTAGTGATGTGGATCGTCTTGCTCCCATGCAGCGCCGCCAGCTCCGCAATCGTGCGCAACTGGCGCGGCGTAACCGTTCCTCCGGTACAGCGTATGCGCACCATGTAGGTGCCGTCTTTGCGCTGCTCATAACATCCAAAGGGCACGCGCCGCGCCTTCAGTGAAGTCGCGTCCAGTTCGCCCTTGCGGTAGCGCTCGACTAACGACTCGAGCTCGTCCAGTTCTCCCGGCAACGATGCTGGAATCTCATAAAACATCAGCACTCCCCTTTCGGGTGCAACAGGTTTTGCAACTGCAAATAACCGATGACTCTCTATGTCGTTGGTGGTTCTATGTAGTGTCATCTTGAGCGAGCGACCCGCCTTTGGCCGCGACGCGAAGGACCTGCTTTTGTCTCAATCACACCCTTTGACAGGAATAGGAATTCCTCGACCATTCAGCTACGTTCGGCGGTCTCGGAATGACAGTCCCGATCACGAAGCTGCTTTCCGCATGTACTCATCCCTGCCGAAAAGCTGCCGCACTCGCCACCACCTCAATCTCCTCCGCCGCGACCTCGCCATTCACGATCCTGAACGACCTCACATCCGGCTCATCTCCCGCGAGCGACACGATCACGTAACTGACCCCCGGATCCTGCGCCAGCCGTATGTCTTCCTGCGAAGGGCGCGCCGGCGTCGCCGGATGGCTGTGATACACCGCCCGCAACCGGTACCCCAACTTCCTCATGTCGCGCACTGCCATGAACTGCTCGGCAGGATCCAGCGTGAAATGCTCCTGCGAAGCGTCCACATTTCTGAGCCGGAAAACGCGGCTGACCGCGCCGGCCTTCTCCGCGAGATAGCCGCAAGCCTCGATGGGAGCATCCTGCCGCGCATGCGCGATCAGCGCACCGACAACCGCTTCTTCCAGCTTCAGCATGCCGCCGCTCCCGCCCGCGCTTTGAGTTCGCAGACCACCTGCTCTTCATCGAACACTTCGCGGATTTCCGCATTCTCGCCACACACGCGGCAACGCGGGTTGCGCCTGACCGCCACCTTGCGGAAGTTCATGTCCGTGGCATCGAAGGTCAGCAGAGAATCTGTGAGTAACGTGCCTGCGCCGGTAATGAACTTAAGCACTTCCGCCGCCTGTATGGTTCCCAGCATTCCCGCCACCGCGCCCAGAATGCCCGCTTCCGAGCAGGTCGGCACCACGCCTTTCGGCGGCGGCTGCTTGAACAAGCATCGGTAGCACGCCGATTTTCCTGGGACCACCGTGATCGTCTGTCCGTGGAAGCGCAGGATCCCGCCATGCGAAAACGGAATTCCTTCCAGCACGCAAGCGTCGTTGATCAGGAATTTGGCGGCAAAGTTGTCCGTGCCGTCCACGACAAAGTCATACTCGCGGATTATCTGCCGGACATTGGCCGCGCTGACGAATTCATGATGCGTGCGCACCTCCACATCCGGGTTGAGGGCGCGCATCTTCTCGGCGGCCGAGCCCACCTTGGGCCGGGCAACATCGCTGGTGAAGTGGATAATCTGTCGCTGCAGATTGGAGAGATCAACGTTCTCGGCGTCTGCGATCCCGATTGTGCCCACGCCCGCCGCCGCCAGGTACAACGCGGCAGGCGCGCCCAGGCCGCCCGCGCCGACGATCAGCACCCTGGCCTCAAACAGCTTCAGTTGTCCTTCTACACCGACGTCCTTCAGCAGGATGTGCCGGCTGTAGCGTTCCAGGCGTTCTTCCGTGAATTCCTTCATATCTCCGCCAGTGCCCCGCGCAGGTCCTCAATGATGTCGTCCACGTCCTCGATTCCCACCGAGAGCCGCAGCAGGCCCTCGTTCACCCCCATGCTTTCCTGCTCCGGCGGAGAATACTCACAGAAAATTGTCGAAGCCGGATGCAGAATGAGGGTCTTGTTGTCGTTGATGTTGGTGGCACGCCGCACCAATTTCAGCCGGTCCATCACCGCGAAACATTCATCTTTGCTGTGCAGCGTGAAGGTGAGAATGCCGCCGAAACCGTGTCTCAGTTGCCGCTTAGCGGTCCCGTGATACGGCGAGCTGTCCAGTCCGGGATAGTTGACGCTCACCACCTTGGGGCATGCCTCCAGTGCACGCGCGATGTTCAGAGCGTTGTTGCAACTCCTCTCGATGCGCAGCGCCAGCGTCTCCAGTCCCAGCGAAAAAAGGTAGGCGTGATGCGGCGAAAGGCAGGAGCCCATGTTGCGATAGATTTCGCGCCGCAGCCATACCAGCAGCGCGTTGGGACCGAATTTTGCCACCCAGGGCGCAATCTTCGGATTGCGCCGCCAGTTGAAGGTCCCATTATCGAGAATCAGCCCGCCCACCGCCGTCGCCCCGCCGGAGATGTATTTGGTGGCGGAAATCACCTCGATGTCGGCCCCGAAATCCTTCGACTTCAGCAGATACGGCGTTGTCGTCGTACCATCGGCCACCACCGGCACTCCGCGCTCGTGGGCTACGCGCGCCACCGCCGCCAAATCCACCACCTGTAATTGCGGATTGGTGATCGTTTCCAAAAAAACCGCGCGCGTATTCTCGTTGATGGCGGCGGCCAGTGCGGCCGTGTCCGTCATGTCAACGTAAGTGACGTCCAGTCCCCAGGGCTGCAAAGTGCTTTCAAAAAGGGAATAGGAATTGCCGAAGAGAAACTTGGTGGTGACGATGTTCGTCCCCGCCTCCGCCAGCGCCAGGATCACGTTGCTGATGGCCGCCATCCCCGACGAAACGGCGATCACTCCCAGCGCGTCCGACAGCAACCGGACGCGCTGCTCGTAGTCCTCCACCGTCGGATTCGATATGCGGCTGTAGGAATGCGCCAGGCGGCGGCCCTCAAACGCCCACTGCAAGTCCTGAGCGCTGTCGTGCTCGAAGGCGACACTGTCGTACACGGGCATACGCAGGGTGCCGTGCGGGTCTTTCTTTACCAGGCGACCGTGTATGGCCTTGGTCGTGAATCCCTTCATTGGCCAGCGCCTCCCCCGACGCTTTATTAAGTAAGTTGATTTATATACTCATGTAATGTAGGATTCTACTACTCTGGACTTGAGAGTCAATTTGTTTCTGCTCGTAAAAAACGAATAGAAACCATCAGCCCGGGGAATGGATGCAGCACTGGCTGGAACGGTGGTTTGGCAGCCCTGCGGTTTCGCGGCGGAGCGGGCTTCAGCCTGCGAAGGATCTGCTGTTATGAGTTGTTTCAGCAACCTGTTTAGCCGCGGGGGATTCGCTTTTGTGAGTTTTTCAGCAATCTGTAAAGCAGGTTGTCATTCCGAGGCTTCGTTTTGTGAAGCCGAGGAATCCCTATCACAACCACGCTCCTTGATAGCAATAGGGATTTCCTCGGCCGCCTCGCACGCTCGGCGTCGTCGGAATGACAAATTAGGAGATGTGCGGATTTTTAGGCGGCTATTCAGCCTGGCCGATAAGCCCGCTCAGATCTCATACACGATCGCCCGCTCCGCCGCGCGGCACTGCATGGCAATGGTTTCAACTGTCGTAGACTCCAACAGGCGGATGGTGTTCGCGGAAAGTTCGTCCCAAACACTTTTCAGGACGGCGCGTGCAGGATTGCGCCGGCGTCCTTTGCTCTGGAAGTTGTCGTTCTTCAGACCACCTTCCAGCGCGGTGAGGACGTCCAGAAGGCTGATGCTATTGGCCGGTCGCGCCAGACTGTAGCCGCCCTGGCGTCCCCGCGCACTGGCCACCAGCCCCGCTTTTCGCAGCGACAGCAATAGTTGGTCCAGATACTGCTTCGGAATCCCTTGCCGCTCGGCCACCTGATACGCTTGCACCGGCCCATTATCCAGGTGCAACGCCAAATCAACCAGCGCTAGAAGACCGTATTCACCCTTCGTAGAAAGACGCATAACCTGACCAATCATGACAAGTATACTCAATTTAATCAAGTCGTGATTTCGTCCGCGCCGGGTCACGGTGCTCCAGCCGTTCTTCGTTCAGCACGAAACGTCGCGCTGAGCGAGCCTGGGCCGCCGTTGCCCAGGTGAGTCGAAGCATCTTGTGTTTCGGGTGCCGGTTGGCCACGAACAGCCGGCCACTGACGACTGATAACTGCCAACCGACAACTGACAACTGACAGCCGACAACTGCAGTTCGTGAATTACAATCGCAGTACGCGATGGAAGATCACACACTGCTGTTCTGGATACTCTTCAATGCTTTCGTACTGGCGATGCTGGCGCTGGATTTGGGCGTCTTTCATCGCCGCACTCACGAAGTCAAATTTCGCGAGGCCATTGGCTGGAGCATTTACTGGATCTCGCTGGCCGTACTCTTTGCCGTCGGCGTGTATTTCTGGCGCGGCCGCACCACGGCGCTCGAGTTCACCACCGGCTACCTGGTGGAAGAAGCCCTCAGTGTTGATAACCTGTTCGTCTTTCTTCTGATCTTCCGCTACTTCCAGGTGCCCAAGGACTTTCAGCACAAAGTCCTGTTCTGGGGAATTGTCGGCGCCCTGATCATGCGCGGATTGTTTATCTTTGCCGGCGTCACGCTCATCCGCCGCTTTCACTGGATGATTTATATTTTTGGCGTGTTCCTGGTGTACGTCGGCGCCAAACTCGCCTTTCAACGCGAAGCCGAGGTCCATCCCGAGCAAAACCCCGTGCTGCGCGCCTTTCGCCGCTGGATGCCGGTAACGCCCGGCTACGTCGGGAACCGCTTCTTCGTTCGCAATGCCGGCCTGTCCGCCACCCCTCTTTTTCTCGTGCTGCTGGTCGTGGAGACCACCGACGTCGTCTTCGCGCTGGACTCCATCCCTGCCATCCTGGCGATCACGCGCGACCCTTTCATCGTCTACACCTCCAACGTTTTCGCCATCCTCGGGCTGCGGTCGTTGTACTTTGCGCTCGCTGGCATGATGGAGATCTTTCACTATCTGCATTACGCGCTGTCGCTGATCCTTGTATTTATCGGCGTGAAGATGCTGGTCTCGAACTTCTACCAGATACCGACGCACATTGCGCTGGCCGTAGTGGCCGGCCTGCTGCTGTTATCCATCGTGCTCTCCCTGCTCTTTCCGGTGAAGGAGAGCAGCGCTGTTGCCGCCAAAGAAGATGGAAGCATGGGGTAAGCTGAGAAGCGCCACCAGGACGCCAAGGCACATCCGGGTCCCTGGGGTGGAAGCGAGACGGCCGAGGAATCTCTATTGCCGTCGAGAACTATGTAGGAATAGGGATTCCTCGCTTTCGCTACGCCAACGCTCGGAACTGACAATTCAGGTAATCGAGGCGACTGGGGGCGTGGTCCTCAGCGCTCCCTCACTCAAACCGGATCTGGTCTCCCGTTATTACGGAATGTTTGAGGAACTTGGCGTCGTTATGCGCGGGGAAATCAGTGCGGTAATGCGCGCCGCGGCTCTCTTCGCGTGCCAGGGATGACCGGGCAATCAGCAGTCCCGTTTCCAGCATGTTCCTGCCCTCCCAGCAACGGCGGGTGCCATCACCGCTGAGTGTGGCGCGCAATTCTTGCAGTTGTGCGATGGCGCGGCGCAAGCCGGCGCCATTGCGCACAATTCCCGCGTCGCGCCACATGATGTTTTGCACCGTGGTGATTGACTCTTCGATAGGCGCAGCGGCGGGCGCTTTCTTGCCGCAACCGGCAGCTTTGCCGTTCGATCCGCCGGAAACGCTTTTCAGCGACTGCCGCAACTCTTCGCGCATGGCACAGCCGGCGCGCGCCCCGAACACCAGCCCCTCCAGCAGGGAATTACTGGCCAGGCGGTTGGCCCCATGGACGCCGGTGCAGGCGACTTCGCCCGCCGCATACAGCCCGGGCAGGCTGGTGCGTCCTTCCAGGTCGGTGCGCACGCCCCCCATGGCGTAATGCGCCGCCGGCCGGATGGGCACCATCTCCGAGGTGATGTCCACGTTGTAGCGCACGCAGGTGGCGTAGATGCGGGGGAAGCGCTTGTCCAGGTGCTTGGAGGTCAAATGGGTCATGTCCAGGTACACCATCGGGTCCTTGGCCTTGCTGATCTCCAGTTCGTGGGCGATGGCGCGCGCCACCACATCGCGCGGCGCCAGTTCCGCCAGCGGATGGTATTTCGGCATGAAGCGTACCATCTCGCTGTTGCGCAGATACGCACCTTCCCCGCGCAGCGCTTCGGACAGCAGGAAACGCGGCGCGCCCTTCAGGTACAGTGCCGTGGGATGGAACTGGACGAATTCCATGTCGCTGATTTCCGCGCCGGCGCGGAACGCCATGGCGACACCGTCTCCAGTGGCGACATTCGGATTAGTCGTTTCACGATATATCTGACCCAGGCCTCCGGTGGCCAGCAACACCGCGCTGGCGCGGATCTGCTGCCATTCTTCCTTTTCATCAATAAGCTTGACCCCGACGACGCAGTCGTCTTCCACCAGCAGGTCGGTCGTGAACTCGAATTCCCGCAGGGTAATGCGCTTGATGGTCTTGGCTTTTTCCCAGAGCGCGCGTCCGATCTCGCGCCCCGTGGAATCGCCATGCGCATGCAGTACCCGCGAGCGGCTGTGCGCGCCCTCGCGGGTGAAAGCCAGCTTCGTGCCGTTGCGGTCGAAGGCGGTGCCCCAGGCGATCAGCTCCTCGATCCGCTCCGGCCCTTCCTGTACCAGCACCCGGGCCGCTTCCACGTTGCAAAGGCCGTCCCCGGCAGTGAGCGTGTCCTGCAAATGCAGTGAGATCTCATCTTCATCGCTCAGGGCCGCCGCTATGCCTCCTTGGGCGTACTGCGTAGCCGATTCCGTCACTTCCGTTTTGGCCAGCACCAGCACACGTCCCGCGGCAGACAGCGCGATAGCGGCGCGCAGACCTGCCACTCCAGACCCAATCACGATGAAATCGCTTTCCGCCGGAACACTCTTCATACGCAAAAATAGTATCACCTGTAGCGCGCTTCTGCGCGCTGAAGAGAGCCTTGGACGCGTCGTTTCCCGTTTGCGTACATTGCGCGGAATTGCCGGCTCACTCCGCTCCTCCTCGCAATTTCTGTGGGGCACAACCCCCTGCTGCGTAGGACCAGTGTGGCACAGCCGCCCCCGGCTGTGCAGGACGCGGAGCTCTGCTCAAAGCTTTGGCGCTTTCCTCATCTAAGTTATGATTAACGTTTGTGGCCAGCATAGACATCAAAGTAGCGCCTGCGTATCAGGCGGTGATCGAAGAAGGACTATTGCGCCAGGTGGGCGCTCGTCTGCGCGACCTGCTGCCGGACCGGTCACGCTTCTTTGTGATCACCGTACCCCCCGTGCGCAAGCATTGGGGCACCGCCCTGGCGGAGTCGCTTGCTGCCGCCGAAATCTCGCATCACCTCTTCGAGATCAAAGATGGGGAGACGAGCAAGAACCTCTACACCATCGAGGAACTCGCGAACAAGTTCATTCGTCGAGGCGCTGACCGCAAGTCGGTAGTCATCGCTTTCGGCGGCGGGGTGGTGGGTGATATCGCCGGCTTTCTCGCTTCCATCTACATGCGCGGCATTGACGTGGTGCAGGTTCCTACCACATTCCTGGCGCAGGTAGATGCGTCTATCGGCGGCAAGACCGGCGTGGATCTCGTTGCGGGCAAGAACCTGCTGGGTACGTTTCATCATCCGCGAGTGGTACTGATTGATCCGCTTACCTTGTCCACGCTGCTGGAAAGAGAATATCGCGCCGGACTCTACGAAGCCTTGAAGTGCGGCATCATCTACAACGCGGAAATTTTCCGCTTCATGGAAGAGCAGCGCGAATGCGTGCTGCAACGCGAATCGGCAACGCTGCAATGGCTGATCACCGAATGCGTGCGGGTCAAGGCGGCAGTGGTTTCCGCTGATGAGCGCGAATCCGATCTGCGCCGCATTCTCAACTTCGGCCACACCATCGGCCACGCCCTCGAGGCGGAGACTGGCTACAAGCATTTCCTGCACGGGGAAGCCGTCGCTTGGGGCATGGTGGGCGCGGCCATGATCGGCGCCGCCATGCAGCGCACCGACTCCGACACCGTGCGCCGCATCATTTCCACCGTGCTCGCCTACGCGCCCCTGCCCAAGGTGCAATCGCGCGGCAAGAAGATCGCTCAGCGCCTGCTGGCGGACAAAAAGACCATGAACGGCGTCGTGCATTTCGTCCTGCCGCTGGAAATCGGCCGGGTTGAGGTGGTCCCGGACGTGCCCGAACGCGCCGTGATCCAGGCGATTGACGAACTGCGGTATCTGTCGCAGGCATGACCAGTCGTGATGCGGATCGTAAGCCCATGACCGGCGCTCCCGAACCTGCAACTCCAGCGGCAAAAATCGTGGGCGCGGCGCCTTCCGAATCGGCGGACGAGCGCGCAGCCGCCGCAGCCGTGCGCGGCATGTTCACTTCTATCGCTCCACGATACGACCTGCTGAACCATCTTCTTTCGTTCAACGTGGACCGGATCTGGTGGCGCCGCGCTGCGCGTACCTTCGCGCATGTGCTGGAGAGAAACGATGCAGTGGTCCTCGACATCTGCTGCGGTACCGGCGACATGGCCTTCGCACTTTGGCGTCAGGCCCAGCGCGCGCATCAACTTCCCCACCCTTCCTCTTCTCTTCGCTCAGGGTCAGGGTGGGGCACCCGAAATACCGCCATCTCAGGCGTTGATTTCTCTCATGCCATGCTGGTGCGCGCCCGAGACAAATCGGCAGAAAGAAACTTGCGCTGGATCGAAGCCGATGCCCTGCAGCTTCCGTTCGAGGATGGCCGCTTTCGCTTGGTCACGTCGGCCTTCGGTTTCCGCAATCTCGCTAATTACAACGCTGGATTGCGCGAAATCTATCGAGTGCTCGCGCCCGGCGGAGAAATTGGCATTTTGGATTTCGGCGAGCCCAGCGGCTGGATCGGCAAACTTTATCGCGTATATTTCCGTCGTGTACTGCCGGCCATCGGTACGCTTATTTCCGGCGTTCGCGGGCCCTACGCGTATCTGCCGCAGTCGGTGCAGCGTTTTCCCGCACCCGAACAGATGCTGGACCGCATGCGCGCCGCCGGTTTTCACGACGTCTCGTGGACGCCGTACACTTTCGGCATCGCCGGCCTGTATCGGGGAACGAAATAACGTTGACGTTGTGGCACAGCCGCCCTGTGCAAGCCGCTTACACCATCCGAGCGGAGCAAGGAATCCCTTTGTGCAGACAACCTGTGCTAGGGCGTCATCCCGAGCGAGCGGAAGCCCGCTTTTGGCCGAAGGGAGTCCTTGAACGCCGCCCGCCGGTCGACCCATGCCTGCAGCGAAGCGAAGCGCCCGGCCAGGGCGGCTGGGCTGCAACGGGAAACGAGATTCGGGAACGGGGAACGCGAAACCGGGAACGGGAAACGGAGCTACGCTGCCCTTGCCTCAACGTTAATCCGCTCCGCAAGCGTGTTGAGCTTGCGATCGGTCTCCTTCTCTTCATCAAGAGACTGCTGCAAAAGCTGCGCCCAGTCGTTCTTTCCCAGCAGGGAGGCGTAGGTGCGGGCGCT
Organism: Terriglobales bacterium; assembly: GCA_041946765.1. Classification (GTDB taxonomy): domain Bacteria; phylum Acidobacteriota; class Terriglobia; order Terriglobales; family Acidobacteriaceae; genus JBHGAZ01. The sequence continues at coordinate 27,821 of JBHGAZ010000026.1, forward strand.
GCCATAACCGGCGATTTCATAGTGCTCCACGTGCTGCGCGGCCGAGATCATGCCGGCGTCGCGCACCTCGGGTTCGGCGTCCGACTTCACGATGTCCTCACCATCTTTGATAATGCCTTCCATGCCTTTGCACTTCTTACGGTCGCGCTTGACGTCCGGTAGCTGGTCGAAGATGCGGTCCAGGCGAGCTATCTGGCCGCGGCTCTGCTGCAGGTGCTGCTCGAAACCGTTGCGCAGTTCGGGCGAGGCCGCTTTCTCCGCCATTCTTGCCAGCGCCTTGATGATCTGCTGCTCGGCGGAATACAGGTCTTGAATTTCTTCGATGAACAGTTGGTGCAACGATTGCAGTTTCATCCTTGTCCTCCTGTCGAGATACGGCGCGGGTGCCCGCGCCAGCCGTGTGGGGTTTGGAATTGACCATGATTTGGATTCGTTCGAGAAAGGAGGTGTTGGCACGAAAACGAGTGCGCGACTGGGCACGCCAGCAGATCAGCGCGCGCGTGCCGGACGTGGCGTGGCGTTACAAATTCAGAAATGTGAAACGATCTGTGCTCCCCAACACTCGTTGTGAGACGGGAAACAGGAAACAGGAAACGGGAAACGGGAAACGGGAAACGTGGATTTCAGTCTCCTTCCTTGTACCTGCTTCGCTGATACGGTGTCTGCAAGTAGCGCCGGGCTTCATCCATGGCGCCCTGGGTGTTGTCGTTGGTCTGCAAGGCCTGACGATATTCGTTCGTGGCACGCTCCCGCTGTCCGGTCAGATCGAAAATCTTACCCAATTGGATGTGGCTCCACACCTCGGTCCAACGCGGCTCGCCGTCGCCGTTCAGAGCATCGCGGTAGGCGTTGGCGGCAGCCTGGTAATTTCGCTGCATGAAGAAAACTTCTGCGATGCGGTAATGAGCCAGCGAGCTTTGACTGTTGGTAGCCAGCGCTTTTTGGAACTCTTCCAAAGCCTGGGCGAGGTCGCCCTGCTGCACCAGTTGCTGGCCGCGCAGGATGGATGTGCGCACTTTCAGATCGGGAGAGTTCTCCAAGACCCAATTATCAGGATCAATTGTGATCTTGCGCGGTTTTCCGAAGGTATCAACCGAATAGGCGGAGTTGGTCCCGACTACCTCGATGCGCTTCATCTCGGTCTTACCATCGGTATCAATCTTCAGCTCTACGGGCATGCGGAACAGGTCGAGGTCCTGAGAAATCTCGCCCACCACGCGGAAGCCCTTTGGCGTGCGGTAAATGGTGTACTTGTTCTTGAAGGCGGGCGCGCCGGTGGAATCAAGCCATTGAGTGAAGAACCAGGTGAGTTGCGAGCCGTAGTTCTTTTCCGCGATCTGCTGGAAATCGTCAATTCTGGCCGGCTTGCCGTGATACTGCTGGGCAAACTGCGTCAGCGTGCGGTTGAAGGCCGCGTCGCCAATGACCCAGCGAAGCATGTGCAGGATCATGGCGCCTTTGTCGGTGACGAGCGACTGGAATTCGGGCGAGTAAAGTTCCAGCGTGCTGACGCGCGCCAAAGGCACCTGGTCATAAGCCAGCGCGCCGACGGCAATGTCCTTTACGGCTTCGTTGAATCCCGCCTGTCCCGCGGCATGTTCCACGTAGCGGGCTTCCGAGTAGCGGGCAAAACCGTCGCTGATCCACCAATCGTCGCGCGTGGCGGGGCTGACCGATTCGCCCCACCACTGATGGGCGATGGTGTTGGCCAGCAGGCGGTAGTTTCCTTTAGGCGTGATGGCGCGCGACGCGACCGCCGCAATCTCGGGAGCCCAGGTAGAGGTGACGGTGTCGTCGGGCAATTCGACCAGCTTCAGGGTGGTGGATTCCGGCGGGCCGTACTGCGCAGTGAAGTAGTCCAATTCTTTCGCCGCAGTCTCGGCGTAGAGTGAGACAAGGTCCTTATGCTTCGGCTTGAAGTAAACCAGCACGTTCATTCCGCCGGAATTGATGGTCTCTTTCTGGAAGTGTCCCACGATGACGGTGCCGGGGAATCCGGGCTTGCTCCAAACGAAACGGTATGTCTTGCCCCCTGTAACAGCCGGCAGAACGGGAGGTGGCGCAGGCGTGGCCTTTGACGGCTTGCGTTGCTTCGTACGCCCGCGCTGCGGCGGGTCAGGTGCGGGCGCGGCAGCGGCGGCAGCAGTTGCGGTACTCCCGGCGCTCTGATTTCCGCTGGCGATTACTTCGTAGCCCGATGGGACGGTCACATTCATGATTGCCGTGAAGCGGTTGGTGCCGAAACCGGCCACCGGAAACCAGCGTCCCGCGTAGAGCAGATATGAAGTCTCCTCGGAGACGGAAGCGAGTTTCAACCCCTGTACAGGACTGTCATCAGCCGACTGCAACAGGCCGTCGTAATAAAAAGTCAGGGTAGTGCTGGCGTTTTTCGCCAGGCCGGCCGGAAGGACCACGCGAATGGTGGAGTCCTGCGTAACGCGCTCAGCAGAGAGGGTGTGGCCGGCAGCGTCCAGGACCTTCGTCAGCCGCAGGGCGTTGTGCAACTCGAAAGTGGCAACGGTAATATCGTCCAGCGCAGTAAATTTCACCTGCGCTCGTCCGATCAGCCGATGGGTCTTGGGCGCCAGCTCGGCGTCAATTACATAATCGTCCACCCGGATGCGCTGCTTCTCTGCCGTCTGCGACGTGCCCGCCAGCGTGAAAGCCAGCAAGACGAGGATTACAACGGAAAATGCACGACCCAGGGATTCCCGTGCAGATTGCATCAAATTAGTCTCCCTGTGAGTACCCGCTCCTTGGATGAGATTTCTTAGTAAAAAGATTACCAAGCGGCCGGCTGGAGTGCCAGCGAGCGGGGTTTTTGGCCATTCGGTCGTTTGTTAACGATAGCACCCGCGTTTTGAGTTTTGCTCTGAAATGCAGATGCGTTGGTCGGGCTCTTTGCCCCAAAACGCGCAACAGCCGCGCGTTCCAGGACGGGGACGCGGCCTCCTTATCACGATGCTGCACCCAAAACAACAGGGCCAGGCGAAATATTCGCCTGGCCCGTGGCCTGATATGCCAAGGATCAGCTTGCGCCTACGCTTTGGCTGCCTTGGCTTGCTGCTTTTCCTGTTCGATCGCCTTCAGCATGGTTTCGTCGTCGCCCCACTTGAAGGACGGCAGACCGCGCTTTTCGGCTTCGCGAGCTTCGGCCTTCCCCAGTAGCTCGATGTCCGCCTTGGTGACCACGCGAATGCCCTTGGACTGCAGCTTTGCCAGCACCTGCTCGACCGGCGCTGCGCCCTTGTCGGGCTGGGTCGCCAGATATTCGAGCACCTTGGCGGCGCCGGTTTCACCGTCGTTGCGGGCGATTCCCACCAGGCCGTCGCTGGCGCGGCGCGCCCAACCCACAACGTAGAAGCCCGGCAGAGGCTGCTTGGTGTTGGGATCCGACACCTGGAACACGCGCTCCTTCGGATTGTTCGGGTCAGGGATGGTGTTGTAGCCGTCCGGTCCCATGGGCAGACCGACCTTGGGATCGTGCTTGTCGCCGATGGCAAAGATCATGGTGTCCACATCGAGGACTGCGGTCTGGTCGGTCGCCTTGGCGGCCGTGCCTTCGCCCTTGGGAACCAGCAGGTTCTCAGTGACCACCAGCTTCTGAATGCGTCCATCGGGGCCGGGAATGATTTCCTTTGGCGACGAGAGGAAGCGGAAGGTCAGCTTCGGCTCGACATGCTTCAGGTCGGCTTTCTTCAGGAACGGGAAGGTGGCTTCGGCTATCTTTTCGGGGGCGAGGTCCTGGCCGGTGGCCGAAACCCGCGGCTGACACCGCTGGAGTTCCTTCAGGAACTCTTCCTTGACCATGTGCATGTCCACGTGGTCAATTTCCTTTTCGTCGAACTTTGCCTCGTAGGGGCCGCGGCGGGCGACCACAATGACTTCCTCGGTCACGCGCTTGGGGTTGTCCTGCAGGAGCCAGCGCATGATGTCCACGGCGACGTTGCCCATGCCGATGATGGCGATGCGCTTGCCGCTGGAGAAATCCATGGAGGCGTAGGGAGGCAGGCTGTTGTAGAAGTACACGAAATCTTTCGCCGAGTAGACGCCCTTGGCGTTCTCGCCCGGCAGGCCCAGCTTGTTGTAACCCTGTGCACCGCAGGAGAAGACGATGGCGTCGGGCTTCAGCGACTGGAGTTCTTCGATAGTAATGTCGTATTCTGTGCCGACTTTCACGTGGCCGAAATAGTGCAGATTAGGAAGCGAGAATACTTTGGCGAACTGCTTGCGCAGGCCGGCCTTCATCTTCTCTTTCACAACGTAAATGCCGTATTCCGCCAGGCCCCCGGGCTTGATGTCGCGATTGAAAACCACGACCTGGTGCCCCGCCTGGGCAATTTTCTGGGCTGCAAACAGGCCGGCTGGACCGGCGCCCACTACGAAAACAGTTTTCACACTACCCTCCTCCGATGACTCAAATGGCCATACGCCGGGGAATTAAGGATTGAGAACGGACATTGGTTATTATCTCTGAGAAGCGCAATCTCTGCCACCCCATTCCGGCGCCGAGCGTGAGAATTTTCTACAGGAATAGCGCGCCTCGAAGCAGTTAAGAATGTCACAGAGAAATGTGACAAAGGACACAAAAATATCGCGTGATCTGCTGACCGGGGGATCTAGAACAACAAAGACGTGTGGGTGGGTCACTCAAGCCTCTTTCGGCTTGAGTGGGGTTTGGTGGCGCGGGCGCCCTCGCTCGCGAAGTTGCCCTCGCTCGCGAAGTTGCCCGATCTCCAGATTACCCAATTCGCCGATAGCTTCTACTTGCTTCCGATCATCAGCCCAGAGGGGCCGGGCAGCCGCACCCGGCGGACGTCTTTGAAGCCCACCTCGTTCATCCAGGCTGCGTATTCCGGTTCGCTGTAACTGTCGCCGGCGTCGGTGCTGACCAGCATGTTGAGCGCAAACAGCGCGCCGAAGCGAGGCGAGGTTTTGTCGGCTTCAAGGATGAAGTCCTGCACCACGACACGGCCGCCCGGGTTCAAGGCGCTCAGGGCGCGGCGCAGCAGATGGCGGTTTTCGTCCGGCGAGAACATGTGGCAGATAGCGGAAATGAATACCAGATCGTAACCGCCACCGAAGGAAGCGTCGGTGCGCAGGTCACCCACGCGGGTGCTGACGCGATCAGTAAGCCCGGCCTCGGCGAGGTACTGCTTTGTCAGCGGCAGGACGGTTTCCAAGTCAAGAATCTCCGCGCGCAAACCAGGCACAGCTTTCGCAAAGGCGATGGAATACGCGCCCGAGCCGCCGCCGAGGTCGAGCATGCGGCGTGGTTGATCGCCGTTGGCGAGCACGGCTTTCAGCACCAGAGGCGCGCGCTCGGCGGCATTGCGATGCATGGCGGCGATGAAAGCCTGCGTCCACGTGTCGCCGCGCGCGGCAACCCTGGTGCGGTCAACCGCGGTGCCGGCCAGTACGCAATCCGTCAGCGTGGACCAGCGTTTCCACTGATGGGCAGTGTGCATCAGCGAGGGACGGGCATTGTCGCGCGAGCCGGCCGCGAAGTAGCGCGCGGTCACAGGCGTGTTGCTGAAGACACCATCTTTCTTCTGCAGCAGGTTCAGCGCGACCAGCGCGTTGAGCAGCATTTCGGTGGAGTGCGGCTTGCCGCCCACCGCTTCGGCCACCTGCGCGGCGGTGGCGCCATTGCCGACCTTGCTGAAGATGTCGAGTTCCAGCGCGGTCAGCACCGCGCGGCTTTCCATGAAGCTGCGGGTGAGCTGGTTCAGATCGTCGGGGAGCACGCCGGCGGCGTCGCGCGCTTGCATGGCAGCCAGGTATTTGTCGCGATGATCGAGAATTTCAGCGCGCATGGCCGCCGTGTCAGTACGCACGAGGCGCGATACCGGCTTGCCGTCGCGAAAATGCGAACCCACGATCTCGGCCGCGTCCTGCGGCTTCACGCCGGCATACCACACACCTTCCGGGTAGGTGATCAAGATGGGCCCGCTGTCGCACAGCCCCAGGCAACTGCAGGTGTTGAGTTGCACGTCATTTGACAGACCGTTGGTGGCAATCTCTTTGCGTAGGGCTTCCACCACTTGCAGCGAATTGTTGGCAGGACACGAGGTCACTCCTTCGGCCTTCTGCTGCGTGCAGATAAAAACATGATGACGGAACGGCTCCATGAATCCTCCAGACGAACCTAGTATTTTGCTCCCGCGAGGCAAAGTTTGGAATCACCAACTCGGGTGATCGGGTGATCTGACAGTGGTGTGGAATTGTCATTCCGAGCGAAGCGAGGAATCCCTATTGCGCCGACAAAAGTTTCGTGAGCGTTCAACGCCCGATGGCTCAGTGGCTGTCACCCGATGCCCCGATCACGCGATTACCGTCGCTGCAGCACCACCACTAACCTCCTCGGCCCGTGCGCGCCCAGCACCAGCAGCTTTTCGATGTCCGCGGTACGGCTGGATCCCGTGATCAGGCCGGCGTAAGAGCTGCGGCTTGCTGCTTCTTCCAACCGCGCGAGCGCGGACTCAAGATCGGGCACGAGCTGCTCCACGTGCGCCAGAACAATATGACACGGGGGGACAATGGAGCCGGTGCGACCCCCGCATGCGCTGGAGGTTGCAACCGATCCGGTCAACGCGACCAAAGCTTCGCATAGCGTGATGCTTGCCTGCACCGCTTCAGGTGCAGGGCCTTCAGATGACCAGACGATGCTGCGGCCATCCTGGCAGGCGGCGGTCACCGCGCGAAGCTCAGGCGCGTCCTGGACGTAGAGGTTACCGGGAGGAAGGGAATTCAGCACCTGCTGGATGGCAGCGGCACTGGCAGCGGAATCCTCTGTCAGCATCAGTTCCATGAGATTGGCGGCGCACTCGGACTGAAACCGCTCCAGCAGGTTCGTAATGGGCGTGAACATCGATCCGGGATGCACCGACGGCCGCATGGGCGCAGCTACGGCCATGGCTTCGCGGATGCGTTCCAGGATCTGTTCGCGGCTGCCGTTACTTGGCATTTTGCTTGCCCCCGGAGTTGGACGCCAGCTCTGTTTTCCATATATCGCGAAACGATGTTGTCGGCAATGGCGGCGCAACGCGGTATTTCGTCCACGGCCGCAACGGATCAAAGCTCGACCGCTCCAGGCGCAGGCCATACAGTGCGCGCAGCATCTCCCGGCCCAGCCTTGCGAGCAGCTTGAACCGGCCGGGACTTTGCATCATCCAGCGGAAAACGCGCAGCCCGAGTCTCTGCTGCCAGGGGAAGTCTCCTTCGCTGGCGGCGTAATGCCGGTTGTGAAGCAGGTGGTGCGCGAGATCAATTTTGACGGGACACGTCTCGGTGCACGCGCCGCAGAGCGACGATGCATCGGAGAGGTGGTGCCACTCGGCCATGCCGCGCAGGTTAGGCGTCAGCACAGAGCCGATCGGTCCTGGATACACCGTCCCGTAAGCGTGTCCGCCGATCTGGCGATACACCGGGCAGGCATTCAAACAGGCGCCGCAGCGGATACAGTACAGTACATCGCGCTCTTCCGTGTTGGCCAGCAACTCGCTGCGGCCGTTGTCTAGCAGAACCACATGGAATTCCTGCGGGCCGTCATGTTCGTCGGCGGTTCGGGCTCCGGAAATCAGTGTGCTGTAGGTCGTGATGTGCTGTCCTGTGCCGGCGGTGGCAAGCACCGGCCAAAGCGTCGCCAGGTCCTGCATGCGCGGGATTACCTTCTCGATCCCCGCCATCACGACGTGAATGCGAGGCAGGGTGGTGGACAGGCGCGCGTTGCCTTCATTGGTGCTGATGGCGACCATGCCTGTGTCCGCGACGAGAAAGTTGGCGCCACTGATGCCCATATCGGCGGAGAAGAAGGCTCGGCGCATGCGGCGGCGCGCGGCGGCTACGAGTTCGGTGTGGGTCTCGCCCGTCATTTCCTCCGGGATTTTTTCGCGGAACAGCTTCGCGATCTGCTCCCGGTTCAGGTGCATGGCCGGAGTCACGATGTGATAAGGCGGCTCGTGCCGCAGTTGCACGATGTACTCGCCCAGGTCGGTCTCGAAGACTTCGATCCCAAGCTTTTCCAGCGCGGGATTGAGATAGATTTCCTCCGTGACCATGGACTTGGATTTGACGATCTTCCTGACATTATTCTTCGTCGCAACCTCGACGACGTAGTTGCGCGCCTCCTCAGCATCTGCTGCCCAGAAGACGTGCCCGCCGCGCGCCAAAACCTTTTCTTCGAATTCCAGAAGATAGCGGTCGAGATGATTCACGCCTTCCCACTTGATCTCGTGGCAGCGCTGGCGCGCAGCTTCGTAGTTGGCGAAACGCGAGCGCCCGCGGGCCACGGCGGCCTCGTAGGTGTCCATGTTGAAGCGGATCACGCGGCGATGGTCGAGGTTGGACGCTTTCTGGGCCGCTCGGCGCAGGAACTCCTGTGCTGCCGCACTCATCGCGAAGTCTCCTGCAGACCTGTGGGTGCCCCACCCTCATCGCTCCTGCTTTTGGAGCGATTAGGGTGGGTCTCAGAATCACCAGAAGCAAGAATGCCGGCCAAATAAATGGCCCGCGCACGCGCATTTTTACGCCGAAGCACTCCTTCAATGTGCATCAGGCAACTGGGATCACAGGCAGTCACGAAATCCACCGCCGCAGCTCCGATGTTGTTGGCCTTGGTCTCGCCCATCGCGCCGGAGATGTCGGCCATCTTCATGGAGAACGCCCCGCCGAAGCCGCAGCACTCTTCCGAGTACTTCATCTCTACCAGCTCGAGCCCGCGCACGTTGCGCAACAGGGTGCGTGGTCCCTCTTTGATGTGCAGCTCGCGCAGGGCGTGACAAGAATCGTGAAAAGTGACGCGATGCGGGAAACTCGCTCCCACGTCGGTGATCTTCGCGACATCCACCAGAAATTCAGAAAACTCGAAAACGCGTTTGCCAAGAGCGTCGGTATCGGCGCGCAGCGGGCTGTTCTTCAACAACTCGGGATAAAAGCAGCGCACCATGGTGGTGCACGACCCGGAAGGACAAACGACAGCTTCGGCAGATCCGAAGATGCGCACAAAGCGCTCGGCGAGCGGAATAGCGTCGTTCCAGAATCCAATGTTGAACGCGGGCTGGCCGCAGCAGGTTTGTTCTTCGGGAAAGTCGAGTTCCGCGCCGATGCGGCGCAGGACGCGGACCATGTCTACCGCAACCTGCGGCTGGAGCTGGTCCACAAAGCAGGGAATAAAGAGCGTGACCTTTGGGAGCATGGCTCCTCTCGAATCCTAAAGGATACTCCAACATGCGTTCTGTACGCCTTCGCACGTAGCTCCGCCGTCTTTATGTAGCGCCGGCGTCCCCGCCTGCAATCATGCGGGCGTCCTCGCCCGTATTGACCATGCGGCCCTACCAGGGGAGCACACTGGAATTCCACTCCCATCCGTGATTAGCTTTATCCATGCGCACCATCTTCCACCTCGATATGGACGCGTTTTTCGTTTCGATCGAGGAACTGTTTGATCCCTCGCTGAAAGGAAAGCCGGTGGTTGTCGGCGGGCGTCCGAACGAGCGCGGCGTGGTGGCGGCGGCGTCCTATGAAGCGCGCAAGTTTGGTGTGCATTCCGCGTTACCCTTGCGCACCGCGTACAAGCTCTGTCCGCAGGCCATCTTCGTGGATGGCCACCCGGAGCGCTATCGCGAGTATTCCGGCAAAGTGCACGAGGTGCTGAAGCGCTTCTCCCCGAAATTGGAGATGGCCTCCATTGACGAAGCCTGTCTGGATATGACCGGCACGGAGCGGTTGTTCGGGCCACCGTTGCGCGCGGCGCATGCCTTACATCAGGCGGTCAAGGAAGCGACACAGTTGAACTGCTCCATCGGCATCGCGACCTCGCGCCTGGTGGCAAAGATCGCGTCCGATCTGGCGAAACGTAACGGTATACTGTGGGTGGTTCCTGGCCAGGAGGCGCGTTTTCTGGCGTCGCTGCCGGTGCGCAAGGTGCCCGGAGTCGGCAAGGTCATGGAGAAAAACCTGCACGACCTCGGAATCTTCACGGTCGGCGATCTGGCGAAGTTCGATGAGGCATTTCTGGAAGAGCGCTTCGGCAAGTGGGGGCTGGCGCTGGCTGGTAAGGCTCAGGGACTGGACGCAGGCGGATGGTTCGATGAGGAAATCGGGGCGGAGACGGGACCTAAATCCATCAGCCACGAGCACACGTTCGGCCACGACACGGACAACGTCGAGCAGCTAGAGTCCACACTGGCGCGGCTTTCCGAGATGGTAGGGCGGCGATTGCGCGAGAACGGACTGTATGCGCGCACAGTACAGCTCAAGCTCCGCTACAAGGATTTTTCCACCATCACCCGCGCTCATTCCCTGCCGCGCGCTACGCAGTTGGACAACGACATCCTCGACGAGGTACGCGCGCTGTTCCGCAAAAACTGGAAGCCCGGTGCACTGGTGCGGCTGCTGGGCGTGCATGTATCGTCTTTTGAAAAGCAGTCACCGCAGCCTGATTTGCTGGATGGCGGAAAGAATCAGAAGTGGCGGCAGGCGCTCTCGGCGGCGGACCGCCTGCGGGACCGCTACGGCGAAGGCGCGGTTTCGCTGGCATCGGGGCTGAAAGGCGCCTTCCGCGAGCGTACGCATGAGAACCCGGCGAGCCTGCCGGGCAAATCCAAAAAGCCCACCGCGGATTAGCGCTGATCAACGCGGATTTCGGAAAAAGCTTCAACGCAATCCTGACCGAAAAGCAGATCCCTCCAGGAAAACTAAGCGCTGCTCTGATCTGCGTCAATCAGCGTTCATCTGCGGCTACTTCTAGAAGCTTCAATGCAGAGAATGCCGAGGGCGCAGAGGATGTGGAGGAATCAGTACTGGCCATTGCCCACTGGCAACTGCTTACTGGCAACTGACCACTGCCTACCAGCAACTATTCTCCTGTGCCGCCCCCGATTTGTCATTCCGTCCTGCTCACCGACCTGTACGAGCTCACCATGGCGGCAGCGTACTTCGAAAACCGCTTTGAAGCCGACGCCAGCTTCGAGTTGTACGTGCGGCAACTTCCGTCCGGACGTGGATACCTCCTCGTGGCGGGCCTGGAGCAGGCGCTCGACTATCTGGAAGAGCTTCACTTCTCCGATGAAGAAATTGACTACTTGCGCGAGCACCGCATGTTCCGCTATGTCTCCGCGGAATTCTTCGAGTATCTGAAGCATTTGCGGTTCACCGGTGAAATCTGGGCAATGCCGGAAGGGACGCCGGCTTTCGGCGGCGAGCCGCTGCTGCGAGTCACGGCCCCGATCATCGAGGCGCAGATCGTCGAAACCTACCTGCTGGCCACTGTCACTTTCCAGACAATGGTTGCAACCAAAGCAGCCCGTCTGGTGGAGGCCGCCCAAGGACGCGGCGTGGTGGACTTCGGCACGCGCCGCGCTCACGGACCTGAAGCCGGACTGCTGGCCGCGCGTGCAGCCTACATCGGCGGATGCATGGGGACTTCCAACGTGGAAGCCGGTCTGCGCTTCGGTATTCCCACCTATGGCACGGTCGCGCATTCCTTCGTCATGGCCCACGAGCGGGAAGAGGACGCGTTCCGCAATTTTGCGCGCCTGTTTCCCGAAACCACTATTCTGCTGGTGGACACTTACGACACCCTGCACGCGATAGACAAGATCATTGCCATGAACATGCATCCGCGTGGAGTGCGGCTCGACAGCGGCAACATGGCGGAATTGTCCAAGCAGGTTCGCGAGCGGCTGGATGCTGCCGGTCTGCGCGACACGAAGATTTTTGTGAGTGGCGACCTTGACGAATTCTCCATCACGCGGCTGCTGGCGCAGTATGCGCCCGTAGACGTCTTCGCCGTGGGTACCGCACTGGTGACCTCCAGCGACGCGCCTTCGCTGGGCGGCGTCTACAAGATGGTCGAGTTGCATCCACGTGAAACCGCGCGGCTAGCGGCAGCCCCGGAGCCTAAAGGCGTACGTCGTAACGTCGCGGAGCTGAAGCACCCGGCCAGCTCCGACCAGCGCACGCGCAAGCTGCTGCCGCGCTACACGGCAAAATTCAGTCCGGAGAAGATCAGCTATCCCGGCAGCAAGCAGGTGTTCCGCTTTGCGGACGCGCAGGGCTGCTACGCCCGCGACCTGATTGCCTGTGCCGGTGAGAACTACGCCGCGGCCAGGCCATTGCTGAGCTGCGTCATGCAGCACGGGCAGCGTCTCAGCCCGTCGCCGACACTGGATTTTATTCGCCAACACGTTGGCGAAACATTGCCGCGTCTGCCCACCCCCGTGCGCGAGTTGCGGGCGCCGGCGCAGTATCCGGTGCAGGTAAGTGAGCAGCTGCAGGAGCTTCTCCGTCGTGTGAGAAGCGAAGTTGCGTAGAAAAGCATCGTAAAAAAGAAAGTGAACCAGCCCGCGAAGCGGGCAGTATTCGTTAGCCCAGCGCTTCAACGCTGGATAAAGTTGAACAAAAACGGCCGAGTCCCGCCAGGGACGGCACAGTTCTGCAAAGTCATGGCGACCATCTTCTGGGACGTAGATACGCAAGTGGACTTCATGGATCCGACGGGAAAGCTGTACGTGCCCGGCGCGGAAGCAATTGTGCCCAAACTCGCGCAGCTCACGCGCTGGGCCGGGCAGCAGGGCATTCTGGTCGTCGCCTCGGCTTGCGCGCATCTCCCCGGCGACAAGGAATTCGAGCAGTACCCGCCACACTGTCTGGCGGGCACGCCGGGCCAAAAGAAAATTCCGGAAACACTGCTTGTGCCCAGCGCCCTGGTCCCCAACGAACTGACCGAACTGGACGGTCCTTACAACTACGCCCAGGTGGTCATTGAGAAGCAGCAGTTCGATGTCTTCAGCAATCCGAATATGGATTCCTTCCTGCCGCTGCTGGGGAATGTTGACGTGGTTCTATATGGCGTAGTGACTGAGTTTTGCGTGGCTGCTGCCGCGCGGGGCTTGCTGCGTCGCGGATATAAGGTCAGCGTGGTAACCGACGCTATCCGCTATTTCGACCTGGCCCAGGGACAAGCCGCGCTCGACGAATTACAGCGGCTAGGCGCACGGCTGATCACCAGCGACGAGATCCTGCGGCAGGCGGCGTAGCCAAATGTTCCACGTGGAACATTTGGCGAGGGAATGAACCAAGACAGTAAGCCCCAAGCCGTTGGGGTACCGTTCTCGTCAAAGGCCAGCTGTCGTGCTTTTCCCCTTTTCAAACCGGAGAGTCTAGCCCCCCTCAATTTTTTCAGATTCTTATTGACAGGCAACGATTTGCGCGTACTATGTGGTCAAAAGTGGTAGAAAGTGGCGTGCTTTGACTGTTGCCAGTGCGGTCGCCCTGATGAGTGGTACCGGGTGGATGTGAAGAAGAAAACGGCACAAAACGCACTCGAACGGCACATAAAGCACGAACTTTCCGGCACTTTTAGCGGACCCAGCGCTGGAAACACGGTGAAGGCGACTATAAGCGCCAAAGCAGCTTGGGTCAAAACAAATGTTTCGCGGCAACCATCCAACCCGGGCGGACGACAAGGGACGGCTCAAGGTCCCCGCGGAATTCAAGCGTGTGATAGACGAGAAATACGGCGCGCAGTTTTACATCACCAGCTTGGATGGGAAGATGGCGCAGATTTATCCCATGGAGGAATGGGAAAAAATCGAGCAGAAGCTGGCGGCACTGCCCACCTTCAACCGCACCAAAAAAAAGTTTTTGGACCGCGTGAACTACTACGGCCAGGTAGCAGAGATGGATGGCCAGGGACGGCTGCTGATTCCGTCGCTGCTGCGCGAGTCGGCGCAGATTCGCGGCGACGTTGCCGTGCTTGGCCAGCTCACGTACCTGGAAGTCAGAAACATGGAAGCGTTCCGCAGGGAGATGGAAGAGAACCCGTTCACGGCTGAGGATGAAGACACTCTCAACCAGTTGGGTATCTAGTGGCGGACGAGATTGGGGAAGGGAAGAGCGCCCCTCAGGGGGGCCGGCATGGCGGCGAGCTTGGCCATGTCCCAGTTCTTTTAGAAACAGCGATCGAATTTCTGGGCGTGCGGCGCGGGGGTACCTATCTGGATGCCACCGTGGGCCTTGGCGGACACAGCTTCGAATTAGCAAAACGCCTCGGCGCACCGGGTCATTTGATTGGCTTCGATAAGGACCCGCGCGCACTGGAAATCGCACGCCAGCGTCTTAGCCAGCCTCCGCCGGAGTTGGCGGTGGAGTGGCCCGAGGTCACTTTGCTGCACGCGTCCTTTGCCGAAGTGGGCAGGCGGGTAGCGGCGGCCTCGCTGGATGGGCTGCTCGCCGATCTCGGTGTCAGCTCGTTGCAACTGGAAGACGCGGCGCGCGGCTTCAGTTTTCAGGCGGAAGGACCGCTCGACATGCGCATGGATCCGCATGCCGCGCTCACCGCCGAACAAGTGGTAAACCAGTTCGACGAGAAGACACTCGCCGATCTGATTTACGAATTCGGTGAGGAAAGGAGGTCGCGGAGAATCGCCAGAGCCATTGTTCGGGCTTCCACTCGCTGGAAGACCGGATAGTAAAGGAAGCGTTGCGCGACGGCGCGCGTTCTGGTCTGTACCGGGTGCTGACGAAAAAGCCGCTGACGGCGGGGGATGAGGAAGTCGAGCGCAATCCGAGGTCGCGCAGCGCAAAATTGAGAGCAGCGGAAAAGCTGTGAATTTTGTGAATATCGCAAAACGATAAGAAATCCGGCTGGTGAGAGCAGAAGTCATGGCCCCTGAATGCCGGCCAACTGAAGGCCGGATCGGAGGTGACCCAATGTACACAGGAAGAACAATCGAGGACTTGATAGCCGCGGTGGAGCGTGCCGAGCAGCAGGCTGGCTTGAGCCGGCTGCCCGCCATCGTGTCTCCGCCCGAAGTGGAAACCTATGTGGCGGTTTCGCCCTGGAATTACGAGTGGGCGAAGAAACAGGCAGTCGTCGGGGTGGCGTAATGGCAACCATGGCGGTTTCGGCCGGGCGTACCTGGGGAACGCCGGAGATTTACTTTCCCAAGCAGATTGACAACTCGCGGCTGGTGAAGGTCAGCGACCCCGCCCGCAAGCGCGAAATGGCGGCGTTCTCCCTGGCGCTGGGGGTTTTATTCATCGTGTTCATGGCCTTCTGCTGGCAGCACTACAGCGCCATCGAATACGGCTATCGCAATGAAGCTCTGCGCTCGCAACGCGAACTGCTGCTGGAAACGCAGCGCCAGCTGACGCTTCAGGAATCGTCGTTGCGCGATCCCGAGCGCATTGACGTGCTGGCCCAGCAAATGGGATTTCAGGCGCCGCAGGCCGGTCAAGTGGTGCGGCTTGAGAATCCGGGCGGCAACGAGGCCGGGCTGCCTATCATAGCGCGCGCAGCGGCCGTCTCTGTGATTTCGGCGACACAGTAGCCGTCAGCGATCAGCAGTCAGCCATCGCCGTCAGGAAAAGCAGATTCCTCGCTGCGCTCGGAATGACAACTGCAAAGGTCTTAAACAGCAACTGCAAGGTCTTAAAAAGAAGGTGGAGTAAAACGGGACCAAACAAGTGGCGGTCAGCAGCTTCCTGAGTGGCGCGAAGCACCGGCTGTACATTATCGGCGCACTTCTCTTTCTCTGGCTCTTCGGGATTGTCCTCCGTCTTACCAGCCTGCAAGTAATCCAATACCGCGACTGGATGCAACGCGCGCAGAAGCAGCAACAGCGCCTGATTGACGTTGCCCCCAGCCGTGGCATCATCTACGACCGCAACGGGCACGAGCTGGCCATCTCCACCTTAGTGGACTCGGCTTTCGCGGTGCCGAGCGAGGTCCCCGATCACGCCACCGCAGCCACGCTGCTGGCCGGCGTGCTGGGCGGCAATGCGCGCGAGATTCGCGCCCGCCTGGACAATGCCAAATCGTTCTGCTGGATCGCGCGCAAGCTGGACGGGGAAACCAGCGCCCGCGTCAAAGCCCTCGGCTTGCGCGGCATTTACTTCCACAAAGAGCCCAAGCGGTTTTATCCCAAGCGGGAACTGGCAGCGCAGGTGCTTGGTTACGTCGGCACCGACGACGAAGGACTGGCCGGCATCGAGCTGAACTATGACGAAATGCTGCGCGGCATTCCCGGCCGGATGCGCATTTCCATGGACGCGCGGCGCAAGCGCCTCGACCGTGTAGAGCGCCAGCCCGAGCCGGGGCAGAACATTGTCCTCACGCTGGACCAGAACATACAGTACATCGCCGAGCGGGAACTGGATCGCGCCATGCAGGAAACGCATGCCGAGGCTGCCACGGTCATCGTGCAGAATCCCCGCACAGGGGAAATCCTGGCGCTGGCCAACCGCCCCACGTTCAATCCCAACATCTCTCGCTCGGTAACCCCGCAGAGCCTGAAGGACCGCGCCGTCAGCGATGTTTATGAGCCCGGCTCCATGTTCAAGACTGTAACCGTGTCGGCCGCTTTGCAGGAAAAAGTTACGACCCCGGATGAGAAGTTCGACGTCTCGCAGGGTTTCATTGTCGTGGGCGGACACCGCATGCGCGACGCCCACCGGATGGGGGTGCTCAAGGTCTCGGAGGTGATCGCGCAATCCAGCAACGTGGGCGCCATCAAGATCGGAATGAAACTGGGCGAGGAGCGCCTGTACAAGTACATTCGCGCCTACGGCTTCGGGTCGCCCACGGGTATAGAACTGCCGGGGGAGACGCGCGGGCTGGTCAAGCCGGTTGAGCGCTGGTCCAAGACGTCGATCGGGGCAATGTCCATGGGCCAGGAAGTGGGGATCACGGCAATCCAGGCAGCGACGGCAATTTCCGCCATTGCCAACGACGGCATATACACGCCGCCCCGCATCGTCGCGGGCACAACCCCTCCCCGGGCCACGCCCCAGACCGTCGTGTTCCGTCCGGCCGAACAGCGTCGGGTCATTTCCCCACTGACGGCAGTTGAGATGAAAAAGATGATGGAAGGAGTAGTGCTGTTCGGCACCGGCCGCCGCGCCATCCTCGATGGCTACACTTCCGCGGGAAAAACAGGGACGGCGCAGAAGGTGGACCGCAAGACCGGCCGGTACGGAAGCAAGTACGTGGCCTCGTTCGTCGGCTTTGCCCCGGTGAACACACCGGCCATCACTGTCGCCGTCATTATTGATTCAGCCGTGGGACTGCATCAGGGCGGCCAGGTGTGTGCGCCGGTGTTCCAGCGCGTCGCGCAGCAGGTCCTGGCCTATCTGAATGTGCCGCACGACGCGGAGATCAGAAATTCCAATCGCCTGCTGCTGCGCGCCCAGGCCAAAGATAGAGACTTGGAGGAGAGTTCCCCCGACCATCTTGGCCCGGCGCTGGATTTCCTGGCTGAGGACCCGGCGGCAGTTCCCGCGACTTCGGAACGAACGGCGCGCGTTATCGCGGCGTCGGAAACGAAGCGGGAGGCCGCCAGCCCGCAACGAATTTCCGCGCCGAAAGTTCCAGAGGTCAGTACTGAAGATCAACCCCAGCCAGTGAGCGCGCCGGCGCAGCCCGTTCCAGCGACGGGTCCCAATGGCGGAGTTGTTGTAGATGTCAGTGGCGGGGCCGTGGTGCCGTCATTCGTGGGCATGAGCTTGCGGGCGGCGGTGGAAGCAGCCCAGCAATCTGGCATAGAGATCGAGGCGCACGGCCACGGCATTGCGCGCGAGCAGTCGCCGCTGCCCGGAACCCGCATACCGCTAGGCGGCCGCGTAGCCGTCCGCTTCGCACGCTAAGGCAGCATAGCAGCTCAATTCCAGGGGCGTCATCCCGAGTGACCGAAGGCCATCTTTTGGCCGAGGGAATCGAGGGATCTGCATTTCTTCCCTACATTGGACGGAAATGCAGATGCCTCGACTCCCTGCGCTGCGCTCCGGTCGCTCGGCATGACACCTTCCATTGGGGAATACACTTTTGTGAAAATGCTCTAAAGCGTGATCCCGACCAAGCGCCTGAAGTCCCGGGAATGAAATTTACTTCTCGGTGTCCTCCGTGGTGAAAACAGGGGTCATGGCTTCGCCACTTTTTCCGGCCGGAGGAACAGTTCCACTTCCATGCTGGTCTTCTTGCTCTGCCGCTGCAGGCGATTCTTGTGGGCCGCCGCGATAAATGCCTTAAACAGCGGATGCGGCTCCAGCGGCTTCGACTTGAATTCCGGGTGGAACTGGCACCCGAGAAAATATGGATGCTCGGGAATTTCCACAATCTCGACATAAGTGTTGTCCGGAGTCGTGCCGGTGATCCGCAATCCCGCAGCGGTCAACTGCTCTTCATATTCGCGGTTGAATTCGTAGCGGTGCCGATGCCGCTCGCTGATCTCAGTTTGTCCGTAAGCGTTGGCTGCGAAAGAATTCGGCTGCAACATGCAAGGCCATGCGCCCAGGCGCATGGTGCCTCCCATTTCTTCGACTCCCAGCAACTCGCGAAGCTTATAGATGATGCGGTGCGGAGTGGCGGGATCAAACTCGGTAGAGTTGGCGTTTTCCAGGCCACAGGCGTTGCGCGCGAACTCGATGCAGGCCGTCTGCATGCCCAGGCAAATCCCGAAATAGGGAACTTTCTTCTCGCGCGCATAGCGGATGGCGTTCAGCATTCCCTGAATGCCACGCTTGCCGAAACCGCCCGGAACCAGGATTGCATCGAAACCTTCCAATTGCGCTTCGTAGCTGCGGTCTTTGGTTTCCAGACCTTCAGCCTCCACCCAGGTGAGATTGGCTTTCAAGTTATGCGCCAGGGCGCCGTGCAGCAGGGCTTCTTTTAACGACTTGTAAGAGTCTTCGTATTCCACATATTTGCCCACCAGACCGATCGTGACCTCGCCCTTGGGGTTGTAGATGCGATGCACCACGTCTTCCCAGCGGCGCACGTCCGCGTCCTTGGCATCAATGTGGAGATAGCGGAGCACCAGCTTGTCAACGCCTTCGCGCACGAACACCAGCGGCACTTCGTAGATGGAAGCCACGTCTTTGGCGGTAATGACCGCCTCTTCCTCGACGTTGCAGAAGAGCGCGATCTTCGATTTCAAGTCCTTTGACAGGAACCGGTCGGTGCGGCAGAGCAGGATGTCCGGCTGAATTCCCACGCTGAGCAGTTCCTTAACCGAGTGCTGCGTGGGCTTGGTTTTCAATTCTCCGGCGGCGGCTATGTACGGCACTAGGGTGACATGTACGAACAGCGTGTTCTCGCGGCCCAGGTCTTGGCGCATCTGCCGGATGGCTTCGATGAATGGCAGCGATTCGATATCGCCCACGGTGCCGCCGATCTCCACGATGGAAACGTCGACGCCGGTGGAAACCTTCTTCATGGCGGCCTTGATCTCGTTGGTGACGTGGGGGATCACCTGCACGGTCTTCCCGAGGTAGTCGCCGCGGCGTTCCTTGGCAATGATCTGCTCGTAAATACGGCCAGTGGTCCAATTGTTGTCGCGCGTGAGCTTGGAATGCGTAAAGCGCTCGTAGTGGCCGAGGTCCAGGTCGGTTTCGGCGCCGTCGTCGGTGACAAAGACCTCTCCATGCTGGAACGGCGACATGGTGCCGGGGTCCACGTTCAGGTAAGGATCAAACTTTTGCAGGGAAACCTTCAGCCCGCGGCTTTCCAGAAGACACCCGATACTGGCTGCCGCCAGACCTTTGCCTAAAGACGAAACCACACCACCGGTCACAAAAATGTACTTAGCCGACATGGGTTCCGCTCTCCAATTGTTTGTGGCTGTTATCTGAGTGGAGGGGTTCATTTCCAATTATGCCTGATTCAGCGAGGAAAGGGAGCAGCTATTTTGCAACCGGAGCCTCTGCGCAGTTCGTGAGTCGCTCTAATGTGACACTTTCCCTCCCCGCAGCAGACAAGTAAGCTTATGTTGAACAGGTTCTAGAAAGCAGAAGATTTGGCGGCAGCAAGTCCCAATACTTTGCAAATTAGCAATTACAAATTGCCAATCATGAAGTCTCTGGACCAATATCTTGCCGATGCTGAACAAGCCCACGGACACCTGTGTGCCGGACAGATCCTGGGCGTGCGTATGGCCATGTTGGGCATGGCCAAGCTGGGGATGGAAGATCCGCGCGGCAAAGACCGCAAACGCCTGGTCACCTTCGTGGAAATTGACCGCTGCGCCACTGACGCCGTTGCCGTCGTTACTGGCTGCCGCCTGGGCAAGCGCGCCTTGAAATTTCGCGACTGGGGAAAGGTCGCGGCTACTTTTGTTGACAACGCCACTGGCCGCGCCGTGCGCGTCGCCGCTAAGGAATCGTCCAAGCAACTCGCCCGCACGCTGCACCCGGAAATCACCGACAAGAACCAGCAGCAGATGCGCGCTTACCGCGAACTGCGGGACGAAGACCTATTTGACGTGCAGTGGGTCAAGGTGGAACTGGGACCGGAGGAAATGCCCGGCTACAAGGGAGAGCGCGTGGTTTGCGACGAATGTGGCGAAGGCATCAACTTCCGCCGGGAAGTGCGGCGCGATGGCCGCGTGCTGTGCCGCGCCTGCGCCGGCGAAAGCTATTACGAGCCGCTATAGAATCGGGGAGTCCAGCCCTTGCGCGGCAAAGGCCGGCTCCCCGGCTTTTACTATTTCTTGGTTGCCTTCTTTGCGGGTTTCTTTGCCGTTTTCGATTTGCAGCGGGTTCCACACGCCATGGATTAGCCTCCGTCGTAGTTTGAAAAACAACGCGGGCCTATTCTGTACAGCAGCAGCTCAGAATTCAAGCAGCTTCACGTTGAGAATTAACAACAGAGGACCCGGAGGGAAGCTAGAACAGATGTGAGCCCGACAAGGCATCTTTTCAATGCAGGAGCCGAAAAGCTTCACTCTTACCCAAGCCGTCCTATTCCGTGCGGAAGCGATCTTTCTGCAACTCTGCCCATCTTCCTCTGTGTCCTCCGTGTGCTCTGTGGTTATTTCCAGCCTTGACGTGCACGCAATGTTTTCACGTCAAATCCAGCCATTCTTGTTGCATAATTAAAAATTCCACTCTGGAAATCTGGAGACAGCAGTGAAAACCATTGAAGTCATGGACACCACCCTGCGCGACGGGGAGCAGACGCCGGGCGTCAACTACACGGCTGACGAGAAGCTCATCATCGCCGAAGCCTTGCTGCGCTCAGGAATTGACGCCGTCGAGGTGGGCTCCGCCTTGATTTCCGAGGGCGAAGCCGACGCGGTGCGCCGCATCACGCAATGGGCGCGCTCCCATGACGCACTGGACAAGATTGAAGTTCTCGGCTTCGTGGATGGCACCCGCTCCGCGGATTGGATTGCGCAGAACGGCTGCCGCACGCTCAACCTGCTCACCAAAGGTTCCGAGCACCATTGCCGAGTGCAGCTTAAGAAAACGCCCGAGCAGCACCTTCAGGACATCGAGCGCACGGTAACGTACGCACACAAAAACGGCCTGACCGTTAACGTCTATCTGGAGGACTGGTCGCAGGGCATGCGCGATTGCGAAGATTACGTCATGGCGCTCACCGCAGGACTGGCGAAGCTGCCGATCAAGCGCGTCATGCTGTGCGATACGCTGGGCGTTCTCACCCCGCATCAGACGGAAGAGTATGTCCGCAAGATGCATGAGTGCTTCAAGCTCAGGTTCGACTTCCACGGCCACAACGATTACGGTCTAGCCGTTGCGAACTCCATATTTGCCGTCAGGGCGGGCGCGGGGCGCATCCACGTTGCCATGAATGGTCTGGGAGAACGCGCCGGAAACACCAACCTGGCGACGCTGGTGGTTACAGCACGGGACCTCTATGGTCTGAGCAGCAACGTCAACGAGCGGGCTTTAGCCATGCTCAGCGATCTCGTAGCCGGTATCAGCGGCGTGGAGCCTTCCGCCAATGCGCCGATCGTCGGCCGCATCAGCGCCATTCAGGGATGCGGCGTACATGCGGATGGCGATAAGAAAGGCAAGCTGTATCAGAACCGGCTGGATCCCACGCGCTTCGGGCGCAAGCGCAGCTATGACCTCGGCAAGACTGCGGGACTGGCGTCGATAGAGCACAACTGCAAGGAACTGGGCATTGAAATCACGCCCGAGCAGCAGCGCGCGCTATTGGCAAAAGTGAAAGAGCTTGGCGACCAGAAGGTCACGGTTACGCAGGCCGACATCATCCTGCTGCTGCACGACATCTTCAGCGCCAAAGAGAACGGTATCAAGTTGCTGGACTACCATTTCACCCTGAAGAAAGGCGCGCCCCCGAAAGTCGCCCTGCAGCTTTGCCACGATAAGCGCAAATTCGAAGCACGCGGTGAAGGCGATGGGCAGTACGACGCGTTTATCAAAGCTCTGCGCAGCGTCTATGCCGATCTGCCTGAGTTGGTTGACTACCGCATCGGAATCTCCCGCAAAGGCACCAGCGGAGCCTTGACCGAGGCGACCATCACCTGGCGCACTGATGGCAAGCTGTTCACCACACGCGCCGTGAACCCGGACCAGTTGGTCGCGGCCATGAACGCCACCATGCGCATGCTCAACTACATCGAGTTCAAGCGGGAACTCAGCAAAGCAGCCAGCGCGCAAACGTAACGCGTTTCAAGGAGTGTTTAGCGGTCGAAAATCCCATTTGTTGTCCTCTAGACTTGCGCGCAAATGCAGCCTGCTCCCTGGAGACCTCAAGGGGCGACAGTTTGTGTGAGCCCACACGTGAGTGGTGGGTTCAGGAGCTCGATAGAATCACAACCCCGGAGGGGTGGCACCCCAGACCCTACTTCAGCAACCCCCTCTGCGCGACCCCGATATTGTCGCGCGACGTGTTTTTCACCAGGTACATCATCTCGTCGGCCTGGCGGATGATCTCGTGGGCGCTGCGCGCGTCTTCAGGGTAAGAGGCCACGCCCAGGCTGGCTCGTACATTCAGGCGCAGGTTGTTGTCGTCTTTGAGGAAGGCGCTGTGCCGGAACACGTCCAGCAGCCTGCGGGCGACGGTGAGCGCCTGTTCTTTGTTGGTCTGGGGCAGCAGGACTACGAACTCGTCGCCGCCGTAGCGGAAGGCAAAATCAATCAGCCGCAGATGAGCCTTGATGGTGTAGCCGACCTCGGCCAGCAGCTTGCTGCCGACCAGGTGGCCGTAGGTATCGTTCACCGCTTTGAAATGGTCGAGGTCAATAAACAGGACAGTGAACTCATAGCCGAAGCGGGCGGAGCGATAGACCTCCGCCTCCAGCGTCTTATACAGATGTCGCGCATTGTAGAGGCCGGTGCAGTCGTCGGTAATGGTGAGTTCCTGTATGCGCTCCACCGCGCGCGCATTGTCAATGGCAATGGCGGCGTAATCGCATAGCGACTGCAGGAAGTACAGCTCGCTTTCGCTGAATTCTTCCATGGGCACATTGATGAGCTGAATCACCCCGAGCACGCGGTGCTTCGATTTCAGCGGAATACAAATAATGGAGCGGGTCTTCCACTGCGTCATTTCATCAATGCGTTTCGCGAAACGGGGATCGGTGTAAACGTCGGGGACGATCAGGGATTCGCCGTGTTTGGCCACCCAGCCGGCAATGCCCTCGCCTACCTTCAGGCGGACGCTCTTCAGGGTCTCGGCGGCATCCCCCACGGCGATGGCGAAGTACATCTCCTCTTTGGCCTCATCCACCATGAGCAACGACCAGGTATCGGGACGGAAATATTCCGCCATCTTTTCCATGATCGTTTGGAGGATGGAATCCAGGTTCAGCGACGAGGTGAGCGCCTTGGCGACATCATGGAAGATGTTCAGTTCTTGAATCTGACGCTTCCGATCCGCCGTGGCCTCAGTCATGAATAGTCCTTTGCCGGAAAATGGACAGGGTAATGCGCGCGCAATTATAAGTTCATATTTTCCCCCGCAGCAACCATCCTGCGGTACATGCCCTTGGTAACCTCCTTTGGTAAGGCAGAGTTACCGTTGACAGGGGGCAGCCCCGCTCCTATGATGCGGCTATCTTTCCAGAGTAGTTTCTGTCGGGCCGCGCCGCGCCCCGTCAATTTATGCGCAGGAGGTAAGTGCGGGTGGGATCGTTTGGCGAGCGACTGCAGCGGGAACGGGAAATGCGCGGCATCACCCTTGAGGAAATCGCCAACGCGACGAAAATCGGCACCCGCTCGCTGCGCGCCCTGGAGGAGGAAGAATTCGCCAAGCTCCCCGGCGGCATATTCAATAAAGGGTTTGTGCGCGCCTACGCCCGCTATCTGGGCATCAACGAGGAGCAGGTGCTGGCCGACTATGCCGCCGCCTTGGGAGAGGATGGCGACAAGGACGACGAAGCGGCGCTCCGCCGCCTGGAGCCCACCTTGCGCGCGGAAAAAGAACGGTTGTCGGCCGGTACCCAGCGCGGCAGGCCGAGCTTTTGGACGCCTGTTTTCGCCATAGCCGTGGTAGCCCTGTGCGCGGGGCTGGCCTGGCGCTTCTATCCGCGGTACAAGCTGCGGGTCAGTGCTCAGAGTCGTGCCTCTGTAGTGCAGACGAACCCCCAGCCCGCCGTCACTGTGCCCGTTCCGGCTTCCCCGCAATCCGCCGTAACCGATCCCCCGCCGCCCACGACCCCGGCCACGGATGCTGCCGTGCCAAGCGCTCCCACACAAAATCCGGTGGAGATGACCTTAGTGGTTCATGCGCGCCAGAACTGTTGGGTCTCTATCCAAGCCGACGGCAAGCTGGTGATAAGAGATATCCTGGAAGCCGGCAGCGACACTTCAGTGCGTGCCCGGAAGCAGGTTGTTTTGACCGCGGGGAATGCTGGTGGAATTGAGGTCTCCCTCAACGGCAAGCTACTGGAGCCAATCGGTCCCGCGGACCAGGTCAGGACCGTGGTGATCGGCCCCGAAGGAGTGCGGCACGAGAGTGCTCGGGCCA
Organism: Terriglobales bacterium; assembly: GCA_041946765.1. GTDB lineage: Bacteria > Acidobacteriota > Terriglobia > Terriglobales > Acidobacteriaceae > JBHGAZ01. The sequence goes on from JBHGAZ010000026.1 coordinate 52,560, forward strand.
ATGTCACCAAACCCGAGAACTGAGGTTTAACTGCCATTCGACGGCTGTGCGCCGCCGTTCAGCGGCAAATTCATTGCCAGCGTTCTTCATGTCTGCTACCGTGGATTGGTTATCAATATGGGCAGGGTCATGCCGCCCGACGTGTGCCCGCCGGCGATTCCGGTGCGGTCCGGAAGTGGAAATCCCAACGCAGGAAAGCAGCATCTGCGGGGAGGGAACATAGGAGCTACCATTGTCCAAGAACAGGTACTTGTTTACGTCTGAATCGGTAACCGAGGGTCATCCGGACAAAATTGCCGACCAGATCTCGGACGCCATTCTGGATGCGTGTCTGGAGAAGGACCCCTATAGCCGGGTTGCTTGTGAAACCATCCTTACCACCGGCTTGGCATTTATAGCCGGCGAAATCACAACCAAGGCCTACGTGGACTTTCCCTCCATCGTGCGCGGCACCGTGAAGTCCGTTGGCTATACCGACGCGAGTTACGGCTTCGATTTCGAAACCTGCGCAGTGATTTCTTCCATTCACGAGCAGTCACCCGACATCGCCATGGGCGTGGATCCCGGTGGCGCCGGCGATCAGGGAATGATGTTCGGCTACGCCACCAACGAAAACGAAGACTTCATGCCTACGCCCATAGACCTGGCGCACAAGCTGACCCGGCGGCTGGCGGAAGCCCGCAAGAGCGGCCAGCTCGAGTGGCTGCGACCCGACGGCAAGTCGCAGGTCACCGTCGAATACGACGAGCACCACCGGCCCATGCGCGTGGATGCGGTAGTGATCTCCACTCAGCACTCTGAGCTTGTGGACAATAAGAAGTTGCGCGCCGACGTGCTCGAGCACGTCATCCAGGCCACAATTCCTCCCGCGCTGCTGGATGCCGACACCAAGTACCACATTAATCCCACCGGCCGCTTCGTAGTGGGTGGTCCTATGGGTGACACCGGCCTGACCGGGCGCAAGATCATCGTGGATACCTACGGCGGTATGGGCCGCCACGGCGGCGGCTGCTTCAGCGGTAAAGATCCCACCAAAGTTGATCGTTCGGCGTGTTACATGGCGCGCTACATCGCCAAGAACGTCGTGGCTGCCGGTCTGGCTGACCGCTGTGAAGTGCAGCTTGCGTACGCCATCGGCGTGGCTGAGCCTGTCAGTATCCTGGTAGACACGTTCGGCACCTGCAAGATATCCGAGGGCAAAATTTCCGATCTAGTGCGCTCGAATTTCACTGTCACACCCAAAGGCATCATCGAGACTCTGAATTTGCGTCGCCCCATCTATAAGAAGACCGCTTCTTACGGCCACTTTGGTCGCAGTGACAAGGACTTCACCTGGGAGGCGACGGACAAAGCCGCCACCCTGCGCGAACAGGCCGGTTTGAAGTCCGAACCAGCGCTGAGCGCTGCGCGGAAATAACGGGGCGCATCAAGCTGGGGTCCGTCGTGGAGGCGTAGCTTGCTACGTCTCTCGTCTTTATACGCAGATTGGGCAAAGTTACAATACAGAACTGAGAACTCATAATGTCAAGCACACCCGCACAAGTACCGTGTGATGTAAAGAGTCTGGACCTTGCCGATCTGGGCAAGCGGCGCATCGAGTGGGCCAACCAGTCTATGAAGGTTCTTCAGATCATCCGCAAGGACTTCATCAAGACGCAGCCGCTGAAGGGAATCCGCATCTCCGCCTGCCTGCACGTGACGGCGGAAACCGCCAACCTTGCCATCACCTTGCGCGATGGCGGCGCCGACGTGGCGTTGTGCGCCTCAAATCCGCTGTCCACCCAGGATGACGTTGCCGCCTGCCTGGTGCGCGATTACAGCATTCCTGTCTTTGCCATCAAGGGCGAGGACAACGAGGTCTATTATTCGCACATCATGGCCGCGCTCGACCATCGTCCCAACCTGACCATGGACGATGGCGCCGACCTGGTCACCACCGCGCTGACTAAGCGAACGGACGTGGTGGAAAACATCTTTGGCGGTACCGAGGAGACGACCACCGGAGTCATCCGCCTGCGGGCCATGGCCAAACAGGGCGTGCTGAAGTATCCCATCATCGCGGTCAACGACGCCGACACCAAGCACCTGTTCGATAACCGCTATGGTACCGGGCAGTCCACGATTGACGGCATTATTCGCGCCACCAATTTTCTGCTGGCAGGCAGCAAGTTCGTCGTGGCCGGCTACGGCTGGTGCGGGCGCGGTCTGGCGAGCCGCGCGCGCGGCCAGGGCGCTGAAGTGATCGTCACCGAGGTCAATCCCATTCGCGCTCTGGAAGCCGTGATGGAAGGCCACCGCGTGATGTCCATGGAAGAGGCCGCCCGCATTGGCGATGTCTTCTGCACCGTCACCGGCAATAAGAACGTGATTCGGAAGGAACACTTCGAAGTGATGAAAGATGGCGCCATCATTTCCAACTCCGGGCACTTCAACGTGGAGGTTGATATCCCGGCGCTGGAAAAGCTGTCGTCCGGCAAGCGCACCACCCGCGGCTTCGTCGAGGAGTACTCGCTGCGCGATGGCCGCAAGATCAACCTGCTGGGCGAAGGCCGCCTGATCAATCTCGCTGCAGCCGAAGGTCATCCGGCCTCGGTGATGGACATGAGCTTTGCCGACCAAGCCTTGTCGGTCGAGTACCTGGTCAAGAACCACAATGCCTTGCAGAAGATGGTCTACACCGTTCCCGCGGAACTGGACCAGCGGGTCGCCAAGCTGAAACTTGAGTCCATGGGAATCAAGATTGATCGCCTCACCCCCGAGCAGGAAGAGTACCTGGCAAGCTGGAGCGAAGGGACGTAAAGCAGCTGTCAGCAGTCAGCCCTCAGCAGACAGCTTTTCGGCGATCAGCATTCAGATCAGCATTCAGTCACACAGGACGGCCCGGCAGCCGTCCTTTGTTCTTCCTTTCCTATGCAGTTCGCAGATCGTGTGAATGTCATCCTGAGCGCAGCGCCCGCGAGACTTTCTCGACTCGGCCAGGGCGGCACTCCATGTGTTTGTGGACCCGATTGCTGATATATCGCAGCACGATGCATATCTATCTCGTCACGATTCAAAAGACTGATACTCTCAACACAAAATTTTGTCGTAACGATTTTCCGTGTTCCTCATCTATCCAGATAGATAGACGGGGGTGAGCAACCCCGGGGTGACGGAAATGAAATGCGATCTCTGTAAACGTGAAACCAGAAACAAACTGCTCTGCGACACCTGCGCCGAGGCAGTGAAGAGGGCCATCGAGGCCAGTCGCCGCAACGAAGAGCAGCAATCCGCACAGCCGAAGACTGGCCGGGTCGCCCGGGCAGCCGCAGCTTAAGCGTTTTCAGGCCCGCGTTTCCCGTTCCCTGTCCTCAGTTTTGCCGCGTTCTTCCATCGTGCCCATCTCCTTTTAGCCGTCATCCCGAGGCGAGCGAAGCGAAGCCGAGGGACCTGCTTTTGTCAGCAACAAGTCCTCTGCACTTTTTGCCGTACTCAGCCTGCTAAAATCTCATCCAATCGAACGACCATGAAAGAGATCGGCGAGTGGGCCCTGAACATTGCCAACCTGCGCGGCGCAACCTACGCCGACGCGCGTATCCTTGACGATCGCCACCGCGTGCTTGCCACCAAGAACGGAAAGATCGGCAACGCCGGCGAGTCCGATTCCTTCGGCGCCGGCATTCGTGTGCTGGCCAATGGCGCTTGGGGCTTTGCCGCCACCCAGGACCTCACCCGTCAGGGCATCGAGATGACCACCGCCAAAGCCGTCGCCATTGCGCGCGCTTCCGCCCAGGTGAAGCAGCGCGACGTGCAATTGGCGCCGGAAAAGGCGTATAACGACGACTGGATCTCGCCCTTCCAGATTGATCCCTTCAGCGTTTCCATCGAACAAAACCTCGACCTGCTGATGAAAATTGACGCGGAACTGCGCTCCGTTCCCGGAGTCACGCTGGCAGAAACCAATATGAACTTCCGCCGCTACGAGCAGTGGTTCTACTCGACCGAGGGTTCCAGCATTCATCAAACGCGCTTCGTCACCGGCGCAGGTTTTGCGGCGCTGGCCTTTTCCGGCAACGAGATCATGAAGCGCTCGTATCCCAATTCTTTCGGCGGCCAGTTCCAGAACCGGGGTTACGAGCTTATCCAGGAACTCAAGCTCCTGGAAAATGCGCGCCGCATTGGCGAAGAAGCGGTGGCGCTGCACAAGGCCGATCAGTGTCCTGAAGGCAAATTCACAGTCGTGCTGGGCTCGTCGCAACTGGCGCTGCAGATCCACGAATCCATTGGACATCCCATCGAGCTGGACCGCGTCCTCGGCATGGAAGCAAACTTCGCCGGCATGTCGTTTCTCACCTTGGACAAGCTGCAGAACCTGCGTTACGGCAGCGATCTGGTGAACGTCGTCGCCGACGCCACTCCGCAGCATGGGCCGGGGTTGGGCACGTTTGCCTATGACGATGAAGGCGTCCCAGCGCAGTGCACGTCCATCATTAAGAACGGCTTGTTCACGGGGTATCTTTCCTCGCGGGAGACGGCGCCGGCCATCGGGTTGCAGCAGTCCGGCGGATGCAATCGCGCGGAGAACTGGAACCGCATTCCGATCATCCGCATGACCAACATCAGCATCCTGCCGGGCGAGAAGCCGCTCACTTTCGACCAGCTCATTTCCGACACCGGCAGCGGCATCTACATGGAGACCAACCGCTCCTGGTCCATTGACGACAAGCGTTACAACTTCCAGTCCGGCACCGAGATCGGCTGGGAGATTAAAGGCGGCAAGCTGGGACGCATGCTGAAGAACCCGTCGTATTCCGGCATCACCACCGAGTTCTGGAATTCGCTGGACGCCATCTGCTCGCGTGACCAGTGGACGCTCTGGGGAACGCCCAACTGCGGCAAAGGCCAGCCGCAACAGGTGATGGGTACCGGCCACGGCGCTGCCCCGGCAAGATTTCGAAATGTGATGGTGGGCTCAGCGTATAAGGGGAAGTAGCACTCAGCATTCAGCACTCAGCTGTGAAGAGTATTGAAACGAGTGCAGGAGCCAAAAATGAAACCCAGCGAAGCAGTCCGTATTCATGCGCTGTTGGCAGCTCGCCGGCCGCCCGTTGTCTTTGAGGAGGCCTCAATTGAGAGTGTTCGAATGCTCGTCATTATAGGTGACGAAGTGGACACGGTCATTCGGTTCAGCTGCAAAGGAAGCGCTGACATGCCACAACTGTGTAGCTACAAAGAGGTGGCTGAATCGGCGGCATATGCCGATCCAAGATTGGCCAGGCAGCGGGCTTCAGGGCGCAGTCCGCGAGCGGGCTATTACAACTCTCGCGGAGTCAGAGGAAACGGAGGTTCTGCGGTTGTTCGGTCTCTTCCGGGCAGAATGCGGGCCAGTTGGGGCGGGCAAGGCGCTTCATGTACTAGCGCCAAACTCTTTCCTGCTGTGGGACAAAGCAATCGCTGACAGCTACGGTGTTGCGACAGATACAGGCTATTTCGAGTTCATCAACTGTGAAACAGCAAGTGCTCAGTTTTCCAGGGGAAATAGCACTAGGTATTACGGTTTTAAAAGCTCTCGACGAGTACAACTACCTCCAAGCATCGGCAACACGGAAGGCGGCGGGAATTGGTGATTAGCACCGTAGTTTGAAAGATCGTTCCAAATTTGGATGCTGCATGCTAACTCAAGACAAAGCCGAAGAAACTTTCCAGCGCATCCGTAAATACTCGCAGGCGGACGAACTGGACGTACTCATCACGGGAGGAACTTCCTCTCTTACCCGCTTCGCCAACAACACGGTCACGCAGAACGTGTCGGAGGAGAACTACGTTATTTCTATCCGCAGTGTATTTTCCGGACGTACCGCGCGCTCCACGACCAACCGCTTTGACGACGAGTCCCTGAAGCGCGCGGTGAAGGGTTCTGAATCCCTGGCCCGCGTGCAGGAAAAAGACCCGGAATTGCTGCCGGTCGCCGACCCGAGCGCGTTTTCACGCGACGGATTCCCAGAAGTCGGGCGCGCCTTCTTCGAGACTGCCTCGTGCACCCCCGAAGACCGCGCCAAGGCGGTGGACGCGATGGTTCGCATCGCCACGAAGCACAACCTCACCGCTGCGGGAATCGTCTCCAACTCGGAAACCGTAGACGCGGTGCTGAATTCACGCGGTCTGGTGGCGTACTACACCGGCACCTCGGCGGACATGTCCGTTACCATGCTGGCGCCGGATTCTTCCGGATGGCAGAAGGCCAACTCTCCCGACGTGCGCAAGCTCGATCCAGTGGCACTGGCGGAAACCGCAGCGCAGAAAGCAATCGCCTCCGCGCAGCCGCAGGAACTTCCCCCGGGCAAGTACACCGTGATTTTGGAGCCCGCAGCCGTGCTCGACCTGCTCGGATTCATGTTCTGGGATTGGGGCGGGCTTGCCATCCTGGATCAGCGCTCCTTTTTGACTAACCGTGTGGGTACCAAACTCTTCGGTGACAACATAAGCATCTGGGACGACGCCTATCATCCGCTGCAATCGGGGCCGCCATTTGATGGCGAAGGCGTGCGGCGGCGGCGCGTCCAGTTGGTTGAGAACGGCGTAGTCAAGAACCTTGTGTATGCGCGCGGTACCGCCGAAAAAATCAAGCGCTCGCCTTTCGTCTCCAAACTGGGCGAAGTACGTCCTACCGGCCACGGACTGCCGCTGCCCAATGAGATTGGCGAGATTCCCCTGAACATCGTTTTTCAGGCCCCGCCTGCGGGACAGGCGAAGAGCATTCACGAGATGATCGTCTCTACCGAGCGCGGCATCTTGGTCACCCGCCTCTGGTACATTCGCGAAGTTGACCCCTACGAGAAGATTCTCACCGGCATGACCCGCGACGGCACCTTCTACATCGAGGCTGGCAAGCTCCGTCATGGCCTTCGCAACTTCCGCTTCAACGAGAGCCTCATACACATGCTTTCCAACGTGGAACAGATGAGCGAACCGGTGCGCGCCAGCGGCGAAGAATCCTTTGACATGGTCGTGCCCGCGATGAAGGTACGCGACTTCAACTTCACCGAAGTCACCAAGTTCTAGTTTAACCACAGGGGGGCACGGAGGAAAAAACCAAGCAGAAAGATCATGGAACGTGTTCTCTCTCACCATTCATCCTTTAGAAGCGTCATCCTGTCGCGAGCGAAGCGAAGCGGAAGGATCTGCTTTTCTTCAATGAAGAGCAGGTTTTTTGGGGTGCGGACGGGCGAAGGTATTGACCAACTCCGAAACTGGTACACAATAATTTTTTTGTTTTGCCTCTGTGCCCCTCCGTGTCCTCTCTGGTAAAGGCTTTTCGAAGCATGGCCAGCAAGCAAGGAATGATCCCGTCGGTCACTTAAGTAATCTTTCCGGCGGACGGAACCGGGGCTAAGCTCGCTGCTGTTATGGCGAAATCTCGTTCGGAGACCGGGGTGCGCAACGCCGTCCGGTTTCCCCTCAAGCTGCCTATTGCCGTGCGGCATGGCGACAAGGACCATCAGGCGCATACGCATGACATCTCCGCCGGCGGGGTCCTGTTTCACGTAGACACGGAGATGCCGGCCGGTTCCGCGATTGAATTTACGATTTCCATGCCCGCCGCCGTGCTGGGATCGCCTGCGGACGTCCAGGTCAGTTGTGTTGGCCGGGTTGTCCGCTGCGAGTCCGATCACGGGCGGCAGCTTGTGGCTGCTATAATCGACGAATATCACTTCGAGCGATGAAGGTTCGCCGTTCCCGAGGAGACCGATGCCGGGGCCGCGACCAGAGCAGTTGGGAACAACTGAATATCCGCTGGCCGTCCGGCTGATCCTGGCTGACACGCAGGCGATTTTTTCCGCCGGCGTGCGCAAGATCCTGACGCCCGACCAGGGCATCCGCATAGTCGCCCAGACCGACAGCCTGGGTCAGACGCTCGCCGCTGTTTCCAAAATTCCTGCCGATGTGCTGCTGTTCGAATCGCGCCTCTCCTCCGCCCCCGCTGAAGCGGTTTCGGAAATTCTAAAGCGTGCTCCGTTGCTGAAGATTGTTGTGCTCGTCTCCGAAGAAAGTGAGCAGGAGACCCTCGACCTCTTCCGGCGCGGCGTGCGTGGTATCGCAACCCGATCCATCGGACCGGAATTGCTGGTGCGCTGCATGCGCAAAGTGGCCGAGGGCGAGACCTGGCTGGGCAACCGTGGCGTGAATTGGGTGATGCAGGCCTTTCGCAGACAGGCAGCGCAACTCGTGGCCGCGCCCCCCAAAACCCGTCTCAGCGAAAAAGAATTGATCATCATCTCCGGCGTGGCCCACGGCCTCAGGAACAAGGACATCGCGCGCGAGATCGGCACCACCGAGCAGGTGATCAAGAACTCCCTCCGCAAGATTTACGAAAAACTGGAAATCTCCGACCGTCTGGAGTTGGCCCTTTATTGCGTACATCAGCGCCTGCTGGACAAACAGGGAGGACCCCTGCCCCTGCTTGCTCCGCCGGCGGAACCCCGGCCGGAATCTCCCATCGAAAATGTCATTAGTTCCGCCCCTGCGGAGAATGCGTTGGAAGTTCTCCGTCCCGCACAATCAGCGAAAACAAACCAACCGCTCAGCCCGGGACGCCCGGCGCGAGCCCGCAAGTCCGGCTCCCGCTGACCCCACGTCCCGCCCCTGCAACTCTCTTTGCGGTAAAATGGTCAATTCTCTGCTGGCATGGCAGAAAGCATGCGTGGCGGAGTCCTGATGTCGACGGACTCGCATGCTGCGACAATTTCGTGTCCGGTCTGCGGCTCAATTCATCCAAACGGGCGGTTCTCTCAACCTCGAAGTCATCGCGGAGGCAGAATGAAAGGCGATCCGAAAGTTATTGCCATGCTGAACGAGGTGCTCAAGGCCGAGTTGACGGCCATCAACCAGTATTTCCTTCACGCCGAGATGTGCGAAAACTGGGGCTATGAACGCCTGGCCCACCTGACCAGGAAGGAATCCATCGAGGAGATGACGCACGCGGAAAAGCTCATGGAACGCATTCTCTATCTGGATGGCACCCCCAACATGAGCGACTATTTCCGGATCAACATCGGGCAGAACGTTTCCCAGCAGTTTAAGAACGACCTCCAACTGGAATACGACGCGGTCAAGCGCCTGAACGAGTTCATCCCCGCCTGTCGCGAGCTGCGCGACGACGGTTCGCGCGAATTGCTGGAGCACATCCTTCAGGACGAAGAACACCACATTGACTGGCTCGAAGCGCAACTGCACGCCATCGACGAAATGGGCGTGCAGAACTACCTTTCGCAACAGTTGCTGAAGGAAGGGAAATAGATCGGGGAATCGGGTGATCTGCCCAGCCGCAGGGCGGCATTCGTTTGAGCCCCCCACGGGAGTGGTGGGTCCAGAGAGCAAGAATCACAGCCCCGGAGGGGCGGCACTATCAACTGGTAAAATAGAGCTGCCCTAATCATTTCGCTGCGGAGAGATGGCCGAGTGGCTGAAGGCGCACGCTTGGAAAGCGTGTATACGGGAAACCGTATCCAGGGTTCGAATCCCTGTCTCTCCGCCAGATCTACCCCTCCGGCTCGGGCACGAATTGATACCCCAGTCCGCGCACGGTAATCAAATGCCGCGGCTTCGCCGGCTCGTCTTCGATATAGCGGCGTAATCGCACAATGAAGTTGTCAATCGCCCGGGTGTCGGTGTCTTCGTGCAGGTTCCACACATTTTCGAGGATGGCTTTGCGCGATACGGGACGTCCGCTGTTGCGCACCAGATACCGCAGGAGCTCCGATTCCATCAGCGTCAACTGGAATACCTGCTTCCCGGCGCGTAGTTGCAGCTTCTGAAAATCAATACTCTTGTTATTGAAGATGAATGTGTCCGGAGCAGCACTCTCTACGGCGCTTCCGCTGTTTTGTTCCATCCATTGCTTGCGCCGCAGCAGGCTTTCAATCCGCGCGATCAGGATATTCAGGTTGAAGGGCTTGGGGACGTAATCGTCGGCGCCGGACTCAAATCCCTGCAGCACGTCTTCGGGACGCCCGCGCGCCGTGAGCATCAGCAGCGGGATGTAGTTGCTGGCCTTGCGCAGTTCCCGCGCCACCGCGAATCCGTCCTTGCCCGGAAGCATGATGTCGAGCACCAATGCGTCGAACGCTTCCTTGTCGTTGAGCAGGCGCTTGAGTGCCTGCTCTCCCGTGCCCGCAAGCTGGACGGAGTAGCCCTCTGCTTCCAGGTTGAAACGAAGTCCCTGCGCCAAGTGCGGTTCGTCTTCTACGATCAGGATGCGTTTCATACCCGATACACCCTCGGAAGCCGAATGGTGAAGGTGCTGCCGCAGCCGTCGCCTTCGCTTTCGGCAAAGACGTCGCCACCGTGGCGGCGAGCAATGGAGCGCACCAGGAACAGCCCCAGCCCTGTTCCTCTGACTTCGCCCGTGGCCTGATTCTGTACCCGGTAGAAACGTTTGAAGATACGCTTCAGCTCGGTGCGTGGTATGCCGACGCCCTTGTCGCGCACGCGCAGCAGCACGGTGTCCAAGTCCGGCGTCACAATGTCCACCACGATGTCCTGCCGCGGTCCCGAGTATTTCACCGCATTCTCCAGGACGTTTGCCACTGCCGTGCGCAGTTCTCCGGGATTCCCGCGCAGCGTGACCTCGTCAGGCGGCTGTGCGCCGAACCGCAACACCTCCGGCGCCAGGCTGTGACGCAAGCGCGCCAGTTCCAGCGACTCGCGCACGAGGGCGGAGAAGTCCACCTCCTGCCAGTTCTTGCGGGCATTGCCGTCGCGCACCTCGCCGGCCTTCAGGACTTGTTCTACCGTTCCCAGCAGCCGGTCGGCGTCTTCCAGCATGATGCGATAAAAATCCCGCCGCCGGGCGTCGTCGAGATCGCGCCGCTGCAGCGTCTCCAGGTACAGGCGGATGGAAGTGATAGGCGTCTTCAGTTCGTGCGTGACCGCGTTGAGAAAGCTGTCCTGCTGTTCGTTGCGGCGGATTTCGCGCACCAGGAAGATCGTGTTGACCACCACTCCCGCAATGATGACCACGAAAAAAATAATGCCGAGTACCAGCGGGACCACTTCGCGCCAGTTGATGATGATCCAACTGATGTTGAGCGCGATCGCCACCCCCACCACACACGCGCCCAGTGTGATGAAGAACACGATCGTCTTAGTGCGACTGGCAATCCGCATGAGCTACGCAGAAATTTTATTAGATCAAACGGACGGAGCAAAGCTAGCCGGTCGCGTGGGGTGCTCGTTCAGGACGACACCACGTGCTGCTAACCGGCTGCAGCGGCTGTCACATTCTGCGCCTTCCATTTCGGCAGCTTAATGTCCCAAGCCAACCCAAGCCAGCGCAGCAGCGCTATCCCGTACCAATTCAAATCAATCTCATACCACGTCAGTCCGTGGCGCGGCGACTGCGGATGCGCGTGGTGGTTGTTATGCCAGCCTTCGCCAAAGGTCAGCATCGCCACCCAAAAACTATTCTTGGAAGTATCGCCGGTGAGGAATCGCTGCGATCCCCACATATGCGTCGCCGAGTTCACCAGCCAGGTGGCATGCAGTCCAACGGTGGTGCGCAGAAAAATTCCCCACAGTACGTACTGCCAGCCGCCTACCGCCAGGATCACCAGGCCGAGCACAGCGGTCGGAACCCAGTGCCACTTGCTGACCCAGGTGTGGAACTTGTCTTTGCGGAGATCGGGCACGTACGGCAGAAGCGCGGAGCTATTGCTGTTGTGCATCGCCCGCCCGGTGATGATCCAGCCCATGTGCGACCAGAAACCGCCGTCGCGCGGCGAGTGCGGGTCGTCCTGCTTGTCTGAGTTTTGATGATGGACGCGATGGGTTGCCACCCAGAAAAACGGTCCGCCCTCCAGTGCCAGCGTGCCGCAGAGGGTCAGGAAATATTCCAACCACTTGGGCGTCTTATATCCGCGATGCGTGAGCAGCCGGTGGTATCCCATTCCAATCCCCAGACTGCCGGAAATCCACCACAACGCCAGCGCCAGTGCCAACGCTTTCCAACTGAAGAAGAACAGCGCCACCACAGCGCCCACATGAAACAGCGCCATGAAGAAGGTTGTTAATGGACTGATAGGCTCACGGAAGGTCCGGTCACGCTCGAAAATACTCATCTCACCGCCCCAGGGAGGAATCTTTTGCAGTGATTGGATCACGTACCCGCCCGGAGCGATCGAGCTTGCGTGTAATAGTTATGTAATTTGTGAGCGTATTCCCTAAGGCGTCATTCCGAGCACGGCGAGCGCAGAGAGCCGGAGGAGGAACCTCCCTATCACCATCGATGACCCGGAGCGTAGCGCCAGCGTCCTCGCCCGCAGTCGTGCGGGCGTCCCCCGCACTGAAACATCCTACGGCATCGAAGCCCCATCACCCAGCACCGTCATCCATTTCCGCACGCGCCATTTCTTCACCAGCCCGTTCAGGACGTACGGATCGGCCTTGGCAAACGCCTCCGCGGCTTCCGGCCTGCGGAATACCAGCACGGCTCCGTCAGCCGGCTCTGCCAACGCACCCGCAAGCACAAGGTCACCCTTCTCGTACGCCTTGCGTGCATGTTCCAGGTGTAATGTGCGAAACTGTGCCCGCTTGGCGATGTAATCATCAACTACGTCGTAGAACAAAAGGTAGTGCATGGTTCATTCATCTCCTGACTTCATCTTCCACAGCATCTGCCGGAGTATCCCCAGCCAAAGTTCCGCATCTCCGGCTTTCAGGTTGAGGCGCAGAACCAAACGGCGGACTTTCCCTTCCGTACTGCGCGCCGACTGCGGCTTCATATAGCCGCTGGTGCGCAACGTCTCCAGCAGCATCGCCGTGACCCGCTCGACTTCGCCGGCGCTTGCGGGCATAGTTTTCTCCCCGATCCTCGCGCTTTTCGCATCGCGCGCAAGTTCGTACAGGCAGATCGCTACCGCCTGTCCCAGGTTCATCGAACTATGCTGCTCGCTTGTGGGGATGTGCATTAGCCAGTGACAGTGGCTGAAATCTTCATTCGAAAGTCCGCGTTTTTCCGAGCCGAACAGAAGCGCCACCGGAGCCGACGCAAGCTGCTTCCGGATCAGCCGCGCTCCGTACTCCAGCCGCCGAACCGGAAGCTGCAAGTCACGATGGTGTGCCGCCGTGGTCCCTACCACCAGTGCGCAGTCAGCCACAGCTTCGGCAACGTTCGGGTGCTGCTCGGCGCCAGCCAGTACCGTGGACGCGCCTACCGCAGAGCGTGCCTCGCGATAGGCCAACTCGTAAGGATTGACCACGTGCAGCCGTTTCACCCCAAAATTACTCATGGCGCGAGCGGCCGCCCCTATATTCAGAGGATTGCGCGTACTGACCAAAACCACGCGCAGGCGGTCTAATTCGGCGGGTATTATCACCATGTAATTTTATAAACTACTCACATAAATTTTCATGAGGAACACGCCATGGATATCGCAGTCATTGGAGCGGGAGGAGTAGGCGGCTACTACGGTGGACTGCTGGCTCGTGCCGGAAATCGCGTAACCATGCTGGCCCGAAGGGAACACCTCTCCGCATTGCGGACGCGCGGCCTGGAAGTCCATATGCCTGACGAGCATTTCGTTGTTTCCGTCGGTGCTGTGGCCAAACCGGAAGAACTCGTTGGTGCCGAACTCGCCATCGTTGCCGTGAAAAGCTATTCCCTGGCCGAAGTCGCGCCGGCGATTTCCAGGGTCGCAAACTCCGGAAGCATCGTGCTCCCTCTGCTGAACGGAGTAGATACCGTTGAGCAACTCGTGAAATTCCACATTCCCGAGAAGCAGATCGTTGCCGGCCTGACCACCATCAGTGTCTTCAAAGTCGCCCCCGGAGTAATCGAGCGCCGCAGCAGCTTCGCCCGTGTCGCTGTCGGGGAGCCTCGCGGCGGACTCTCCCAGCGCGCCCAGCGCATTGCCGACACCTTTGTGCAGGCGGGAATTGATGCCTCCGCTTCCGCCAACATCACAGTTGAACTTTGGCGTAAGTTCGCCTTTATCGCCACGCTGGCGGCGGCCTGCGGCTTGTCACGCACCTCGATTGGACCGTTGCGGACGGCGCCCCTCGGTGGCCTGCTGCTGGAACGCTCCGTCCGCGAGATCGTCTCTATCGGAAAAGCCCGTGGCGTTGGGCTGTCCGAAACTGACGTCCAGCAGACGCTTGCCACCATCCGCGGACTGGCGCCGCAGATGAAGCCCAGCTTTCTTGTGGACCTCGAGCGCGGCGGCCCCACTGAACTGGACATCCTCAGTGGCGCTGTCTCCCGCATGGGACGGGAACTGAACATCGAAACCCCCGTGCACGACAGCGCCACCGCCGCCCTCGCCGCCGCCTCGGGCATAGTCAGCGCATGATCGTCGGGCTGCCTGCCCAGAACGCGCAACAGCGGCGCGTTCCGGGGCCCCGGACGCGCCCTCCTCGTCATGACACAACAAAAGACGTTGAGGGACAGACATAGGGACGGCACGCCCTACGCCACCTTTGCCAATCTGTCCACGCCCACCACATTCATCGGCTGGCCATTTGCAAACGCACTTATGTTCTCTGCCGTCGTATCGAGAGTCCGTTCCGAATGCCTCTTTGCTGTTGAAAGCATTATGCGGAGTGAAAATCACAATCTCAGGGTCTGAGACAAGCAACGCCGCGGACGGCCTCCCTCCCGCTCACCGCTTGCAGCGATAATGAAAGTTCAAAAAACGTGGAACCAGAACCGGGAAACGTGAAACGGGCAACGCCAGTACCCCGCCCCGTGATTGCTCTCACAGACAATGTGACCCTGCTGTGGTATTCGACAATTGGTTCTCTGGCCTCACTTCGTCTATCTTTCGGGTCCGTTTGTCAGTTGCCGGCACGCAGTCGCGCCACCGGCAATTGCCTGGTCGCAGATCGAGAGTGGAGATTCCTATGAAAATCAGATATGCAGCACTAACGATCGCATCGGTCGTGCTCATCGGCGTTGCACTAATGGCGTGCTCCAAAGCTCGCGATGACGCCGCCATCGCCAGCGACGTACGGGCGAGGATCAGCTCCGATGTCTCGCTTTCAGGAAAGCCGATAGCCGTTCAATCCAGTGCCGGAGTCGTCACGCTTTCTGGGACTGTCAGCACCGACTCCGAGCGCGCGGCGGCCGAGAATGCCGCCAAGCAGGTCAGGGGCGTCAAAAGTGTGACCAACAATCTTCAGGTTGTCCCGGCTGTCGCGGCTCAGCCCGTTGAACAACCCGCTGCGCCTCAGCCTGCCCCGGCTAGAAAGCCGGTTGTAAAGAAAACCGCGAAGCCGGCCAAGCCAGCACCGGTAATGGTGCCGGCTGCAACTGTTTCCCCCGCAACCGGGATCCCGGAGAAAGCTCCGGAGCTCGCAACCGTAACCATTCCTGAGGGAACCAACCTGTCCGTTCGGCTTATTGATCCAGTGGACACCGCCAAGAACAAAGAAGGCGACACCTTCCGTGCAAGCCTCGATGCGCCCATCATCATTGCTGAGCAGACGGTCGTCCCCAAGAACTCGGACGTCGAGGTGAAACTGGTTTCGGCAAAAAGCGCGGGACACTTCACCGGCAGTTCGGCGGTCGTACTGGTTGTGTCCAAGATGGCAGTTGGAGGTAAGAGCTACGAAGTGCAAACGGGCGAATTCACCAAGAAAGGCGCGTCGCGCGGCAAGCGCACTGCGGCAGTTGTGGGCGGCGGCGCTGCTGCCGGAGCGGTGATCGGCGGTATTGTTGGAGGTGGCAAGGGCGCGGCCATTGGTGCAGCCGCGGGTGCGGGCGCCGGTACCGGCGTTCAGGCGGCGACCAAAGGGCAGCAGGTTCGCTTGCCATCTGAGACCGTCCTGGAGTTCCAATTGAAAGCGCCGGTGACTGTAAGCCCCGCGCCTGAGAGCACCAAGCGCGAGAAGGCCGGATAGCACTCACTGGTGTACAATTTGGCAACCGCGGCTGATTGAGACCCATCAATCGCCCAATGGGACAGAGGGACTTGAGAGAGGGACTTGTGCGCATTCTTTTCTGGCGTGCACAGGGAAGGGAGATGCTGATGCGAAAACGGTTGCTCGCCGTGTTTGCCTTGCTCGTATGTCTGTGCTTGCTCGCGCCGAGCCTGATTGCCAAGAACCAGGGCAGAGGGAAGGGTAAGCAGGAACATGAGGGCGGTCAGGACAAGAACCACGAACAGGTCAAGAGCAAACACAAGGACAAGGCTAAAGACAAACACCGTGGCGATGAACGCTGGGAGCGTCGCGACAGCTTTGAGTATCGCTTCTACGGTGACCGCGAGGGTCGTCCACCGGGATGGAGCCGGGGCAAGAAGACCGGCTGGGGAAACTGCGGCTTGCCTCCCGGACAGGCGAAGAAGTACGGCGAGTGCCGAACCTATCAATACCAGGGCCGCCGTTACTACTACTATCGTGACGACCTCGGCCGCCTGGTCGTCCGCAGGCCCGTGCTCAGCGTCGAGGTTCACTGAGCAACCAAATACGCGAGACTTACAGCACCACCGGTCTCCGCTTATTGCGGATGCCCCACCCTTATCGCTCCCGGTTTTGGTGCGATCAGGTGGGGGTATTTATCGAGACGGGGCTATGAATTTCGTAAGCCTCAGACCCCTCTGCCCGCCGGCCTGCCTTGGGTTGGTTCGCCTCCGAGACCCTGTATCAAACTGCACAGGCGCCGCACTGTGGTGTTCAGAAAACCGGTCGCTCGCGTGAGTCCAGCTTGTGTGTGGTTCGACAGGTCGCGGTTGTTCCCCTGCGGACTTAATTGAGATTGCTGCAGGCTAGTGATCTCATCATCGGGTGAATTGCGCGGCTGGGCGCACTCAGCAATTTCTTCCGGAATGCCGCCTGCGAGCAGCTTCTGTAAACGTATGATTGTTTCGAGCGAATAAGTTTCCTTCACGCGCGAAGGGTAATTTTCATTTGCTTGGATTTTATGGCGTTCCTCGCGCATGTTCGTTCACCTCCTGAGGGCAACGGCATTTTCCCGTTTGTTGCCTCCGCGAAGTCTCTTCGAAGCCGCAAATTCGACGCCGCTACTCCGTCTTTCCCAGCGCCCGCAGCACTCGTGGCTGCGAGCGTTGGGGCAGGATGCATCTTCATCGGCTACTGGCCGCGCAATACTCCCGGCTCGCCAAGTCCCGCCTGGAGTTCGCCCTCTTCCTTGCGCTTCGTTCCCAGGCCCATGACCGTGCGACCGAAGGCAGCATTCACCATCAGGGCCGTCGCGGCGTACCACGCGATGATCGCCGAAATGATAAAGAGCCATCCGGCCAGGATGCGAAGTCCCTCAATGCCTCCCAACTCGGCAATCGCTGCTACTGTCGATCCCGCTGCCAGGAACCCGAGCACTGCGGTGATCACCGAAGATACAGCGGAGGCCGCCGCCGTGCCCGCCCAAGTGATCGCTGCCAGCACGATGAACCAGAAGCCCAAAGCCTGGAATGCGCCACCATTCGGCGGAATCGTAACCTTGCCAGCCGCGACCAGTACCCACAGGATGCCAAAGGCCATCCAGAACGATCCCCACATGCCGTGCATCGCTGTGGCTATACCGTCACGCGCCTTGTAGGACCACATGCCGGCCAGGAACTGCGCCAATCCGCCAAAAAAGGCTGCAAACGGCCACAGCACCATGTCGGTTTGCGCCCCGCCGAACCAGTGCGCCATGTGCGCCGCCACCATGAAGGTCGCGCCGGCGAACCCGTAGAGACCCAGAATGGAGGGGGCTGCCACGGGCTGCAGCCAGATGTGCGCTGCTGGCCGCTCTTCCAGCTTCTGCGGCATTTGTACAACCGGACTTGCTGGGTTGCTACTCATTGTCTAACTCCTTCCCCGGGGCTTACAGAGACGCACGCCGCAACTGCTCCTGAGCAATTGCTCCCGCTTTGCGGTGCTTGCGTTTTCTGTAGCCTCTACTAGTAGCGAAGCCCCTGACCGGTCATTGAGTTGTCTTGGAACCTAAAAAAATATATCGTGATACGATATACATAAAAAACTCCCGCAATACGCCGGGAGGAATAGAGAGAATCATCATGTCAAGTTCGGAGCGGAAGCCGTCCCCGTCGAGTTCGCAGTCAACAACAACTCCTGTCGCCATGCCCGGCCCCTCGGTCGAACTGGATCTCTCGAGCGAAATCGAACTGCTGCATGGGGATGAAACCTGGCAGGCTGGAATCAGCCGCAAGAACCTCGCGCGCTATCCCGGTTTCCGGATCAACCTGATCGCTATGAAGGCCAATAGCAGGATTGACGAGCACGAAAACGCGGGGCGAATTTCTGTCCACACGGTCCGCGGGCACATTCGCATGCAGGCGCTCGGCAAAGTCTTTGACCTGCCTGCGGGACACGTACTGGTCCTGGACCGTGCCGTCAGACACAACGTCGAAGCCTTGGAAGAAAGCGCCTTTCTGCTTACGGTGGCGCGTCCAGAATCGGAGTCCTCGCGCTGACCCGCGGGGGACAAACAGGGTCTTGATTCGTCACGCTGCCTCCTTGTGCGACCCCCGCAGCTTCCTTTCCAGATATTCGCTGAGCGCGACGGCATTGTTGTGTTCCGTATCATGGGAGCTGTAGATCAGCGTCACAGTGCCACGCCGGGCGGCGTCCAGGATGGGCTTCCATGCATCTGCATGGGCGTCGAGTTCGGCAGAATAGCGGCGCTGAAATTCTCCCCACTTGGCAGGATCGTGAGAAAACCACTTCCGCAAGTCCGTGCTCGGCGCAACCTCTTTCAGCCATCCATCCAGGGGCAAGACCGACTTCCTTACGCCCCGTGGCCAGAGCCGCTCCACCAGGTAGCGCACACCGTCCTTCTCATCAGCCGGATCGTAGGCTCTCTTCCGTCGGATCATAGCTCACCTCAACTGATCTTCTCAGCGCGAAACGGCATGCACGCTGGGCTGATACGTCCCGGCAACCGCGCGAAAGCTCACGGCCAGCCGATTCCAGCCGTTAATGGCAATAATCGCCATGGTCAGGTCCACGAGTTCTCTTTCGCTGAACTGTGAGCGGGCAAGCTGGTAGACGTCATCCGGCACCCCGGACTGCGCCACCAGCGTGACAGCCTCGGTCCAGGCAAACGCGGCGCGCTCCCTATCGCTGAAAAATGGCGCCTCGCGCCACACCACTACGGCATACAGACGCTGTTCAGTCTCACCCAGCGCACGGGCGTCTTTCGTATGCATATCCACGCAGTAGGCGCAGCCGTTAATCTGGGAAGCGCGCAGCTTGACCAGCTCCAGCAATCCCGGTTCCAGCCCGCTTTGCCGCGCATACTTCTCCACCGCATACATTGCCGGGTTCGCGCCCGGCGCCACCTTTCCGTATTCAAGACGTGGTTTCATATCAGCTCCATATCGCACCAGTATATCGTTACACGATATAGAGCAATCATTCAATGCTGCTGGGTCGGGCTTCGTCTTGTGTCCCGTCGACTTATACTGATATCAATGTATTCGGCACACGCCAGGGATGGGCTGCTGCGCAGCTCAGGTGATCCGGAAGGATGCTATGAGTGACAAGAACGTGCGCTTCATCATTCGCCGCCAGGCCGCTCCCGAGTCCAAATCCTACTGGGAAGAATTCGACCTGCGCTGGCGCCCGGGCATGAACGTCATCAGCGGTTTGATGGACATCGCTGCCAATCCGGTCGACCGGTTTGGCAAACCTACTACCCCGGTAGCCTACGACGCGAATTGCCTGGAAGAAGTCTGCGGGTCCTGCGCCATGCTGATCAATGGCCGTGGCGCGATGGCCTGTTCCGCTCTCGTTGACCGCCTTGAGCATCCTATCCGCCTGGAACCGCTGTCGCGCTTTCCCGTAGTGCGCGATCTGGCTATTGACCGCACTGTCCTGTTCGAGAATCTCAAGCGGGTAAAGGCGTGGGTCCCTGTGGACGGCACCTACGACGTCGGCGCCGGCCCAAGAATTGCTCCCGCGACACAGGAGCAAATGTATCCGCTCTCGCGCTGCATCTCCTGCTGTCTTTGCCTGGAGGTATGCCCGCAGTTCACGCCCCAAACCGGATTTGTGGGAGCAGCGATTATCAATCAGGTGCGGCTTTTCAATGAGCATCCCACGGGCAAGGCGCTGAAAACCGAGCGGCTTGAAGCCATGATGGGCGACGGCGGCATCCACGAGTGCGCGTACGCCCAGAACTGCGTGCGCATCTGTCCGAAGAACATTCCCCTGACCACATCCATCTCGATCGTCTTCGGCCAGGTGATGAAGCACGCAATCAGGAAGTTTTTCCGCGGCTGAATAAAGCAGTTCGGCAGAGAAGGTGTCAAGCCACCGGAGGTTCTGCCGTTGGCCGGAGGACGTCAAGGGATCTCTATTCGACTCAGGCTGGCGCGCATAACTCCGTAACTTTCCAGCCGCGCGAGATGTCTAACTATCAGGAGGTAATATGGCCACCGTTCCCAGTTACCGTCCCTCCAGGTACGAGACCCCGCTTCGCGACCGCCAGCAGATTGCAGAAGGCACCATGGCTTTTTACCTGCAGCGCCCGGCGGGATTCGAGTTCAGAGCAGGACAAGCCCTAGACCTCACGCTAATTGAGCCGCCCGAAACAGACGCCGAGGGCAACACGCGCGCGTTTTCCATCGCCAGTTCTCCCTTCGAATCCGACCACCTGATGGTTGCCACGCGCATGCGCGATACGGCCTTCAAGCGCGCGCTGAAAACGCTGCCTCTCGGAACCAATGTCAGGATTGAAGGCCCCAGCGGCTCATTCACGCTGCACAATAATGCCAAGAAACCCGCGGTGTTTCTTATCGGCGGTATCGGCATTACTCCAGTGTTGAGCATTCTGCGCCAGGCCACGCGCGAGAAGCGCCCACACCAGCTCTACCTTTTCTATTCAAATCGTCGACCCGAAGATGCCGCATTTATGGACGAGCTGCAAGGCCTGGCCGCCGAAAACTCGAACTTGCATTTTATTCCCAGCATGACGCAGATGAGCAAATCGCGGCAGACGTGGAATGGGGAGACCGGCTTCATCACTCAGGCAATGGTCGCCCAGTATCTAAAAGAGATGCAGGGACCGATCTACTACATGGCCGGACCGCCTGCCATGGTCGCTGCCATGCGCGACATGCTGGTGGACGCCCAGGTGGACGAAGACGACATCCGCACCGAGGAATTTTCTGGCTACTGACACACGTGTGTCGAGAATCTGTGCCTCATGATGGCGTCATCCCGAGCGACCGGAGGCCCACCTTGGCCGGAGGGAACCGAGGGACCTGCATCAAAACAGTTGCGGAGATGCTGTGCCTCCACGCGGCATCCCGAACCCACCGGGGGATTGTCGAGGATCAGCCGCGTAGCGGCGGCATTCGTTAGCTGGGGGGAGGTCTCGCGTCCGGATTGTCATTCCGAGGACGCCGAGCGCAGCCGGGCCCAGCGCGCCCGCCTGTGGCGGGCTGGGGTGGAAGCGAGGCGGCCGAGGAATCCTTATTGCTGCCAAGGAGCGTGGTTGCGATAGGATTCGCGAGAAAGCCTCGGAATGACAACTGGCAACTGGTTCGAGCTCGAAATATCGAGGTAAACACAATGGACCTTGGCATGATTGGTCTTGGGCGCATGGGCGCCAACATGGCGCAGCGCCTGCTGCGCGGCGGACACCACATCGTTGGCTTCGACCCCAACACCGACGCAACTTCCCGCGCCCGTCTGCAACATATTGAGACCGTAGACTCGCTCACCGCGCTTACGCGCCGCCTTGCCTCTCCGCGCGTCATCTGGCTCATGGTTCCCGCAGGCGCGCCTGTAGATCTGACCCTCTCCGAACTTCGTCCGCTGCTGGATGCCGGCGACATCATCATTGACGGCGGCAACTCCAATTACAAAGACAGCATGCGCCGCGCCGAAGAACTCCGGCGTGTGGGCTTGCACTACCTGGACGTCGGCACCAGCGGCGGTATCTGGGGACTGGAGGAAGGTTACAGCTTGATGATTGGTGGCGAGCGTGCCATTGCCGACCATCTCAAGCCCATCTTCCAGACGCTTGCTCCTGCGGCCGACAGAGGCTGGGGCTACGTGGGGCCCAGCGGCGCGGGACATTTCGTCAAGATGGTGCACAACGGCATCGAGTACGGCCTGATGCAGGCTTACGCCGAAGGGCTTGCCATCCTGCACGCCAAGGAGGACTTCAAACTCGATCTTCACCAGGTCACCGAAATCTGGCGCCACGGCAGCGTGGTTCGCTCCTGGCTGCTGGATTTGGCCGCGCGGGCGCTGAGCGAAAATCCGGCGCTGGAAAATATTGAGGCCTCCGTGGCCGATTCCGGCGAAGGCCGCTGGACCGTCGCCGAAGCCATTGATCTCAATGTGTCAGCGCCGGTCATTACCCTCGCGCTCCTGCGCCGGCTTCGTTCCCGCGAAGACCAGCCCTTTGCCGACAAGTTGCTGGCCGTGCTGCGCCAGCAGTTCGGCGGACATGCCGTTCAGCTTCGGGACATGAGGAGAAAGTCTGCATGAGTGTGACGTCTGAACCAGTCGCGACCCCTGTGCATCGCCGCATCGAGCGCATTCCCGATCCGTGCATCATGGTGATCCTGGGCGCATTTGGTGACCTGGCGCGCCGCAAGCTCATGCCCGCCCTGTACCGCCTTGCTCAGGAAAATTTGCTGCCGCCGGGATTCTGCATCATCGGGGTTGCGCGCCGGAGCGTGGGTGACGAAGGCTTCCGGGCGGAAATGCGAAGGACTTGCGAAGAATGCGCCGGGACAGGTGATTCCGATATCTGGCACGACTTCGCGGAACGCCTGTTCTTCCTCTCCGGAGATCTGGATGAGGTCACTACCTATCACAACCTCTCCACCCGCTTGGCGGAACTGGACCGCACCCGTGGGACAAACGGCAACCGGCTCTTCTATCTTGCCCTTCCTCCCTGGCTGGTACTCGCTGTCGCGCAGAGCCTGCAAGCGGCGGGCTTGTCCAGATCGTCCGGGTGGACACGCATCATCGTGGAAAAACCCTTCGGCCACGATTTGCAGTCCGCGCGCGAACTCAACACCGGGTTGCACGCAGTCTTTACCGACGATCAGGTCTACCGCATAGATCACTATCTGGGAAAGGAAACCGTCCAGAACCTGCTGGTGTTTCGCTTCGCCAACGGCATCTTCGAGCCCGTCTGGAACCGGCGCTACGTCGAGCAGGTGCAAATCACCGCCGCGGAATCCGTGGGAGTGGAACACCGCGCCGGCTACTATGACGAAGCCGGCGCCCTGCGAGACATGGTGCAGAACCACCTCATGCAACTACTGATGCTGACCGCCATGGAACCACCGGCGGCTTTGGACTCGGAATCAGTGCGAGTGGAAAAAGTAAAAGTGCTGCGTTCTATCAAACCGTTGACCGGTGCTGACGTGGATCACTGTGTGGTGCGCGGCCAGTACGGGCCGGGTTCGATCAATGGCGAGCAGGTAGTCGGCTATGGGCAAGAGCCCGGGGTCAATCCGCACTCCACCACCGAGACCTTCGTCGCGCTGAAGCTTCACGTGGATAGCTGGCGCTGGGCCGGTGTTCCTTTTTACTTGCGTACCGGAAAACGCCTGCCAACACGCTGGACGGAAATCGCGGTTCAATTCAAACAGCCGCCGCTGGCTTTGTTCCGCGGCGCCCAACCCGGCCAGTTGGCGCCCAATTTGCTTTCCATACGCATTCAGCCGGACGAGGGAATCTCCCTGAAGTTTGCCGCCAAGGTGCCCGGCCCGGGCTCCGACGTGCGTCCCGTGGAGATGGATTTTCGCTACGCCACCAGTTTCGGCATGGCTTCCTACAGCGCGTACGAACGCCTGCTGCTGGACGCCATGTTGGGCGACGCCAGTTTGTTCGCCCGTCGCGAAGGGGTTGAACGCGCGTGGGCGCTAATGACCCCCGTCCTGGAGCACTGGCAGCAAGGGCCTCCGCCTGCGTTTCCCAACTACGACGCGGGTTCGTGGGGTCCGGCTGAAGCCAACGCCTTGCTCAAAACCGGCCACCACTGGCGCAATCCGCTGCTGCCACTGAAGCCGCAGGCGACACATGAAATTGCTGCATAGCCCCCGCGGCGAAATCCGCGTTGGTCGCGACCTGGATGAAATCAGCCGGGAAGCGGCTGAGCTGCTCTGCCGTTTGGCGCAAGCCGCCATCAGCAATAAGGGCCGCTTTGCCGTTGCCCTGTCCGGCGGTTCCACGCCAAGGCGCTTATACGAGTTGCTGGGCAGCGCTGCTCTCCGCGGCCGGATCTTGTGGCCAAGCGTACACGTGTTTTGGGGTGATGAGCGTTGTGTCTCGCCCGATCACCCGCAGAGCAACTACCGTATGGCTTATGAGCTGCTACTCTCGCAGGTCCCCATCCCCACCCAGAACATTCATCGCATGCACGGCGAAGATGATCCGCCCCGAGCCGCCGAGGATTATGAAAGAACTCTGCGGGATTTCTTCAAACTGCAGACGGGCGAGCTGCCCCGCTTCGACCTGATCTTGCTCGGCCTGGGAGAAGACGGACACACCGCCTCTCTTTTCCCAGGATCACCCGCCCTCGATGAAACAGATCGCCTGGTTGTGGCTCCCTACATCGAGAAATTGCACGCCTCTCGCCTGACCCTGACCTTCCCCGTGATCAACCACGCTGCCGTAATCCTCTTCGTGGTCTCCGGATCGGCTAAGCCCGCGGTCTTGCGCGAAGTTCTGGAACCAGGCGCTGGCGAAGTTCTGGAAGCGGGCGCTCGCGATGTGCTGGAACGCCGCGTGGCGGCAAACATTCTTCCCGCAGCACGCGTCCGACCCGCTGCGGGCCAGGTGTACTGGTTTGTAGACCAGGCGGCAGCATCGGACTGGCCCTCGCTATCCGCAGCCTGACACGATCCCTGGAGAAAGGTTACTTACAGATCGATACGGATAATGATCCCTGCCCTGAGCGCTTTTGCAGATTTACGACAATCCAACAAAGGCACGTCTAAGAAAACAATGGCTCCTCAGGTAGGACTCGAATCCGCTAAGGAGCTGATATTAAACAACTTACAAGAGCACGGACGGCATTAAGGTACACCGAAAACCATAGAGATACGCGTTAACTGATTGCAAAAATCAGTGTAATTTTACCGCCCACAGTGACGTAGTTTTGCCGCCTACATCGGGCAAGATTTTGGCGAATGCCTTTCGAAAGTTTTCCTGTAGATCGCACACCCATCTGCCCGTCCAGTGCACACAAGACGGACTTACTGATTGCAGAATGATTGCAGCACCGCGAGTCCCTCCTTGTATATCGCGTGACCACAACCGCTCCTTGCAGCAGCGGCGCTGGTAGTATCTGACCGCAGGCGGCCACTCCGGAGCAGTTGAAGCGGCTCTGTTATGTTTCGGTGCAAGCCGGGCGACAGACAGCGCAGCCGCATCCGTTTCCGAGCTTCCTTAGGAGTTGGCATCATGAAGAAACAAGTCTTACTATCGATCGACACGGCAAGTTGGACGAGCGCCTCCGCTGGTTTCCGGCATCCGTATCCCCCAACCTTTCCATCCGGCAACCTAACTGTAGTTGACTTTTTCTCATCGTTGCTGCAACTCGGCACACTGACCGTACCTTGGCGAGGGGCTGCATGCTCGCTTGCAGCATATTGGGCGTACGTTCGCTACTGCGCCGCTGTTGATCTGGGCGAGCCATATCTGCGGCTTGTGGAAGAATGGTCGGACCTGGACCCTCACCAGAAGACCATCTTGAGCGACGACTGGGGCGTTGGGTTTACGACTCACTGGTTAGCCAGTCGCCTCTGTTTCCAATCGTATTGCGATGGCCGTTATTTCATCGAGCGGCTTAACGGATTGGGCATAGCAACGGTTAATCACCGACCGGAGAAGCGAGGTCCTTACAAGTGCCCGGATTTCGTCTTCGTGGACAGCAACGACCGGTTCCATCTTGTCGAATGCAAGGGCACGCAGCAGGGCGCATCTTATCTTCAGTCACAGATGAGCGACGGTTTTGCCCAAAAGAGAAGCATAGTTTTTTCAGATGAGCAAGGACAGGTCGGGCAGCGTCTTGTAGCCGGCTTTTTTGCTGCCGAAAGCACCTCCAACGAGTCAAGTCTCCTCGCAGTCCGTGATCCTGAACCTGACGGAAAGCTCATCGTGAAGATCCGGGAGGACGCCGATCCGCAGATGATGCGCGATGTGGTCCGCCGAGGCGATCTTGCCCGGCAATTCCAAGTCATGGGAGGCCAATTGGTCGCGGGGGAATTGCTGGCAATGCCCGAATAAACACATGAGCGGCAGGCTGCGCGTAGGCGATCCTTTTCCAGTGCAATCAGCGATTTGGCTAGTCGTCTGAAACCTCACGCTGAGGGTGAATGGCTATCGCGGAGCGTCAACCTGCCCTTCCCATACCCCATAGAATCCGGCAACACTCGGTTTGAATCCGTTACCATCTCTCACTTGATTCGCGAGACATTTCTGAAGCGACTAGCGACTTATGATCCGTCGAAGTCGACCCTGGCTGAGCAATTTCCGGAAGGTGATCCGTTGCAGTTGGGCTGGACATCGGCCGAGGGTGACTACTCAGCATCTCTCTACCGCGGCCAGGAACTTATGTCCGAGCTTTCGCTTCAGAGCTGAACCGGGCTGGGAGACTAACAGAACCGAATTCGTTCGGCAATTCAACTACTTTGCGGCGCAGATGACAACGTTCGAAGCTGTTCCGACGTTCTCTCCGTGCTGCGCGCGGACTTATTCCGGGCGGCTCCCGCTCTTGCTCTATGTCCCGCCTGCTAGAGAAGCGAATGCTGAGACGCCGTGCCGCCGGTGGGAACCGGAGACTCGACTATCCTCCTGAGCTCTCGCGCCTCTTCTTCGAGTCGCCGCCGGACCAAGAGGCGAGCGCGTTCCCATAGATCTGTGGCAGATTTCCAAGACAGACCGGTCCGCGTGAGCCGCCATTCTCGTTCGGCCTCGAACCAAGGCGACGGTAGCAACTGATTCACCAGCGCACTTTCACAATAGAAACTGGCCCAAATGAGTTGCCGGTAAGTCGCTCCGAGCGGCTTGGCCAAGTCGCGAAGAGCAGCCTTGCCTTCATCAGTGTGCTTGTCGAGCGCCGCCCAATACGGAAACTCCGATGTCGGTTGTAACGGAGAGGCAGCGTCTACCGTCGGAGTTTCTGCATTGATGGACAAGAAAGCTGTGGCAAGAATGCACGCCTTATCCCACTGCCAAGTCGCCACCGGCAGATACTTCTCAGCGTTACGGATGATTTCTGTACTTCGCACTGAATGACTCTGCGAGATGGCCCACGGGAAGAAATCTTTGGGTCGTGCCAATGCTTCGGAAATGACCTTGAGAGCTCGCTCGTCTGGCACCACGTTCAACATGGACGTATCCCCCTCGCGATACGCGTATGCAAGGGCGCCTAAGCCAGCTGCATCCTTTTGCTTGCTGGCCTTTGCAACCCGCGAGAGGATTTCGAGTTTGCTCCTCAAATGGCGATCGATCGGCAGTGAAGCCGCCAATGGCCAGCACTCTTCGCACGTGATCACAACTGTGCGCGAACGAAGCCATGCCGTGTCACCGATGGCGTCAAGGCGAGCAGCCACACGTTCCACTACCTGAACGGAGCCTCGACGAACCGCCTTTTGCAGTAGCGAACGCAGCCGAGGATCCGTTGAGGTCTTGCGCGGTTTGAGAAACATTTGAGCCTACGCAAACATCGTCTCGAAGTACTCCTGGTCACAGCCTTTGTACTTCTCAACGCACGAGCAATCCGGACGGCAGTCATGTTTCGTAATGCCAACAGTGACACCCCCGGCTTTCGCCGACTGCCGCAGACGCTCTTCTGCGAACGCGTATGCCTCCTTGCCTGACGATAGCTTCCGCTGGGGCTCGTCCAGCGCTATCTGAGCCTGCTTCCCTGGAAGGTCCACTTTGCCGTCTATCGTCTGAATGACGAGCATTTTGTCGAAGTCGCCGTATTTGATGTTCTTGGCAAGTTCCTCTGGGGTCAGATACCAGCGGTCGCCATCGCTCTGGCTGTCCTGCCAGTAGATCGGGTTCATTTTCGTCACAACAACATCGCTCGCGGTCGGCAACGTCAGAAGAAGATCCAGGCCGAAAACGAAGAGAACAGGGCCGTACTGGTTTGGTCCCTTTACGCGTCCACCACGATAATGAATGTCCACGTGGTCAACAAACACGCGGTCCCATATACCGTATTTCTTGTCGATCTCGTCAGATGACTGATCGGTCTGGGCAAGGCCGTGCTTCTCTACGTAACCTCGCGACAGCAATGCAGCGTGCTCCAGAAACGTACAGCTGGTGGTTACCGTGTTGGCGTGGTGGAGGTGCGTGGCACCGATCCCTTTTAGCACTTGATACACATCACTAGGCTTCATACCGTCACCTCAACATGAGCCGGGCAATGCCGCGGTTGCTCTCGAATAACGGAACGGGCCCCTAGGAAATAATCGCGGGTTGCTGCCGCTCAGAGTCTTCCTCATCTTGCATTGCATTCAGAAATCTCCGACCGGTAACTGGATCGATCCGATCGGCTTGTGCCAACGCCCATCGGCTCCACTGTTCGAGTTCATCGGTCGCAGACTTTGTTTCGCGTACCTGCGCTAATCGGATTGCCTTTACGTACTGCCGGATCGTCGCGGCCTGCTGAAATGCTGTGGCATCCCTGAGGAGCCGGTTTACACGACCTTGCTCGACACGTCTCAGCCGTTCTTTCTCTGCACGTTCCGCTTCGAGCTTCCGTTTGCGCTCTTCCTCTTCAAGCTCCGCCTTCCGCTTCACTCGCCATTCATGGTGTCGCAAGGCGCCTTCGCGATAATGGATCTCAGCGGTCAGGATCACCTGGATCGCGACGTCCGTCGTTCGGTTTTCGAGTTTCTGATCATCGTCCTGCCAGCTGGTAAGCACTGATTCGGAGCCCCAGCCACTCAAAATAGAAAGGCGTAGTCTCGTGTCCTTGTCCTCGGCGGTCGTGCTCAGCGATTGTCCCCTGCGATTCGGCGCTTTAGGCCTTTCAAGACTGAGATGAAGATGCTGCTGGAAGAATGAAATCCGAATCTGCCGTCCTTCGCGATGGACCCACGGTTTACCGTTCATCTTTGCCACCGCGAAGAAGAGGCTGTTCAAGATGCGCAACCGACGGCGCTCGAATGGGGTGTCAAATAGGGGATTGTTCCACGACATCGGGTAAGGGTCGGTTGCCTGCTTCTCTCGCCGTTTTTCATCCTCTTGGAGGAGACGTTCAATCGCTGGATGCCAACTCCGCACTGTATGCGGAACGGTGACGCGACCGACCGTTTCGGCAATTCGTGACCGCACCGCCTCGATCGGTTCCGAAAACTCTGGGGGAGAACCAATTGGGACAAGAAGTTCCTCCTGATTCCAGTAGCCATACTGGCTATTGCCTCCTGCACCGACGGAGACCTCATCCTCCATGCCCGGAGCACGGGTCGGGAGCGCCGCTTGAAACGTCTCTTTCACTGCTTCCTTCTTTGCCCAATATCCGCGGTCAGGCGTTGGGATCGCGGCCCGTGCGCATGTCTTCTTCAGTCCAACGTCCGAGACTCCGAACCGCGCGGCCAGATTCTTCATCGGTTCAGACCAGACGAGATCGTATAGGGCCTTTCGAGAAAGTCGTTCAGCCATTGTGTTCCTCGGATGGGATGTCCTTCGTCGTAAATCGAATTTAGGCGTTACCGATCAATGTATCGCTTGAGCTTTGCTCTAGCCTCGGCAACCTGGATTTTCAGAAGAGACGTTCGATATCCAAATGCCTGTAGCCTGCGCGTCGCTTGACGCAGATTCACCCGAGAGAAAAACGGCAGCTGCAACGGCTCGCTCTTTTCAGTGACAACAGCGAACACGATCTGAAACTCCGCTGGTTGTGGTGTTTGCTCACGGGTAAAAAGCTGGAAGGGTCCTGCCAACCGCGCGAGAGCCCCGGCTCTGAAGTCGGGGTCGGCGCGAAAGGCTTCTCCGGACACGATAGCCTGTGAGAATAGATGGCTCAGAACGCTCGATGCCCCGTACCGTTTCACATGGATCAAGTCTTTCGTTGCCGTGAATAGATCGCAAAACTCCACACGGCCATGTGCTCCGCCGATCTGAATCGTCTTTTGATCCATCAGGGCAAAATCATTCGGGAAAGTGTCGGCGATCCTTGCACAATACGCTCCCTCCGAGGCGTCATCGTATTCCGGAAGCTCACGTTCGTACCGCGGCATGGCGCTGAAAAGTGCATTGACAGTCTCCACGAATTCCTTATCAATGCGGAACCAACGGCCGCCGCTAAGGACGTAAGTCCGGTTTTCAAGCTCCAACTCGCAGTACACGCACCGGTATATCTGCCACTCGTCTGAGACATTGCCTTCGTTGTCGATTCGGTATGCATGCCTGCGCCGCAGAAATGCCGCATCCGGAACGTCGCCGTCCACCGACTCCAAGAAGCCGTCAAAGTTGAGATCCTGGAATTCAGCCGACTTCCGTGACAATGCGTAGCGGAATCCTGCCGTTCGCCCCCAATCGATGATTTCCGGAATACACAACCAACAACGTTCCCGTTCGCCGTTGATGGCTTGAATCAGTACCTCGTCTAGTCCCCCAATCAGTTTCTTGTCAGTGACTTCGGCGATGTGGTCGATCCATGGAAAGCTCTTTTTGTAACTGTCGTCCTCTGACTTCTCTGCATACCGGCGCAGCAGCGGTTTGAGGTCAGCAACCGTTGTCCGAATCGCGCAGTGCAGCGAGTCCATTCCGCTCAATCGAGAGCCGTATAGATCGTCGTTCGGGGTTCCTGTTACTGCTCGCACTAAATCTTGTTCGACATCCAGACCGAAATCCGGTGCCGAACCTTCTCTACTTCCTTGAATGCGGCTATGCGTGGACAGCGCGTCAAACGTTCGCTTGTCCAGACTTCTGAGCTTTGCCGGGTCGATGCAGTTAACCGCCACGCGGAGCCCGAAACGTTCTTCCCAACAGTCTGGCGCCATCAAAAATCGTCCCTGGCCAAAAGTTAATGCGAACAGCCGACCTTGCGTCTTAGCAATTAAGACCGCCGACGTCGATGCGACGCGCCCAAGCTCAGCAATATCGAGATGCCCGTTGAAAAACTCCGCCCAACGCGGGGCGCGCGACCGTGGCGGCTTGACATAAAGCTCGCCGACGGTGGCACCTCCAGCCGTTATTTTGAAAGATTTCAGCCGTCCTGCTTCGCGGAGTGCATCTGCTGGCTCTTTAGTCTCTTCCTTCAGCAGGTAAATCGTCAGATCCCTTTGAGGGATTTCAGGTTCTTCCATTGAGCTCCTGCGCTAACTCAATCCAGTCATGCTCCAGCCGCTGACGCAAGCTTTCCAAATAGCCAACTCCGTACATCCTGTCACGCTCGCCCAAACTCCTCAATCTAAAATACGCTCACGAGGTTGCGCGACCGTCTTCTTACGATTTCTGCGCGTGCCCGAACGGAGGGGCCGGGACGTGCACGGATTCCAAGGGACAGAAGAGCCTTCGCGGGAATCTTGCAGGTTGGGCTCGTTGGTATCACAATTCACGACTTGGGAGGGCGCGGAATGGCGTACTCGTTAAGGGGTCTCCGGACCATCCTGTCGAGCAGCCTGCTGCTCGTGGCGGTTGCATGCGCCGCCGCGTCGGATGAACAGAAGCACACGCGCTTTGTGCCGCCTGAAATGCAGGTATCGGACAACGAACTACGAACGTTGGTCGAGTCAGTGCGGCAGCAGAGCGGCTGCGGTAGCCTGGACCACTCGATCTCCGTCTTGCATAAGGCTCAGGAATTGGCCAGTTCTCGCAAACTGATCTCTGATAGGGCCCTTATCGAAGATGCCCTTGGGGGCCTGTATTTCGCGAATGGAAAACTGAACGATGCCCGGCAGATGTTCCAGAGCGCCTTTGAAGATGCTGTGGTGTCCGCCAATGTGGCTGTTCAGGCTGACGTGTTGGTGGCTTTATCGCTATTCGAGCAGGTCAAGGAGAAGCGAGGCGCCGGTTTCGACCTGCTACAAAGGGCGCTGGATACGGCACGCAAAAGCAGGAGCCGCTATGTCGAATCGAGGGTGCTCGGTGAGCTAGGCCGTTATCAGGTCGCATCCGGACAGTACGTTGAAGCGAGACGTTCGCTGCAGGAGGCTCTACAAATTGACGAGGTGAACGGATATGACTGGCTGGCCGGGCACAAGCTTTACCTAGCGTGGTTGTTGGCCGCTGAGAATAAGCTCGACGAAGCACTGGAGGTGGCAAAGTCCGCCCGTTCCTTGGCCGCGCGGAACGAGAACTATCTCGTCTTCGTTCAGGCATCCACATCGATGGCGCAGGGGCTGATCCGCAAAGGACAGTTGGACACAGCGGTCTTGTCCTTGGAGAACCTGCGCAATGGCGTAATTGATGGCGGCGCTGGGACGTTCAATAAGCCGGAAGAATACCGGTGCGCATTGAATGTTCCGGCATTGCGTTTGATGATATTGGAAGCCTTGGCGCCCACATATCAAGCCGCAAAGCGCCCCGATGCCGCTGCCAAGACCTGGCTTGAAGTGTACCAACTGTCGGAGGCGCAAGGCACAACGCTTCTGGCGGCAGAGGCGGCCCACGCATTGGGCGATTATGCACTCGGGACAAAGGACAACCAAGAAGCTGCTCGATATTATTCAGCCGCTGCCGCACAGTGGAAGGCTCTTGGCAACGACGATCGCTACGCCGCTGCCCTCATTGGCATAGCGACCAGTTCTTTCAATCTCGGGAATGACCCCGAAGGAATTCGTCGTTTGGAAGAGCTGCTGCCAGTCTCAGAAAGACAAGGGAACCGGATCCTGCAGTTTTCGGCTGAATTGGAGCTGGGCAGAGCATTCTACCGTGCGAAGACGTTTGAAAAGGCAACTCAACATCTGGTGAGGGCGGAAGAATTGGCTGACTCACTTGCCGCCAACAACGGTTTTGATAAGAAGACGCTCGTCGGGCTTTACCTGTTACTTGCCAATTGTTACGAGTCCCTCCACGAAACGTTTGCTGAACTGCTGGCGCTCGAGAATGGCGTTGCCATATCTGCGGAACTCAATGACAAACTGCTTCTGACCTTTTACGACGCCGTGCAGCAGGGGCTCAACAATTTGCTCAAGGCCAAGTCTCCCGAAAGTCTGCTTGGCGCTGGCGAACTTTTCGATGCATTTGTCCTATCCGAGCTGCGTTACAACTTCGAATACACGAAGGCAATCGTGGAGGGCCGTGACAAGGCTTGGCTGAAGGAGGATCACCCTGATACGGCACGAATGATCGCGTTGCCCGACCAGATCGCTTGGCAGCTCGGAGGCCCGGAGAAACTCGAAGCCCACCTTCTGCGGGCAGGTACGGTAGGAAGTTTCTCGCGAGGGGCAATCCTACTGGCGTTGGCTCGACGTTATGCAGTCAAGGGTGACAGGCCCGAGCTAGCCGAAAAGTATTCCCGAGCTGCGCTAGCGCTGTACGGGGGATCACCTCAAACGTCTTTGCTCGCAATATATGCCAAATGCTATTTAGCAGCGAGCCTGGCACGGTTGGGACGCGACGAGGAGGCGCAAAACCAAGCAGCCTTTTGCCTGGAGGGCAGCCGCCAATCGCCTGATTCGCAATTGACTCTCATCGCGAATGCAACCGCGGCGTTTGTTTATTCGGTTGCCAGAGACGGTGCGCGGGCGAAAGAAGCCTTGAATTACCTGCTCGCGAAGAATCCTGCGGATCCAGGGCTCTGCGAGCAGCTCGCTGACGCTTACGGTCAATTAAGGGATTTTGACAAACAGCTCACGTATCTCCAGAAAGCGCTTGATCTGCACGCGAAGGCGGGATCAAAGTCGTCCGTCGCTGATGTTCAGATTAAGCTCGCCCAACTGCTGTCGGCGCAGTTCCCGAAGCGATCTAAAGAAGCCGAGGACCACTTCCGGAACGCAGCCACAGGGTATGCGGCGCTCCGCGATACTGCTGGAGAATCTAGGGCTCTGTTGGTCCTCGCCAATTATTATTCCGGTCGCCAACAGTACGCGAAGGCAGATGAGACTTTCGGGCAGGCGCTGGCCGCAGCCCGCCGTTCCGAGGTCCCACAACTCTCTGCAGAAGTTCTTTCGCAATGGGGCGATGAATACCTTAATGCCGGTAAGGCCGAAAATGCTCTATCTGTCTTTCGGCAGGCAGCTGATTCGTATCGGCAACTGAAACTGCCCTCGTTAGAGGCCCTCTCACTGCGGGGCGCGGCGCTCAGCTTGCGACGCCTTCATAGAAGTGCCGAAGCGTTCGACGTGGCGACTAATGCTATCGCGGTAGCTGATGCCGGCGACTCGTGGTATGCGCGCTATTGGACCAGACGCGTTCTGGCTTGGATCTGCAGCGATCAAGGGAAATACACAATTGCAATAAAGGCGGTACGCGAGGCTCGTGAGATCAGCGAAGTAGCACATCAGAACCAGCTTGCCGGCTGGGCGGCCCTCTCTTTGACGTATCTGCTACACGTGATCGGCGATTGGCAGGGTGCTCTAAGCGAAACGAATTTCGCGATTCGGACATTTCACGATTTGAGAGACACGGAGTACTTGATATCGGCTTATTCGACGTTGGTTGATACGTATGGCAGTCGTGAGTCGCCCCTGAAGGATTTTTCCAAAGCATTAGCTGCCTACGAAGAGGCATCGAAGCTCTCGAGCGATATAAGCCTGACCGCGGATCTCGATCTCAGCGCCGTTGAAGTGCTGTGGCAGATGGGCAAATACGACGAAGCTCGTCGCCTGTGCGCGAAGACGATCGACTATTTCAAGTCGTCGAAGAACCCGCTTGGTGAAGCGAACGCTCTGATGAGCCTTGCCGAAGTACAGCGCAGCTCGGGGAACATCAGAGATGCCAGCCGTTCACTCGCAGCAGCAGAATCTCTGTTGGGAGCGACAGACGATCTTTATACGGTTGGCCGATTTCATTACGGGAAAGCCGGTCTCCTGAAGCAAGAGGGCCGGCTGACAGAGTCAATCAGAGAATACGAGCAGGTCATCGACATTGCAGAGCAAGTCAAAGCCGGTGCCCAAGAGGAATCTCAACGCACGTTTGCTGAGAACTATGGTTTCATCTATGACGAGCTCATTGACGCACTCTTCGTAGCGGCAGAAAAGGCAGAGCCAAAATCGGCTCGGGAGTATGCCGCTCGTGCTTTTGGTTACGGAGAGGCGAATAAAGCGCGAGTCTTTCTCAATACGTGGGGACGGGTGTTCGCTAACGCGGCGAGGAAACATTTGCCGTCTGAGCTACGTGAGAAAGAACGAGGACTCAGTAGCAAGATTGAGCTGATTTCCGCACAGCTGCAGGATGCCAAGGACAGCACGCAAGCCGCACTGCTTCGACAGCAGCTGAGCGATGCAAATCGCGACCTGCAACAACTGATTGAAGAATTGCGCGCACGGTATCCAGATTACGCGCAGCTCCAATACCCAACCAAGGTCGCAATTTCTCACGTGCCGCTGGGGCCCGGAGAGATGCTTCTGGAATTCAAAGTTGCTGACAAAGCGACCTTTGTTTGGGTGATCAGGGGGACAGAATCTGGCAGTGTCTTGGTCGAGTTTTACAAGTCCCCCATATCACGGGAGCTCCTACGAGGGCAGGTGAAGCGCATTCGCGATGGCTTGAATAGCGGCCGCCCTGACGATTTCGAACCGAGACTGGCGGAAGAATTGTTTGAGATGCTCTTTCCCGCCGGACATGCCACATCGGTATTGCAAGCACAATCTCTGATCATCGTACCGGATGACTATCTCAGTTTGATCCCGTTTGAAGTGCTGTCGCCGACGGCCTCACGAAACCAGTTCGTATTCGCCGGAATTGCGACGAAATATTTCCCGTCTGCAGGGGCTGTTATTGCGTCGCGTATAGCACAACATGAGACGCAGTGGAGCAGGTCTTTTCTTGGGATCGGCGATCCAATCACGTCTGCAGCGGATGAACGCTTCCCGTTGGTTTCTGCCGGGTCGCTGCAGGCAGCTCGGACCAGCGAGATGACCGAAACACCTCAACTCTCAGGCGCTCTAAAGACACGCGGTCTCGGTTCACTGGAACGACTTCCGGCAACTGCGTCGGAAGTCAGGGCGATTGCGAACCTCTTCGCAACCGAGGGCCAGGCTGACCTGAGAATAGGACCTGCTGCGAATAAAGCACGCTTGTTGGCGACCGATCTAAAAAGCTTTCGTTTTGTCCATTTTGCCACGCATGGTCTGTTGCCGGAGGAATCGGGTCTCAGCGAACCATTGCTCGTACTCTCTTATGACGGTCACGGCATTGAGGATATGGTTTTGAGCATGTCCGAGATTCCAGAGCTCAACCTGGGCGCTGACATGGTTGTCCTCTCAGCATGCAATACTGGGACTGGAGCGGTCAGCAGAGCAGAGGGCGTCTTCAATCTCGGTCGCGGGTTCTTGGCTGCCGGAGCATCAAGCGTCGTAGTGAGTCTGTGGCAAGTCGCAGACAAGTCAACGGAGCTGCTGATGCAGGAGCTCTACAAGAACATTCTTTCCGGTAAGCCAAAGAGCGATGCCCTCCTGCTCGCTCGGCGTTCTCTGGCGAGCTCCAAGGCATACAGCAGTCCGTTCTATTGGGCACCATTCATCTTGACTGGCGACTAACCGCCGACTGATTTCTGGCGCATGATCTTTTCTGGCCTTCCGGATGCCCCTGTACCAACAAGCGTTTCGCCACCTGGAAGCGTTGCTACCCACAAATTGAACCCGGAGATCGCATTCGGTTCGTGGGCAGAAAGTGTCACGCCATCCTTCGTCTCCACGTAAACCCTCAACGGCGCATGCTTGTCGTCTTCTACGACGTACAACTCGAGCTCCGGATAAGCCAGTTTCGTGACGTTGTGGCCTTGCTTGTCGCGAGCCGAAAAGATCGCAGTCGGCGTTGGGGATGGGGCGGTTCTGGTGACACCGCGCGTCGTGCTCGCCATTCCAACTCGCATGAACGATGCGATCTCGTCAACCGCTACTGCGTAATTGAGATTCTGCCCCTCTTCGCTCATGGCGACTAGGCCAAGAATTGCGCCGTCATCATCCAACACGGGACCACCTGAATTCCCGGGATTTATAGCAGTCTGCATCTGCAGCACCTTTGCGCGATGGGGAGATCCATCGGAGTAAGACCACGTGAATCCGCTTCTGACTTGGCTCACCACCCCGGTGCTATACGACCAATACTTGCCATGCGGGTGCCCAATTATGTGGATATCCTCCGCAACTTGAACCTGCGAAACGTTGGCTAATCGCAAGAAGGGCAAGTTTTGCGGTGCGTTGCGCATTTTGAGCAGAGCAAGATCTTGGGTTGGATTGGAATAGACCAACTGCGCAATAAATGCCGGTGCTGCATCAAGATCGTCGCCAGAAGAGGGCTTCATGAAGATCATTCCGGCGTTTGCTCCACGAATCACGTGCCAGTTGGTCAACACGTAGCCACTAGAATCGACGATGACCCCAGTTCCTTCGCCCGTCGGATCGAATTTGTCATTCACCACTCGCCCAACGACAACCAGCACGACCGCCGGAGACGCGCTGCGAAAGAGAGCAATTCCTCGTGCACCGCGTGTTAGTACCGGATCATGGTAGCTTCTGACAGCGTTGGCGCCCCGTTCGTATTGGCGAATGAGCTGCAAAAACTCGCTAATCTCGGGGTATGCGGAATCTGATCGGACGGCATTCTCTACTCGCGCAAAGGGAAGCCTACGAATTTGCGAGAGTTGATCAGCGGTTTGGGTCTGCGCAAACACCGAACACGAGGTCACTACTAGCGCAAGAGCGCGAAGCATGAGGGTTCGCATAGGGTCCTCCTGCAAGTGTGCTGGCCCGGTTCAGTGTATAGAACGACAATTGGAGGGCAACTTGCAAGAGATTATCGAAAAAGTGACCAAGGATCTACAAGTCCTCCAGGTCTCGATCCATATATGGCGCTGCGAGAGGAGTGAACTGTATCGCGCCCCCGCAACGTCCTTTGCCCCTACCCCGCCCCAACCTCGAAATAACAGAAAAAGCGGCACCCCAGATGGTGCTTGCCTGAGCAACATGTTAGCGATACAGTCCGGCTTCTCTATTAAATGCTGCGGAACTACATCTCAAAGCTTTGGACGGCCATCTCTGGCGGTCCAATCCGGCTGACGCTGGAACGCACCAGTGCCCATTTTCTACTTTCGGCTACCCGGCGCGGAGCCATAGTGAACATTGGCGCGCTCGCGCGAAAGCACCCGGCGATAGGAGACATCGTTCGGCTTGGGAGCACACAGAATGACGTCTTGATCGTGCCCGTGGGGGCTCTTACCGATATTCGGTTGAGTCTGATGCGGATCACCGAGGATTTTGAGGTCGTGATCGCCCCCGATGTCGCCGTGCTCCAACCTGCTGGTCCACCCGAGGGCTTCGGAATCGAATATACCTTCGATACAAGCACGCAGGCGCTCAAACGAACCTTCACCACGCCAGCCGAGTACTTCGGGAACGGCTGGTTCGTAGATACCAGAACGTATTGGAATACACCATCGCTGGCCAACAACGACTCATGGCTTGCCGTGGGCGACATACAGGGTGCAGAGGTTCTGCCTTTTCTGCGGAACCAGCTGCCGCAGATCCGAGCTCGCAACATTCCTGTCAGGTGTGACTTGGCATATTCCGCTGAGCCGGTTGTGTCGTTCAAACTGGCAGCGCCAAGCGACGACATGCTGGAACTCAGCTTTGCCTGGGCCGTGCCGCCCGGAAATATTGTGCTGTCGGCACATATAGACGGCCACGTGTTCGCCAGTGGCTCACTGCGCCCTGGCGTTGCTCCGGACGTTCTTGGTAAGCCGGTTTCGTTGCTCAACGGCACGATTCGTTACAGCCACGAGGAAATTCCTCACTTCGTCGTCGAATGTTGGCCCCGCATCAAGCAGTTGACCGCGGATACCGCTCCGATCAGCGGACACCGAATCATCCAAGACGGCGAGTTGCGACTGGCTGTCACGCGGGATGAGCACGACGGCATAGGCCTGGTGACCGCCGTTCCCTGGTTCTTCAGCGGGGACCTGCGAGTTCGAGCGGAGGAATTGTCCTCTTCTCTTGAGAAGTGCCGCGACTTCATCCGCGTCGCTGGTGGCTGGCTTCCCACGGCAGTGGTGGAGAAGGCGGGCGTCGCACGGTTTGGACGCGCGGCTGACGGGACGCCGCTTGCGCCGCTAACGCTCACACCCGAAGAGATTTTGCGGCGGGCTTTGGCCCGGCTGAATGGACCGTGGGCGAGGAAGGATTTCCCCGAGATTCAGCTGCCTGCAGCCGGATCGTCGGAAGCGGCCGTATCAGCGCAATTGGAGTTTCTGCGTGCCTGGGGACTCCCCGGCGGCATTGTCGGCACGCTGACGCAGCATCACGCACTACTGCTCCGCTTTCTCACAAACTTTGTTACCGCCAACCCCGGTACACGAGTCTTGGTTGTCGGCGCCCGTAGGTCGCTAGACACTCTCGGTGAAGGCTGGGTGAGCGCCGCCGCTGCGCGGTTTGATGGCTTACGAAAAGATCCTGAGTTCAGCGCCGCGGTGACTGGGATTGTGCTTGCCAGTCCGAAAGCGTTCGAAGTTGTGCCTGGTCTGAGCACGTTGCAGTGGCACATTCTCGTCCTGTTGGAAGCAGATGCATTGATCAAAACCGGGTCCTCGAAGCTGTTTGAGTCCTTGAGTGAGTGCCCGCGATACGTCGCAATAGGACTGTTTGCGGGGCACGAGTTTCTGCGGCGCAGCTCGCAGCGCGAGGCATTGGGCGAGGTTATGCACCTCCCCAGGGCGAGCGATGCCCTATGGAGACAGCTTGTCCGCAATTGCGAAGAAGCGGTCCCGGAAGTTGGGGCCCTTTCAGCTCCCCCTGCGACTGCTCCCGTTCGTCGCACGAGTCCGGCTGAATTTACTATCGGTACTGGCACTGCCGATGGCGTGCCAATCCCGGTCCGCCCCGAATCCGGCACCTATGAGTACGAGATCAGGGTCTCCTTCTCCACGCCAGCGGACGACTTTGTGAAACAGGCGCGGGAGAAAAGGGCGTATCGCGTGAATAGCGCCACGTTTGTGCCGTTCATGTGTTACTGGCCCACGTACGCGTCGATGAATCGCCAGCAGCAGCAATGGTATTTCTTCTGGCGCGATCGGGTCCGAAACGGGCAGTTCCCGGACACGGACTTGTCGTACATCTTCGTCCACGTCTACGAATTGCTGAACGGTGTCGGGGGATCGGACGCGTACGACGGATACCGGCAGCTTCGCTCGCTCTGGCTCGCCTACCGCGAGCGATACAGCAAACTGGACAATTACTTGCCCGACTGGATAGCGGATTATGTGCTGATGTACGGCTGTGAGATCGATCCAGTGCAGCCGTACCTGGACCTGGTGGCATTTGGTGAAACAGTGGAGGAGCCCGACCTGGTCCTGCCGAGATATGCTGGTCCCGACTCCGCGCGTATCCCGCTGCCGCTCTTGTCCTCTTTTGGCGACTACCGCGTGAACCGCAGCAAGTTCTACTTGGATGGGTACGGTCAAGTAGTGGACGAGCGGGTTCCTGAGCTGTTTCGAGAAGTCGATGCGCACCTTGCAAAGACGCGAGGTAAACGGATTCTCGATCTGTACCGTCCTCGTCAGAGCAAGACAGTACAAAGAAATGCCTTCCGCAGCGCAGTCTTCTGTGGTGATGATCGGGTGGTGAACCTTGGCACGGTATACCCCTATTCCGAGCACGCGCCATTCCGTGATTTCATCACTGCCTTCCTGAAGCACGCCGAGAACAAGCTGCGGCAAGCGAATGGATATAGGTCCCGGCTGCGCGGATATAGCCTGGACAGCGATATTCAAGCAGTTCTCGACGCGTTGATCCTGCCACCGCAAGCCGAACGTGAACAGGTGCGTGCTGCAGCAGCTGCCAGTGCCGCGAAGATCGTTATCGACCTGGGTCGCGTAAGAGAATTGACGACGGAATCGGATGTTGTCCGCGAGATGCTGCTGGCGGGAAACACCGACGTTGGACCATCGCCTTCGCTGCCCATTTCTTCGGGTATGCATTGCAGCGACTCGGTCGCAGATGAGAAATTCACTATTCTGCGCCCAGCCGATACGCCGCCGGGCCTGCTGACTGACCTGGAGCCGGTGTGGAACATCCTCCGGCGCCTGGACCAGAATGAAAGGCAGATTATCGGTGTCCTCATGGAGAAGGGCTGGGAAGCGGAGGCAGGCGTGCTTCAGCAAAGCCTGCCGGACGCACTGCTCGAAGCCGAACTGGAGCGCATAAACGGGCTTGCGCGGAAGTTCTTGGGCGACCTCTTGATCATCAGCGAAGCCGGCAAGATCGTCATTGCGGAAGACTACCGGGATGAACTGGAGTTCCTGGCGAACCGCGAACAGGTGAAAGTGCAGTCGTATCCCGCAGCTCAGGACTTGCCGTCCGAATGGGGAGAGCTGTTGCGGAGACTTGAGCCTCACCAGTTGCTTGTTTTGCAGGCACTCGTTCAGAACACCGACTCGATATCGCAAATTGGACGTATTGCCGACGAACACGCCATGATGCCGCAGGACTTGATCGAGCGGATCAACGAGGTTGCGTTCGACACCATTGGGGATGCGATCATCGCGCCCAACTCGATGCCGCCCGTGATCGAGGAAGAAGATCTCGAATACGTTCAAAAGCTGGTGAATTCCGTCAACTGAGGAGTGAGATGGCAAACCTGAAAATACCCAAACGCGTGTCTACCGCACTGGTCAACTCGTTGGGTGCGGGCGTAGTTCCGCGCGTCGGGCTGGAGTACGTAGCCGTCGGTCGGAAGATCGAGATCGCCGCCCTGCTGCAGGATCTGGAGAACATCGGAGAAGGCGGCGCCGCCTTCCGTTTTGTCATCGGCCGGTTCGGGTCCGGCAAGACGTTCCTGCTGCAGCTCATACGCAATTACGCAATGGATCGTGATCTCGTTGTCGCCGACGCCGACCTCTCGCCCGAGCGCCGTCTGGCCGGCACGGATGGGCACGGATTGGCAACATACCGCGAACTGCTGCGCAATCTTGCGACAAAAACGCGCCCCGACGGTGGGGCCTTGCCCGCCTTGCTTGAGCGGTGGATTTCCGGCATCCAGGCGAAGGTGGTAAAGGAGCAGGGGCTCAAGCCTAACGATGCTTCGTTTCCTGACGCTGTTGAGGCTGCCATCGTCCAGGTCGTAAATGACATGGAAGGCATGGTGCACGGGTTCGATTTCGCCTCGGTTGTATCCGCCTACTGGCGAGGCTACCGGCAAGAGCAGGACTCGCTACGAGATGCGGCTTTGCGGTGGCTTCGCGGCGAGTTTGCGACGAAAACTGACGCCCGTGCGGCGAATCTAGGCGTTAGGGTGATCATCGACGACGAAAGCTGGTACGACTACGTCAAGCTGCTTGCGCGGTTTGTGACAGCCCTGGGCTACAAAGGGCTGGTGGTGTTCATTGACGAAGCGGTCAACTTGTACAAGATCACCCACACGGTTTCGCGCCAGAACAATTACGAAAAGCTGCTGGCGATGTTCAACGACACAATGCAAGGCAAGGCCGAGCACCTTGGCTTCGTCGTTGGTGGCACGCCGCAGTTCCTGGAAGATAGCAACCGCGGCCTATACAGCTACGAAGCCCTGCGCTCACGTTTGGCCGAGAGCCGTTTCGTTCGCGACGGCCTGCAGGACACAACAGGGCCGATCTTGCGCCTCAACACGCTCACACCCGAGGAAATTTTCGTGCTCCTGACCCGGCTGATCGCGGTTCATTCGGCGCATTTCGGATACGAACCGAAGCTGACGGACCAGCAAATCCAGGCATTCCTGCAGGAGGTCCACAATCGACTGGGTGCCGAGGCCTTCCTCACGCCGCGCGAGACCATTCGCGACTTCATCGCGGTGCTGAACCTGCTTCGTCAGAACCCTGCATTCACCTTCGAGCAGGTCATTCACGGCTCCGACTTCAAGCCCTCCGCGAGCGCCCCTGACCCGGACGTGGACGAGAAGGCGAAATATGCGGAGTTCAAGTTGTGATCGATCCGTTTCATCGCCTCGCCCCGTTCATCCGCGAATACATCTACGCTCACCAGTGGACGGAGCTGCGCGCCGTGCAGGTTGAGGCGTGCCGGGTAATCTTTGAAACGGACTCGCACCTCGTTTTGGCGACCGGGACTGCCTCGGGGAAGACGGAAGCGGCCTTTCTCCCCGTCCTGACGCTATTGCACGAGCGCCCGGCTGAAAGCGTGGGCGTGCTTTACATCGGCCCCTTGAAGGCGCTCATCAATGACCAGTTCGCCCGCCTAAACGACCTCCTAAAGGAAGCGAATATTCCCGCCTGGCATTGGCACGGGGACGTTTCCCAGTCGGAAAAGAACAAGCTGCTCAGGAACCCGCGAGGGGTGCTGCAAATCACCCCGGAGTCGCTTGAGAGTATGCTGATCAACAAGACCAGCGCGCTGCCGCGGCTCTTCGGTGACCTTCGGTTCATCATCATTGACGAAGTGCACATCTTCATGGGCTCGGATCGAGGCCGGCAAATCCAGTGCCACCTGCAGCGCCTCTCAAAATACTTCCGGCAGTCACCGCGCCGGATCGGGCTTTCCGCAACTCTCGGTGATTACACACAGGCTGAACATTGGCTTGCCGCAGGGACTGAGCGCAACGTCATGACGCCCAGAGTCAGCCAAGGGCAACAGAAGATCCGGCTCGCCTTTGAGTACTTTCAACAGGCAGGGGACGGGGATGCCGCCGAATCAGCAACAAACATTGTCAGTGCAGACCCCTACTTCCGCTACCTCTACGAACAGACGAAGAGTAGCAAGGCCATCATTTTCACGAACAGCCGCATGCAGACGGAGACAGTGATCGCGAGCCTTCGCCAAATAGCCGACGCGGAACGCTCTCCTGACATCTACCACGTCCATCACGGCAGCATCGCTGCACCATTGCGCGAAGCAGCCGAGGAAGCGATGCGCGACCCTGAGCGTCCCTCGGTTGCTGCCGCAACGGTCACGCTAGAGCATTTTCATAGTTACTGTATACCGTATCCGCAGTGACGAAAGAACGCTTCCG
>JBHGAZ010000027.1:0-53466 GCA_041946765.1 Terriglobales bacterium
CAACCCGGACAAACCCGTGCCCCAGGACGCTGCGCTGCAAGGGCTCCCGGTGGAGAAGGACGGCACGCTAGCGGCAGACTGATTTCTGCGTAGGTGCGGACGAAGAAATAATCGTCATGAAAGCCGAAATCGGAAAAGCAACGGCAAGCAATCTTCCTCCAGCTCGTCCCGTGAGCGAGTCGCAATCAGATATGGTTCAGATCGTGCTCCCCAACGATGCC
This sequence comes from Terriglobales bacterium, assembly GCA_041946765.1. Taxonomy (GTDB): domain Bacteria; phylum Acidobacteriota; class Terriglobia; order Terriglobales; family Acidobacteriaceae; genus JBHGAZ01. Next base: position 222 of record JBHGAZ010000027.1, read on the forward strand.
AACACGCTGGGTATCTTGCTGGGAGGCCGCCTCATGCACTGGATCGACCTGGCCGGCGGTCTGGCTGCGCGTCGGCATTGCCGCCATTACGCAGTTACTGCGTCGATCGATCACATGGACTTCCTTAACCCCGTGCATGTGGGCGATCATGTCATTCTGCGTTCGTCAGTTAACCGCGTGTTTCGGACGTCCATGGAGGTTGGCGTAAAAGTCTGGGTCGAGGATTTGATTTCGGGCACGACGCGGCATGTCAGTTCCGCCTACCTGACCTTCGTGGCTGTGGATCGGGACGGCTGTCGTGTGCCTGTCTCGGCAGTGGTTCCGGAAAGTGACGAGCAGAGGCGCCGCTACGAAGATGCGGGGCGCCGTCGGGACTTGCGTCGAGCCAATCAGTCACGGCGTCAAAACACCACAACAAGTGCCTAAGATCTCGTTATATCCCTTCCGTACAATCCCTGAACAACTGCAAGCAGCGACACGCTGAGGACAGGTAACCCACGAAGCTCCACATATACGAGGACGTATTGGTAACGCAGTGTTACTGCCAAGTCCTAGTCTTAGGCTGAAAATCATGACCTAAATGCCCTTGACAGTCGATTGACGATTGTATATTGTCGACGATACGCATGGTTGTGCGGCAGTATTAATAGCTTCGGGCCCCGCGTTGCTTAGGCCGTAATCGGGTCAGATGGAGAAAAACATGGAAAGAGCAGAGAAACAGGTTACATGTCCCTGGTGTGGTGAAAAGACCGTTCCGGAAGTCAGGCTGCTGAAGAAGCGTTCCGGTGAGGTGAAAGAGCGGCGCTGCGGCAATTGCGGCAAGGTCCTGGCCGCCTATTTGGCGGAGGAAGTCGCTTTCCTGCCCAGCATTCGAGTTTTCTGACGGTCAATTTTAATAAGTTCTCTCAATTTCAATAAGTTCTCAATAAGGAGCAAAGTAATGCAGGCGAGCGCAAGTGGAGTAGCACCAATTGCCCAAGCCGATCTCACGGATGAATTGCTCACCGAATGGGAAGATCGCATCGGACTGGATTTACGAGTTTCGAACATATTCAATCAGCATGCCTCTTTCGAAGCCATTAGAAACTTCGCTAATGGGATTGGGGACTCCAACCCGCTCTATCGCGACGAGACTTATGCTGCGAACAGCAGATATGGTGCGCTGGTAGGCTCTCCTTCCTTTCTAGCCAGCGTGTTTCCACACTGGGTACTGCAAGGGTTGGCTGGAATTCATGCAGACCACTCAGCATCGGACTGGGAGTTTTTGAGACCGGTCTATAAAAACGACAAAATTACGCCTAAGTGCAAATTCATCGGGTTTGATGTCAAGCGCAGCAAATTCGCCGGCCGCACCGCTTTCGAGTACCAGAAATTCGAATACTGGAACCAGCGTGGTGAATTGGTTTCGCGGGGATACAACATGCTGGTCCGCTACGAGAGGCAGACGGCCCAGAAAAAGTCTGCCGAAGGGCAAGGGAAGTACGACCACATCCAAGTGCCGCATCCGTGGACTCCGGAAGAGCAGCAGAAGGTCGACGAAGACTGCCTGGCGGAAGAGATCCGCGGCTCGAACCCGCGTTTTTGGGAGGACGTGCAGGTCGGTGATGAACTTGTTCCTGTGGTAAAGGGGATTTTCGGGATCACCGATATGGTGGCGTATTGTGTCGGTGCGGCGCCGGTACAAATTGCCGCCCACGGTGTCCAGCTCAGGGAGTACCGAAAACATCCCTCGTGGGCGTTCCGGGAACCGGTACTCGGTTCTTGGGAGCCGGTGTACGCGGTGCACTACCTGAACTCGGCGGCCAAAGGCGTAGGCGCCATTCACATGTATGACGTCGGCGTACAGCGACATTGCTGGATGACCAACCTGCTCACGAACTGGATGGGCGACGAAGGCTGGCTAAAATCCTGTTCCGCGCAATACCGGCAGTTCGTCTACCTGTCGGACGCGGTATGGTTTCGGGGAAAAGTAACAGGCAAGCACATCGATGAGAACGGTGAATTCTGCGTGGATATCGAAACCCGCGGAACCAACCAAAGAGGCGACGACACCATTATTGGCAAGAGTGTCGTAATCCTCCCCTCAAGGGAGCACAAGACGTGGCCGGTCGAGAGACGTTTGCCGCCGAAGGAATTTCGCGGTACGGGGAAAGGAGTTTACTTCTAGAGCGTGTTTCTTAATTTGCTCCGCTGCGTCAATTGCGTTTAGCCTCGCCGGCTAAGCCGCAAGAATGGCGCAGCTTGGACGGCGCGGCTGAAGCCGCACCCCTTCAAGAGCGCTTTGAAACAGGTTTTAGCAGCTGAACTCCCGCTATGACCGGGTGCTTTTTGCTTCCAGCGCGCCGGATCTCCAAATCGTCTGCCTTGCAGAGGGCTGATGAATGGAGGAGTTGACCTAATGAAGACGGAAGAGTGTGCGCAGAGTCGAGGAAACGAATGCATGAAACTGGAGTACAGGTCATTTGAAGAAGCGCAGAAATGCTTTCAGTGGAGCGAGAGATGGCAGGTATTCGATGAGTCTCCCGACCACCTGAATATCACCTATGAGTGCGTGGATCGCCATCCTGCCAGGAAAGTGGCTATTCGGCTGAAGAGAGACGATGGAGGTACGGAGACATATACTTTCGGCCAACTGCGATACCTGTCATCTCAAGTCGCAAACATGCTGCAAAGACGCGGCATCAATCGTGGAGATAGGGTTGCACTTATCCTTGGTCCTTCCATTCAATACTACGCCGCTTTCTTTGGGACCCTGAGAAGAGGAGCGGTGGCAGTTCCCTGTTATGCGCTTCTCGGGCCCGATGGAATTGAGCATCGGCTTAAGACATCCGGCGCCAGGACGGCGATCATAAGCGAGGAAAGAAAGCATTGCGTGCCGCCGGGTCTGGTGTCTGACTTGATCACGTCCGAAGAACTGCTGGACCTGATCGCCAAAGAAAGTACCTGTTACGAAGCCGATACTTCGGCCGACACGCTCGCCCTGATCCAATTCTCCAGCGGCACTACCGGCCAGCCAAAACCGTTGCCGTATCCGCATGGAGCCATTTCTGTCACTGCAGTCTTCACCAAGTTTTGGCTTGGGCTTCGCGATGATGACCTCTACATGTGCAACTCATCGCCAGCATGGGGGCATGGGATTTGGTACGGAACCGTCGGACCTTTGATATTCGGCAATGGCATAGGATCTTATGCCGGCAAGTTCACGCCGGAGATGTTTCTCGAAGGCTTGCAGGAGTTTGGAATTACTGTAGTTTCTACCATGCCCAGGGTCTACAAGATGATCATGGACTCAGGGAAAATTGATAACTACAAGCTGAACCTCAGACGGCTCACCTATACCGGCGGGAAGATAGACAGCAGCGTTCTCGAGTACTTCAAAGCAAAATGCGGTCTTGAAATCGGCAGCAACTACGGGAACACCGAGTCCGGCCCCCTCGTCATCGACTTCGCATTCGACGATTGGAAGGTGAAGCGGGGCAGTGCAGGCAAGCCGATGCTGGGTGTCAAGATGGGAATTCTTGACGAGCATGGCAATGAGCTGCCTCCGGGAGAATCCGGCTCGGTTGCCGTCTGGCGCAAAGGTAGATGGAATCACGTAGGCGATTCCGGCCACTTTGATGCGGAAGGTTATTTCTGGCCCGAGGGTAGAACAGATGACGTGATCAAATCGTCCGGCTACAGAATTGGGCCGTTTGAGATCGAAGCTGTGATCGAGAAGCATCGTGCAGTCGAGAGGTCAGCAGTGGTCGGCAGTCCTGATGGAGAGCGTGGCGAAATCGTAAAGGCTTTTGTTGTGCTGAAAAGTGAATTCAATCCGCGGCCGGAACTTGCAACGGAAATTCAAGATTTTGTTAAGGCCCGCTTGAGCATGCATGAGTATCCGAGGGAAATTGAGTTTATCGACGAGATTCCAGTGACTCCGGATGGGAAGCTCAAAAGAAGAGAGCTGAAGATGCGAGAGTACGAGAAGAAGTCAAGCCAGTTGAATCGTGTGGGAGCTCATAGTTCCTGAAGCGCTTCGACGCGACTTTTGGTCTGTGCTCGTAATTTCAGAGGAGATCCAGTTCAGTGGCGGGCGGCAACAAATGTGCATGGGACGGTCAGGATTACGATCCAACTACGAGTGACGCGCATGACAAAGAAGCATATTGCTGTCGTGATTGCGAATTAAAAGACACGGGCATGGATGACGGCAACGCGAAAAGGGCCAGGCTGCAAGCTTCTCGGTGGAAGTCGGAATAGCGACAAGATAAAAGTCTGTTCAGGAGTGCTGTAATGGCGGGAATTGTGTCGTATGGCGCCTATGTTCCCTTTTACCGGCTCAGCCACCAGGAAATTGCAAGGGCCTGGGGGAAAAAGGGCGGTCCCGGAGAAAAAGCCGTTGCCGGCCCGGATGAAGATACGATCACTATGGCCGTTGAGGCAGGTTACGACTGTCTGAAAGATCTCAAGACTGCTGAGATTGATGCCATTTATTTTGCTTCGACCCGTCCACCTTACGCTCAGAAACAATCGGCAAGTATCATTGCGGCCGCGTTGAACCTCAAGAAGAACATTATCAGCATTGATTTCGGTCATTCTTTGCGCGCGGCGACAAACGCGCTCGTCGCCGCTCAACATGCAGTCGAGGCAGGATCTGTGCGGAAGGCGCTGGTCATTGTTGCCGACGCTCCTTTGCCGCCGCCGGATTCCGCCAAGGAGATGGACTGCGGGGATGGAGCTGCGGCCCTAGTCATTGGAAAATCGGATATGGCCGTCACTCTGGACGGCTCTTACCATGTGGCCAGCGAATTCCTCGACAGTTGGCGATTGCCGACAGAGCGATACTGCCAGGAATGGGAAGACCGCTTTATTCGCGACGAGGGCTACCTGCGCCTGCTCCCAGCGGTCGTTTCAGGCCTTCTCCGCCAGCATAATCTCGGCCCCAAGGACTTCTCCCGGATTGTTTACAACGCCATTGACTCTTACAGCCACAAGATTGCTGCCGCGAGGATGGGCTTCGATTACAAGGCCCAGGTGCAGGACCATCTTTACAACTGCATCGGTAATACCGGTGCGGCATCAGCTCTGATGATTCTAGTGTCCGCCCTGGAACAGGCAGCGGCCGGAGAGAAAATTCTTCTTGCAAACTATGGGGATGGCGGCGATGCGTTTGTGTTAACTGTGACCGAGCATATCGAAGGGGTAAGAAACAGAAGAGGAGTAAAGGGGTACGCGAACTCCAAAGCGACGTTGGGGTCCTACGGCAAGTATCTCCGCTTCAGAAATATGATGGAATGGGAAGTGGACCGCCGGCCTTCGCCGCGCACATCGGTTACACACTATTATCGTGAGAGCGAGCAGCTCTTTGGATTAATTGGGCAACGCTGCCTGAGCTGCGGACACGAGCAATTTCCGCGGCAGCGCCTCTGCATGTGGTGTCAGTCGAGAATGGAGAAACCAGGGCAGTACGAAGACGTCTGTTTGAAGGACCAGAAAGGTGTCCTGTTCACGTTCAGCATGGATGAACGTGCTCCGGTGGCCGATCTGCCTAATGTGCTGTGCGTGGTTGATCTCGAAGGTGGCGCCAGATACTACGGACTGATGACCGACCGCGATCCCGCCCGGATCCAAATCGGACAGGAGATGGAGTTCACCTTCAGAAAGATCAACGACGCGCAAGGCGTGCACAACTATTTCTGGAAGGTGAGGCCGGTACGTAGCTGAAAGAGGAGTCTGATGGAAAGCATAAAGGACAAGGTGGCCATTGTGGGCATGGGGACCTCCCGCTTTGGCGAGCTCTGGGACATGGGTGCGGAAGACTTGATAGTCGATGCGGCTACGGAGGCATTCGAAGACGCAGGGGTTGAAGCTAAAGACATCCAGGCAGCCTGGTTTGGAACCTTCGAGACCGGACTTAGTGGTCAGGTTTTGTCCTCTGCTTTGCAGCTCCAATACATTCCTGTGACCCGTGTCGAAAATGCGTGTGCCACCGGCCTTGAGGCCATACGAAATGCCTGTTATGCCCTGATAGCCAAGGCCTACGACCTGGTACTTGTCGTCGGTGTCGAGAAGATGAAAGACGTTGGATTTGGCGGCTTGCTGAGCGCGCCGGGCACATTTCATCCTGTCTATGGCGCCCAGGCGGTTGCCGTCGGACGCTACGCTATGGCGGCCACCAGATACTTTGAGCGCTATCGCTTAAGCAGGGAAGAAGGCAAGCGGCTGCTGGCCATGATTTCCGTGAAAAGTCACTACAACGGAGCTAGAAATCCCAAAGCGCATCTCAAAAAAGAAATCACACTCGAGCAAGCCACCGCTGCGCCTATCATTGCCTGGCCCCTTGGGCTCTATGATTGTTGTGGAGTGGTCGACGGCGCCGCAGCGGCCATATTGTGCCGTACGGAAGACGCGCGCAACTTCAGGGACGATTACATAACCATCAAGGGGATCGGTCTGTCTGTCGGTCCAGGCTGGGGGAAGGAAAGGACTGACTACGATTACACCCATTGGCCGGAAACAGAGTATGCCGCAAAAGCCGCCTACAAGGACGCGGGCATAAAGAATCCCCGCAAAGAACTGGACCTGGCTGAGGTTCACGATTGTTTCTCAATTGCCGAGTTGATCGCTATCGAGTCGCTTGGGCTGTGTGAAAAAGGCGGGGCTAAGTACGACATTGAAAAGGGCAGCTTCAGCTTGCAGGGCGACATGCCTATCAATCCTAGCGGTGGCTTGAAATCTTTCGGACATCCCATCGCTGCAAGTGGCTGCAGAGAAGTGTGCGAACTCTATAAGCAGCTCCAGGGCAAAGCAGAGCTGCCGGAGCGTCAGGTGAAAAATCCGAGGCTGGGCTTAGTTCACAGTCAGGGCGGACACCCGGGCAGGTTCATGGCGGGAGTCTGCGTCGTCGGGCACCCCTAAGTACTCGGCCGGTTCCCTGTCCCGCTGCTTTACTCCACAGATCTCCTGACCTACCTTTCCTTTCGGCAATCCGGTGCTACTGATTTGCACTGAGCCGGTTCCACTGATTGCAAAAAAATTAAGAAATCACTTGACAATCGATTGTCGACAGTATATTGTCGAGTGCAATGAAGGGCTGCGTACAATCTACTGTCGAGTGCGGTTCTCCATGGCTGCTTTGCCGCGTTCGGAGCTACGGAGCCGGTTCGTGCTTTTGAACCAAGGTTGTTGATTGCCGATGCTCACACGATCATTAAAGGAACACTGACATGCAAGCAATCGATGTTCATGCACATCCGAGTACCGAGGTCTTTTGCGAGACTTTCAAGCCCTACGTCGAGGCTCTCGAGCGCTATTGGGGGAAGTCGAGTTTCCGCGTCAGAACTGAAGAACAAATGGTTCAGGAGTTCGTGGATGCCGATGTGAAGGTTCTGCTGGTTGCCTTTGACGCAGAGACTGTCAGCGGATTACCGCGAACTTCGAATGACTACATCGCTTCTCTCGTAAAGAAATATCCCGAAACGATCATAGGAGGATTCGGATCGGTCGACCCGTGGAAGGGAGAACTGGCACTCATAGAGGCGGAAAGAGCGGTCAAGGAACTGGGCTTAATCGGTTTCAAGTTTCACCAGATCATGCAGAAGTTTTATCCCAACGATCCACGCTTTTATCCCCTCTGGGAAAAGCTCACGGAATTAAAAGCTGTCGTTCAATTTCATATGGGCACAACCGGGATGGGAGCCGGTACCCCCGGTGGGATGCGAGAACACCTGAAATACGCCGCGCCTATCCCGTACCTAGATGATGTAGCGGCAGATTTTCCGGATCTCACCATCATTGCTCTGCACCCGGCGGTTCCATGGACGGACGAGATGACGACGGTCGCACTACACAAGGCGAACGTCTACTGGGACCTCTCCGGCTGGGCGCCCAAGTACTTTCCACCATCTTTGAAGAAAGACGTAGGTTCACGACTCCAGGACAAAGTGCTGTTCGGTAGCGACTATCCCTCCATTCCCTACAAGCGACTCATGGATGAATGGAAGGCGAATGGTCACAAGGACAGCGTGCTGGAAAAAATTTTTTACAAGAACGCGCAGCGAGTTTTGAGACTTCCTTCGGCAGCGGCAGTCAGCGCGCCATGACATGTGGCGCCGGCCGCCGATGACAACCTTGAACTAAAGATAATTGGCAGTAACTCGGGAGTTTGTGGGGAACTCCACCGGGCCAGGACGTATTTTTTGTTTGCGCGTGCCGTTTTCACCACAGCAATACCGCCTGGTTCGGAAGCACTACCCAGTTCGATATATCAGGGATCGTCAGCACAGCACTCATTGAGTCACAACTGGATCGCATCGGGAGGGACACCGTGCATACAAGATCAACTATCAACCGTCTGCGGTTTGCATCCATGCAGGTGCTACTGACGACTTCGATTGCCTTGGCTACCTGGGTTCTCTTTGCCACACCATCACTGGTAGCGCAAGAGAGTAAAACCGACAATACAGAACCACAGCTTACGGCAAGCAATACGGACGCAGGACCGGCCGAGACAGAAGCTACCTCGCCCAGCGTCGCTACAACTGAGAGCACGGCGGACCAGGCTAGTACCGGATCCAACGTGAAATTCAGCTGGGACACGACTTTCAAGTACAGCAATGCCTTTCGCCTGTCGGGTCGCAACGCCCGGCTCATCGACGCGGCACGGAACCCCTTCAATCTCAACCAGGATGACGGCGACCGCAACTTTCATGGCGGGCTGGTTTCAAACCGCGTCGATGTTCTTTCTGAAATGGACGTCCAGTTCGGAGACTTCGGCATACGCGGGAGCATGGCGGCCTGGGGCGATTCGGTGTACAACCAGCGAACTGCCAACAACTCGCCGCAGTCGTACAACTCCTTATATTCGGACTATCGGCACTTTCCCGGCGGCACCAGGGACTTGCAATTCGCCTACGCCGAACTGCTGGATGCCTTCTTCTTTGGAAAAACACGCATCGGCGACAGAACTCTGAGCTTTCGTGTCGGCAAATTTGCTCAGTTGTGGGGGGAGGCCCTGTTCTTCGGGAATAACGGGATCGCCGGAGGAATGTCGCCGATCGACGTGACCAAGCTGCTCGCCGTCCCCAACACCCAGTTCAAGGAACTGATCCGGCCGGTGCCGCAAGTCTCACTGCAGTTCGAGGTCACTCCGAAACTATCGATCGGCGCCTACTACCAGTTCCTTTGGGATGAACTGCGGCTACCGCCGGCCGGCAGTTATTACTCAGCCCTCGATTTTATGGCTGACGGAGGCGAGCGCGTCTTCCTGGGACCACCGCTAGTACCCGGAGGTGGCCCTGCGGCGATGTTCCGCCGGCCCGATCTGGAGCCGAAGGATTCAGGACAGTTCGGCGTACAGGCGAAGATTCACGCCGGACACGGTATCGACTTGGGCTTCTATGCCATTCAGTTCCATGAAAAAGCTCCCCAACCGTATTTGCAGCCGTTCGCACCCGGCGATGTGAATCCGGTCACCGGGCAAGTCGGTAACTACTATTGGGTATTTCCGGAAAATATCAAGGCCTATGGCATGAGCGCGACCAAGACCATGGGAGTGGTGAACTGGGCGATCGAGATCTCCGGCCGTACCAACCAGGATTTGACGAGCCTCGCGGGGGCTGGTCCTCTTCCGCCGAGCCATGGCAATCCCAGCTATGCGGTTGGCGACTCCATTCACGGCAATCTCTCAGCGCTTGCTACTTTCGGACAGAATTTCCTTTCCAAGGAGTCGACACTGCTGGCGGAAATCGCCTGGAACCGGCTCCTGAGTATTTCCCATAACCCGCAAGCTCTGGATCCGGGCGTTACCCGCGACGGAGTCGGTTTCCGGCTGCTCTATACGCCGACCTACCGCCAGGTCTTTTCTGGCCTTGATCTCAGCATTCCCGTGGGCTTCTCGTTCTTCCCCATGGGGAAGTCGGCCGTGCTGTATCCGTTTGGACCGGATAAGGGTGGGGACTTCAGCGTTGGCGTGAGCACTTCCTATCTGGACGCCTGGCGCTTCAGCCTGACCTACACCCAATTCTATGGCCCGGCGGGAGGCGCGCTTATCGTCGATTCCTTCCCGGCGCCTCACTTCACTTTCAAACAGTCGTTGGCAGACCGGAACACTATTTCTTTCTCGATCTTCCGCACCATCGGCATTAGGAACAAAGGAAGTCACTAACAGAGGATGGCATCACGATGACGAAGAAAACCTTGATCGCTAGCGCACTATGCCTTTTTCTGGCGGGAAGCACTACGGCAATCGCCGGCGTTTCCGCCAAAGAAGCCGAGCAGCTAAAGACGACACTGACGCCCTTCGGAGCGGAGAAGGCAGGCAATAAGGACGGCAGCATTCCGGCGTGGGACGGCGGCGCCACAAAGGTCGCTCCCGGTTTCAAGAACGGCGGCAAACGGCCCGATCCGTACCCGAACGAGAAGCCCCTCTTCTCGATCACGGCCAAGAACATGGATCAATATGCCGACAAATTGACGGAAGCCACCAAAGCCCTGCTCAAGAAATATCCTGGCTTTCGCGTCGACGTTTATCCCACCCATCGCACTGCCAATGCGCCGCAGTGGGTTTACGACAACACCTTCAAGAATGCGACCCGAGCCAAGCTCGTCAACGGCTCATCAGGCATGCAACCGGAAGGCGCGTGGGGCGGCATTCCGTTCCCGATCCCCAAGAGCGGTGAAGAGGTCATGTGGAACCACCAGTTGCGCTGGCGCGGTTCTGCCTGGCATTGGACCTTCAGCGGCTACCTGGGAACCGCCGATGGCAAGCGCGTGCACATTCTTAGCGCCAATAATGCCTTTGCCGAGCCGTACTACTTTCCGAACACTCAACCCAAAGGTGGTGATGGGGCCGAGTACTGGCAGGTTCTCTCCATAAACACCGCCCCTCCGATTCGCGCCGGCGAATCCATTATGGGCCGTGAAACTCTTAACCACGACAAGACCCGGTGGTGGGTCTACCTCACCGGCCAGCGGCGTGTGCGCATGTTGCCCAATGCCTGTTGCGATACGCCTACGCCGTTCTCGGCGGGCCTCGCCTACTTCGATGAAATTGAGGGCTGGAACGGCAGGCTAGATCGCTTCGATTGGAAATTGGTGGGCAAGAAAGAAATGTACATTCCCTACAACACCAACAAGACCTTTGCCCCCAAAATCAGCGAAGCTCTCGCCGACCACTATCTGAACCCTGACCATGTTCGCTGGGAGCTGCATCGCGTTTGGGTGGTGGAAGGCACCCTCCGGCCAGGCAAGCGCCACGTCGCGCCCAAGAATCGCTACTACATCGACGAAGACAGTTGGATCGCCGTGCTCGGCGATCGCTGGGACGCCAAGGGACAGTTATGGCGAGGTGTCATCACTCTTCCCATTAGCTGTCCGGACATCCCCGGCGAAATGAGCACCGCCTGGGGCGCGTACGACCTGTTGTCCGGCACGTACTTCATCAACGTGATGTTCAACGAGCAATCCGAACAGCACAAGGTCATGCCGCCTTATCCCGAGTCCAAATTCACACCCGAAAGAATGGCGAGTGAAGGGGTGCGCTGATGAGGGGCCGCAAGCAATGGGGCGGGCCCGGTAGCTCGCCCCCGGTTCTTCCAGGGTCGCTGACAGCGTGCTGTCTGCTTGGTGTGCTGTTCGTGGTCTTGATGCCCTGCACGGCAGTTGCCTCTGGCGTTGCCGATCCTCTCGACAGACCAGCAACCGTGACGCGCAATGCCGCCCGCTCCTTCCTGTTAGGGGTTGCCACGGCCGGCGAGCGCGTGGTTGCGGTGGGAGAACGGGGCATCATTGTTCTCTCTGATGACAAGGGCAAGAGCTGGCGCCAGGCTAAGGTGCCCACCAGTGTTGAGCTGACCGCAGTGGAGTTTCCGACGCCCAAGCAGGGGTGGGCTGTCGGCCACGGGGGAATCGTTCTGCACACAGAAGACGGCGGAGAGACCTGGGTCCGCCAACTGGATGGCAAAGCCGCAGCGCAACTCGCCCTGGACGCTGCGCAGGCGAACGCTGCTCGTCTTAGGCCGAATGATGAGAGGGGCCAGAGGCAACTGGCCGACGCCCAGCGGCTGGTTGAAGAAGGTGCCGACAAGCCTTTCCTCGATCTCCATTTCGAAAACGAGCAGCAAGGCTTCATTGTCGGCGCCTACGGCCTGATGTTCCGCACTGAGGATGGCGGCAAGACCTGGAAGTCTTGGATGGATCGCCTCGACAACCCCATGGGATACAACATCTATGCCATCCGCGTCGTGGGCAACAATGTTTACCTTGCGGGGGAGAAAGGCCTTTTCCTGCGCTCCACCGATAAGGGCAACAGCTTTAAGAAGCTCACCACGCCCTACGACGGAACCTTTTTCAACATAGCCGTTTTCCCGCAAGGCGAGATTGTGCTTGCGGGCCTGCGTGGGAATGCCTACCGATCAGCAGATCAAGGCAAGACCTTCACCAAAGTTAATGTTCCCGTGGCTATCTCGTTCAGTGCAAGCACCACGCTCCCGGACGGGACGGCGATCTTCGCGAATCAAGAGGGCGCGGTGCTTGAAACCCGGGATCACGGCCACACGATGAAGTTGCTCCGGGCAGCAGTCATGAGGTCTCTCACCGCAATTACCCCCGTAAGGGAGGGTGAACTGTTGGCGGTGGGGTCTGAAGGCACGGCCCAGATAGCCCTGCCCTCGGCTCCCGCGGCACCAAGAACACAAACGGGAAGTGTGCAATGAGCTTCGTCAGCAAAAAGGTGGTACAACCCGTTATCCGTGACTTGGCGGACTTCGACAAGAACTCAGGTAACGTGGTTGAACGCGCGTTCTTCAACCATCGTGGCGTAGTGGTGGCGGTCTGCGCGCTGATTACGTTGGCCATGGGCTACTCGCTCACCAAGTTGCATCTCAACGCGAACTTCGAGCGCATGATTCCCACGCGCCATCCCTATATTGCCAACTATCTGAAGCACAAATCCGACCTGAGCGGACTTGGCAACACGGTACGTATCGCCGTGGAAACCCAAAACGGGACCATCTACGACCCCGCGTATCTGGAGACGTTGCGCAAGATCAATGATGAGGTTTTCTTGTTGCCAGGCGTGGACCGCGCCTACATGCGGTCGCTCTGGAGCGCCGGGACTCGCTGGTCGGCTGTGACCGAAGACGGCTTGGAGGGCGGGCCGGTAATCCCCGATGATTACGACGGATCGCCGCAAACTGTGGATCAGGTCCGTCGTAATGTCGAGCGTTCGCGCGAGATCGGCGAATCCGTCGCAAGCAACTACAAATCCAGCGTCATTTTTGTGCCCTTACTCTCGAACGACCCCGACACGGGCAAGCTGCTGGATTATGGCAAGTTCTCGCGAAGGCTGGAAGAAATCAGGAGCAAGTATCAGACGAACGACATAAGAATCCACATCACGGGTTTTGCCAAGATCGTGGGCGATCTCATCGCAGCACTGCGCTGGTTCCTGCTGTTCTTCGGCGCCGCCATCCTGATCGACGCGGGATTGCGGCAGTCCTACATCCGCTGCTGGCGCAGCACCTCGCTGATGGTCGTCTGCTCTCTGGTTGCCGTGCTTTGGCAATTGGGGATGCTGCCGATACTCGGCTATGAGTTGGACCCCTATTCCATCCTGGTGCCGTTCCTCATTTTCTCCATCGGCATGAGCCACGGGTCGCAGAAAATGAACGGCATCATGCAGGACATCGGCCGAGGTACGCACAAGATCGTGGCCGCCCGTTATACCTTCCGCCGGTTGTTCCTGCCCGGTCTGACGGCCCTTCTTGCCGATGCCGTGGGATTCGCCGTTCTGATGGCGATCCGCATTCAAGTCATCCGCGATCTGGCAATCATGTCCAGCATCGGCGTCGTCATCCTGATCTTCACCAATCTTCTTTTGTTGCCCATTCTTCTTAGTTACACAGGTGTGAGCGCGACCGCCGCAGAGCGTAGTCTGCGCACCGAGCACGCGGAGAAAACCGGAGCGCAAAAGACCTGGTTCTGGCGTTTCCTCGACCATTTCACCCAACCCAAGTGGGCCGCAGTGACGATAGCCGTTTGCGTCGTTATTACAGCCGCCGGCTACATCGAAAGCCAGAATCTCAAGATCGGAGATCTCGATCCTGGCGCTCCCGAGCTTCGCCCCGACTCCCGCTACAACCGTGATGCCGCCTTCATGACCACCAATTACGGCGCCAGCAGCGATGTACTTGCCGTCATGGTGGAGACCCCCGATGGATATTGCGCTCTCTACGACACCTTGATGCGCGAGGATGCCCTCGACTGGACCTTGCGTCAGGTGGATGGCGTAGAGTCCACTAACTCTCTCGCACTCTTGACGCGGGATGTGTTCGCCGGCTTCAGCGAAGGCAGCAGGAAGTGGCAGGCGCTGCCGCGCAATCAGAAGATTATCGATCAGATGACCGGGCGCGCGCCTCGCGGCGTGTACAACGATGCCTGTAGTCTGCTGACGCTTTACGTCTACCTCAAGGACCATAAAGCGGAGACCCTGACGCGAGTTGTGGACACGGTGGAAGCTTTCGCCGCTCAAAACAACACCAAAGACGCAAAGTTTCTTCTCGGCGCGGGTACTGCTGGCATTGAGGCGGCCACCAACATCGTGGTCAAGCAGGCCAACCGCGAGATGCTGGTCTGGGTTTACGGGGCAGTGATTTTACTCTGCCTGATCACTTTCCGTTCGTGGCGGGCTGTTATTGTCGCGGTCCTTCCTTTGATGATGACGTCCGTGCTCTGCGAGGCGCTTATGGTGCTCCTGGGCATGGGCGTCAAAGTAGCCACGCTCCCAGTGATTGCGCTGGGCGTCGGCATCGGCGTGGATTATGCGCTCTACATGCTCACGGTGATGCTGGGTCACATGCGCGCGGGCCGGTCGCTGTCGGAATCGTACTACGCAACCCTCTGTTTCACCGGCAGGGTTGTCATCCTTACCGGGCTCACGCTGGCCTTTGGCGTTGCGACTTGGGCTTTCTCGCCGATCAAGTTCCAGGCCGATGTGGGCATCCTGCTGGTCTTCATGTTTGTGTGGAACATGCTCGGGGCCTTGATTCTGCTCCCCGCGCTGGCCTGTTTTCTTCTGAAGTCGGAGCGGCGTGCATTGGCTACGAATGATTCGCCGGTTCTCCCGGAAGGATTGGCAGAGCCAGTCCATGAGGAGCAGCATGCGTCGCAATCGGTCTAATGGATTGTCCTAGCAGTTGCGGTGGTCCGGATTTGAGGAGTGTTTGTTGGGCCGCGATGCCAGCGTTCAGAGTGCGGTTTGAAGTCGGAAAAGGGTGAAGATCGGTTATGTCTCAAGCAGCCGGGCCGCAGAAAATATCGGGGGATGCTCTTCCCGTATTCACCCGCATTCTCCTGGTCACCGACTTCTCAGCCTGCTCGGAAGCGGCGGTTCCGTTTGCCCGCTTGTTGTCGGAATGCTATTCCGGTTCGATCACAGTCGCGCACGTGATGCTTGCGGACCAGGACACCTCGTCCAACGAAGCTGTCGTCGGCACAATGGATGAGGTAGCCGAACTCGCCGATCTGCAGATGCGCCGGTTTTTGCGGGGCAACTCGCTTGTGGATACAGAGTCGGTGATCACCACCGGTCCGCTCGGGGACGCGGTGGCAAGACTGGTTCAACAGGAAGGCTTCGACATCGTCGTGGTTGGCACTCACGGGCGCAGTGGCGTCGGCAAATTGTTGCTCGGTTCGGCCGCGCAACGCATTTTCAACGTGTCGCCGTGTCCGGTGCTGAGCGTTTCCACGAAGGCGCGGAAGTCATGGGGTGTTCAACGAAAACTGCGCAAAGTTCTGTACGCGACGGATTTATCCGAATTCGCGCTGGAGGCGCTACCCTATGCGCTGTCCCTGGCGAAAGCGACGGATGCCGAACTGCTGCTGGTTAACGTGCCGAACCCGTCCGAGCCGATACGGCAGCACGGGGCTATCAACAAGAAGCTTGCGGAATTACTTCCGCCAGCAGCGCGATCGTGGTGCCATTTCGAGACGTTAGTGGGTCTCGTCCATGGGGAAGGCGAGGACAGCATCGTTGACGACCCAGCGGCAGTAATCGTGCGTGTGGCCATCGAATACGCTGCAGATCTTATTGTGATCGGCGCCAAACGGGTGGCTCCAGGCCTGCTGTACCGGATCAATGTGCCTCTGAGCACCGCGTATCAAGTCCTTGCGCACGCCCCTTGCCCGGTACTCAGGGTGCGCAGTTAAGAGAGTCGCTTTGGAAATTATGGCAAGACGTATTTATATCGCAGCTTATAACCAATCAAAGTTCGGGAAGCTTATGGGAATGAAGCTTCCCGACATTCTCGCCAACGCTGTGGATGGCGTTTGCCGCCAGATCGACGTCTCGGCAGCGGTAATCGATGTAGCTTCGGTCGCGGCCGGATGCAACTTCAGCCTCAACGAACAGGGCCTGCTGGCTGGGCTGGTGGCCTCGGTTCCCGGCCTGGAGGGAAAGCCGATTGGGGCGGTCGAGAACGCCTGTGCGTCCGGTGGTATGGCGGTGCTTTCCGTTATTGACAAGCTGCGGGCCGGCGAAGGTGACGTCGGCATTGCCATCGGCTACGAGAAAATGCGTGACGCCGAAGGCAAGATGGATGGTGCACTAATCGGCAAGGTGCTCGGCTATTTTTCCCACCCTGACGAACGTGCCGGCAAGGTTTACATCTTTCCACACCTTTTTGCCGAAATTATGGCCGACTACATGAAGGCCTGGGGTGTCAGCGAAGCGGACCTGGCGCAGATTGCGGTGCAAGAGTATGCCAATGCCAAGTACAACCCTTGCGCCCAAATGAACAAAGTGCAGATCACACTCGAACAAGCGATAAAAATCGAAGGGATTAATAAGTACATCGTCGATGGACTTCCCCTCAAGACATACGATTGCTCACAGATTACCGACGGCTACGCAGCGTTGATCCTGGCCACTGCCGAGGGACTAAACAAGCTCGGCGTGCCTAAATCCGAATGCATTGAGATCGCAGGCTGGGCGCAAGCGACTGATCCCATCAAGAAGAGCGGCCGGGATGTTCTTCGTCCCGCCGGCGCTTACCGCGCGATGCAAACCGCCTATGAGCAGGCGGGTCTTGTGCCCGCCGACGTAAACGTCGCGGAAGTGCACGATTGCTTCACGGTTATGGGCGCCATCGGCACGGAGGTGATCGGCAAGGCGGAGCCTGGGAAGGGATCCAGGTATTGGCTCGACGGCAAAGCAAAATCAGATGGTGAGTGCGGGATCAACACTTCAGGCGGTTTGATTGCCAAGGGGCATCCCGTAGGCGCGACCGGTATTGCGATGATCGGTTGGGCGGCGCAGCAACTGCTGGGCAAAGCGCCGGTTGAAGTTCAGGTGGAGAATCCAAGGGCGGCCGTGACTTTCAATATCGGTGGCCCCATCTGCGCTTCCGTCTGCACGGTACTGAAGCACGCCTGAGTATTGGGCGCCGCCTCCGTTCAGGGCGCTGTGCGCGACAAGAAGTTATGCACACATCACATTGTCATGCGCCGGTCACGGCACGTTATTTCGAAGACTATGTGCCCGGCAGCGTTTACGAATATGGCGCGATACGGCTCGATGAAGCCGACATCATCACCTTCGCCAAGGATTTCGATCCGCAATATTTTCATCTCGATCGCGAAGCAGCGGCACACAGCCCGTTTGGAGGGTTAATTGCCAGTGGCTGGCACACCACTTGCGTGATGATGCGTCTCATGGTCGATCACTACCTCTCGGAGTGCTCCTGCCTTGGCTCGCCCGGGGTCGACGAACTGCGGTTTCACCTTCCCGTCCGGCCCGGTGACTCGCTGAGCATCCGTGTGACCGTTGTTCAGGCACACCGCTCGCGCTCCAAACCCGACAGGGGTGTCGTGCGTTCCCGCGTAGAGGTGCTGAACCAGAACAGGGAAGTTGTGCTGACGATGAAAGGAACCACTTTCATGCGCTGCAGAAACACGTCTTAACTTAGTGCGCCAGACGATTTGTCTTTCTCGACGTACGGGTTTTGGAATCTGTTGAAGACTTCACTATCGAAGCTTATATAGGGGTCCCTTGAGCAAGGTAATCGCGATTTATCCCGGGTCATTTGACCCGCTGACCAACGGCCACCTGGATTTGATCCATCGTGGCAGCAAGATCTTTGACGAATTGAGAGTGGCCATCTTGCAGAACCCGGACAAGGATCCGCTGTTCTCGGTTGAAGAGCGCCGAGAAATGCTGGAGATCCTGGCCGCACAGTTCGGCAACGTGCGCGTGGACACATTCGGCGGTCTGCTGGTGGATTATGCCCGCCAGGCGGGCGCCCGCGTCGTGCTGCGCGGCATCCGGGCCATCAGCGACTACGAATACGAATTGCAGATGGCGCTCATGAACCGCAAGTTGGAACCGGAGTTGGAAACCGTGTTCCTGACGGCAGCCGAAGCCTATTCCTATGTCAGCTCCCGGATGGTGAAAGATATCGCGAGGTTGAATGGATCGGTGCACGGAATGGTGCCGCCGCTCGTTGAAGAGTATCTCCGGCGCAAGCTGAGCCGGGTGAAGGCAAACAAGAGAAACCCCCAGCCGGCAGGCAACGACATGTCCGAGTTGGAATTAACGCACGAGACACTATGAGATCAACATGGAAACAAAAGGGCTGAAACAAGAGATCAATTTCAGACCGGCAACACAGGAGAAAAGACCGCTAGCATCGGTTGATCCGCGAGCGGACCGGAAAAGTACAACAAGTCCAGCGGGAATTCGAACTCGGCGCAAAGCTACATCGAAGATGCCGCTGGTGCACTGGGGAGATCCCCCAGGAGCACGGCGCTGCCGCCAATGCGGGTCGTGGGCCGCTCCGTGCGCAAGGTGTTTCTTCCGGTGGTGTGACGAAGGCCTCTTTGCCCCGAACGGCACGGTCGATCAGCCGGAGCGGTCGGAGGGAGATATCAGACTTCAGCTTGATCAGGCTTCGAGGGCCTGCTCGAGTGTGACCACCACGAGACCAGCAGTATGAAGAGAGGCTTGGGCACCTTCCGACGATGCGGCGACACCGATGTTACACGACATGAGGTGCCAAGAACTGCTGTCCCCGTTAAGGCGGTTGTGGACCGTCCGATTGGCGCTTTGGCGGCTCTGCGCCGTTATGCGAGCGGCCGTGAAGCTGACTCACGAAACGGTTTCAAGAAGCACGCTGGCGCCCGTTCAAGAAAACTCGCTCAACTCGTGCATGCGACGGGAGCTTGCATTTGTACACTTTGTGTTCTGAAGCATCGATTTCTATGACTCCGTTCGCGCCCCGAAATGCCGGCACACAGAACAGAAGATTTTCTGCCGTGTTCGTATCGACCACCCTGACCACCAGACATGTATCTGGCTCGACAGCTACGATGCACTCGTCGCCCGGTCGTAGTTGTGAAAGACGGACTTTTTCGCGCTTCACCAGGTCCAGGACCGAACCCAATTGCGCAAGTGCGGCGCTTGCGCGTTTGTTGGCGGAGATCGCACGGACATCCGTATTTCCGCCGCTCACGACATTTCCTTCCTTGACCGACATTGCCCGGTACACCCCCGCACGAACTTTTGGGAGTCCCAAAAGTGACAAATTGGGTCACGGGATGCTGTGCGATGCGTCATGCACTGATGTGACCAACATCACATGGCTCCGGTACATATCACGACGCGATATATCCGTTACGCCTCCCGTGCACTGGTTCTGCGAGCAGGCCGGAGTCGGGGGGCCGCCGGGTATGTGACGGTGGTCACGGAAGCTCACCTTTGAGGATGGCTATAAACAGGCATTTACCAAAATATCTTGCGGAGCAGAAGCGTGAGCAGCCCGGACATTAGTGTGCCCATCCATGAACGCCATTTTGAAGACTACCTGCCAGGTTCGGTAGTCGATTACGCAGCCACTATTTCTGTCCGTCATGACGACATCATAAAGTTTGCCAATCAATTCGATCCCCAGAGCTTCCATACCGATCCTGAGGCGGCGGTACGGGGTCCTTATGGCGGTTTGATAGCGAGTGGATGGCATACTGCGGGCATCATGATGCGCCTGCTTTGCGATCAATATTTGTCCAAGGTGGCTTGCCTCGGGTCCCCTGGCATTGACGAGTTGCGGTTTACCCGGCCGGTTCGGCCCGGGGACTCATTGCGGATTCGGGTGTCGACTCTCGAGGCGAATCGCTCTCGCTCGAAGCCCGACCGGGGCATCGTGCGTGCGTTTGTTGAAGTATTGAACCAGGACGAGGAAGTTGTCCTGAGCCTTAAAGCGATGGTTCTGATGCGCTGCCGGCAAGCCGCTCCGTTCAGCAGGCATGCGGCTGCAAGCTACTAGCCGAAGCAGACGGGTCATTGCACAGGTTCAAAAAATACAAGAACGCATTATCCTTGCGTTCGCACTTGTGAGTTTGGAGGATAGCCTATGGCGGAAACTTTCCGTGCGCTAATTGCGGAAGGCAACAGCAAGCAGTACACGGTCGAATTCAAAGATCTTCTTAAGAGCTCTCTGCCGGCAGGCGATGTGCTGGTCGAGGTGGAGTATTCATCGCTGAACTACAAGGACGGCTTGGCCATCTCCAAACGCGGCAAGGTGATTCGCAAGTTTCCCATGGTATGCGGCATCGATCTGGCGGGCCGGGTGCTCCAGTCTACCCGGGAAGAGTTCCGGCCCGGCGACAAGGTGGTGATAGCCGGACAAGGACTCGGGGAAACGATCTGGGGCGGCTACAGCACTCTCGCGCGCGTGCCTGCCGATACCCTTGTCCACATACCGGACCAACTGAGCGCGAAGCAGGCGATGGCCATCGGGACGGCGGGTTTCACCGCCATGCTCGCGCTAATGGCGCTGGAGCATAAAGGACTCACCCCTGGCGATCGCGAGGTAGTGGTCACCGGTGCTGCTGGTGGAGTCGGTTCCATTGCCGTCGCTTTACTCGCATCGCGCGGCTACAAAGTAGCAGCCTCGACCGGACGGTCAGCGCTTCATTCCTGGCTGCGCGACCTCGGCGCCACCACGATCGTGGATCGAAACGAATTGGCACAGAAAGCGCCGCCGTTGGGGTCGGAACGCTGGGCGGGCGCTATCGATAATGTCGGCGGCGAGACACTGGCGACGCTGCTGGCGACTACGGCTTCCTATGGTTCCGTTGCTTCTTGTGGTTTGGCTGGCGGCGCCGAGTTCTCGACAACCGTCTTCCCGTTCATCCTGCGCAATGTTTCGCTGCTGGGAATCAATTCCGTGCAAGCCCCCAAGCCGCTGCGCCTCGAGGCATGGCGCAAGCTCGCCAGCGAATTGCCCATGGCCAAGCTCGACGCGATCACGACTGTCCAACCGCTCTCGAATATCAAGAATTTGTCCGAGCAGATCATGGCGGGACAGACCCGCGGCCGAGTCGTCCTCGACGTGAACGCCTAGATGGAGTGTCTCAACCTGCGGCCCTCGATGAGGCAGCTCTGGTCGCAATCCCTGCGTTAGCGGAGCAGGCCTTCACACCGAGCCGATTGGTATCAGGGAGCGCCGTCAGCCGGGAGTACCGTTTGTCAACCTCTCGGCGGGCTGCGCGGCTTTTTGAGAGCAGCCATACACCTGAACCTGCGCCACCCCGCTGACCATGGAAATGCGCTGCGCCATGAGAGTCTCGGCGTATTCGTCCACCGCAGATAAAGGTAGTGTGGGAGAACTGAGCGCCAAGTACAGAATGGGGCGTTTGGTGTCCAGTTCCAGCATTGGACACTTCACCCATTACTCTACGGTTCGTTTCATACAAAACGCAGTGATACGTGTCACCTCAACTCGTCCGCCATTGGCATGCCCCCAAGCGCCTGGCCCTGGGCGCGCGGTAGTCGCTTCAGAACCGGATGGACGGAGAAGCGGGGCTGGTTCGAATGTGTCGGGAACTACGTGGATTCGAGCACGGACATTACGCCCCGAGGAAGAAACTCAATGTACAATGTCGTCTGCTTGGAAGTCGAAAACAAAAATGCAAGTTGAAGGCAAAGTCGGATTGCAAGAGCCCCGCTACGACTTCAGCTTGCTGACTGATTTCGATCTCCATCTGTTCAACGAAGGTAGCCACAACCGCCTCTATGAAAAGCTAGGTGCACACCCAATAGAGATCGAAGGGCGGACCGGTGCGTTCTTTGCCGTGTGGGCGCCCGACGCCAACGCAGTTTCAGTCATCGGCGACTTCAACCAGTGGAAGACAGAGCTTCATCCGCTACGGCCGCGCGGAAGTTCGGGGATCTGGGAAGGTGTCATCCCAGGCGTGGACCCGGGCACTATCTACAAGTACCACGTTTCATCCCGCTACCAAGGTTATCGCATGGATAAGGCGGATCCCGTTGCCTTCTGGAGCGAAAAACCGCCTAGGACCGCCTCGATCGTCTGGGATCTTAGCTACCAATGGGGCGATGACGACTGGATGCAGTTGCGCCAACGCCACAATGCCTTCAGCAGCCCGATGTCTATCTACGAAGTTCACCTCGGCTCCTGGATGCGTATGCCCGAGGAAGATAACCGCTGGCTTACATACCGCGAACTGGCACCGAAGCTCGCCGAGTACCTGAACAGGATGGGCTTCACTCACGTGGAGTTTATGCCAGTAATGGAACACCCGTTCTATGGTTCCTGGGGTTACCAAATCACGGGATTCTTCGCGCCCACGAGCCGCTACGGCACTCCACAAGATTTTATGTTCCTGGTGGACTGCCTTCACCAACACGGTATCGGCGTCATGCTGGATTGGGTGCCCTCCCACTTTCCCAACGACGCCCACGGACTTGCCTATTTTGACGGTACTCACCTGTACGAGCACGCAGACCCGCGCCAAGGATTCCATCCTGAGTGGACCTCGCACATTTTTAACTATGGCCGCAACGAAGTGCGCAGTTTCCTGCTGAGTAGCGCGATGCTCTGGCTGGATCGATACCACGTAGACGGCCTGCGAGTGGACGCGGTTGCCTCCATGCTCTATCTCGATTACGCCCGCGCATCTGGCGAGTGGATACCGAACGAGTACGGTGGCAATGAAAACCTCGATGCGATCCGGTTCCTACAGCGTGTGAACCACGACATCTATCAGCAACACCCCGATGTCCAGACCATTGCCGAAGAATCCACTGCCTGGCCAATGGTGTCGCGCCCGACCTACGTAGGCGGTCTGGGCTTCGGACTCAAATGGGACATGGGTTGGATGCACGACACCCTGAAATACATGTCAAAGGAGCCAGTGCACCGTAAGTATCACCATAATGAGCTGACTTTCCGCGGCCTGTATATGTTCACCGAAAACTACGTCCTCCCACTTTCCCATGACGAGGTGACATACGGCAAAGGCTCGCTGATTGGCAAAATGCCGGGCGACGAATCGCAGCAGTTTGCCAACCTGCGGCTTTTGTTGGGGTATCAGTGGGCGCAGCCAGGTAAGAAGTTGTTGTTTATGGGTGGCGAGTTCGGTCAAAAACGCGAGTGGTGCCACGAGGAAAGCCTGGAATGGTGGGTGCTCCAATTCCCGGGGCACTCGGGAGTGCAGAAGTGGGTGGAGGACTTGAACCGACTCTACCGAAGCCAACCCGCTCTCTACGAACGCGAGTTTGACCCCGAAACCTTCGAGTGGGTGGACGCAAATGATGCCGATGCCAGCGTGCTCAGCTTCCTGCGTCGCGGCCGCAATGAAGTAATTCTTGTCATTGGCAACTTTACTCCTGTGACCCGCCAGCACCATCGAATCGGGGTGCCTCAAGGAGGCTACTGGCAGGAACTGTTGAACAGCGACGCCGCTTTATATGGCGGCAGCAATCAGGGCAACGGTGGCGGCGTGCTCGCCGAAGCCGTGCCCGCTCACAGCCGGCCGTTCTCTCTGGATCTCACGCTGCCACCGTTGGGAATCCTCTTTTTGAAGCCCCAGCATCCTTAACGTGCAGCATGCTGCATATCACTGCATATCACTGCAGGTGTAACTGAAAGTGTGCTAGGTTGTGCCTATTCCGCACTGCGCTGTGCGTTCGCAAGGCGGATTCAAGGGACGGACATGAGCAAATTGAAGAAGCTGCTTAAATAGTGTTCTTGTATTTTCGGTTTTCCTTCTGACTTCTACCCGACAAGCAATCACACGCATTCTGCCCTCTTCGCAGTCGAATCAAGGGCCTACTGCTAAAATTTTCGCGCTCACAGAGGCTGAGTGGTTGGAACTGCGCGCCGGCGCTGGGGGCCCGAACAGCGATAAAGGCGGATCAAACAGCGCTGATGAAAAGAAAGAAGCACCGAAGAGCGCTGATGACAAGAAGGAACAACCGAAAAGTGCTGATGAGAAGAAAGAACCATCGAAGAGCCTCGATGAAAAAAAGGAGGAATCGAAGAAGGCTGAGTGCGCCAAAGGCGGCCGACATGACCGGGTGCGGCCAGTAGCTTGGGTCTCTGCTCCGGCGGAATCAACCAACGGTGCATAATGGGAACTCCAGCGATTTCTCAGCATGTTTCAGAAGTGAATGATGCGTAAGCAAGCTTCAAGCCGGCAAACAGGTCATGGCGTGGTGCCCATCCGACGTGCCGCAGCCTTGAAATATCGAGCAACTTACGAGGAGTACCGTCTGGTTTGGAACTGTCGAACACTACATCTCCGCGGAATCCAACAACTTCAGCAACCATCCGAGCGAGCTGCCGAATAGTTACATCCTCGCCGCAGCCAATGTTGATCAGTGGGGGTTCAGCACTGAGGCCGGCCAGAGCGCCGAATTGACTCTCATCGAGGTTCATCAAGTAAAGACAGGCGTCAGCCAAATCGTCGCTGTACAGAAATTCGCGTCGCGGAGAACCACTGCCCCACAGTGTCACTTCGCTTATTCCTTGCTTTTCTGCGTCGTGCATCTTTCGTATCAAGGCCGGAATGACATGGGAAGTGTTTAAGTCGTAATTGTCCGCCGGCCCATAGAGGTTGGTAGGCATGGCGGCCAGAAATTGTGTGCCGTACTGCCGGTTGTAAGACCAACACATCTCAATTCCTGCAATTTTGGCCACAGCGTACGGACGATTCGTCGGCTCCAGGGGGCCGCTCAGGAGGTGCTCCTCCTTAATCGGCTGTGGCGCCAGCTTGGGATAGATGCAGCTTGATCCCAGAAACAGCAAGCGCTTCGTGCCGTAGCGGTAAGCGTTATCAATGACATTGATCTGGATAGCGAGGTTCTTTGAGATGAACTCTGCCGGGTAGGTGCTGTTGGCCAAGATACCACCGACTTTCGCCGCCGCGAGGAATACGTATTCAGGCTGCTCAGTTTCAAAGAAATTGGCCACGGCGGCGGCATCCGCCAAGTCCAGGTCGGCGTGGGTACGCAGCAGCAGTTGTAGTATCCAGCACTTTTGAGTGCACGGACAAGCGCCGAGCCTACTAACCCGCGGTGCCCAGCGACAAAGATTCGCGATTCGGGATGCATAAAGATGCTCGACATGATCAGTCTCCTAATGCCGCACCGGCCCCCGCCTGCAGAACCCTGGATACGGAATCTGTCCATTGGTGCCATTCGCCGAAGTGCTCCCGCAAGATGCGGCTGCCATCCCCGCTGTGCTTCATACCAATAGCTTCCATATCTGCATCTACCATGATTCGAACCAACTCCTTGAATTTGATTGCGGGCTTCCAGTCCAACTGCTGCTTTGCGCGGCTGGCATCCGCCAGCAAAAAGTCGACTTCCGCCGGACGGAAGTAACGCGGATCGATCTCTACGTACTGCTTCCAATCCATGTCCACATATCCGAACGCCTCATCAAGGAACTCCCGAATGCTGTGGGATTCACCGGTGCCCAGTACATAATCGGCCGGCGCATCCTGCTGCAGGATGCGCCACATACCTTCGACATATTCCGGGGCATATCCCCAGTCGCGCTTTGCGTCCAGGTTGCCGAGATAGAGCTTTTTCTGCTGGCCAGCAAGGATACGGGCTACCGCCTTTGTAATCTTGCGGGTGACGAACGTCCCACCACGACGTGGGCTTTCATGATTGAACAGAATTCCATTGGCCGCAAACAGCCCGTACGCTTCGCGATAGTTAATCGTCATCCAGTAGGCATACACCTTTGCAGCAGCATAGGGACTACGAGGGTGAAAACGCGTGCTCTCGTTCTGCGGGGGCGGGGCCGCCCCGAACATCTCCGACGAGCTCGCCTGGTAAAAGCGCGTTTTGATGCCGCTGCGCCGCACCGCTTCCAGGATGCGCGTGGTTCCCATGCCGGTAACATCGCCCGTGAACTCCGGTACGTCGAAACTCACGCGCACATGGCTCTGCGCACCCAGATGGTAGATCTCGTCCGGCTGGACGTTGTATATCAGATTGGTCAACTGCTCAGACGTCGTAAGATCGCCGTAGTGCAATAGCAGCCTGACCTCCGCCCCATGTGGATCTTGGTACACGTGGTCAATACGTTCGGTGTTGAACGTGCTGGCCCGCCGGATGATGCCGTGAACCTCATACTTTTTGGCGAGCAACAGCTCGGCCAGATACGATCCGTCCTGTCCGGTGATTCCGGTAATGAGAGCGCGTTTCATGTTGAGCTTTAGTTGAAATCTTTGAGATTGAGTAACTCGAGTGCGAGCCACAGCAGGAATAGAGAGTTGTAGACGAGATACCGCTTCCAAAGTCGCCGGGGTTCTTGGCAAAGACGGAACAGCCATTCGCATCCGCAAGTGCAAATCCAGTCGGGCGCGCGGCGAAGCCGCCTGGCGTAGATGTCGAAGGCCTGTCCGACCCCCAGCATTACCGGAACCCGCAGCCGGTCGCGGTGCTCAGACATCCACCGCTCCTGTTTCGGACACCCTAGGCCGACCCACAGAACGTCGGGGCGGCTATCGTTGATCATCTTCACCACAGCCTCGTCCTCCTCCAAGGTGAGTGGTCGAAAGGGTGGCGAGTAAGCGCCGACGAAAATCGCTCCTGGGAACCTCCTGCGCAACTCGGCGGCTGCATCCTGCGGCACGCCTTCCACCCCGCCGTAAAGGAAGTGCCGATATCCTTTTGGCACGCCCGCAGCGACAACCGAACTCATTACGTCGGGTCCGGGATTGCGCTCAGCTTCCACGCGACGAATTCGCGCCAGCCATGTCAGGGGTGACCCGTCCGTCAGGTTCAGATCGGCTGCGTTCACGACCTCGCGGAAAAGTGAACTCCGGCAAGCCTCGACCACCATGTGCACATTCGTCAGATGACACACATGGGTACCAGCGCGCTGGCGGATCCACTCGTCCAATCTCTCTATGGCGGCCGCACGCGTGCACACGTCCAAGCGCGAACCCAGAATTGGGACAGAGGTGAAGGGTCTCAAGTGAGTCTGAGGCTTGTGGCCCGCGTGGCCATCATCTCGCCCGCCGGGCGCTGCGCAATCGCGCGTTCATAGATGCCCATCAACAGCTGGTAATTCTTCTCTGCCGTGTACTTCGCTTCGTACTCGGCTCGCGCATGACGCCGCATTCGCTGCAACTCAGACCTGCGGCTGAGCGCCCACTCGACCTTCGCCACCAGGTCAAACTCATCACCCGGACGGAAGTGCAGTCCGGTACGCCCGTGCTCCACCAGTGTGCTCATCGCGCCCAGCTTAGCTGCGATCACAGGCGTGCCTTTTGCGAGTGCCTCTGCGATGCTCGTGGGCATGCCCTCGTAGCACTCGGACGGGAAAATCAGTACCGCTGCATTTCCCATGATGTCCAGCACATCGGCGCGCGGCTTGCGACCGAGATAGCTTAAGCCGGGGATTGTGCCAACCTGTTCGCGCACTAGCCCCTCGAGTGGGCCTGAACCTACGATGTACAACGGTAGCTTGCCGACGAGCCGGTTCCAGGCACGCAGCATTACGCCGATCCCCTTCTCCTGCGACAGCCGCCCTACATATAGCGCATATCCGCCGGCTCCGTCGCCAGCTCCGGGATCGGGATCGACGAAGTTTGGTTTCACGGTTATCTGCTTTTCGGGGAAGCCGCACTCAACAAACTTGTCTTTTGCAAAACGGGTCAGCGCGATGTACGCATCCACAGCTCGTGTCCATGTGCCGACCACGCTATGTACCGAGACCATTGCCGCCGCCGCTGCAGTGGCCACTCGGCTTCCGCGATAGCATCCGCGCGCCACTCCCGGCCAAGCGAAGATACGCCCGGCGCACGATTCGCACGACCGTCCTTGGCGGAAGAAGAGCCCGTTGGGGCAGAGCAGGCGGTAATTGTGGAGCGTCTGCACCACGGCCGCACCCCGCCGGCGCGCCGCGTAGTAAATCGACGGCGATAACAACGGGAAGAAGTTGTGGACGTGGACAACGTCGGGCCGGAAATCTTCCACTGCGGCGGCCACAGTCCTCACAGAAGGACGGGAATAGACAGCGCGCAGGCCGCTGGCCAGCACCCGGCGCGTCCCCCGGATGCGGTCATTGCTAACCTGGAGCAATTCGGCCTGATTGCCGCGCCCACGCAGCAGCGAGAGTTCAGAGTCGACCGCCGTCTCCTCTCCGCCTCGCTGCTGATAGGAGTTGTGGACGAGCAGTACTTTCATTGCTGTGGACTCACCGTTGCAGACGACACCTCTACCGGTATGACTGCGGCGGGGATTGTATGCGCTCTTGCCAGTTCAGCGGCGATGCGGATCACTACGCCCCAAAAGAAGTAGTAAGGGACTGCGTTGAAGGGCTTTTCAAAGGCGTCTTCGCCCAATGCGCAGATGGCTACGAGAATGAAGAAGACGCTGAATAGAATCAGAAAGCGCTCAGCTGTAACCCACCGGACCAACCTTGCCGAGCGATATGCCTTGAACCAAGCCCGCCAGAGTTCCCAATGCATCCAGATCCACAGAGCAATTCCAAGTAGCCCAAGCCTCGCAAACACTGAGATAAAAGAGTTGTGGGGTTCTCGAACCGGCACCCCACCACTTACGGTAAAATCCGTGAGGGGCTGGCCAAAACCGCGGCCAAACAACAAGTACTCCGGCCTGGATAAAGCTTTTCCCCAAATGTGCTCCCACCAGGCAGAACGTAGGTCAACTCCTCCCGCCGCCCCTTCCACTCCCTCGGCTTCAATACCGACGATGCTGCCCACATGCTTGCTAAGGAACTCCAGCGAAGGCTGCTGTCCGAGTCGTCCCTGGATGTGAAGATCGAAAACTGGAATTGCAGCGAGAGTAAAAAAGATCAAGACGAGAGCCATCATCCATTTCCCCGTCTCGCGCCTCCTGAGCACCACAAACCAGCAGGTCGTTGCGAATACCTGCAGATAAACAGTGCGTGCTTGGAACATCGCAACCGTGAATGCCACGAGCAGACAGGCGAGAGCGATACGCGTGCCACTGAAAGCTGCCTTGGATGTGATCAGGTAGGCAGCGACAAGGAGCAGCAGAGCGGAGGTGTTTGTGTACGAAAAAAGCGCAGCGTCATAACCCGCAGGCGCCGCAATCTTCGGAGACCACGCCTGGATGGAGGCGCGTGCAACGTACGAGAGACCGTAAAAAGTCGCGACTACAACGAACGGCACTACCCATCGCTGCAAGGCACTCCAGTTCTTCGCTGTCAGCCAGCAGGTGCCGACGATGAGAAACAGAGAATCGATGACCTGGCTTCCGTCTCGGAATGCCCAAGCCCCTCCTGCCGGCACATCGGCAAGAATACGACAGATGCCATAGAGCCACCATAAGGCGAATGGCAAGATACTGATTCCGGCGCGGACTGCAAACGACGGCGCCATGAAGCTGAACGCGAGTGCTGCGATCAGCAGCGCCTCGGCAATGGGAACTCCCGGCCCAACGGGAACTCTCAATAGCATAAAGCCATAATTCAGCAGCAAACACCCTGCAATCAGGGCCAATATCGCGCTGTCGCTGATCCGCTTTAACATCCTAAACCCGTGACCGCAGCAACTACCCTCGGGAACGCGAGTTCCTCTGGAAAGAATCTTCGTTCGTGTGGGGAGTCTGTTTCAGCATACAACTGCAATGCGCGGGCAATATCTGCTACAACATCCGCCTCGCCACGGCCACCGGTCGCAACCACGCACCCTTTGGTCCTGTTGACGATCGCCGCAGGGCCGCCGATATCAAGACAAACAACAGGAAGTCCCGCTGCTATTGCCTCAAGCACGACCATTCCTCCGGAGTCATGCAGGCTCGGAAATAGAAACGCGTCGTGATGCGCGTACTGTTTCAGCAATTCTTCTCTAGCGATCCAATGCCGCCACTCAACCGAGTTATCCAGCTTCAATCTCGCAGCAGTGCACTTCAGCCATTTTTCTTCGGGACCTTCCCCGATGATTGTCAGCTTGGCTCCAGGAATTTGTGTCTGCACTATGCGGAATGCGCGCAGGGCCAGATGTATACCCTTCAAATAACTTAGTGTTCCGACGTAGAGGACTCGGAACTCGCCGTCCCCTCGTTGTACCCGCATCGGTATGGCAAGGGTGCGGTCGAGACCAACCGCTAGCTGCACTCGAGTTTTCACGTGGAACTTGCGCGGAAGAACCGTTTGAGTAGCTTCACTGGTGACGAAGATCTGCTCCGCCGTCGAGAAGGTAAGCCACATTAGAGGATCAAAGCGCACCATCCCGTTGGCAATGTCTCGCAACGCATCTCGCAACCATCCTCGCAATGGAAAACTTTTGCGCAGCCTCCATGGTGCCCTCTCGCCTCCAGCCACCGGACCGAACGTGAACGGGATACCGAGCAGGCCCATGAAGCTGGGCTGCCTGACACTAACAAAGGTAACGTGGTGTACGCGGTCGAAGTGGTGTTCACGAACCAAGCGGCGCGCAATCAGGTACGCACCCCATTGCCACAGTAAGTAGTAGAGATGTACGCCGCGATTTCTACGCTTCCACCGCCGGGCCCATCTAGGCAAGTCATAGTAGATGAAGCGAAGATTGGGAAACGGGACGGTCACCCGCTGAAGCTCGATCGTTTCCCGATTATTCTCACGCGTTAGTACGGTAACGTCGTGACCGATGCGTGCCAACTCCACCGCCCAATTCCAGCCAACGCCTGGTTCGGAACCTTTATTCGGTTCACAGGCGTACGCGGAGACAAGGATTCGCATCAGTTTTCCCGGGCCACCACTTGAGATTCCGCCGCCATGTACTTGGCACGCGACGGTTCACCCTCGATCAGAGCGGCCAACCACGCATGCGCAAGGTACGAAACGGCACAGGAACGCACTACGTCAGCGGTAAGGCGGGTGAGCCTTGCGAGTTCCCATACCGCAGGCTGGCGTGCAATTTCTAGGTCCCTGCGCTGAAACAGGTAGCGATCCATGTACAGCCGGTGTAGCAGATCGTGCAGCGCTACACCGTTCGGGCTCGCACTCTCCCAGTCAACGGCTATGGTGGCTCCGGACGTTATTCGCAGGTTCCACGGCATGAAGTCTCCGTGCGTCCAGGCAAGCGGCAGGTCTGGCGCTTCGCAGAGGGTGTCGAGCATTACCTCCATTTGCGGGTCGAGAATCTTGCCATTCGCGACCGCCTGCTGTGCGATGCCTTCGGCAATCGTCCGACCAGGGATGCGGTCCAAGGGTCTAGTCAGCCTGGCCAAAAAGCCGAGTTCCTCACGGCAGATGTCGCGAGCTGCGGGTCTTCCCGTTACGTACTGCTGCACGGAGATGCTTCGCTCCCGGCAGGTATACTCAGGCCTCGGCGAGATGCCCGGGTGTTCCCCGCTAAGCCGCTGCAGTGCTGCAACCTCGTTCATGACGGCCGAGGCGGCGGCGGCGGTAAGAGGCACCTTGGCCACGAGCGCCGGTCTGGAACTGTTGCAGAAGAAAAAGACTGCTTTCTGCTTCCTTCCCGGCCGGGCAATATAGATCGCGGCGGGAGGGCCTGCGACTGGCCCCATATGTGACCACTCGTTCGGAACAATCACGGACAGCATTTTGATTCCAGGCAATCGTCCCAGCATCCCTGCTAGGTACGCAGCCAGCAGGACAGACCACTTCAGCCGTGTACATGTTCCGTAGGGCCGCCAAGTCCGGGCTAGCGCATTTGCGTCCCGCGAATCTGCCGATAACAGCCACCGCGGCACTCCGTTAGCCGACACGACATAGTAGCGATAGGATCGTGCCGATCGGCTGCCGAATGTCGCTATTTCGGATCCCGCAGGAAATCCGGCGTTAACTATCGTTGTGAGCAGGTTCGATTCCAAGTCGGGTAGCGGTTCGCTCTGCAAGGAATGTAAGGATGGCTTTGTTGACATCCGCGATAACACGTTCCAAAGGCTGGGTAGCATCGATCACAAAGGCATTGCGCAGTCCGCCGGCCATATCGAGGTACGCGTCGCGCTGGCGTACGCTTTCTTCGTGCGACACCTCGGGCTTGCGTTGTTGAAGGACCTCAGCCGGTGCATCCAGGAAAATCCATACGTCGGGCTTGGGGATGACGTGCCCCACGAGGCGAGCCAAGTATGTTGGCGCGCCGTAACGATAACGTCGAGGATCGACCAGCAGGTCGTGGAAATAGCGATCAAAGACGATCAACGTTGAGCGGACTAGCTTGGGCCTCAGCTTGATCCAGTATCCAAAGCAGTAGTCGGCCGCGAAGTAAGCAATTTTGGCTATCGACGCTGCCAGCCCTCTGGGCGGGTTCGCGTGAGGGTTGGTTACCGGAATACCCATGCGTCGTGCGGTTCGGAAACAATCTGGCCGAAGATGATATGTCGCGGAGTTTCTGAACGCGCCCGCCACCGTTGATTGCATCGCATCAATGACGCTGCTTTTGCCGCTCCCATCTGACCCCATAACAGCAACGAAGACTCCGGTGGGTTGAGAAAAACGTTTTATCCGGCGAAGGACCTCTGCACACCCGTTCGCAAATGTCGCCCCAAAATGCTGTTTGCCGCCCCGAGCATGTAACTCATCGGAAATCGCTGGTAGGTTCGCCCGCACATTCGACCAATTCCCGCTGTCTGCAGCGTCCTCGATCATGGCAGCCAGTTGCTGATTCCAGAGAGTCGTCACCCTCAGCCTCGCTC
Organism: Terriglobales bacterium; assembly: GCA_041946765.1. Lineage (GTDB taxonomy): Bacteria > Acidobacteriota > Terriglobia > Terriglobales > Acidobacteriaceae > JBHGAZ01. Next base: position 33,151 of record JBHGAZ010000027.1, read on the forward strand.
GCTCTGGATTTTTTTGCCACTGGTTGCTCAGCCATTCAGCGATAGCGTGGGGCAGCGACCCCTTTGTCACGCGTTTTATAAACTGGTACAAGAAGGCGATATCTGCCGTGGGTTCTGGAAATCGGGTTGCTCGGGTCACATTCTGCAGGATTTCCTGGCAAGAAATCCAAGTTCGGCCAGGCGTGCGAAAATCGCTCGAACAATCTAGCCATACGAACCGGGCGCCATTTGCCACGGACAGCACGTACGTGTCGCCGTAGTGATACTGAAAGTGATTGACCAGAGTTGCCGGTACGCTAACGGCACGAGAACATAGGCGCCTACCAACAGCCTTTGTCCAAAATGGCCGGGTAACAATATCGACATCCGAAGAGATACGTGCCGGGAATTCGCTCAGGCCTGCTACTACGACGAAAGGCACATTCGTTCGATCGAGGTAATCGAGCACCTCGCTGACAGCACTTGCAACAGTTGCGTCCAACGAAGCTTCACCTTGTGGCTTAATGCCAACGCTTATCGCCATCCAGGTTTCTTTATCCCGCGTATTGAGAAAACGGAGGACGATGCTATGCAGGGGGGAATCCATAGAGGTAAGTGCCCGTTAGATGCTACGCCCGGTACAAGTGAATAATTCCCTCACAAAGATTGGGAGATACACGTGCCACGATGCCCTCGACCATTCTGTGCCAGCTTGGTGATGCTGCGTCGAGAGCATAGCTGCAAGCATCTACCAGCTTGTAGCCGTACCTATTCGCAAGCGCATTAAGCGTTGAATGACTGAAGTAGCAGCAATGATCGGGATGAACGCTCTCCACTCCCAGAAGGACTCGCATGGAGCGTCGCACGCAGAAGGCGTTGACCGTGGTAATGGCAAGCACTCCTCCCGAGGTGAGCACCGCCCTTGCCGAATCCAGAAACTGACCGGGGTTGTTTAGGTGCTCGATTAACTCCCCTGCAACCACTACGTCGAACGGACCTGTATCTCGAAGTAAATCCAGATGCTCGGCATCTCCTTGCTCAACATTATTGATGCCACTCGCACGTAGAAGAGCGACCGACTCGGAACTGAGTTCAATTCCAAGACAGTGAGCCGCTGCGGCAGTAAGTCTGCTATGAATTAGCGTCCCGTTAAGGATTCGTTGCTCCGTGCTAGGCCAGTTACCGCAGCCAAGATGCAGAATGCGACGCCCAGTGCAGAGTTCCAGTAGATAGCGTTGACGATCAACTATTCGCCGAGGAAGCTTGTAACGAGCCATAGATTCGAATACGAAGTCTTTATGGTGATGTATGCCGCGTGCGAACACTGAATGCGCTCCCCGTGATGAGGAGTTGCAGTGTCCGGCTAAAGAGGAGCCCGGCGGCACAGGTGCCGATACTGCCAATCCAAGCTCCGCCCGTGGCAAATGCAATGGAGGTGACCGCAGCAAAGATAAAGCCCAGAAAGATCGGACGTGTCGCTTCTATCGCGCGCAGACCGGCCATCAAGGACAAGCACGTGAAGGTAAGTGGCGCCGCAAGCGCGACCCACATCAGTACTTGGGGAATACTGGCGAATTCCCTCCCGTAAACAACGCGCAGGAATGTAGGCGCACAGACTGCCAGGGCGATAGCAGCGACTGCCGTCAAAACAGTCCAGCGCCGAATCGTCGAGCGAATATACCCGATCAGTGCCGAAGACCCGCCAGAACGGTATGCCGCCGCACTCTCGACCGGTAGTACGTTCTGAAGACCTTGAAACCATACATTCAGCACGCCAACCAGTGCCTGCGATGAACGAATAGCGCCAGCAGCGGCAGTTCCAAGAAACAGGGGCGGGATCAGCAGTACTGCCTGGCTGGATGACCAATCAAGGACGGTTGACGCCAGCAGCCATCGGGAGAACTTCCAGTGGCGTGCTCTGATTGTATGCAATGGTTCCCGGGACGACAGGAGCAGACGAAGATCCGGTGCAGCAGCAACCAAAGCGGCTGCGGACGTGACACATACGACGGCGAGTGCGCGTACCACGTTTAACTGATGCATGCTCCAAAGGAACGCCAGCACCAGGATCTGTCCGCCGTAACTAATCAGGTCGTTGCAAAGCGCGGAACTGGACTCGCCACGGCAAAAGAAATATCGCCGGACGAAATCCTGCAACTGAAAGAACGCTGCCGCAAGCGCAGCGGCGTACAAAATCGATGCCAGCCCCTGATTCCAGAACGACAACGTGCCCCCGATAGCCGATATCAAGATCGCGGACCCTGCCGAGAATGCTAGTTGGTGCGTCACTACGGCTCTGTAGTAGGGAGCAGCCTCGAGGGCCACCCCGGCAGGCCCAATGCTCATCATGGGTGCAATGATCAGCGCCATCTGCACGTTATTCAAAAACTGCACGCCGGCCCACACCAAAGCGTAAGTGCCGAATGCAGATAGCCCGAGCGCCCGGGCCAGGATCACAGTCGTGAGGAAGTTGCAACCACTCACGACGATTTGATCTGCCAGCGCCCAACTCTGCCGCGAGTGACGGATGCTGTGTAGTACTTGCCGAATGGCTGTCGAGGTTACTTGATGCGTTGTAATGGCGTCGCCCACTTAGCATCCCGTACCCTGGACCACAACGCGCAGGGTTTTGAAGAGAATGGCTACATCGAGCCACACGCTCCAGTTCTCGATGTACTGCGTGTCGAGCATGACGGCGGTCTCGAACGAGGGATCACGGCGGGCGGAAACCTGCCACAGACCGGTAATCCCGGGTGTGACGTCTAGACGGCGCAATTGTTCCAGTTCGTACTCGCTGACCTCCTCGGGTACCGGCGGCCGCGGCCCGACGAGACTCATGTCCCCCTTTAGCACGTTCCAGAGCTGCGGCAGCTCGTCAAGGCTGTACTTGCGGAGGAACCGCCCCAGCCGGGTGATGCGCGGGTCGTTGCTTACCTTAAACAGTGCCCCCTGCCGCTCGTTGAGGTGAGCCAATTCCGCCTTGCGGCGGTCGGCATCGGCCACCATGGTGCGGAACTTGTAGCAAGTGAACTCTCGGCCTTTGCGCCCCACACGGCGGCCCAAGTAGAACACCGGCCCTGGCGAGTCGAGTTTGATTGCCAGGGCGATGGCCGCGAGCAGTGGCGAGATAAACGTGAGGGCCATACCGGAGATCAGCAGGTCGATCAGGCGCTTGATGACCAAGCCGCCGGCCGGCAGTGGCTCGCGGTGCAGCACACGAATGGGAAACTCGCCAAGGAACTCCAGGGGCGATAGCCAGCCGATGCCGTCGTACAGCTCTGGCACGACCTTCACGTCAATCCGAAGGGCACGTGCTTCCCGAGTGATCATCTTCACGATCGTTCGCGAAGAGGGGATGGTAATAAACACTTCATCTATGAAATTGCTACGCGCGATCTCGCGAAATTCAGAAATGGTGCCGAGCACGCTGTCGCCCGTGACGTGATCATCCAAAAATCCGCGAACCCGGTAGCTGAATTCAGTTCGGCGCTCCAAGTATAGGGCCAACGCTCGGCCCACTTTTCCCGCCCCAACGATAAGGATTTGGCGATCGATCATCGGCCGTGCGGCATAAGGCGCGAACATCTCTCGCACGACATAGCGCAAGCCGATCATTGCCGAAGTCGTGAACAGTGCCGTAAGACAGACCGTCAGACGAGAGATTCCACTCGCGCGAACGAGGAACACAGCCATGAGTAGTACAAGAACGGCTGCCATCATCGTGCGTACCACCGCAACCGCATCCTGCGCGAGGGGACGTGGTCGATCTTGTCGGTAGAGCCCATCAGCGTTTCCTGCGAGCAAAAAGAGAGCCACATACAGCACGAGCATCCCAGCGTGTTGCCCGAAATTCGGCGATTCATGCCCCCAGAAACGTAGGTAGTAGATGGCCGGTCCGATCACAACTAACAGAACGGCATCGCCCAACAACCACCATGACGTGTGTCGTGGCCGAGTTCCCACTGCGGCTTGCGGTGCTATCGCGCGACCGAGTGCTTCTAGTTGTTCCGCTGGAGATGTAAGGGCGTTGAGTACAGAACTCATCTAACGGCCAGATTTACCGTGTTGGGAAGAGAACTGATGGAGTTGGGCAATGCAAGCCGGCTCATTCTGAACGGCTTCCTCGGATTGGTGCCGTTACCGCCGATAAATCGCCAGTCCCGTGGCAGCCTGCACTACAGCTTCCAGCCCGCGCTTGAACGCGCCTTTCGCGACGTTCGTGGGGATGAATAGGATATCGTCGTCCTGAAGCGCCAAATCTGTTGAGCGCCCCTCAAAGAGCTGCTTGAGGTCAAGACCAACCTCCTGACGTCCTTGGTCAGTCGTGCGGACCAGTTTGGCATTCTTCAAGGAGGCACCAGGCCTCACTCCTTGCGCCAAGGCCAGCGCCTGCATGACCGTGAGGTGTTCGTCGTGGTCTATAAGAAAGCCGCCCGGTCTGCCGACGTCACCGAGGATGTAAATGATGCCAGCCTGCGAAACAACAACAGTGTCCCCGGCCTTCATCTCTGGATTGGAAGCTGCGCCCTGCTCGAGCTTTACCACCTTGGGGTGCTCGGGATCGTCCTGGTGGGTGATGGTTACGACTTTACCAGCCCGGTCCGATACTCCACCTGCTGCCGCAATGAAATCCATCAAGCGATGGGAGCCCATGATGGGGTATGGTCCGGGGCGGTTCACCTCCCCGGTGACATACACGGCCTGATTGGCATACTCGGCGACGAATACGGCGACCTGCGGATCCTTGAGGAACTCGCCCTTGATCAGCGATTCGCGGATCGCCGATTGCGTCTGCTCCGGCGTAAGGCCGCCGACATGAAGCGTGCCAATCAGCGGCAAACTGATGTCGCCTGCACTGTTAACGCGCACTTTCCCGCTTAACTCTGGAGTATCAAAGACGCCAATCTCAAGCAGGTCGCCCGGGCTGAGTTGCACCGGGCCAGCGGTCGTCGTCATCCCCAGCGGGCCTGCCTTTGTTCCTGTTGTTGGCGCGGCGCTGGCAGAACTGTGTCCGGCAGATGCGGAGCCTATGCCCGCTGAGGGTTTGCCGCTCGGTGGCGTCGGATTATACGCGGTTTGGCCGAAGACGAAACTCGCGCCGGCGAGAAGAATTGCGCCTGCCCAGAATGCACGTGGTAGGAATCGCATATACCGCTCCTTAGTTCTTTAGTTCTTTGCGTCGCCAGCGTAGTATTCACCGTACTTGGAGCCGTAATACCCGTAGTAGCTGTAATAATCGGAGGAGTTGACGTTTAGATCGTTGATGATCACCCCTACCGTGCGAGCGTTGACCTTGGCCAGGATGTCGCGGGCGCGCCGCAAAGATTGCTGACTTGTTCGTGCCGAGCGCGCCACGAGTAAAACGGCATCCGCAACCGGGGACAGCACCAAAGCATCCGAGAGCCCGACCAGCGGCGGGGTGTCAATAACGATGTGATCGTACTGCTTGCGCCAGTTCTCCAGAAGAGCACGCATGCGGTCGGAATCGAGCAGTTCGACTGGATTAGGTGGACGTTGGCCCGCGGGTAAGACATCGAGGTTTGGCGCACCCGGCAGTGGGTTGATGGCCGTAGCAGCATCTAAAGTCCCGGCCAAACAACTGCTCAATCCCAATGTCGACTCCATCCGTACCCGGCCACGAATGCAGGAACGCCGCAGGTCCGCATCCACAAGCAGGACGCGTGCCCCTTTCTGGGCTAATGCCAGGGCGCAGTTGATACTCAGAGTTGTCTTCCCCTCGCCCGGTGCTGCGCTGCTGATGACGATAACCTTGGGCGGCGCGCCCGGTGAAGAAAGCAGCAGCGTGGTCCGAAGGGCACGAAAAGCCTCAGCGAACTGCGAGTTTGGCCGGGAGAGCAAAAACGGTACATCCTTTTCTTCCTCTGACAGGGGCTTATTCCCATGACGGCCGTTGAGGCTCAGGTGCGGCACGACCCCAAGTAGGGGCAGGTTCACTAATGTCTCGGCCTGCTCCGGACTACTGATGGTCGTGTCCAGGTTCTCCAGCAGGAAAGCCAAGCCGAGGCCGCCGAATGTTCCCACTAAAAAGCCAACTGCCAGGTTCAGGAATGTTCTTGGCTCCGCTGGGGAGACGGGGACTTTAGCGGGATCAACGATGTCCACATTGGTCGAACGCAGCCCCGCGACGATGCCCGCTTCCTTTAACTTCTTCATGAGGCCTTCGTACAAATCACGGCTGGAATCAAATTCCCGCTTGAGAATGGCAAACTGGATGCCCGCCTCGTTCATCCGGTAGGCTTGCTGCTTGTGCTTCTCCAGTTGCGCGTAGAGCATCCGTTCAGTATTCAGCGCTGCTTCGTATTCGCTTTGGAACCTGGTGCGTATGTCCCTTATCTGAGTGTCGATGCTGCTTTCGACCTGCGCCAGTTGCGTGCGCACCTGGGTCACTCGCGGGTAGGCATTGCCGTACTTGGCCGTCAGCTGAGCCTCCTGATTTCTCAGATCTGTCTGTTGCGCTCGTAGCAGCGCCAACGTGCTGGTTGGCGCGACCTCTGCAATCAACTCGGGGTTGCGGGACATGGCGACACGGTAGCGAGCCTCCCGAAGGATACGTTCTGCCTCGGCGGCCGCCATCTGTTTGTTCAACTCGTCTAACTGGACGATGAAGATATTGTGCGATTCATCCGTGCCGATCATCCCGCTTTTCTGCTGGTACTCCGTGAAGCGTTGTTGCGAAGCGGCAACATTGTTCTTCAAATCGTCAAGTTGCTTCGAAAGCCAGTCCGAAGCCTGCATGGTGGCCTCGTACCGCGTGCGAAAGCCGCGTTCGATGTAAGCGTGAGTCAGTGCATCGACTACATCAGCGGCCACCTTTGGATCGCGGGCACGGAAGCGCAGTTCAATCAGTTGGGTCTTCGGGATGGACTCTACTCGCAGAGTATCGTGGAAAATAGATAGCAGCTCGACTTTCCTCGGTCCCGATATTTTGTCGATCGGTTCACCGCCCGTGGTCGTGAACTTACCGGCGAAATCCTGTCTTTGATCCAAGCGGAGTTGCCGGATCACGTCCCAGGCGAGCGGATCAGATTGCAGCACTTTCACTTGTGTCTGTTGCACGATATCGTTGCCTAGACTACTGTCGGCGAGGGCATCCATTGGATCTAAGCCCAGAGCATTCGAGTCCCTCGGATTGACCAGCACTCGCGCCACAGCCTCGTAGCGCCGCGGCAGGAGCAGCGAAATGATTCCTGCCGCCACAACCATCACAACCACACATCCCAGGATCGCCCACTTGCGTTTCCGCAGCACGCGCCAGATTTCGTGCAGGGTAACGTCGTCGTCCAGCCGGTCAGTCGGCGCGGTGATCACCCGCACATTGCCGGAAACAAGCTCAGAGCTTTTGGGAACTAGCGACTCGTTCACTCTTCCTCCATAAAACTGAGCAGAGTCAGCGGATATTCTGCGAAGCGTGTACGCCGTAGACGATGCTGCCGGCAGTTACCAGGGCGGCCGGAACAAACCACCAGCGATGGCCACGAGTTTTCAAGTAGTAGCCAAGAGAAGTAACCCCGATTGCAGCGGGAATGCCTACACCATATAGAGCGCCTCGACTGCGTAGCGCATCGGGTACGGCTGTACAGAAGTGATCGTCCATGCAGCGGGTGGTTAGTTCAGCGGCGGATATCGCTGACGCAAACATGACGCCATGGACTGCCCAGAACTTGCTATCGGCAACTTTTCCAAGCTGCTTACCTTTAGCTGCAGGTAGCGGCAGTTGCTCTAAGCTTCCGCCCTCGGGCGACTGCACTATCTTCACCACTGCACCGGGAGTTTCCGGCAATTGCTGTTGGGCCCACACAGGACTGGCCAGGAGTAATGTCGCAATCACAAGCAAAGTTTTCATTAGGACTCCTTCTAAGGAGTAGGGTGGCCATGCTTAAGCCGGCCGATGGAAAGATGAGAGAATTGTTCTGAGTTCACAGGCAGCGGTTCCACTTCCGCGACGTCGACTTCTACTGCGACACTCCGCATGAGGCAATCGAGTGTCAGTACGACGCGAAATGCGCTCTTCTTGCGGACGAGAACGCCTTCCAAACCTGCCAGAGGGCCCATCTTGATTCGCACTCGGTGGCCAACTACCAAGTATGGGTGAGGTTCCACCATTCTCAGGTGCAGGCCGGCGCGCAACGCATCGATCTCGTCCTTCGGCAACGTTGCTGGCTCGTGGCCGCACGTCACAAAAGAAACGACACCAGGCGTCCTCAACACCTTCCCGCGTTCCAGTTGACTGATACGCACGAATACATAATTCGGGAACAGCGGCAGTTGGAGTTCCGCTTTGCAGCGGTTACTCCAACGGTGCACAGTACGGTACAGGGGCAGAAAAGTTTCGATCTCCTGAAACTGGAGGTGCTCGGCCACCCGCTTTTCATGTCGCGAAGTGATAAAAACGGCAAGCCAGGAGCTCGAGAAATCAGTTTCGCGGCGTATTGGGCCGGCGCTACCGGACTGGACAACAACTGTTGATGTCATAACAGACAAAGCTTCGCCTTCCTCGCCGAGCAAGGTGTTTTTCCACAGCTTGCGGCTTATTGATGATTGCAGTACTAGAACTCAACTCACCGCGCAGCAACGACCTGGGGGGAAGACCGTAGGTGTACTCCACGGCGACCGTGGAGGTACGCACTTGCTATACAACACAACACTGCATCGACTGGGGCGCAGCATCCTCACGAAACTCGATCATATTCGTTCGAATGTTTGCTACGCCCTGTTTCGATGCAATCTGCTATTGGTCTAGGTTGTGACTTCTTAGAGCACGCGAATTACCACTCCGTATTTTTTTTGTAACTGCTTACAATACAGAGTCTCACAACAGACGCTGTTTCCTGCGGCAGTCTGGTTTATGGACTGAGAGTCCGTTGCCTAGACAAGCGGAGGGCGTGGGCTGTTGCGTACGGCTGTGGACACTGTGAAGACGATATGATCGCACGCCTAAGTGTTTACTAGTGGCAGATCAGAACGGCGTACGTCGCTGGACGAACCGCGTAATCCCGCGACGTAGGCGAAGGAAGGTTGCCAATATAAAAGCACCTACTGAGATGGCAGTGCAAAACCCTGCTAGGAAGATTTGCGCATCACTGTTCATGGCTTTTAGCGCTGACGGTCAGTAATGTGTTTAGCATAGTGAATCACTGCTAGCGAAAATAGCATCCCGAATGCCATTCAACTCAGCCCGCGAACATTCTGACATTAGGCCACTTACAATTGCCTGACCCGAGAATCCATGTCTCGGATCTGGACACCTAACTATAAACTGGACGCCACTGTGCCGCCATCCAGAGATGCACAAGACTGCAAAGATTCACCCTCAAGGAGCGCTAGTCGAATCGTCCGGCGTGGCAGAGAACAGAAGAGTCCCAAAACCTGAATTCCCGTCGAAGAGAGGATGGAAGATATTATGGGATCCCTCTTCGACGGGAATTTCAGGTTTTGGGGTAAGGTCCTAAGGGTATTTCAATGCAGAGAGCGGCAATCCAGTCTGAACAGATCGCCGCTCTCTGGTCGTCCCAGGTGATTGGGGTTAGTTGCCGCGCAGCATCACATGTGTCTGGCAAGATTCAACAAAAAAGGTATGGGGGATACGGAGTCGGAACTCGGCCCTGCGGCCGATTCTGGATTTCTGTTGCTGAGTATTTCTAGTATCTGCGCGGCGTGCTCATTGCCGCCTTCAGCGGCCTCTTTAAGTCTGGCGATAACTTGAACCGGCTCCGGTTTTCGCAACGATGGGGTGCTACAGGGTCGCTTGCCATCCATGACCCGCACTATCCCATAAAATCGGGCTGCTTGTTTGCCAAACAGTGATTCGTTACAGAATCAGAACACAACCGGGCTGCCTTAACAATTCGAAGCCGCGAGGGCCGCCGCGGGCCATTTTTTATAGCGATCGATGCGTCTGGGTCTGAGGTTAGCATCGGAACACGAAATGGCGAAAGACTGCGAGGGTCGGAGAGAATGCCAGTGTCGTGCCATGCCGATCAGGTCCTCAACACAGCCCTGGTGTTCACTGCATCACCATTGCTCTTGTTTGTTGACATTTCATGAGAGACTTGCGGCAACGAATTTTGGGTTGTCGTTTTGTCCCGCAACGAATACTCACACGCGAGTCTCTTGACCTGTGCAATCACCGGACTGATATTAGCGCCCGCTGCGTAGCTGGCACAGCTGAGCGCTGTACAAATGTCGGCACCAGCGTTGTACTGTCCTGTGCCATGCCGCACAGTGAGTTTGTAATCCACACCGGTATTGGCATTCCACTCAGCCAGCAAGCGGTTAAGGCGGGCAATGGGTGCTTTCGCCTGCAACTCTGTGGTATCCGGCATAATGATGAGGAATTCGTCTCCGCCCACTCGGCAGATCGTGTCTGATCCCCTTAAACTGTTTCGCAGGATCCGAGCCAGCACGACGAGGGCATGGTCTCCAGCGACTGACCCAAATTTCGCATTTAAGGCTTTGAAACCTACCAGATCCACGATTACCAGTGTCATCGCTGTATTGGCCCGGTTCGCTCGTGCGATTTCGGCGAGAAGCACACGCTCCATGTGGCGATGGTTGAAGACTTTCGTGAGCGGGTCGAATACGGAGATGTCGTCGGAATCGCTCTCCGCAATCAGCCGGCGCAGCAGTACTTCTCGCATCGCGTTCAACCTGCGGCGCTGCTGTGCCAAGTAAATATTGGCCAGCACGATCAGCACGATAAACGCAGTGAAGAGATGCGGCAAATACCTGCTGTTCATGTCCACAGGGCCGCCCTTCCACACCAAGTTCGGCGCCACTAATGCAACAAAACCGATTGCCAATACCACCACGAGCATCAGCGCAATGGACCAGAGTTGGACGTCGCGCTTGGTGATATCTTTCAGTTCAAATTCCAGTTCACCGGCCGGTTTTTGCATGGCACACTCGCGATTTATAAATACCTGGAGCCCAGAAGCTATTGGGGACCTCGGAAATCTTCTTGCACGCAGGGATAAAGCCGCTGGCAGCTGACTTCCTAAACCACGATATAGCGCCGGACGTATCCTTCGGAACGCCGAGTCCTTTTTCGTAAATCAGGCCGAGCATGTATTGGGCCTCGGGATCCCCCCCCATCGGCATAAGCGAGGAGAGATGCAATGGCGTGCTCTGCGGGTATCTGATGGACGCTGGGTTTCTGGTAAGGTTTTTTTTGTGAGGCCCGCTCTAAGAGGAGTGGGCGACCGCCAATTTTTCCCATAGTAGTCTCCTGCAGCTCGAAATAGCATCTCAGGTGCCACAAACGCGCTAAAAACAATCCTTTCAGGTCAGCTACTTACTATCGCTAGCTGAGGCATTCCATGTCTCGGGTCTGGACAATTAGTCACAAACTGGACCTTACGGATTCGGCGGCCGATCCAGAACCGCACGTAGTTTGCGAATGAGCGTGTCCAGATTGAATGGCTTTTGCAGCAAAACCGCTCCGGGTGGAAGTCCAGTCACAAATCCATCTGTGTAGCCGGACATGTAGAGGACGCGCATACCCGGGCGGACGGATGCCATCGCTTGTGTCATCTCAATGCCGTCGATGCCTGGCATAACGAGATCCGTAATGACGGCATCAATAGTGCCGTCGTGCTGATCGCAAATGCGCAGCGCCTCTGCGCCATTGCCCGCCTCCAGGACTGTGTAACCTTTGGACTTCAGAAACTCGCGCGTTGCTGTGCGTACTTCCTCTTCATCCTCCACTACAAGGACGGTCTCCGATCCCGCGGCAAGGGGGTCCATTTCGCTGGTCCCAGATGCCGTAACAGCTGGTTCGTCAATTCTAGGCAGGTGAATCTTGAAGGTTGTGCCTCTCCCAAGTTCGCTGTAAACCCAAATGAAGCCGCCGCTCTGCTTCACGATCCCGTAGACAGCCGCTAGTCCCAGGCCCGTTCCCCTGCCCCTTTCCTTCGTGGTGAAGAAAGGTTCAAAGAGCTGCGATTTTGTTTTTGCGTCCATGCCGGTACCGGTGTCGCTTACCGCAAGCAGGACGTAGTTTCCAGGGCGCATTGCCGGGTGCCTGCTGACGTAGGATTTGTCGACCTCCGCATTCGCCGTTTCAATTGTGAATCGCCCCCCTTTCGGCATGGCGTCACGCGAGTTGACGGCAAGATTCATGATCACTTGTTCCATTTGGCCGCGATCAATCCTCACCTGACCTAATTGCGGATCGAAACTGGTGCTTACCGTAATATTTTCTCCTAAGAGCCGGGGCAGAATCTTGACGAAATCAGTCAAGACATTGTTGAGGTTCAAAACCTCTATCTCGAAAACCTGCTTGCGGCTGAAGGCGAGCAGTTGGCGAGTAACAGACGCCGCCTTGCTTGCGGCTCGCTGAATACTTTCTACATAGCGCAAAGTCTTCTCGTCTGCGTGTGCTGCCGTGGCGATAAGCTCGGCGTAGCTGCCGATGATCATCAGGAAGTTGTTGAAATCGTGAGCAACGCCACCCGCCAGCCGGCCGATGGCCTCCATCTTCTGAGCTTGCCAAAACTGCTTTTCCAAGACCTTGTGCTCGGTTACATCTTCCACCACAACCTGAAATGCTTCCAGTTCGCCGCTGTCGTTGTGTACTGGCACTGCGCTGATAACCACGGTAATACGGCCGCCGTCCTTGCGTTTCCAGTCGGCGTTCGCCTTTATCAGTCGCCCATCCGCCACGACCCGGGCGACAAATTCTGCTAGCTGCCTTGGCCGGCAGTACACGTCTTTGGCAATGTCGAGCGACAGCAGCTCGTGTTCGGAATCGTAGCCAAGCATTCTGACTAGGGCGGGATTTACCATTAGGAAGCGGCCATCCAGGGTAGAGCGGTACATCCCGTAAGGTGCGCTCTCAACTATCGAACGATAGTTGGCTTCCGAGCGACGCAAGCTATTCTCCGCAAGCTTGCGCCCAGAAATGTCGAGAAAGGTCACAACGGAGCCGACCACCTCTCCATCCCGGCGGATCGGGTGGGACCAAAACTCGACTGGGAAACTGGTGCCGTCCACCCGGAAGAACACTTCGTTATCTAGATGGGTCTTTTCGCCGCGACGCAGTGCTTGATAGATCTTGCATTCCTCCACACGGTAGGGATCGCCGTTCGCATAAGTGTGGTGGTGGAGAAGATGTACGGGCTTGTCCAGCAGTTCAGCAGGATCGCTATAACCAAACATACGCGCGGCAGAAGGGTTGCAGAAAGTGCAGTTGCCGAGGACATCGAGGCCGCAAATCCCCTCGGCGGTTGAATTCAACAGGAGCCGGTATTTCTCTTCACTCTCTTGCAGCAACGCCTGCGCGTTCTTCAAATCGGTAATATCAATGGCGACCCCCAGCATCCGGGGCGCGGATTCCTGTTGGATGACTAAACCCCTGAAATCCAGCCAGCAGATGCTTCCGTCCGGCCGCACCACCCGGAATTGAGCTTCATACTCCGTATCGCCTGCAACTACCCGTTGTAAACCTTTTTCGATATTAAGACGGTCATCGGGATGGATTGTCTTGAGAAATTCGCTGGCTTTGCCGCGGAAAATGTCGGGTATATCGCCGGACGAAAGATATGCCTGTGCCGACCAAGTGAGCATATCGCTGGGAATGTCCCAATCCCATAACCCGATCCGCAGGCCGGCTTTCTGCGCCAGTTGCAAGCATTTCTGCCATTGCAGAACGGTTTGATCTGGATGTATTTGATGTTGCTGCTGATCCTCGTTCGTCGGGCGCGGTGCCTGCCCGTTGGTACAGCCTAAAAAAGTAGTATCGCTCCACGACATGTTGTGTTCGGCCCCTTTATGCATCTGAGACGCACCACTACACAACGGTCCGCTCGGGAACCTAGTGCATGTCTAATCCCCAGCTGGCAACGCAGTTGACTTTGCAGAAAGCCACCGGTAGCGGATGCGAGCAGTGTCGGGAGTATCCAGTTGAATCAGGAACTCTGTCGTTGCGCTGCCGCAAACAAGGCAGAAAAATTGTTGCGGGGCCAAGTTCGCTGCGCAAACCCAACTAAGTTAGGGCAGCCAGCGTACCTAGGCGGCGCGCTTGTCCTTCAGGAGCGCATCCATATCAACAACAATGAGCCGTCCCCGGCCTTTCTGCACAAGGCCACGCCGTCCCCACTCGTTCAGCACGCGGCTGACCGAATACACGGTGGTTCCCGCTAATTCCGCGAGGTCCCTCTGATGGATAGCTATTGCAACCCCATGATCGGTTCTTGAGCCGAGATGGCGGGCAAGTTCCGCCAGTGCCCTCGCGGTCCGTTGTCGTACAGATTTAGTCAAGAGGTAACTATAGCGAACTGCAAACTCCTGCAGAAGATCAAAGGCTAACCCAACCATGTTAAGACCAAGGCGAGGATACTTTTGGACCAGCTGGCGAACGCAGTCACCCGACCAGACGGCTACGCGGATATCATTGGCGGCTCGTGCAGAAACCGCGTAAGTCGAATTTTCGCGAAGCGCATTACGGCCGCAAACGCCTCCTGGGGTGATAAAAGTGAGCAGCACCTCGATGCCATCAGGTGTGATCAACGTGAGACTGATTCGCCCCTCTATGAGCAGAAAAAAGTGTTTGGCGCGTTCCCCTTCACGGAAGAGCCAGCGGCCCGTATGGTAAACAGTTTGAGACCCTTGGTTTAGAACTGCATTGATGTCTTCCTTAGACATTCCTTGAAAGAGGCCGGACCGGGCCAGCATTTCTAACATTGCCGGCTCAACTGCGTCTTGTTTCGACCTGGTGGATTGGGTCGCAAAACGAGTCACGTCGGTACCTTACCTTTCAGGCCCTCGCGATGTCTTTGCGCTGCGACAACTGCAGTAATGGCGAGACAGAGAAGCCTCAAAAAGATCACTGAATGAAGGTCCCCGGTCAACCATTCAAACCAGCTGCGCACAGGTGCTGCCGAAACAGATGACAAGAGCCAGCAGCACTCGTACATGGTAACAGGTGTTTCATACTGGTCATGTTCCACAAATGGAACAAAGGTGACATTCTGCTATTGCTTTTAGGTGATTCTGGCCCCTGCTCAGAATTGCCTTGCATGCGCTCAAGCCCCACAAAACGTGGGGCCCGACCACACTAGTGGTGTGACAGGGTTTTGCAATTAGGATGCTTTCAAAAGGGGGGTGGTTCTTTGCGCGAGCGCAAAGACGACGAGCAGCTCTGCACATTAACATTGCGAGTAAATGGTCAAACCTAAACTGCTGCTCGTGGAAGACGATTCCGCGATTCGAATATCCATTGGCGAATACCTTGAGGCGAACGAGTTTGAGGTGCTGCAGGCGGGTTCCTGCGGCGCAGGAGAAGAGATCTTTCGATCTGGACCCATCGATGCCGCCATTATTGATTACGTGCTTCCCGACGGTACGGGTCTGGACCTGATGGGGCGCTTCAAAGAGGCGGATTGCTCAGTACCGACTGTAATCCTCACGGGTCAGGGTTCAATTGAACTGGCAGTACAGGCCATTAAGGAAGGAGCTGAACACTTCCTGACGAAGCCGGTGGAATTGTCAACGCTGTGCGTCGTTCTAAGACGTATTCTGAGGAACCAGAGAAACGTCCGCAAGGAGCGGGCAAGCAGAAGCAGGCGGCTGCGCGAAGCTGTTGATCCTTTTGTGGGTGCCAGTCCGGCCATATCACGACTGGCTGAGCTAGCGGAACGCATCGCTTCCGCAGACAGCCCGGTACTTATCCAGGGAGAAACGGGTTCCGGAAAGGGCGTTTTGGCGCGTTGGATTCATGACCACAGCTCCCGGTCGGAAGAACCGTTCTTAGACCTGAACTGTGCTGGCCTGACTCGGGAGTTGCTGGAAACTGAACTGTTCGGCCACGAGAAGGGTGCCTTTACCGGCGCCGTTTCCAGCAAACAGGGACTCTTTGAAGTGGCACACCGCGGAACTTTCTTCCTGGATGAAATAGGGGACATGGAACTCGGAGTTCAACCCAAGTTGCTGAAGGTCGTGGAACAAAAACGCTTTCGGCGGCTAGGAGCGACCATCGAGCGAAGCGTTGATGTGCGGCTTATCGCTGCCTCACATCATGATCTGGCAACTCTGGTCAAGCAGAAGAAATTCCGTGAGGATCTGTTCTTTCGCATCTCCACCGTACCCCTGCAGGTTCCCCCGCTGCGGGACCGATTGGAAGATGTTCCCTTGCTGGCGACGTTTTTATTGGAGAGAATCGCCACAGACCTCGGGTGTGGTGAACTCATGCTTTCCGATGATGCTGTGGTTGCGCTCAAGTCGTACTCCTGGCCCGGCAATATTCGCGAATTACAGAACGCGTTAGAAAACGCGGCCCTGCTCGCACCGGAAAAGCTGCTGACCAGCAGTGATTTTCATTTTCTCAAAGCATCCAGATTGGACCTACGCCTGGATCAGACTACCTTGACACTGGAAGAGCTGGAACGACGCTATATAGCCAAGATTCTGGAAGAAGAAAATGGTCATGTGATGCGAGCCGCCGAGCGACTCGGAATTCCTCGCAGTTCCCTCTACGTAAAAATAAAAACTTATGGGCTCACTCAGCCCACGTAGAAGGACCGGTCACACTGGCAGCGCTCCCGAACCCGGTCTCTTGTGTTCCCAGGACACAGTTCGTCCGGATTCTGGATTTGATGACCCTCCTATCGCTGCTGGCAATAAGCGCGAGTGCAAAAGCCACGCGAAGCACGAGAATTACGGGGCTCTGGCTCGCGATTACATTGGCCATGAACTTGCTCTGCTGTGTTCGTGTCGCAGCCAGAACCAAAACATAGAGCCACACAATGACGGGCGCGATCCACCCTTCAATTCGTGTTCGGCTTTCGCCACTTCGCGCTTCCGGTTTAAGCTGCGGAAGATCGAGTGGAGCTTTCAACTTTCCGAATCATCTCCTCGTACTGTTCGATCTCTTGTGCCACACGGTTCCGGACCTGATGCGTCTCGCGCTCCTTTGGCGAGAGCAGGTCATCCCACCGCTTCAGGGTCAGCTTCAGAACATTGCGCTCGTATTTCAGTCTTTCGACGTCCATAAATAACCCTCTGTGGAGCGTCGGAGGGCTTCGGGCAAGAAGAACGCGGCTCCATCGCGCAAAAGAGGCCCAATCGGAGCGACCCGCAGCCCGTCCGACGAGCTTTAGGCCGCCGCCAAGGGAGCAGCGGCCGTATTACCCCTGTTCGGGGAGATTGGCAGCACCCGCACGTTCTCGCCGCCTGTGTAGGCGACGGTCATCGTTCGGCTGCAATCCTCACAAAGCCAGAGGTGGTTGAGCCTCCATTGCTTGCCTTGGGCCCGGGGCTTGTATGTCAAGGGATGCAGGGGATCAATAACGAACAGCTTGCCTTCGTGCAGATAGCGGAATGTGGCCTTACATTCCGGGTTTGCGCACTTTCCAACCATTTCGCTCTCCAAGAAACCAAAGAGTTCTTCAGCCAAAAAGTGCCGTTGGTGGAATTTTCACTTTAGCCCTAGGTTGTGTGTCGGTGACGGTTGTCACAAAGGCTTGATGCATACCCGGCTCTGTCATTGCTGTAACAACTGAAGGTGAATGCTGTGTGCAAGTCGGATGCTCGGACTCCGGCCTTCTCGATGTGCCTTAGGCCAGGACGTTTCATGAGTCATGTGACGGAAATCACGGAAACCGACAGGAAGCTGAACTTAACCAGACACAGCGGCGACGGGGGCTCGCTCCATATCGGTTTTGCAGCGCGCGCCACGCGCATCTCTAGCTGGATTTTCCTCACTCGTGACTGAAAGCCGTCCTTCATAAATGGTTAAAGCCGAGGCTCTCAAGCACGTGAGGTCGGCCTGGCTATCGCGAACGAGGCTGCCGGTCTGCATCGCCGCAAGCTGGTGGCCAGCGGGCGCATGGAATTCTCCGGCGGGTATCAGCGCGTTGACTATGCGGCGGAGGGCAGCATCCGGTATTTCGACCCGATCACAGGCGTGTACCTTTGGCGAAGAGAGACAGAAACGTTGCGCTTCTAAGTGATAACCGGGGAAGGCCGTGTGCCTTCCCCTTTCCTGTCTTAATTAGTCGGCCACTCCTTCAGTTTTGCCGAGCAATGACCCAGCGTCAGCATTGCGCGGCGGTAAACGTAAATAACTGAAAATAAGTATATTGCATTAAGTGCAGTCACAGTAACGAGGTCTTGACAACCCTATAGCAGTTACTGCATCATATTTTCTGCTAACAGGCGACTAAACATTATGTGACATCCTAATGGAGGTGACAAACTCATGGCGCGGCAAGCAAGTCGTGCAATTACAGAGTGGCATCCGTTCCGCGAGTTTTCTCTGCTCCAGGATCGGATGGATCGGCTTTTTCGCAACGTCTTTGATCGCGGTTTCGACGTCCTGACGCAGGATCTGACGGAAGGAGAGTTCATCCCTTCGGCTGATGTCTACGAGGACGATAACAGCATTCACCTGAAGGTCGAGGTTCCCGGTGTTGACGAAAAGAACCTTTCGATCAGCATTGAGAACAACGTTCTGACGGTCAAAGGCGAGCGCAAGCTGGAGAAAGATGAAAAGGAAGAAAATTTCCTCCGCCAAGAGCGGTCCTACGGAAAATTTTCTCGTTCGTTTACGCTGCCTGGTTCGGTCGACCTCGATCACGTTAATGCCAATTACGTGAACGGCGTCTTGCAGATCGAACTGGCAAAACGAGCAGAGGCCAAGCCGAAGCAGATTAAGATAAACATCGGCCAGAAGGCCCTCTCGAGCGGCGCGACGGCTGCGTAGCGGTCGCGGCGAACCAATACAACATCAAGAAAAAGGGCGGATGCGAGGTATGAGTGAACCACCTTGCATCCGTGCAGCCGAATTCTTACAAAAGCGATCTCTTTTCCGGAGGTCACTCTCATGCTAGCGATGAGTTTCGGGTCATTTCTCGTCTTGCTGGTAATCGGAGCGGTCGTCGCTCTGATGTACCACTACGCATTCCGTTACCGCTTCCTTGAAGGCTGGGATTCCCTGGTCGGAAAAGTCGCTCTCGGTTGGTTGGGCGCATGGCTGGGCTCGCCAGTACTGGGGCATTGGCTGTGGCCGATTGAGCAAGTCTACATCGTCCCTGCGATCTTGGGAGCGGCGGTGGTGATTCATCTTAACGTCCTGTGGTGGAAGGCGACGGCCAAGGCAAATGAAGGCCGCCAACTCAGCACTACGGAGCAGCGGCCCGGCGGAATGAAGACCGCCGCTTGAGGGGCCAACGAACTGGGCGGGTGGTTTCCTGCCCGCCCGTCTTTTTCGCAAAACGATTCACGTTCGAAGGAGGATTAGAAATGGCGGTGACATTAACTCCACTCCACGATCGGATTCTGGTGCGGCGTGTCGAGCAGGAAGAAACGACACGCGGTGGCATTGTCATTCCTGATACTGCCAAAGATAAGCCTCAAGAGGGCGAGGTCATTGCAGTTGGCAAGGGCAAGATCAATGAAGAGGGTAAGGTCCGTCCTCTGGACGTCAAGGTGGGTGATCAAATCCTGTTTGCAAAATATGCTGGCTCCGAGGTCAAGCTCGATGGCGAAGAATTCCTGATCATGCGTGAGGACGAGGTGCTGGGGATTCTCGCCGGGGTCAGGGAAGGGAAGGAAGAGCTCATAGGAGCTCGTTAATTCCCATCGTCCAGTTGGAATTTGATTGGAGGATTCATCGATGGCAAAGAAACAGGTCGTTCATGGAGAGGAATCAAGGCATGCAATCCTGCATGGCGTCAACGTGTTGGCCAATGCCGTCAAGGTGACGCTGGGCCCGAAAGGGCGAAACGTGGTGCTGGAAAAGAAGTGGGGTTCCCCAACAATTACGAAGGACGGTGTCACCGTCGCCAAGGAAATCGAACTGAAAGACCCGCTGCAGAACGTGGGCGCGCAAATGGTGAAAGAGGTGGCGTCCAAGACATCTGACGTGGCGGGCGACGGCACCACCACCGCGACCGTTCTCGCGCAGGCCATTTTCCGAGAAGGGATGAGGACGATTGCGGCAGGCGCCAACCCGATGGCCGTCAAACGCGGCATCGACAAGGCCATCGAGACCGTCTGCGGTTCCCTCGATCAGAAGGGTAGGGGCGCGCTGGACCAGTATTCGCAGAATATCGCCGGCGACATGAAGAAGATTGCCGAGGTGGCCACTGTGTCCGCCAACAATGACGAGGCAATCGGAAACATCATCGCTGAGGCGATGAAGAAGGTTGGCAAGGACGGCGTCATCACGGTTGAAGAAGGCAAGTCCATGGAGACCCAGCTTGAGGTTGTCGACGGCATGCAGTTCGACCGTGGTTATTTGTCGCCGTACTTTGTGACCGATGCGGAGCGGATGGAGTGCGTCCTGGAAGAGCCCTATATCCTGATTCACGAGAAAAAGAT
>JBHGAZ010000028.1:0-51426 GCA_041946765.1 Terriglobales bacterium
TCTTCTATATCGCTTGCTTCTGGATTACGCTGAGGCACTGTTTATGAAACACGCTGTAGAGAATATGGCATACCCGCCCTGACAAATGTCAGGAACGCAACGCGTCTGCTGAGAGACGGTGATTGTGTCCGGCTGGACGCCACAAACGGAATCGTCTATCTGCGGGAACGATTTGCAACTTAGAGTAGACCCACAGTCGCCGTGTTCCGGTGGAAGCAGCGAGCTTTTTAGCCCGGTGAAATGGGTTCATCACGCGCACTGCCAGGCTCTCGAATCCGCCTGCAAAAAGGGGTGAAACTCTCGTTTCACCCCAGTGGATCACCCCTCACGAGAAGAACGGAGCTGTTAGAAGTGGTATTCCAGAGTGGCTGACATAATGTGTGCCCGATAAGACGGCTGGTCAGCCCCCAGGAGCAGAAATCTGTTGAAGCTGGTGACGCCGTTTGGGTCAATGGTTGTTCCCACGTAGCTGAACGGGTTTATGACTCCCGTCTGCCAGTCCACATTGGTGAACATCCTGAAGGTGTATTGGAACTTCGGCATCAGGTTTTGTGTCAGCTTAAATTTGGCGATGGCACCAACCTCGTGAATCCTGCTGACGCTTTCCGGGTACCCGAAGGCTACCGCAGGATTGGTAGCGCTGTCGAGGTTCCAGTTCGCAAACGTTTGATCGCAAAACGCCGTTCCCACCACGGGGGTACCGTGGCCGCCTATCTGGCAATTTACCCCTTCGCTGTTAATGTTGCTTTGCGCAGCCGAGAGGCTGTAGTAGATGCTCACGTTGGCTTTCCTGGAGAAGGTGATGTCCGCTCCAGCAAAGTAAGTGTTCACCACATCCTTCGTGAAAGTGATCACATCGTTGATGGGATCACAGTTGGAGGATGTCCAGAAGCCGTTCACATCCTGGCTGCAGGGACTGGTGCTGGGCCTGCCTCCAAGGATACGGCTGGTGTTGTGCTCCCGTGTGTACTCTGCGAACAGAACGACATTTTTCGTGAGCACGTAATTCACGTCAAAGCCGAAGTTTCTTCCGATACTGTTGAGCAATCCGTGGGCGTAATACGGCCCGTAGATGGTCGTCACATAGTCGGTATTGACGCCGGGGACACCGACCACCAGAGGACTATGCGTGGGGTCGCCCAGCGCCGTCAGGCTGTTGACCGCGTCGCGCACGTTGTAGTTGTCCTGCAACGTTCCCCAAAAAGCGGAAAGACTTAACTTCTGGGTGGCGTCCCACTGCAAGAGCACATCACCGCGCGTGCGCAGGCGCGTTGATTCGTCCAGATAGCGCGTGTACGGAAAACCCAAAGCGTCCTCGCTCCAGGCTTGCGGCATGCGGCTCTGGTGACGCCCCGAAACCCGCAGCAGTAGATCTTTCCGCAGGTTCAGGTCGGTTGCAGCATAGATCGAGTTTTCAATGCTCTCGCCAACGTTGCGGTTGTCGCGGTACATCCATTCGCGCTGGTAGCCTACCTTGGCAGAGTTCTTCTTGGTGAGGAAGTAAGTTCCGCTCACATCAAAGGTCTTGCGGTGGAAGGAGCTCTGTTCGGCCTCGCAGTAACCGCGATAGCCATTCGCAGTCAAGGGGCAGGCGCCGGTAGAGGCGAAATTCGTATCGCCGACGACGTCCCTCACCATGAGTTCCGGTGTCTGATTGTCGTAGTCGTAGTGATAGTACTTGCCCACAAATTGCAGTCTCTTCGTGGGCTGCACTACGGCGGTATAGTTCATGGCCAGCGTCTGCACGCGGCCATTGAGGCTGGCCTGGGGCAGGTTCGGGATGTCGGGATCCGGCGTAAGGTCGAGCAAAGTGTTGGTTGTGATTGGCTGGAATCTCGCGTCCTGGGTCATCACGCCCGGGGTAATGCTGGCCATCAGCCGAACGTATTTCCCAATGTCTGCTGCACCCGCGCTGACAAACTGCTGGTACTTGTTGTCGGGGTACAGATCCATCCTTGACGTATCGGGACCGACAATATTCTGTATCTGGCTCAGTGTTGCGGTGGAGCTGGAGAACGGGTTGTACACCAGCATGCTGGGAATATTGTTCTGGAACAGAGAAGTCTGATACCCAAACTGTGCGGTCCAGCTCTTCTTGCCGAACTCGGTGCCGACCTTGATGTCGGTAGTGGAAAAGTTGATTTGTTCCGGGGCCTCCACTTCGAAGAATTTTGAGGAGCTTGCGGGACTGCTGCCCATAATCATGCCGATGGGCCGGGTGCCAACCTGATCTTCACGCGAGTAGAGGAAGAACGCGTTCCAGTTCGGCGTGATGTCCCAGCTCGCCACCCCCGTGCCTCTTTTTCGGGTCGACTCTTGCGTAAACAATTGCGCACCGGGCACACCCGACACCAAGTCACCTGCCACCGCGCCGGTAATTGCATCGGACATCTGGCCTATGGTGACGCCGGGGGTCGTGGCGACGCCAAACAGTGCCGTCCGGAGCAACGGATTTACGGTCCACACGCCCGCGCCGCCACTCGTAAACAACGTTCGCGTGGTGCCGCTGAATATGTGTGGTGTCTGGTCCCAACGGAACTGGAGTTTGTATAAGCCATAGTGACCCAGCGTGGCCAGGAAACTCTGGTCCCGGTTCATAGCCTGCCCATCTTCGAAGGCGAAACCGTTGCTGGCTGACTTCCAACTGAAGTAACTCTTCGTGCCCAGGAAATCGTCGAGGTGCACGCTCGATTTCGGAATGTAAAAGCCGTTCCTGTAGTCGTTGTAAGTATTGAGGGTCGAGTCCAGCACGTCCGGACGGAAACTGTTGCTGAAGGGAACGCTGGCGCCCCATGGCAAATGCCTGTCACTGGCGTCCACGTCTCCGGTCACACCGCGCACGCCGAACTCGATGAATCCATGCCCGGGAGCGACCTCCTCCTCCTGCCCGAAAACTGCAGTCGGAGCAAGCAGGAGCGCGAGCAGGATACATACTACAAGTGTTCTCGTCATGTTCATTGCTCTCTCTCCTTATCCCTAGCGGATGAAAAACTTGCCGGATGTCGCGTTAGTTCCGTGGATCTTCGAGTGGCAGTTCGTGCAGCCCCGGTTCAGCACGCGGCTGTTGTAGCCAACCTGCTGGCTGCTGCCGGTGGGGCCGGCAAGCACGTTGCCACCGGGAAAACCGCCGTGCGCCGACGTAGTGTGGCACTGCTGGCAGAGTCTGGGAGTGCGCACCTTCAGTAATTGCGGGTTGGTGGAACCGTGTACGTCGTGACAGGTGCCGCAGTTTTCGGTTACGGGCGGATGGGCCCACAAGAAAGGTCCACGGCGTTCAGCGTGGCAGCTATAGCAATTCTCGTTCAGCGTCGCTTGGATCAGCAGCGATGGATTCGGCGATCCGTGAGGATTGTGACAACTGGTGCAGGTCACTTTACCTTCGCGGAAGGGCATGTGCGATGAGCGTTGCAACTGGGCGCGTCGCATTTGATGGCACTGGAAACAGAGCTCCGGCTGGCTTTTCTTTACAGCGTTGATCTCACTTAGCGGGGCGTTGAAACGTGCCTCGCCGATCAGCGTCGGCTGCAGGTTTTGCATCACCTGGTGGCAATCAACGCAAGTCATGCCGCGCGACTGATGCGGGCTCGCCTTCCAGAAGAGCCGATTGCCCCGCTGATGACAGGTTAAGCAAGCGGCGTTCTGTTCCTCGGCTGTGTTCCTGGAGTCCTTCCCGAAGCGAATGGGAATTGTGTCCTTGCCGCCACCGGCTTCCACGTGGGCTTTGCCGGGACCATGGCATGCTTCGCATCCGAGTTTTTGGGCCGCAGTACGGGGGTTCGCGAAAACTTTCCCCATTACCGTGTTCTTGAAATGTTTGTACTGGAGGTCGTGGCAGGTGATACAAGTGTCGGTGCCAACGTAGTCGCCATTATTTTTCCCGGCGTTGGGCTTGGCAGCGGCGGTTTTGGCCTCCCCAGCAGCGCCCGCATATACGCTGGTGCAGGCCACGAGCACAATGGTCAGAATTACTCCATTCAGAAATTTCATTGTCTTTTCCCCATCCCCCTGAAAAGGGAAACCCCTCTTACACGTGAACAAATGTGCAGGGTGAGCCGAAGAAGCCAACGTCTTCCAGCATTCTTCGCTTAAGTGATCTCACCCTTGGAGGAATTTGGCTGGATTGAATCAAGATTTTTCCCTAGGGACAAGTAGGCACTTTATGGTAAGTAAGTACCTCAATCGGGTTTTACATTGTGTAAATACTCTGGGGGATGAGGAAATGGGCTCAAATTCCGGGGCGAGGCACTACCACGCCCACGCAGTTCTTGATCTGCTTTCACGAGCATGGACAGTGGAGATTTTGCTGGCATTGGCCGGCAACGGACCAACCCGCTTTGGCGTTCTACATCGCACTATTAAAGGAGTATCGCCTCGGGTATTAAGGGAACGATTACGACAGCTTGAAGCTTACGATTTCGTCTTTCGACACTACGAACCGACCATTCCCCCGGCGGTCACCTATGGCGTGACGAAACGCATTGAAGATGTTCAGGCACTGCTGGAGACCCTGGAACAGCTCTCGCGCAAGTGGCAAGAGTCCCGTCTAGGACCGCTGCCCAACGGTGAAGGTCGGAGCTTCCCGTAGCCGGGCAAGGACGCCGATGGCATCACATGGCATTGTGTTCTAGATCACTGCACCATGTAACCGGTTGGTGCAAACCCATGCACCATAGTTGTTATTGCGCATCGCTGGCCTCTGCAGCCGGTGATTTCCCGTAGGTGTTCGCGCCGACGCTGGATACTCGCGCGGCCCCGCGTGGGGCGGGGTAGAGGGGAGCAGGCAATGGGGACCATATCCTGGCTGGTGCAGAACGGCACAGCCGAAACCCTGCTCATATTCAATCTATTCCACGTGCTCCTCGCGGGACTGACCCTGCTGGTGCTTCTGTATCAGCTTCGGCCATTAAAGGAACCGGCGGACTTGAGCGATCGTTTGCTCGCCGTGGTCTTCGCTTTGCTGGTACTCCGCTTTGCGCTTCTGACCTTCTCCTTCGGGACGCGGTTCTTCTACGGCGCCGGCTTGCAATCGCTGCCATTGGAGCATGCTACGCACGCGCTCCTCGTTTGTGCGTTTATCATCCTGGTAGCCACATTCGAAGCTCTTTCCGGCAATAAGCGAAGAGTGATTCCGTGGATGCTGCTGGGCTGCGCGGGCGCGATCGCGATTACACTGCTGGATGGAGGGCTTGCCTCGCGCCTGTGGATCTCTGGTGCACGGCCGCATTCCGCGTCCATGTTGATGTGCGACGTGGTGGCCCTGGCTGCCATCGCCCTCAGCGCGCGGGCGGTCGTGCGCAACGGATTGCCGAGCGGTCGTGCATACCTGGCGGCGTTGGCTCTATGTGCGCTGGCTCTGGTTTTGCATTTCGCGTGCGCCCTGGAATCAGCGCGAGCAGAAGTATTCCTCTGGGAGGCGGAGGAAGTTGTGCTTTCGGCCTCGCTGTTTGTCTTTGCCTGGGTGGTCGGCGAGCGCTCACCGAACCTGCTGGACCGTATTTTTGTCCGTCTCAACCTTACTTTCATCGTTCTCGCAAGTCTGATCATGCTGGTCACGGCGGGAATGGAAAAATACCAGTACATGCGACTGGCAGAACAGCGGTCGCTGCAATTCGCTGAATTCCTCCGCAATGAGATAAATCGCGCTAAAGGAGAGGACTTCACCGAGGTGTTACGCCATACCTCAGTGAGCGACCGGGTGATCGCCGAGTTTGCCAATATTCCGGAATTGCGCAGAGTCAATGTGTATCTGGGTTCCCAGCAGGCGATCTTTGGCTACACAGATAGTTGGTTAATCAAGTACGAGATCAGGGCAACAACTGCGGTCGCTTCTGACAGCGCTATCCCAGAACCCGCCAACAGTTTTCAAATGGTGTCCCTGCCGCTGGAGAGCAGCCCCGTCCGCAACAAGGCCAACCGGATTGAGCTCCTCGGCACCATGGATTACATTGACCGCTACATCGGCAAATACATCATCTTTATTTATTCCGTTTTTACCGTGGTGGTGGTGCTGGCCACTGGCATCATCGGCATCATCGTGGCGGAAACCGACCGTCAACTAAAACGCAAATATACCGAACTCGAAGAGACGCACCGCCAGTTGACGCACGCTGCCAAGCTCGCCTCGATCGGCGAACTGGCGGGCGGGATGGCTCATGAGATCAACACGCCCATCACCAGCATCTTGTCGCTGGCCAGCCACATGGCCGAAGACCGCAGCGCACCCGGGTTGACGGCGCGTCAGCGCAGCAGCCTGCAACTCATCGCCAATCAGGCGGAGCGTGTTTCCCGCATCGTCAGCGGCCTGCTGAATTTTTCCCGCCAGTCGCAACTTCATCTCAGCCAAGTCGAAGTCGCCGGGGTGCTGGAGACGGCCATCACGCTGATCCAGCACCGTCTGGACGATCACGGCATACGCCTGGAACGCCAGATTACATTCGGGCTTTCGGTATATGCCGACGCTGGCGCCCTGACCGAATTGGTGTTGAACCTGCTAACGAATGCCATTGACGCCATGCCGTCGGGCGGCACGCTGGTCGTGGAGGCATCTTCCAATTCAGAGGGCGGCGTACGGCTTGCAGTCAAAGACACGGGGGTGGGAATTCTCCCCGAGCAGATGCCGCGCATCTTCGATCCTTTTTATACGACCAAGGAACCCGGGCGAGGGACAGGACTCGGACTTTCTGTCAGTCATGGAATCGTGAAGAAGCATGGAGGCGAGATCTGGGCGGAGAGCGAACCCGGCGCCGGGACCACCTTCGTGGTTGTGTTGCCGGCGGAGGCCAGAGTATGAAAACACGCGTCCTTATTATTGATGACGACGACGCAATTCTGCAGAGCTGCCAGACCATTCTCGAGGACGAAGGTTTTGAAGTCGAGTTGGCTTCCGCCGCCCATGCCGGCCTGGCTCTGTTGCGGAAGAATTCCTTTGATCTTGCCCTCGTGGACCTCAGGTTGCCTGGTACCACCGGTCTGAAAGTTTTGCAGGAGGCGAAGAAGATTGCTCCCGAGCTGACCGTCATCATCTTTACCGCCTATGGAACGATTGAGTCGGCGGTGGAAGCTGTCAAGCTGGGAGCGTTCAACTACATCAGCAAGCCGTTTACCGCAAGCCAATTGATGGCAGTGCTCAACAACGCATTGCGCCATCGCGGACCCCTGCGACCCGCACCGGCATTGTCACAGCAACTGAAAGACACCGATGCTTCCAGTCGCATCGTGGGGAGCAGCCAGGTAATTCAGTCGTGTCTTGCTCTGGTCGCCAAGGTGGCATCATCCGATGCTGACGTGCTTGTGCTCGGAGAGAGCGGGACCGGCAAAGAGTTGGTAGCTCGCGCGCTGCATGCCAACAGTTCGCGGCGCAACGGACCATTCATTCCCATTGACTGCGCCGCCATGCCGTCGCACCTGCTGGAGAGCGAACTGTTCGGATACGAAAAAGGCGCGTTCACGGGCGCTGATCAACTCAAGCGAGGATTGCTGGAAATCGCCAATGGCGGCACGGTGTTCTTCGACGAGATCGGAGAGATGAACGCCGAACTCCAGGCAAAATTGCTTAGGACGCTTCAGGAGCGTGCATTCCGCCGGTTGGGGAGCGAGCGCTTGACGAATGTAGATGTCCGCGTTGTCTCCTCTACGAACCGTAATTTGCAGAACGAGGCGCAACAGGGACGCTTCCGTCCCGACTTGCTGTATCGCCTCAATGTGGTCACCATCACGTTGCCGCCGCTGCGCGAACGCCAGGGCGATATCTCATTGCTGGTGGAGCACTTTCTGCGTGTTTTTGGTGCCGCAGTCAACAAACCGGATGTGCAGATTGAGCCGGAAGCTCTGCAATTGCTTCAGGCCTACCACTGGCCCGGCAATGTTCGCGAGTTGCGTAACGTTGTGGAGCGGGCGGTAGTTCTGTGTGATGGAAACGTGGGTGCGGCCGACTTGCCGGAAACTGTACGCAATCAGCAGACTGGCAATGTCACTCCGCCATTCACGAGCTACAAGGCGGCACGCGAGCAGTGGCTGGAGGACAACGGCAAGCAGTATCTGCTCTCATTGCTCGAGCAACATCAGGGAAACATCTCGGCGGCGGCCCGCGAGGCACAGATCAGCCGCAAGTCTTTCTACGAATTGCTCCGCCGCTTTGCTATTCCCGTGCGCTGAGCTTGGCTGGTGCGATCTTCGATTGTTGAACGCCGCGAGTCGAACCTGAAGCTGCATTGAGCGCTATACCCACTGCGGCCATTCTGTATGCCTCCGCTGCGGTGTCTTCGCTGTGCCATTTGCGCGACATCTGGTCCCAGACTTCGAAGGCTTTCTCAATGTCTGCGACCCGGCTGGTAACGCTGTAAGTCACGGCTGGTGGAATCGTCGGTTCAAAGTGACGCAAAACGAACTTTTTCTGCTCGAGCAGGCGTAGCCGTTCCGTCAATATGCGGCACGAAATACCGGTGATGCTTCGCCGTAAGACCCCGAAACGCATCGGTCCATTGCTGCTCAGCGCTGAAAGGATGTCCATCATCCAAGGCCGGGTGAGCGTTTCCAGGATTTCATGTGACATCCACCGCACTGGTTCTTGGGTAGACTGGGACATAACGTGACCTGCCAGGAAATCAGGATAAACGCCGCTCCTGCAAGCACGCTTCCTTTCCTGTAAGTAGCTGCGACCCGCGTAAGCGGATGATCACTCAGGACCTGGGTGTTAGGCGCGCACAAAGCACTTACCCAAGGTGTTAACTCCAGGTAACAGTCCGACCCGCTTTGTAACCCGTCCTAAACACAATTAACTGCAGTGGAGGGCCCGCTGTCGTTCTTGAGTTCCTGTCATTAGGCCAAATCATGGAAAAACGCTAGCTGATCACGGTTGGACTTTGAACTGCTTTGGATATGGTCACTCGAGTGGCGCAAGGAGGAGTGCTGTGACCTGGTCACGAAAGCTCGTCCTGTGGTTGTTGACAGCGGCAGCAGCGTTCACTGTGCTCGGGGCCGTGTGGGCATGGCGACAAAACTACTCCAGGGCATGGTGGGCAAACTTCATGGTGGGGAATCCGCGCGCCGGCCTCGAGGTGTTCCGCAAGTCCGGCTGCGCGAAGTGTCACTCTGTGAATGGTGTCGGCCAGGGGGAAGGACCTGACCTGGGTTTTGAGCGCGAGCCGAATTCCACTCTGAACCAACTCGTGGCTGCGATGTGGAACCACGCGCCCCGCATGTGGCAGCGCATGCAGACCAAGGGCGTGAGCTATCCCAGCATTGACAACGAAGACATGTCACACCTGGCGGCGTTTCTCTACACCTCGCGCTACCTGGACGAGCCCGGGAACGCGCTGGAAGGGAAACGTTTGTTTAAGCAAAAGGGGTGTGTGCGCTGCCACGCCGTTCATGGCGACGGCGGCAGCACCGGTCCCGATTTGTCCACCGTGGGAGTAGATACGCCCATCGCCTGGACGCAGGTGATGTGGAATCACGCGCCCGTGATGAAAACCAATATGGAAAAGACGGGTCTCTCGTGGCCGGAGTTCAAAGGGCGCGAGATGGTGGACCTGCTGGCGTACATGCGCGACGTCAGCACCAGTCCCCGGTACGAATACCAGTTGCTTCCTGCTGATCCCGAACGCGGCAGCAGATTGTTCCACACCAAGCTATGCAGTTCCTGCCATGCGCTGGCCATGAAGGGGAAGACCGTCGGTCCCGATTTCGGTCCCGGACACCAGCTCCCGCGAAGCATTGTGCAGTTCGCCGGGCTCATGTGGAACCACTCGCCAGAAATGATGCAGGAAATGGAGAAGCGTGGTTTGAAAAGGCCCACATTTGAAGGTCAGGAGATGGCCGATCTGATCGCCTATCTGTACGCGAACCACTATTTCGAGACCGGAGGCTCATCGGCTGTCGGCCGCGATTTATTCAAGTTACGCGGTTGTGCCGATTGTCACGGCGCCAGGGCCGAAGGCAGTGAGCAGGCTCCCGCCTTGCGCAAGCGGGGCGAAATTTTCACCGCGATTACGCTCGCATCGGGGCTGTGGCGCCATGGTCCGGACATGTACGAGAAATGCCGAAAGCTGAACAAGGCCTGGCCTTCTCTGGCAGAAAACGAAGTGGGCGATCTGGTCACCTTTCTGAACACGCCGCCGGAGGAAAAACAGTGATGCGCAACTTCGGCGTGCTGATGGAAAAACTGCGCTCGGGTCGCACAGCGGTTGCAAGTTTCGCCTTGTGCTTTGTGGTAGGCCTGTTTGTATGGGGAGCGAAGAAGCCCGTCCAGCCGATCGCTTTCAACCACAAGAAGCACATAGAAAATGGCGTGGGCTGTACCGACTGTCACTCCGGGGCGCAGGAGCAGGCGCGAGCCACACTGCCAGAATTGTCCACTTGCATGACGTGCCACGAATCAGCTCTGGGCCAAAGTCCTGAGGAAGCAAAGGTCCGCGCCGCGGCTGCAGCGGGCAGGGAACTGGTCTGGACCCAGCTCACGCGCGTCCCCACTCATGTTTATTTTTCCCATCGCCGGCACGTGCAGGAGGGGAAAGTGGAGTGTGCGGTTTGCCACGGCGAGATGCAAAAAAGGAGCGTGCCGCCGACCGCGCGTTTCCGTCCCCTGGACATGAATGACTGTATCAATTGCCACATTCAACGTGGCGTGTACACGGATTGCAATGACTGTCACCGATAACCCGATTCCGCTGTGCCTGCGAATAATGATCGCGGTATTGCTGCTCTGCGGATTGCTGTTTCTGCCTCTGGCTCACGCGCAGTCTGCCGCGGGGGCTTATTTTCTTCCCGGCGATGCCAAAGCAGGCATGCAGACCTTCTTCGCCAAAGGATGTGCGCGCTGCCATTCGGTGCTTGGCGAAGGAGGACGCACTGCGCCGGACCTGGCGCGCGCGCCGGGCGGAAATCTGGGCGCGGCGGAATTGCTGGCCGGCATGTGGAACCATGCTCCCGCCATGTGGCAGAAAATGAGTATCGAGCGCGTGGAACCTCCCAAGTTCACTAATGCTGAGATGGCAAACTTGTTTGCTTTTCTCTACTCGGTGCGTTCTCTCGACGAGCCTGGCGATCCTGACCGCGGACGCCAACTGCTGGCTGAGAAGCAATGCCTTCGCTGTCATGCAGTGGGCGGACAGGGCGGCCGTGTCGGTCCCGATCTCAGATCGTGGGCCGCTTATCGCAATCCAGTGAGTTGGGTGCAGACCATGTGGAACCACGCTCCGGAAATGCAGAAAGCGATGGCAGGTCGCGGCCTGCGCTGGCCGGAGTTCAAGGACAACGATGTTCCCGATCTCATCGCCTACATCCGCACCACGGCTCCGACTTCGCGTGGAAGCGTTTATCTGCGACCAGCCGATCCGGCTTCCGGACGCCGCTTGTTCAAGAGCAAAGGGTGCGCGGCTTGCCACGCGGTAGGGGGCGTCGGCGGCGGTCGCGCACCCGATCTCGGCAGCCGTGCCCTTCCCCGTACGCTGGGTCAATTCGCCGGTCAGATGTGGAACCACGCTCCCGCCATGTGGGCCAGCATGCAAGCGCAACAGGTGTCCCGGCCGCAGTTTTCCAACAAGGAAATGGCAGACCTGATCGCCTATCTGTTTGCTGAGCGTTATTTCGAACGTCAAGGAAACGTGGAGCGTGGACGGCGCACCTTCAAGGAAAAAGGGTGTGCGTCATGCCATACAGGAACGCGCGGCAGCGTCGCTCCCGATCTCGCCAAGTGGCAAGGCAATGCGGCTGCCATCCCGCTTGCCACCGCCTTTTGGAACCATGGCCCGCTGATGCTACAGACCATGGTCCAGCAGCAGATACCCTGGCCTCGTTTTCGTCCCGGCGAGATTACTGACTTGATGGACTTTTTGAACCATCGCCCGGCCAAGCAGGAAAAAACGCAATGACCATCAATCGGCGCTTCTTCTTACAAGTCGCGGCAGGCGGCGCTCTCGGCGTCGCAACTTCCGGCGCCACCATGCGCGATATCAGCACGATGAACGCCGCGCTGGAGCACGGTGAGGAAACCCGTGTACCTGGCGGGCCGGAAACCTGGGCTACCGCGACTTGCTCCTTGTGCGCGTCTGGGTGCGGGCTGCGCGTACGCAAGATTGGCAAGCGAGCAGTCAAGATCCAGGGCAATCCTGTGCATCCGGTCAGCCACGGAGGTCTATGCCCGAAAGGCCTTGCCGGACTGCAACAGCTCTATCATCCGGACCGCCTCCGTGCTCCCATGAAAAACGTGGGCAGTCGCGAAAACCCCCGCTGGAAGGACATTTCCTGGGACGAGGCGCTGGGCACCCTGGTCGCCAAGCTGCGTGAGTTGCGCGCCGCCGGCCAGCCACACACGGCAGTGTTGATTGATCGCGATTCGCGCAACTTGCTCGGTCGCCTCCTCCGGCGCTTCATGTTCGCCTACGGCTCGCCGAATTACCTGAACATGCCCTCTGGCTTGGATTCGCTGCAAAGCGCGCTGTACCTGCAGCAAGGCGTCACCCAGCCGGTCGCCTACGATTTTGACAATTCCCAGTATGTCGCCAGTTTCGGCGTGAACCTGCTGGAAGGCTGGGGTTCGCCGGTTGCGATCATGCGCTCATTTGGGCGATGGCGGCAGGCAAACAACGGACGCCGCGCCAAGTTCGTGCAAATTGAGCCGCGTCTTTCGGTGACCGCCGCTCGGGCCGACGAGTGGGTCCCCATTCGTCCGGGTACAGAGGCTGCGCTCGCCTTAGGGATCGCCTACGTTCTGATCAGCGAAGGTCTTTACGATGCGAATTTCGTCCGCGAGCGCACCTTCGGATTCGACGACTGGCACGATGCCCAGGGCAAATCGCATCTCGGCTTTCGTTCACTGGTCCTGACGGAATACCGCTTAAACGATGTCGCCAACATTACCGGCGTCCCCGCGGAAACCATTCTGCGCCTGGGGCGTGAATTCGGACACAACCGGCCAGCGGTCGCAATTGGAGATCATCAGACCAGCACACTGCCCGGAAATCCCTCCGCCGCCATGGCGGTCCACAGTCTCAATGCCATGATGGGCAGCCTGGACGTTCCTGGAGGAGTTCTACTTCAGCAGGAGCCTCCCGGCTCGAGCGATGACCAGTTGCGCGAACGCATCCGCGAGGCCCGCGTTGACAGCGCCCCCGACCATCTGTTTCCTGCGCATCATCTTTCGCGGCTGCCGCAAGCAATCATGTCGCAACGGCCCTATGCGGTCCGGGCCTTGCTGCTGCACCAGAGCAATCCGGTTTTCGAGCAACCGAATGGAGAAGCGTTCGCCCAAGCATTTCGCCAGGTGCCGTTCATCGCCAGTTTCACGACGTTCATGGACGAGAGCTCGGCAACCGCCGACCTCATCCTGCCCGCATGCACGTTCCTGGAAAAATGGAATGACGCTGCCGCTCCGCCGACATTCGGCAATGCCGTGCAATCCATTTCGGCGCCTGTATTGCCGGCGCGGCACGGATCGCGCGATCCCGGCGACGTGTTCCTGTTCATGGCACAGAAGCTGGGCGGCCCTCTGGCTGCCGCCTTCCCTTATGCGAGCTTCGAGGACTATCTCAAAAATCAAGTGAAGGAAATTTTTGCCACGCAAAGCGGTGCGGTGTTCAGTTCTACCCTGGAAGAGACTTGGAACCGGCTGCTGGAGCGTTCCGGCTGGCGCGCGCCCACCTACTCCAACGCGGATGAACTCTGGACGCAGATGCAGGAGCAGGGCGGCTGGTGGGAACCCAGCTACTACTACGGAGAATGGGGCCGCGTGGCGCAGACGCGTTCCGGACGTTTCGAGTTTTACTCCCAGGCGCTGGCTGAATGGAGTACAAAACATTCCGAAGCTGCGCAGCTGACCGGCATTAAGCTGAACGATGATCGTTCCTTTCTGCCTCATCAACCGGCTGTAAAGCCGCCGCCGAAGGATTATCCACTGGTCCTGATGCCTGTGGAGGTGCTGCCGTTTGCGCGTGGCGAGGGTGCGCACCTGCCCTACCTGCAGCAAATCGCCGGGCTACAGCTTTTCGAAAAATGGGACAGTTGGATGGAAATCAATCCCGAGACTGCAAAAAAGCTTGGCGTAAGCGACAACGATTATGTGTGGATCGAGTCGAAACGCGGTCGTGCCAAAGTGCGTGCACGCTTGTACCAGGGCGTGCATCCTGATGCGGTTCACCTCCCGCTGGGTTACGGACACACCGCAGGAAGCGCATGGGCCTGTCGCGGCGTCAATCCGCTGACGCTGATAGAGGAGCAGTTAGATCCGGTATCAGGCCTGCCTCAGACCGCCACTACATACGTGAAGGTATATCGAGCTTGAGGACGGATTATGTCGCGTTGGGGAATGGTCATTGATTTAGCGAAATGCACGGCCTGTCAAGGTTGCACGGTGGCCTGCCAGACAGAGAACAATGTTCCCTGCGTGCCGCCGGACGAAGCCATGCGCGGCCGCACGATTTCCTGGCTGAGCGTGCTGCCGGTGCTGGAAGGCGAATATCCGCGGTTGAGCATGCGTCTTGAGCCCATGCCGTGCGTGCACTGCGACAATCCGCCGTGCATTCTCGTGTGCCCGGTCCAGGCTACCGGCATGGGACGCGACGGCATCGTGCGCCAGATCTTTGCCCGCTGCATCGGTTGCCGCTATTGCACCAACGCCTGCCCGTACACGCGGCGCATGTTCAACTTCTACAAACCGGAATTTCCCGGCGATCTGAAGGAAAGCCTCAGTCCCGATGTTTCCGTCCGCCCCAAAGGTGTGGTGGAAAAGTGCACGCTGTGCCATCACCGGTTGCAGAAAGCAAGGGAGCAGGCGCGGCTAGCCGGACGGAACATAGCCGAAGGCGAGTACGTTCCGGCCTGCGTGGAAGTCTGTCCGGCAAACGCGATGTTTTTCGGCGATCTGGACGATCCCGACAGCATGGTCTCCGAGTTGGCGCGCAGCCCTCGCGCCTTCCGGCCCCTCGATGACCTGGGTACCAAGCCTAAAGTTATTTACCTCTCGGAAGGGGAGTGGAGCGGTGGAACCGGCAAACAAACCAAACTCTGACCTGCACGGCGATGCGGTATTGCTTCAGCCCATCGTGGCTACTCGTGGCTCGTTTTACTACATCGCGCTTGGCCTGCTGGGATTCACTGCGGTTGCGTGCTTTGCCTGGTTACGACAGCTCAGCCGTGGCCTGGGCGTCACCGGCCTGAACGTGCCCGTGTACTGGGGCTTTTACATCACCAATTTCGTTTTCTTCGTGGGCATCAGCCACGCTGGAACCTTGATCTCCGCCATCCTGCGCCTCTGTCATGCCGAATGGCGGCGGTCCATCACGCGCGCTGCCGAGGTGATCACCGTACTCGTACTGTTCTTCGGCGTCGGCAGCATCATCATGGACTTGGGGCGGCCCGACCGCGCGCTCAACGTCCTGAAGCACCCGAACTTCCGCTCGCCGCTGATTTGGGACGTCTGCAGCATCAGCATTTATCTGACCTGCAGCTCCATTTACCTGTTCCTGCCGCTGATCCCCGACCTCGCGATCTTGCGCGATTTCGGCGCTAAGCCGCGCTGGCTTTATCGCACCTTGGCCGTCGGCTGGAGAGGAACTGAACGGCAGATCCGCATTTTGAATCGCGCCATTGCATTTATGGCGGTGCTGGTGATTCCGGTCGCGGTGTCGGTGCACACGGTGGTCTCGTGGGTCTTCGCCATGACCGTGCAGCCGATGTGGCACTCAGCCATCTTCGGCCCCTACTTCGTGGTGGGCGCAATCTTCTCCGGCATCGCGGCGCTGATTGTCGCCATGGCGCTGATCCGCAAAATTTATTTCCTTCAGGATTATCTGAAGCCGATCCACTTCAACAATCTCGGCCTGCTGCTGCTGGTGATGACATTGCTGTGGCTGTACTTCACCTTCGGTGAATACCTGACCACCCTATACGGAAATGAACCCGCGCATATGGTCGTCTTGTGGGCCAAAGTTACCGGGCCATGGGCGGTCCCTTTCTGGGCGATGTTCATCACCTGTTTCATTATCCCGTTCACAATTCTGGCGCGTAAGAAAACGCGCACTGTAAACGGGACGGTGATCGCGTCCACTTCGGTGATCATTGGCATGTGGCTGGAGCGATACACCATCGTGGTGCCCACGTTGTCGCACCCGCGACTGCCGTGGCTCACGCCAAGATACACCGCCACATGGGTTGAGATTGCGATCACGCTGGGCTTCGGCGCGACCTTTATCTTCCTGTACATGCTGTTCACAAAATTTTTCCCCATCATCTCCGTCTGGGAAGTGCAAGAAGGACGCGAGCAGGCGTTGCCGGAAGTGGTGGAACGAGTGCGCTCCTATATGCCCGGCGAGGCAGCAGAGGTGGCAGCGAGCGCGACCGAAGTGGCGCCCTCGCACCAAATCGGCAGTCTTAGTTCATAAACGGAGGACTCTCGGTAGTTTTACCTAACAAGGGCGTCATGGCGAGCGACTGGACCCTGACCCTGACCTGAGCGAAGGGGCAGGGTCCGGGAGTCGAGGCATCTGCATTTGGGTTACCGCGCATGGCTGAAAGAATGCCGATCCCTCGGTCTTCTCCA
The DNA here is from genome assembly GCA_041946765.1 of Terriglobales bacterium. GTDB lineage: Bacteria > Acidobacteriota > Terriglobia > Terriglobales > Acidobacteriaceae > JBHGAZ01. The sequence continues at coordinate 16,535 of JBHGAZ010000028.1, forward strand.
GCCAGAAGCAAGCCTCCGTCTTTCAGGATGACGCCGCTGTTGGGTTGTAGTTTTCAGAAAAATTCTCAAGAGGAGAGGGAAAAACCATGTCAGGTCAATTGGAAACATCCACAACAAAATGCCTTTTGCTCGCGGTTCTGATCATGCTCCTGGGAGCTTCCGTCAACCTGTACGCAGAGCAGCCAGGTGAAGCACTGTTCAAGGCGAAATGTGCCATGTGCCACGGCGCTGACGCCGCCGGGAAAACTCCCATGGGAACCAAGATGAACATTCCTGATTTGCGCTCGCCGCAGGTCCACAAGCAATCGGTTGCCGAACTCGCCAAGGCCATCGGCAAGGGCAAAAACAAGATGCCGGCGTTCGAAGGCAAGCTGTCGAGTGCAGAGATTTCCCAGCTCGCCACTTACGTGCACGACCTCAAATAGAGTGGAAAACGCAGTCGATAACAGCTTGAAGAACAACCCAGAAGCTGCAGGGTTGGACAAGCCATTGCTGCCTCTATAAGAGCAATGTCCTGAGAGTTGTATTCTGAGCATAGCGAGGAATCTGCTGTTCGGCGCGGAAAGCAGATTCCTCGTCGCTTTGCTCCTCGGAACGACAATTCAAGAGGACGCTCTTTACACAGCGATCAATAATGACAGTCGGCGACGCCGTCCTGCACGCCAGCACATAAACGTTTACTTCAGGCTCTGGTTCCAACTCTTCTTGCCATCGGGACCGTACCAGCCCTCGAAACGAAGGGCGCTCGGCACTTCACGCATCTTCCAGTACCCATTGTTGGCGCTGACATACACGCGAAGCGACTCGAGGATCCTGCTGTAGTCCTTCCGATCTTGTTCGCTGAGTTTCGCATCCGACACGCGGGCGTTCAGGAACTGAATGGTCGCATCTCTAAGCAGCGCCAAGTCCTTCTCAGGCCACTGCACCAGCACCATCTTGTTCTTGGGATTCGGGTCACTGTCATTGGCAGTCAGAATCTGCTTCAGCATGGCGCCCTGCTGCCGCAGGTTTTCACCGTACGACGAGGCCACCTGGTCGCGAGCAACGCTCATGGCCAGCGCCTGCTGCGCAGGACTCAACATGTTCCAGACTTTCTTGTTGACGATCATGTAGGTGATCAGGAAGGGCTGGTGCCAGCCAGGCAGGTGCATGTACCGGGTCCCAACCGTTCCGGGATTTCCCTCGGGACGCCCGAACAACTGAGTGAAATCATCCAGAGGAGTGGCCATTTCGTACGCCTGGATCTGCCCGTCGGCCACTGCCTTTACCAGCGACCCGCCACCGGAGATGGCTTGAATGAACTTGATGTTCTTCTTGGGAATTACGCCGCTGGCTACCAGGTTGTCGCACGCGCGATCAATCACGAACTGCGCCGGCGGCAGGTAGCGGAAGGTCCAGTTCTGCTGACACAATCCGGCCAAGCCTATGCCAGGGGTTGATCCCGCATTGCCCACCGGTTGCATGAAGTAGCCGGAGCCTTGCTGACTGCTCGCGACGATGGGAAACGCCACAATGTTTTTGCCGCTTTGATCGAGGATTTGCTGCAGCAGGTCGAGTCCGGTCAGAGCGCCGTCGTCAACAGACTTCCCATAGAGAAAGCCCACGAACTCGTCGAAGTTGGGGCCAAAGGGAACCCCCGAGTTGTAAATAAATCCCCATGCCGGATTCATATCCCCACCGGAAATGTACGCAGCATCGAATCCAGTTCCGCCCGCCAGGGGTCCCCCAGCGCCAACTGCGGCCACAATATTCTTGAACTCTTTGGGAATCGGCGGGGTAGGCGTGTACTTGGTGAAGGTCACCTGTCCACTCTTGCCGAGAGTGGCAGCGGAAATTTTGGACAGCTTGGCGGCATACTCATCTGCCGGCGGGCCAATAGCTGCCCAATCACTGAAACTACGAAAGGAAATATTCTGCGCCAGAGCGGGTTGCGTCGCCATCAAGCCAGCAACTACAACCATTGCAACAGCGGCACAGAAAAACCACGGGTGTTTTCTGCGAGATTTCATCCAGAACCTCCTCTTGGAGCCCTGAATCGCTCGCATTGTAGTGCGCGTGAGCGGCTTTACGACGCTGAAAACTGCATGTCCCGCGCAAAGCCTGTGCCATTCTGGACTTCATCGCATGAGGCCCGGCCTGCCGGTGTTATGACGAGGAGAGCGGTAGCCCGGCAAGGCATCTGCTTTTTCTCATGATTTCAAAAGCAGATGAGGGCTGGCGTACGTTCTCCCGCTTCATGAGCTCGAACTAGAGTTGGCTCACCTTTGTCGCTCGGCCTTTCGAGCGACAGAGTGGCGATTTTCTTCCTAGCGCGGCTCGCCCCCGAGCGCGACGAAAGCTGAAGTTTTGTGTTTTCAAGTGGGGTTCAGATCACCCGATCACCTGATGACCCGATCACCCGATCTGCTGCGTGTGTTAGGCTCAACTGCTGCAGACTGATCAATGCTATCGCTCGCGAATGATATCGGCAGGCTGGGCGGACTCACCGAAGCACAAGCCGCTGCCAGACTCGAAGCGGAGGGTCCGAACGAGCTGCCCACAGCCAAGCCTCGCAACCTTCTGGCAACAGCCTGGGACATCGTGCGCGAGCCCATGATTCTCCTGCTGTTGGGGGCCGGCGGTATCTACCTGGTTCTCGGCGAGCTGAAAGACGCGCTCGTCCTGCTGGTTTCGATCTTCCTCGTCCTGGGCATCAGCCTCTATCAGGAGCGCAAGACCGAGCGCGCTCTAGAGGCGTTGCGTGACCTTTCCAGCCCACGCGCCCTGGTGATCCGCGATGGGCAGCAACGCCGCATCGCTGGCCGCGAAGTGGTCCGCGGTGACGTGGTAGTGCTCTTTGAAGGTGACCGCGTGCCCGCCGACGGCGTGGTGCTTTCCGTGGGCAATTTGTCGGTGGACGAGTCGCTGCTGACCGGCGAATCGGCGCCGGTGCGCAAGGCGCCCTGGGACGGTCGTTCCCCCATGGGACGCCCCGGAGGCGACGATCTTCCGTTCGTATTTTCGGGAACGATGGTGGTGCAAGGACAGGGAATTGCCGAAATCAAGGCAATCGGCACCAACACCGAGTTGGGCAAAATCGGAAAAGCGCTAGAGACGCTTACGCCGGAAGAGACCCGCTTGCAGGTCCAGGTAAATCGCCTGGTGGGAATTCTGGCGATACTTGGTCTGTCCGTGTGTGCTGCGATCGCGGCAATATACGGCCTTACTCGCGGAAGCTGGATTGACGGCTTTCTGGTCGGAATCACCGCCGCCATGTCGCTTCTGCCGGAAGAGTTCCCGGTCGTACTCACCGTTTTTCTCGCGCTGGGTGCATGGCGCATTTCCCAGCGACGCGTGCTCACCCGCCGCAGCAACGCCATCGAAACCCTGGGCTCGGCTACCGTCTTGTGCGTGGACAAGACGGGCACGCTCACCCAGAACCGCATGGCAGTCCAGAGACTGTTCGCGGGCGGGGAATTTTTCGACGTCAAGGCAAAGACCGACGCGCTTCCAGAACAGTTCCACGAATTACTTGAGTACAGCATCCTGGCCAGCAAGCGCAATCCATTCGATCCCATGGAGATCGCGTTTCAGCAGTTTGGGGCACTCTATCTGGCCGACACCGAACATCTGCATCCCGACTGGCAGCTGGTACACGAGTACCCGTTATCGCGGAAGCTGCTGGCCATGTCGCGGATGTGGAAGCCGGCAGGCGGAGGCTACGTCGTTGCCGCCAAGGGCGCGCCTGAGGCCATCGCCGAGCTGTGCCGCCTGTCGCCGCGCGAAACCGACGAGGTGAAGGCGCGAGCTTCGCAAATGGCAGCGCAAAGTCTCCGAATTCTAGGCGTCGCCAAAGGCGAATGGGACACAACAACGCCCCTGCCGGAGCATCAGCGTCAGCTGCGCTTCCAGTTTGTCGGCCTGGTTGGCTTGGCTGATCCCATTCGCGAGGAAGTCCCCGCAGCCTTGCAGGAATGCTATGGCGCGGGCATTCGCGTGGTGATGATCACGGGCGACTATCCGGTCACAGCGCAACACATAGCCCAGCGCATCGGGATGCGGGCAGCGGAGCGTGTCCTTACCGGAGCCGAAATCCAAAACATGGGCGATGCGGAACTAACCAAGCGCGTGCAGTCTACCAACATCTTTGCGCGAGTAGTGCCCGAGCAGAAGCTGCGCCTGGTGAATGCGCTGAAGGCAACCGGCGAAATCGTGGCCATGACAGGCGACGGCGTCAACGATGCCCCCGCTCTGAAGTCGGCGCAGATCGGCATTGCCATGGGCGGTCGCGGAACCGACGTGGCACGCGAAGCCGCCGATCTCGTGCTGCTGGATGACTCCTTCACTTCCATCGTGGCCGCTATCGGGCTGGGGCGGCGTATCTTCGACAACCTGCGCAAGGCCATGGCCTTCGTGTTCGCGGTTCACGTACCGATCGCAGGTCTGGCCTTGATTCCCGTCATCTTCAAATGGCCATTGATCTTCATGCCGGTGCATGTGCTTTTTCTGGAGCTGATCATTGATCCGGCGTGCTCGATCGCTTTCGAAGCCGAACCGGGAGAGCCCGGACTGATGCAGCGTCCTCCGCGCGATCCCCGCGAGCCGCTGCTCTCCCGGCAATTGCTGCTGCTGAGCTTTTTCCAGGGCGTGAGCGTGCTTCTGGTGGTGTTGGCTGTATTTGCGATTACGCTGTACCGGGGAGAGACTGCAACCAACGCACGCGCCCTTACCTTCGCAACCCTGGTTGTGGCCAACCTGATGCTCATCCTGACCAACCGGTCGTGGACCCGCATCATCGTGGCCACGCTGCGTGCGCCCAATGTCGCCCTGTGGTGGGTTGTCGGCGGCGCCGTTGCGGTGCTTGCACTGGTGATCTACGTGCCGTGGTTGCGGTCCTTGTTCCGCTTTTCGGTTCTTCACCTGCTGGATGTCGGCATCTGCCTGGCAGCGGGCGTTGCGAGCCTGCTCTGGTTTGAAGCCTGGAAGGTACTCAGATCGAGGGCGGCAGCACCCGCGCGGCATAGTTGCTGATTTGTCATTCTGAGGTCCGGGTTGCTCGCCGACTATAATCTCGCGCAAGGGCGGATCTGGGGCCTAGTGCCCATCGTGACTTTCGCTCCCAGTGGGCGCCCACCTCGGGCCGGTAATTGGGCGTCCAATAGCAGTTTCACAGAACCCGACGCATGTCCGACCCGATAGTTCGAGCTTCCGGCGGAAGACAACAATGATGAGAAGACAAGCAACGCTATGGTTCCTCCTGGCGCTGGCTGCTGTCGCGCTTTACCTCTCCTACGTGATTGCGAAACCGTTTCTTAGCGCCATCTTTGCCGCCGTTGTGCTTGCAATCGTGTTTTACCCGCTGCACACCCGTATGCAGGATGCCGTTCGACGGCGCAACCCCGCTGCGGTTCTCTCGACCATATTAGTGCTGGTGATCGTGGCAATTCCTACTGCTGCTCTAACCGTGGCGGTGACGCGAGAGCTCAGCGGAATGTATAAATCTCTGGGCAGCAAGAGCGCGGCGGAAGGGGGCCTGACTCCCTACATGATGCGCCTGCTCGACGCGCCCCTTCGCGTTATCGGCCGCTACGTGGATCTTTCACAGCTTGATCTTCGCGCTACCTTGCTTGGTTGGGTCGAACAGGCCAGCAAATATCTGTTGTCCACGAGCGCGCAGGCGGTTTCAAACATCTTCTCCTTCGCTCTGGACCTTGTGGTCGCGTTTTTTACCCTCTTCTTTCTTTTCCGCGACGGCTACAGTATTCAGCAGCGCGTCGCCTGGGCCCTGCCCCTGGAGCCGGAACAATCGAAAAAGCTCCTTTGCGGCATCCACGACACGATTCTTGCCAACGTGTATGGCGGCATTGCCGTAGCCATAGTGCAAGGGTCACTGACCGGTGTTGCATTCTGGGTGTTGGGCTTATCGTCACCGATCGTCTGGGGATTGGTGGCGTCAATGGCGTCCCTGGTGCCGGTGGTGGGGACCGCAATGGTGTGGATCCCCGGTGCGCTCCTGCTTTTCGCAGGTGGCCATTGGATCAAAGCGCTCATTCTTCTCGGCTGGGGAGCCGCCGTGGTGGCGCAGGTTGACGCTCTGGTGCGCCCCTACGTGGTCAGCGGCCGGGTCAAGGTGCACACCTTGCTGGTTTTCTTTGCCTTGCTGGGAGGCGTGAAGGCCTTTGGATTCATGGGGCTGTTCATCGGCCCGGTTATACTCTCGGTCACCATTGCTGTGCTCGGCATGCTGGCGGAAATGCGTGAGCGCTACGCCGGGGAGCAGCCGCAGCAACAGAACAGCTCAGTTCCGGCGCCCTGACCGGCTTATCAAACTTGCTGCGACTCCGGACAGTGCCGGACAGGATTGAATCCTGCCCGGCACTATCCTTCGAACTTACTGTTGTCGCTCTGGTGGATCTTTCCGGGGTACCTGCGGGTCGCTTACGTGAGACTCCTTGGAACGCCGCGCATTTCGGCGGGAATTTATCTCGATCAAAACGAAGAAGGTCACTGCTGCCAATGTCAGAACCAATGCGATTATGTTTCCTGCATCCATGAATTCACCTTCCAAGAAATGGAAATCTGGCACAAAGAGGCAGTAGCCCGACTTTCATTGCCGATGCAGGTAATTTGCGGAGGTGCACGTGGCGAAGCAGTCCCAGCATCTCTGGAGCCGGTGCCCCGGTTTGTCAGGCGAACACTTACTCGCCACGCATGTTGCAGGGCTTCAGCACGAAATCCAGCTTCTGGAAGTGCATCGAAGGAGGGATTTCGAAAATGCCGGATAGCGCGTGAAGATTGATTGTCCAGGCTCGCGGGTGAGTAGTGAATTGCTCTGAAGCGCGCGACATAGACAGCGCTGGGTCCGTTCGAACTGTCAGGAAATAGCGCGCGGGTCCAGAATACTCCCGCAAGGCCGAATGTTGCAGCCAGCAACAACAAAAAGGCAGGCAGCATTTTCGCGTACTGCACGCGACGGGAGCCCAGGCTCATTCGAGCCTCCCCTGCTGTGCCGAGCCTTGGTCAGCTTGGCGCAGCCAGTGGGCGAACGAGCTTATCTGTTCCGGCAACCCGAAAACCCGTACGCGGTCTCCCGGTTCCAGCCGGGCGCTGGCAGAAGGATTCACGATCGGATTTCCTGCACGTGTAATCGTCAGAACGGTTACGCCGAAGCGTTCGCGCACCCGTTCTTGCCCAAGCGTTCCTTTTGCGGGCATTCCCGGTTCTAAAACGATTTCCCGGACCTCAGGCATCGAAGCAGCGGCCTCCTGATGCGCAAGTTCGATGGCTCCTCGGAATTGCGAAAGGAACTCCGACGCTTTTGCCGAAGGTATATTGAGGTAACCGAGTGCTTGCCGGATGAAGGTGGCGGATGCTTCGACTTCGGGTTCGACGATTACCGTCACTCCCGCAGCCAGCAGATCGGTTCGGTCCTTCTTCGCATGAGCACGGGCCAGGATTGGGACGCTTGGATTCAGGCGACGGAGGTGTTCGGAAGCCACCAGCACGCGTTCCGCCTGTGGCATTGTGAAAACCACCAATGAAGCTCGTTCGACGCCCGCTTTCTCCAGAATGTTAATGTGTGCTGGATCACCGAACACGACTGCGACCCCGCGCTCACGAAGTGCCCTGACGATGTCCGGGTCGATTTCGACAACAACATACGCGGTTCCGAAAGTTTCCAGCGCGGTCCCGACAACGCTCCCCACCCGGCCAAAACCGCACAGTACCACGTGATCGCGGAAGACACCGGCAGTCGGCTCGCGCAGCGTACTTCCATAGACGGTCGAACGACGTCCAGCTATGAACTGCGGCACAACCCTCATCAGGAACGCGTTGAACAAAATAGTTACCAGTGAAGTTGCAAGGGTAGCGTTATAGACATCGTCGCCCACGAGTCCCGATTGTCGTGACACCTGCACCAGAATGAATGAGAATTCGCCGATCTGCGTCAAGCCAACGGCCGCCAGCACCGCCGTCCAGATTCCGTAACCAAACAGTAGTACGACCAGGCCCCAGACCAGGAACTTCCCCACGATGACCAAACCAATCAGGATCGCGAGTAAGGGCAGGTTTGCAAGCAGCGAGGCTGGGTTTACCAGAGCGCCCATGGTTACGAAGAAGAGCGCCACGAACGCGTCGCGCAATGGCAAGAGCTGGGCGATCGTCTGGTGCTTGTACTCCGACTCGCTGACCACCATTCCCGCAAGAAAAGCGCCGAGCGCCAGTGAGAAACCAACGGCCTGGGTCACCGCAGCGGTGGCGAACCCGATCGCCAGCGCAACCAGAAGATACAACTCATCGCTGCGTGTGCGCGCTACTCGGGTCATGATCGGCGGAACCAACTTGTAGGCCGCGAAGCCGATTGGTACGAGCAACAGCGCCGACTTGCCAAACGCGAACGCGATCTCCTGAAAGCTGCGATTGGATGAGGAAAGCGACAGCAAAGGCAGAATCACCGTTATGACAACAACGGCCATGTCCTCCACCAGCGTAATGCCGATCATGACGCTGCCGTGGCGGCTGTGGAGTTCACCCCGGTCAATTAACAAACGCGAGAGCACCATCGTGCTCGCAACAGAAATGACGGCCCCGATCGCGATGCTTTGTGGAACACTCCATCCGAACAGCCGCCCGACCCCATACGCTAGGCCAACGGAAAAAAGGATTCCGAGTGGCCCGCCAACAATGGAGACCCATTTGACGCGGAGCAGATCACGCCCCGAGAATTCGATGCCGACGGAATACATCAGCAGGATAACTCCCAGCTCCGCCAGCAAGTCGAGAGAGTGTCCACTGGTGATCGAGGGACCGGGCGTAAAAGGTCCGATCAGGATACCGCCCAGCACGTAGCCGACGATCAGCGGCTGTCGCAGCTTGCGGGCGAGCAGGCCGCCCAGCAGCGCCGCAACGAAGATGTAGGCGAGATCGCGATAAAAAACCGAATTTTGTGCCATGCGTCTCTACACCTTAATTAAGCGCGTCAATTAAGCCGCGTCCTCAGCCATTTCGCTAATAGGATACGCTTCGCTTCCGCCGGCGCGGAGGAAGTGGAGCATCTCGAAGCCCTCGAGCAGGAGCTGGAGAGCGCCACTATCGCGAAGGACGCCGACGTACCGCATGGTGTGGTGACCATGAACTCCCGCGTGCGGGTAAAGGACCTTAACAGCGGCCACATATTCACGTACCAGATCGTCTTCCCGAAGGATGCCGACGTGGCCAGGAACCGCATCTCTGTGCTGGCGCCGATCGGCACGGCACTGCTTGGCTATGTCGCCGGAACTACCGTCGACTGGCAGGTCCCATCAGGTGTGCGACGCCTGCGCATTCTGGACGTGGAGTATCAGCCCGAAGCCGCCGGCGCGGCTGCCTAACCGGGCGAAAACGCAGATCATAACGTGGCGAAGCAGACAAACCGAATGCGGCATGACCGCCAACCGCGGGAAGACGCTGATGGCGAGCACGAGTATTGCCCGGCATGTCACACGATCTTCTCGCCAGGTCGCGGCTGTTGGTGTTCGCAGGAAAACAATTCCAATCGCCGGTCATCACGGCCGGCTGCCTAGATGGGGCAAATATGCTAGTCCAATTCGCGAGCGCAGCGTTCACTACGAGAAGACTCTTGCAGCGGGAATGCCCGATCTGCGGGCATGTGCAGGTGGTGCCGCCCAGCAGAATGCGTGAGGCGATAACCTGCGAACGTTGCGATTGCCGCATACCTCCCAGACGGAGGATAGCGGCCTGATACATCGCGGGTATACATGCGACGGGCCGCCGAGACTGCGGCTCAGGCGGCCCGTTCTGAACTTTTATTCCGCGGAATCTGTCGCGCCTCGCGCGGGCGTCTGGTGCGCGGGTCTACAGCAATTCCTCCGCTTCTTCAACCTGTTCGGCGACAACGTGGTTGAATTCCTTCACAGGTGTTGCCTGCACCGGAAATCTTTCTTGGCACGCAGTGCAAACCACGAGCTGTTCGAGAATAAACCACGTCTTGTTTCCACAACTGCAAGTGTAGGCGTTTTCCACGGATTGCCTCCCTTCGAACTGAACGTCACGACCTTTCGGGAAGGCAGCTAGTCGACACTACCTTGTCTGCAGTATCCACCCTGAACTCCGGAAAAAGCAGTGATAACAATCACAGAAGCAATCGGCTCTTGGTGTGACATGGGCAGTCGTCCATTTCGATCGGCGCAGGAGAAGCCGCCACTTTCCACGCTAAATACCATCCTGGCAAATTCTGACCAACCAATGTCGTGTGACGTACGTCACCGACATGTCCGATTGGCCCGCACTAGGCTTTCGCCCAACCCTCGGGACGTTGTGGGGTTTCTCAGGGCCCATCACTCAAGCCGCCATCGAATGCACCTCGAAAGGAGGTGCCCTTGACGATCTCACGTCAGGCCGACAGCGGTGCCTTCTGCAGCAACGCGGGTGCACTCGAGCGCGTTTTTTCCACCCAAACCCGCTTACCAAACGGGCGCTCTCTGTCTTCGAACGAGCGTTCCTATCCTGCTCGTCCGCACATTCACTTCCTTCTGCTCTCCCCGTCATCGCCGTCGCCATGGCGATGACAAGAGTTTTACTGGAGGTTAGGCATGGCGGAAAAAAGGGATGTCGAGATTAACAATCGACAGGACACCTTGAACCTGATCACTCCAGAAAATCGCCCCTGGCCGGTTACTCCCCCACCACCCCAGGAAGAGGTGATGAAGATCTACGCCAAACGTAGAGCAGAGGAGTTCGGCAAGTGGCTCGAGGACTCCGTCAGGTTCGAGAAAGGTTATGGCAAACCAGAAGCCCTTCAGGGATTCAAGGTCGTAGACATCGGTCTCTGGAGGCTCGGCCACAAATTCGCTGCCTCATGTCTGGGCGAGGCGGGCGCTGAGGTGATTTGCGTCGAACCACCCACCGGCGACCCGCTCCGGCAATTGACCCCCTTTGGACGTGAGGAATACATGCTCGCCGACAGAGAAACCGGCGAAAAGTGCGGGCTTTCCTTCCTCAACGAGCATCGCAACACCTACTCCATCACCCTTAACGTGGAAACTCCTGAGGGGCAGCAGCTTTTCCGGGAGTTGATTCGCGACGCCGACGTCGTGATTGACGGCATGCTCCCTGGCTACATGGATGGCCTGGGACTGGGATATCGCCACCTGGAGAAGATCAATCCCAGGCTGGTTTACGTCTGGGTTGGAATCCGGGGTTCCTGGGGACCGGAAAAGGACCGCACCTCCAAATTCGGTCAGTGGGAACTGGAGCCGTTCTCCGGTTGTGCCAACTCCTTCGTTCATAACACCGGGTTCCCGCAGGACCAGTTGCCCCGCGGCAAGGGCGGCGATCCCACCCGTTCCGGCGTGTGGGTAGCTGACTACGTTGCCGGCGAGCAGGCGGTTGTCAATGTGCTGGCTGCCTTGTACTGGCGCGATGAGCTGGGCGGCACGGGACAGTTCATCGAGTGTACCGGCGCGGAAGCACAAATGGACATCCTGGACTTTGACATCTCCTGGTACGGCTTTAACAGCAGCATCAAAGCGCGTACCGGCGGCTGGGACCCCAACCTCAACCAGTACGAGTGGAACCCCTGCAAGGACGGCTACATGATGATCGGTGGCCAGAGCGACCGGCTCTGGTATCGCATCGGCATGTGCATCGAGCGGGACTATCCCCAGTTTGGCCGCCTGATCCATGAAGATCCGTTCTTGAAAGAGATGGGCGCGCGCAACGCGCTGCACGCGCTGATCAAGACCTACACCCTGACCACGCGCTGGTTGCGCGAGATCAACCGCGTAGAAGCCGAGCAGAAGTTGCTCGACTACGAGGTTGCCGCCGGGCCCATTCTGTTTATTGACGAAGTCTGTGAATTCCCCCACTTCAAGTACCGCCCGTGGGTCTACACCATTGAAGGCGATTACGGCACCGTGCTGTATTCCACGCCCAACAACGCCTTTCAGTTGCACACGCCTCACCGGGTCAAGTGGCTGGGGCGTCGCTTGGGGAAGGACAACTACGAGGTGTACCAGCGCTGGGTGGGTATTAGTCCTGTCCAGCTGGATGCACTGAAGGAAAGGGGGGTCATCTAGCCATGGCAAAAGACTTAAGGGAAGTTCGGCTGGAGGAACTCAAAGGCCCGAAGAGCAAGGCAGAACTCGACGAGATGAAGATGCCCTATGAAGAGTACTGCCGCCATGTGTTTGACCCTGGCAATGAACACACCAAGCCCACGGCGCTGAAGGGTATCCGCTGGCTTAGCTGCACCATGTACATCTTCACCCCGCACTCAGCCGCCAACCTGGCGGAGTTGGGCGCAGAGGTGATCAAGATCGAAATCCCGCGCATGGGCGACGCCATGCGCCACACCTCTCCCTTTAACGAGGCTTATCTCTATCCACTGCACGACACGCGGCCTATGACCGGGACCGGCTTCGGTTTCCTCAACGCCAACTCCAATGAGTACTTCCTGTCGATGGACTACCACATCCCTGAAATGCAGCAGGTGTTCTATCGGCTGGTGAAGATGAGCGATGGGCTGACCGAGCTCTATCGGCCCGGTACGCTGGACAAGTGGAAGATGAGCTACCGCTACCTGCAGGAGATGAATCCGCGTTTCATCTACGTCTGGGGTGGCGGCTTCGGCTACGGCCCCAAGGTGTTTGGCGGCTCCTATGACATCCTCGGCCAGGCCCACGCCGGTTTCGCTTCCATCACCGGCATGCCGGAATTCATGGGCGGCCACTGCACCAAACACTCCAACTGGGTCATTGACTGGGGCTCCGGTACGCTGATCAGCGTCGGCATCCTGTCGGCCATCCACTGGCGGCGTAAGACCGGTCTGGGTACCATGATTGAGTTCTCGCAGGTGCAGACCCCGGCGCGCTTCTCCGAGTATGCCGTTCCCTTGTACGGACGCTTCGGAATCGTGCGCCAGCGGTGGGGCAACTGGGAGACGCAGCTTTGCGTGCACGGGATCATTCTGTGCGGCAAGTCAGACTTCCCGGATGCGCAGAACCCGCAGGACAAGCATGACGCCCGCTATGTTATGGTGTCGGCCTTCAACGACCCCGACTTTAAGGAGCTGTGCGCCATCACCGGCATGAAGGAGTTGTTCGGCAAATACAAGGCGCACAAGGACAGAGTCGAGGCCGAAGCCCAAGTCGAAATTTACGGCGCTTTGGAAAAGTGGGCGGCCGACAAGACTCGATCCCAGGTGGTCAAGACGCTCACCGATGCCGGCATCCTTGCCGCGCCGGTAAAGAACGACCGCGAAGTCTACGAGAGCGAGCATTTCCGCCAGCGCGGAACCGTTCGCTGGATTGATGATCCCCTCTATGGTGACATCCTCATCCAGAGCGGCTACAGTGCCGGTCTGCTCTCCAAGACTCCGCGCCGCGTGAACTGGATCTGGCGTCCCGTGGGTGCCGACAACGTCAAGATTTACAACGAACTGCTCGGCTACCCGATCAGCACGATCGAAAACTGGTACGCCAAGAGCTGGATATAAGGAGGTGGCCGTGGCAGATGTAATTTGGTGCAAGAAAAAAGTGGACGGCAAGACCTGTAACACCGTCAACTACCTCGACCCCTACTGCTTTTGGAATTGGAAGGGGAAGATCAACTGCGCCGAGTGCGGCACCGTGTACTTCATCCACATGATCCAGGGCCACATGTACGACGGCCCTACGGAGGCGCCCGGCGAAAAGCCGGATATCAGTCCTCTGTATGCCGACAAACCCCTGGAGGGCTATCGGTCCTACTTACCTGGGATCGCTGGCCGCACGCGGCCGTACCAGTGCCTGCCCAGGCACATCTACCTGGGCAAAGCCGACATGGTGAAATTCAGTATCCGGGGCAAACCGGTGCGCGGCTGGCGTCCTCAGCCTCCCAGCGCCGGCATTGCCGGTAGCTTCCCGTACAAATGGGACATCCAGAAGCTCTCCCCTGAGGTCTGGAAGGAATATCAGGAGAAGCTCAAGCGTGGTGAAGTCAAACAGTGGTAAGGAGGCAGCATGCCCAATCTAACGCCTGAGGAATTCCTGGCAACTATTCTTGTCCCGGAGAAGAAGACGGATCATCTGTGCTGGGGGTGCAGGCATTTGAAGCCAGTTCTGAAAGGCTCCTTCTTCCCCCCGGCCGACCTGATCGGCTGGTGCAACAAAATTCACTGGCCCTTCACCTGGTCGGTGACCGAATTCAACGTGGTCAAGAGATGCTATGCCTTTGAGGCCAGCGAGGTGCATGCAGCCGCCGAAGCTGCTGGCTCCTCCCGGCCTCGAAAATAATTACGCCGTGGCTCAGCCATCGCTCACAGGAGCAACATGAACCAGGATATGCAGCGGGAAGTGGAAGTCCTCAAAGGGATGGTGCTGGCCTGGAGACAGAGCTACGCCCGGGCCGCACCGCCCGACGGGGAATCTGATTATCTGGTCAGCGATTTCCTGGAAGAAATAGAGATGCACGTCTACCCGTACACCCGCAGGCTGTGTGAGTGCTCATATCTCACCTCAGCCGAAGCCAGCGACTTCCTCGAGTTCTGCTATACGCAGGCAGCGGAGTTGCGCGAATGGCTGCGGCGGCCGGCGGGTGAACGTGTTTAGGAGGATGCAAGCATGCCTGAAAAATGCCGTGTGGTTGTCTGCGGCTTTGACCCGATGATCGTCAAAGGCTACGTCAAGACCGGCGAGAGGGCGCTCTGGTGGCATGTGTCCGACGAGTTGTACCAGGAGTATGATGTCAAACCATCGGAGACAATTTCCGGCACCCTGCTGGCCGTCTACAATGCCGAAGGCCAAAAAATCTCGACTCCCAATGAGCCTTTTGAGTGGAAGACAGCCAAGGAGTCCGGTCTCGCCGTTTTGTTGCCGCCGGCGGTCATCACCAAGCATCAGCTAACAGAGTTTCATTTCCTCGAACTGGAAATTGACAAAGTCGGGGGCAAGCCCGTCTTTCCTGGCGAGGCCCGGCAGAGCTCCAAGTTCTGGCCGGAAGAGAAAATGAAACTCGACTACAAGCTGGCCTACATCGGTTGAACCCGCGGCCGGCGGGTGTCGTTTGACCGGCCGGCCGCACACGCTCGACACAACGCGGGCTCGCGGGCTTACAAGCCGTTGCTGGAAACGGCAGGTTTGGGATAGTCCTTGCCGTACCTACCAGCGGCGCGGGACTCCAGCTAGACCGCACAACCCGCGAGCCCTCCCTGCGCGGAGGGCTTTCTATGCCCCCGAGGGCACATGGGAAGCGACATGGATCAGCAATCAGATCGCACTGAGTACGATCGGGATACTCCGCGGCCTTGGGAGAGCCTGTCAACTTTGGGTTTGCCCAATGGGTTTGGGGACAACATCCTGCTGCTGCGCGGATACGATTTTTCCTCCAACATTTACTTCTTCACTGGCCCCGAGCTGGCCCTTGTGGATCCCGGGAACGACTACACCGCCTTTATGGAGCTTGCCCGCTTGGGGTACAAACTCCCGGGGATTCGGAGAATCGTGCTCACCCATGGGCACCACGACCACGCCATGGGCTTTTTCGAGCTCGTCCGTTCGTATCCGCGACATGCGGGCAGTTTCCAACTGCTGATGCACGAGGCCGGGCCCCGCGAATATAGGGAATTCGCCACCCAGGTCGGCTGCACCGTCACTTTGCTCAAGAACGGCGACGCGGTTGAGCTGGGCGGTTCTGTTTGGAACGTGGTCCACACGCCGGGACACACGGTGGACAGCATCTGTCTGCACCACCCTGCGTCGAAAACTGCATTTACCGGAGATACCGTCCTTCCACAAGTGATGGCTGCGGCCGATAAGTCCGCTGGCGGCAGGCTGGACTACTACCTGTTTAGCCTTCGGACTCTGCGTCAGTGCGACATCGACAATGTGCTGCCGGGTCATGGCGTGCCCGTCGCTGCTTTGGGAAAAAGGGTGATCGAGGAGACCTACGAGAGCTTAATGATGAAGATCATCGGCGTCGAGAAGACGACCTCGTGGATCAACGGCGCCATCCAACTGGCGCAGAAAGGATTTCTGGAGGAAGCAATTTTTTGCTGCGACAAGGAAACTGCTGTCCATCCCAGCCATATCCAAGCGTTGCAGACGAAGGCGGCCTGCCTGAACGACTTGGGGCGCTTCGAGGAAGCCCTGCAAACCATCCAGCAGATAAACACTCCGCCCGAGTTGGGTCGGCAGTACGTGTTCGTACCTGTCGCCAAGGGATACGCTCTTATGGGATTGGGCAACTACGAGGAAAGCGTAAAGCTATTCGACCAGGCCCTTCAACTCCAACCCGAATCCAGGGATGCACGGATGTACAAGGGCATAGCCTTGTACCTTGCTGGCAGGCACGACGAAGCCTTCGAAATTGAAATCTTCAGAACTGAATTCGAGGGCAGGTTCAAGGAGCAGTTGTCGGCAATGAGCTCCGCAAAACCTAGGCCCCCTCAGTCCGGCATGTAAGTTTCGGAGAAGCTTATGGAGCCGATGTATTTCCTGGACGATGAGGACGACCTGCGCACCATGCAGGCCCTGCGCGAGGAGCGGCAGCAACTTGAGCAGGAACACCTGCAAACCCGTATCGCCTTGCGCGATGCCCATGCTGCGCTCAGGGCTGAACCGGAAAGCAAAGAGCTCAAGGACCGTGTCGAAGAGCTGGAACGCAAGCTCGACCAGATCAACAAGCAAGCGGCATGGATCCTGATGGAACACCCTGTCGAGATGTTGCTTTGGGGCGCCCCACACGGCTAGAGGTGGCATTGTGAGCTGTAACGATTCAGTCTGGATGCCCACGTTGCCCGAGGGCTGCGCAAGCGAGGTGAGCGCAAATTCGCAGCACAAACCTTAAGGCCACGTGGACACGGCGGGCGGCGGTGTCCTGCCTATCCCACATCTAAGCGCCGCTGCCCGTTCAACTAACCGTGTGGCACAGCCGCCCTCGGGTGTGCGAGCATGTGTTCGCTCTAGGTTCTCTGCTGAGAAGGACGGGATCTCCTCCACAACTCAGTCCCGCAATATTTGCAAAGAATAACCCGCACGCGCAGAAGCTGTAAATCCTGGGGTGCGGGTACGCGCACCATCTTGCCGCAGGTTGGGCATGCCATCTTGACAGGCGGGGAAATGTTACGTTCCAGCATACGGTTCATGGTCAGCCGCCTGCTACTGCGAAGGGCTCCCACTTGCCCTTCGGTCTTCCCGTTCCACCTCCCGAATGGTATTCATAAGCGCTTCGGGAACAGGTTTCTCCATGGATCGGCCGGAGAGCACCGCATACGCCACAATGCAACTGTCCAGCATCTCCAGTCCTAATTGCTCCAGTTTTTGCGCGATCAGCCGGCCCGCGTTTTGACGAATCTCGTGGACATCACCGGGCTCGAGCTTCACCCCCAGCTCTTCCGCGTGGGCCTCAATTTCTTCGATGCTTAGCGCCACAACTAATTCCATTATCACCTCGCAAAGATCAAGCCCAATTAGATGCCGGGTCCCCCACCCATGCCGCTCATGCCGTTCGATCGACAGGGTGGGGATTCCTCGTTGTGCAGCGCACGTTGCGTGTCTCCAACTCGGAATTCGTAAATCGAAAATCGTTCCCCGTGTGTCACCACGAGCCGATCACCCGATGACCCGATCACCCGATCACTTCCCCAACCTGTGACAAACATCACCGTCGTAAGCTCTAACAGCAGATACCATTCCCTAGTCCTGAGCAGGCTCTCGTTACTTGAAGGGAGCAGTCATGAAAGCTGATGTTTGTTTCTTGCTCACCGTCGTTGCCATCCTTTTTACAACCATTGATGCACACGCTCAGGCGGTCCACAATGAGACTGCCCAGTGCGTGGACTGTCACACCAAAACCACCCCCGGCGTTGTGACCGATTGGAAGCAGAGTCGTCACAGCCAAATCGAGGTTGGGTGTGACACCTGCCACGGCGCCGCACACATGAAAGCGGACGACGCCGCCAAGGCCAAAATCCCCACCCCGGAAACCTGCGCGCAATGCCATCAGACGCAGGTCGAGCAATTCAACAAGGGCAAACACTCCAAGGCTTGGATCTCGATGGAGGCCATGCCCACCATTCATTACCAGCCTATGGCGCTGACCGAAGGGATGAAGGGCTGCGGCGGCTGTCACAAACTGGGCGTGAAGTCTCCCGAGCAAATTGCCGCGCTGCAGAAAGAAGGATCGCGCTTTGGTGTCGCTTCCTGCGACGCCTGCCACACCCGCCACACATTTTCGGTCGCTGAAGCCCGTTCGCCCCAGGCCTGCCAGACCTGCCACATGGGCTTTGATCACCCTCAATGGGAGATGTACTCCAGCTCCAAGCACGGCGTGCGCTCCGACTTGAAGCAGTTGAAAATCCAGACCGAGTCCTCGGCCGCGCCCACCTGCCAGACCTGCCACATGCAGAACGGAAACCACGAAGTGCGTACCGCGTGGGGTTTTCTGGCCGTCCGCCTACCCATGCCGGAAGACAAGCAGTGGGCAGACGACCGCGCCACCATCCTTCAGGCGCTTGGCGTGCTCGATCCCACCGGCAAACCGACGCCCCGCCTCGACGCCGTTAAAGCAGCCGACATCGCGCGCCTCGACCAGGCATCCTGGCAGGCCGAGCGCGACAAGATGCTCAAGACCTGCAATCAGTGCCACTCCATCAATTTTGCTCGTCAGCAATTGCAGTACGGTGACGACATGATTCGCAATGCCGATCACCTGATGGCAGAGGGCATCCGCACTGTAGCCGCGCTTTATAAAGACGGTCTGCTGCCGGAACCCAAGGGATACGCCTACGCCTTCCCCGACCTGCTCACCTTCCACGATGCGCCGACTAGGATCGAGCAAACTCTCTTCGTGATGTTCCTGGAACATCGCATGCGCACTTTCCAGGGAACGTTCCATGCCAGCCCCGACTATGCCCTCTGGTACGGTTGGAGCGAAATGCAGCGCGACCTGACGGACATAAAAGAGATGGCGGCCGAGATCAGACGCAGCGGTCATCCTCCCGCCGCAGTCTCCGTAGCTCCAGTGAAAAAGGCGGGAACCCCGGCAAAACGCGAGAAACCATCCGCCCCACGGAAGTAGAACTGTAATAGAACCGGACCAAGTTTCAAAAGAGGTGGAAGTGGACGCGAGAAACTTGTCAAAGGGTTCCCCACCCTTGTCGCTCGCGCAGTTCGAGCGACAGGGTGGGATTTTCACTGCGCACCACACCGACCCACCGGAATCGGAATTCGTAACTCGAAAATCGTAAATGCCGGCCGGGCGCCTACCCTGAGCACAGCTGAGCAGCGATGGAGAGCATGTTTCGGAGGGGCATAGCTTTAGCCCCTCAGGGTAGCGGTGCGTCCCCGCAAACGAAATCTAGCTCTTCCTCACATCAACATTCCCGTACCGGTTAGTAATCTGTACGCGAGCGCCGCCACTGCCAACTGCACCGCTGGCGGTGCTCTCGCCGTGGTCACTGCTGATCTTCAGCTCCGGGTAATCGGAGTGGATGTCTCCGTGGCGCGTGCGCGCATCGAGCTGAAAGCCCACCCCCGCAGGCATGGCCAGCCGGATGTCTCCTTTATCGTTAGTAATGCTGATGCTTCCCAGTTCCTTGCTGGGATGTACTTCGACCACACCGTTTCGGTTCTCCAACCGCAAATCGCCCGAGATATTTTCCACGTGGATGTCTTTCGACTTGGTCAGCAATCGCATCGGTCCGGTCACCCCGACGGCGTGCAGATCGCCCGTCTGCACGAGCATGTTGCCGTCCAGGCGCGCCACTTCCAGATCCGTGCGCGAAGAACGGAACCGCACGCTCTTGGTGATTCTGCTGAGGTTCATGTCGCCGAAGAAGTCGCCTGTCAGGTTCACATTGCCGTCTATGTCAGACACCGTGCTGTCGCTGATGCGCCCGTCAATACTGACATCGCCCATGATATGCGCCGCCCGCACGTCGCCATGCCGCAGCATGACCGTGGCATTGCCCTTCACGTTTTCAACCGTGACATCTCCATGGGAAGCGTTAATCTTGACGTCCCCATCCCGCTCCTGGACGGCTACGTCGCCCCGCCCGGTGAAAACCTCAAGCGCCGCCTTGCGTGGGACGTAGATCTCCAGGTTTGTTGTCACGATAGAGCTTCCGTGCGACGCGGCGCCTGTGTCCACGTTGACAACGTTGCCGCTGATTGAAATCTTCGCAGGCGTCGCTTCGTCCACGCGCGCCGCTTCGGCAGCTTCCTGCGCCCGCACTTTTTTCCCGACGACTACTTTGATCTGGTTCTGGTCCCACGCCCTGACCGCAACCGCGCCGCGCTGGCAATTCACAATCAGCTCACCCGACGCCGGGAAGCTCTGCTCGATCTGCTGCTGGAAGTCGTAGGACTTGCCGAACATCCCACCGAAGAAATCATCGTCGAGCACGATCGCCGTTCGCACCGTCTTCCAGTCAACGCGGTCCATGGCGCTGGCGATCAGGCCGGCGATAATCAAAAACACAAGCAGAAAGAAACCGCCGACGCCAATGCCCGGCGCGCGCACTCCGGCGCGCTTCCACTGCATGTGCTCCACCAGCTTGATTACGCCCCACAAGATGATCAGCAACGGCCAGTAGAGCGCGAAGTAATGCGCCATCAATCTGCAGCTCACGAAGCCGGCATTACACAGCAGCAAGGCGACACCAACGAGAATCAGCAACACCGGCCCGGTCAGCGACCTCGGACGCGGCGGAGGCGGAGAAGGGGATGCTGCGGGTTGCGCAGCCAAATTCGTCTCAGGCATGGGGTACCTGCGTTTCGTTTGTGGGACCACCTGGTCCCGGAGCTTGCGGCGCTTGCCCGGCTGCCGGTGGGGGCGTTGCGGCGAGCGGAGCCTCGGGTGGCGGCACGTGTCCCTCCATCGGGCCGCTACGCTGCAGAATGATCACCACACCGATGGCGACCAGAAGCATCGGCCACCAGCGCTCAAACGCCAGCCTGGTTACTTGGTCCAGTAGAAACAGCGTTCCCAGCGTGACCAGCACTACGGGCGCCATCAATCCCTGGGCACGGCAGCGAAAGCAATCACACGCAGGATTCGGTTGATATGTTTCCATTACCTTCTCCTAAATCCTTATGCGCCAGCGGCGCGCAAATAACCACAGCCCCAGCACGATCAGGATCAACGGCCAGAATCTGCCGGCGCGGTGCAAGTGCAGCAATCCCATGTTGCCGAGCAAAAACAGCAGGCCCAGACCGATCAGAATAATTGCGCCGAGCGGTACGTTTGGCAGATTCACCCGCTGGCCGCCGGCCAGCCGCTCCAGGCCGAACGGATCGGGGACTGGCTGTCCCGTTTGCAACGCCTGTGCCGTACGCACCGCATCCACGATCTGGTACACGTAGAAAAACGCCAGCGCGATTCCGAACACGGCGCCGAATAGCTCTGCCGGCTGCAGATTGCTGCTGAGAATCGCTACCAGCATGATGAAGATCACCAGGTGCACCAGTCCCTTGATGTACCTTCCGGTATAGACCGCGCCCACTCCGAAGGGGAAAAAGCCAGCCAATACGCCCGCCAGCGCGGGACTGGGGCCGGAGGTGACCACCACAGTCGTTCCCGCTCCTGTTGCTGCCGCCGCGGATTGCAGGCGCGTCGCAATGCAGTCTTCGCAGTAGATGGCTCCGCGAATATTTCGCATGCAGTCCGCGCAGAGCGCCTTGCCGCAGGTGCGGCAGTACGCCGCAGCAGTAACCTCGGGATGAGTGGCGCATGTCATAGCGATCTCCTGTCCGGCCAAGCCATCGGCGTTGGGGTGCCCCATCCTGACGCTGACCCTGAGCGGAGCGAAGGGGAAGCGGGAGGGTGGGGAATTGCAGCCAGCCCGTGCTGTTTCTCGCCGGGAATAAAAATCATGTCCTTCTCCTCCGGAGCTCCCGCTGGGCCTTCGCCGGGCTTGCGGTCGGGCGGTCCCGCGGGATTTTTCTCTTCGGGGTTGGGTTCAGTTCCGTCCGGAGCGGCAGCGCGCTGCAGCTCGCGCACCCGCGACTGGACCTCGTATACAAATCGGATATTTTCGTAGTACTTCACAAGTTTGCCTTCCGTCTCGTAATACTTGCGCACCAGAGCGCTGGGGCTCAGATCGAGATGGCGCACCCGCTGCAACTTAAAGCCGGTGAGGTTCAGCAGCAGCATGATGGAAAAGAACGCCATCGCGAACGACATGGCAAAGCGCGGCTGCCGGGCGGCGGCGCCAAGCATTGCCGCGATCCCGGGCAGTTCCCGTAGTCGCTGCAGCCACGAACGTTCTTCCGTACGGCGACGAGCGCGGGCGGCTCCAGCGCCCGAAGTCGCCTGCAAAATGTTGCTAGTCAGCGTGGCCGGAAGTTCCATCACCTGGTCCTCGGCCTTCAGCGCCATCAGCCAGTTCAGGCCGGTTCTTGCCTGACGCAACAACAGCGCGCAATTGGGGCAGCTCTCCTGGTGCGCGTGGAACCTTGCCTGCACGGCGGTGCTGGCCGTTTCGTCCAGCACGTCAGCCATGACCGCCTCGAACTCGGCGCACTGCATCTCGAATGGGTTCTGGCCGGTCATTACATCCCCTGTCCTTGCATACGAGACAACAGGCGCGCAAGTTCCGTGCGTCCGCGATTTATGCGAGATTTCACCGTTCCCTCCGGGATCCGGATAGCGGCGGCAATTTCGCGGTAGTCCATGTCGTGCAAGTCGCGCAGGATGACCGCCTCACGCAGCTCCGGCGAGAGCTTTTGCAGGGCCGCATGGATCAGTTCCCGCACTTCCCGGCTGTGCATGCGTCCATCCGGACCGACGGCTTTGTCAGGGATCTGCTCGCTCAGGGGAAGCGCGTCGGCATTCCCGGTAGGCGCGGCTTCCAGCGATTCGGTCAGCCTCTCTGGCCGGGACTTGCGGAAATGATCCACCAGCAGATTGCGGGTGATGGTCGCCACCCACGTCATGAACGAAGCCCGTTGCGCCTGGTAGGTGCCCAGCGTGCGGTACATCCTTACAAACACATCCTGCGTTAAATCTTCAGCGGCATCGGCGGAGCCGGTGAAACGAAAGCAGATGGCGTAGATTTTCCGCTGATACCGGCGGACGAGCTCCTCCCAGGCGCTATCGTCGCCGGCAACACAGCGGCGGACCAGCAGCTCTGCAGCTTGGCTTTCGTCCAATACGCACCCCGTGCGCATCTCCTCTGATACCAGCAGAAGATACGCAGGATTCGCACAGAAAGTTCCGGCACGCTCCCGGCCTTCCGTGCGCCGGAGAGGAAACAAAGAACAGAAATTCTAATACGCGTCAGAAGAGCTGCAAGCGCCCACTACGTCCTTCCGTCTCAACTTTCCGCTTTCAACTGGCAAGCGCATTTGCGAGAATGGCGCGGCGCAGGAAGGAGGGCGTAATATGCCAGCTTCTTTAGATGGTGATGGGCAGCCCACAATTTTGGGTTACAACGAGAATCGCAGAATCAATCGCGCCATCAACGAACTTTTAGGCATGCTGCGAGGCATCGTCGCTGATAACGACATTAATTTGTTCGAAACCGAAACCCTTGCTAAGTGGATGATGGCAAACACAGAGGTACTAGACATTTGGCCAGTTAAACCACTCGCGCAGCGACTCAATCGCATATATGAGGACGGCGTTGTTACTGACGAGGAACGAGAAGACCTGAAAGAACTCGTCAACCAAATAGTTGGTGGTCAGGACGACAAAACTTTTCTGTACGTTCCAACAGACCTTCCATTGACGAAGCCTGCACCGGATGTCATTTTCAACGACAATGAGTTTGTCTTAACCGGAAAGTTCTTTTATGGTACCCGCAAAGTTTGCCAGCGCCAGATTGAGTTGCTTGGAGGCCGGTGTTCTGATTCTGTTCGCTTGCAAACATCATATTTGGTGATCGGCTCGCTCATAAGTCGTGATTGGAAATTTACGAGTTATGGAAGAAAGATTCAGAAAGCAATGGACTACTCTGATAGATGTTCCATAGCAATCGTTTCCGAGCGACATTGGGAGTCGTTCCTTTTGCATGGTTCCAGGGCGTGATCCGTATTTCTGACTTCGGCCCGTAAGCTAGTTCTTTTAAACATGCTCTGAACAAATGAAGCCCTCCCTACCGCGCCCTCGCCAGCACCAGCGTGATGTCGTCCGGCTGTTCCTTGGGACCGATCCAATCTGCGACCGCATCCGCCACCACGTCGGAAAGCGACGCCAGCGGCAAGTGCCGGTTCTGCTGGATCATCTCAATGAGCCGTTGTTCGCCGAACTCGCCGAACTCATTTTCCGGCTCGGTCACCCCATCCGAGTACGCGACAACAATTTCCCCGGCTCGCAGCTCAACCGACATCTCCTGATACTCAACATTGTCCAGAACTCCCAATACCAGGTCCCCAGCGGCGAGCTTGCGCACCGAACTGTCCTGACGGACGATAAACGGCGAAATATGGCCTGCATTCGCATAACGCAGCGTGCGCTTTTCTCCGTCCCAGACCCCAAGAAACAACGTGGCGAATTTTTCCGGCGGAGTGCTGTGGACCAGGTGCCGGTTCAGCATGTTCAAGGCTGCCGCCGGCGACTGCGTTTCACCTGCGCCAGCAACCACTGAAGCCCGTCCGCTTACGGCAAGCGATTGCCCCGCAGCGGCGGCCATCTCGCTCGCCTGCCGCGGATTCTGGAGTGCAGAAAACGGTGTGGCCATCCGCCCGAACTCATACACGCGCACTGCGGAATGCACGGTGGCCATCATCAACGCCGCAGAAATTCCTTTCCCGCTGATGTCGCCCACGGCCAGGCCCAAAACTTCCGGCCCGAGCTGAAGAAAATCGTAATAATCGCCGCTGACCGTGCGTGCCGGGCGGCATAGCCCATGCACCTCCAGCGTCTTCAGTTGTATCACCCCGCGTGGAAACAACTGCGCCTGCACTTCCTTCGCAATGGCCAACTCGCTTTCCATGCGCTGCTTTTCTTTTTGTTCATGAAGGAGCTTTTGCAGCGATTCGGCCATGGAATTGAACGACGTCTCCAGCGACGCCATCTGGTCGTGGCGAGTCACCGGGATCCTGTGCGCGAAGTCGCCGGCGTTGATTTGCTCGGTCGCGGCGTACAGTGCTGCCACCGACCGCGTCATCGTCCGCGTCAGACGAATGCCCGTGATCAGCGCCACCAGTTCGATGAGCGCGAACACGATGGCTATGGCTGCCAGCGCAAACAAAATAAAGTTTGCGAACTCGCCCAGCGCGACAAACAGTCTGCGATATAGCTGCGACGGCCGGGTGCGAACGCGCAGCAGTGCGGTAGCGGAATCGCCGTTGCTCCACTTCATTACCTGCAACGGAGTGCCGAACAACACTTCCTTGTCCCAGCGATTGAGGGGCGAAGTGAGCCTGCCTGCGGTGACACCTGTCAGTCGCGGATCAACCCCTTTGGCGGCGGGATTGCGAATCTCCACCCGCTTGCCGCCTTGCTCCACAATGATGGGTGCTTCTGATTTCTCCACTCGCGTGCCCTTCGAGTTCACGCGAACGGTAATGCTGGCCTCCGGCGAATAGACGGTCACTTCGCCCAGACCGGCGGCAATGCGTTCCAGCAATGCTTGCCCAGCCCGCTCGCTCAATATGACCGTCAGGCGCGCATGTCCGGCGGGAACTGTCGTCCAGGTGCGCAGATAAAGTCCGTCTGACTGGACCGTGAGCGCGCGACCGCCCGCCACCCCTGCCTTTTCCGGCGGGAGCGGCACATCGCGTCCTTTGGGAAGTGAAAACGCCCGGGCTTCACCGGCTGGCGGCTGCTCCCAGACGGTGATGTCTTGTCCGGCTAGCAGCGACCACATTCCCGCGCGTCTGGCCGCGGGCGTACTTGCGGGCTGCATCATGCCGAGCGCCTTGTCCGGGCTGGTCCCCGCAGCCACGCGACCCGCCAGCGCATGTGCGATCACGTTGTTGGCTGCCTGCACCGCCTTCAGTTCCGCCTGAATATCGGACGTCACCACGTAGGTCGCAAACTGTCCCCCCAGCAGATATGCCGTGATGACGCCCATCAGCACCAGCAGCACCACCGGGATCACGCCGATGAACACGTAAGTGACGATCAGCCGGTTCCGCAGCCGCCACATCAATTTGCGGCGCAACCATCCCAAGCCAAAGAACGAGAAGAACAGGATGAATAGAAATCCGAGGAAGTAGGTCCACGCTGTCAGCGGGGGCGCCGGCTGCTTCAGCAGGCGCCCGCCCAGTTGTACGATCAGCAGCAGCAGCACGACCGTCCCCAGAACTAAGGTCGCGATGCCGGCAATCCTGCGCGCCGGGCTGGCCTTCCGCACCCATTCGAGAGTCCCGGGAACAATCATTCGGAAGTTCATTCAGAAGACGCTCCGGCAGCTTACGCGCGGCTTCCTCAATGATACGCGTAAAGCAGCGCCCCGGTTCCGTGCCAATTTGCATCAGATATTTCCTGGCGCTATTTCTTGGCGGTGGCCCACCCTTGTCGCTCGCGCCTTTCAAGCGAGAGGGTGGGGATTTTCTTCAGCCCCTGAAATTAGTGGGCGTGAGTCGGCGGGTGGCCCACCCTTGTCGCTCGCGCCTTTCGAGCGACAGGGTGGGGATTGTCGAGCAGCATTGAACTAACCTGTATATCGTGGCACGATAAAAGGGAAGGAGAAGGTTATGTCCCAAGCGGAAATCGCCGGAGGCCAGGTCACCGCCCAAGGCGAGTTGCCGGCGAAAGGCCACCGGTTGCGCGATTTCGAACTGATGTCAAGAGACGGTCATCGCATTCGCCTCTCCGACTACCGTGGCCGCCGTAACCTCGTGCTTGTCTTCGCAGATGAACAGCAGGCCACGGCAGATCTGCTCTCCGCAATGGCCAGCCGGTACCAGGAATTCAAGAACTGGGATGCCGAGATCGTCGTTATTGTGCAACTTACGTCTGAACGGGGCGGCCGCACGAAACCACGGCTGAACCTTCCTTTCCCGGTGCTGCTGGACGAGGATGGCCGGATCCACCATCAGGTCGGGGCAAGCGATCCTTCCGGTCATGTTGCCGCCGCCGTTTACGTTACCGACCGCTACGGAGAAGTCTTCGGCGCGTATCGTACGCGGGATAGCCAGTCGTTGCCCGCGGTAGATGAAGTCCTGAACTGGCTTGAATTCGTTAGCAGCCAGTGCCCGGAATGCGAACCCCCCGAGTGGCCCCTGTGATCGCTGGGGCGGGTCTGAGGTGCCAATAATCAGCCCGCGAAGCGGGCGGCGGAATTTAGCCCCGGGCGCACCGGGGTCCCCGACACGCCCGGTTTTGGCGTGGCGGGGTGAAAGCCCGGGGTAAAGTGGGAAAAACGAGTGAGTCCCGTTAGGGACGGCACGGTTCTCACACACGCACTCCATCCGTGCCATTGAAGCCGCATGAGCTCTGGGCTTCAGCCCCTGAGGGTAGGACGCCTACAACTTCAGCTCCATATACAGAGCCCCTTGAATCGGGTTCTCGCGATACGCGGGAATCTCGCGGAATCCGAGCGCACGGTATAGACTGACCGCGCGTTGCATCATTGGCTCAACCGTGTCCAGACGTATGTGGCTGTAGCCAATCGCCCGCGCCTCGGCAATGAGCGCCTCTGCCAACCTGCGTCCAGCCCCGAGCCCCCGGAACTGCGGTCGCACATAAAGCCGCTCCATTTCGCAAACATCATCCTGTCTGGAGTCATCCCGAGCAGAGCGAGGGACCTGCTTTTGTTCAGCACTTGTACCAGAAGTTTGGAGCAGATGAAGCGCCACGCACCCCGCGGGCTGCTGATCCATAGTAGCCAGAAGCAGACGCCCGCACGGCGGCGCATAATCACCCGGCAATCCCGCCAGCTCGCGATCAAAACTCTGAAAGCACAGGCTGAAACCCAACGACTGTGCATACTCCAGAAACAGCTCACGCACCGCAGCGATCTGCTCCGCACTCTCGGCCTGACTAATCTTCAGCACAGCCGAATCCTGCCAAACAGTTCAAAGATTGCAAAACAGTATAAGGCGCGCGCGCGAGTTGCCGATGATCCGGCTGCCCCACCCTTGTCGCTTACAAACGAAATTCGGAAATCGAAAATCGTAAATGTCCACCCGCGGGTCCCGCCGAGTCCGCTCCCCCCAAAAACCCGATTACCTGATTCCAAAATTTAACGCTTGACTGCCGAATCCAGAGTAGTACAATTCTGTCCCAAGTTACTTGAGTAAATAAATCAATTTAGTATTCATTGCCGTCGGAACCCACACGCTGACCAAAGTCCGGCGTCGGCGGCAGCAGAGGCTTCTATGGTCATCATCGTCAATGGCGAAGCGCAAGAAATTCCCCAAGATACCATCACTGTTGCGGAACTGCTTGTGCGCAACAAGGTCGAACTGCCCGACATGGTGTCGGTCCAGCTCAATCGTGAATTTCTCGACCGGCAAGCGTATTCCTCCACCAGGATCAGCCCCAACGACGAGGTGGACTTTCTTTATTTCATGGGTGGCGGCGCGAACTGAGCCAAGCTGGCGGAAAGCCGCTATTCCACTGTATTCAGGAGGCAGAAAGATGAGTACGAACCCAACCAAGAGTTCCCGGCCATCGTGGCTCCGCCTTTCGCTGGACGGCTGGGCGGTAACGGCGGCCTTTTTCCTGGTCGCATTGATTCGCCTGGGCCTGCTGAAGCGCGTTCCCTGGTAATTCGTTTCATTGAGGAGCTTTCTTATGTCCGGAACTTCTATTGCGATTCCTCAGCCAAAGCCGGTGCAAGTACCGCGGCGCCTTCTGGCTCTGCTACCCGGTATTGGACTTCTGGCTGCCATTGGATATGCGGGCAAACTACTGGAGCAGACCGTGTCCGCATATTCCAAAGCCCACCACCTTGCCCTCCCCAACATTGAATACGTCCTGTGGGCGATCGTCATAGGACTGATAATTGCCAACACCACGGGCGTCCCGGAAATCTTCCGCGCGGGTGTCAACACCTACGAGTTCTGGCTGAAGGCCGGCATTGTCCTGCTGGGGGTACGTTTTCTCGTCGCGGACGTGCTGAAGCT
Organism: Terriglobales bacterium; assembly: GCA_041946765.1. GTDB lineage: Bacteria > Acidobacteriota > Terriglobia > Terriglobales > Acidobacteriaceae > JBHGAZ01. The sequence continues at coordinate 45,511 of JBHGAZ010000028.1, forward strand.
CGGGGGCATCAGCCTGGCTCTGGTCTTCCTTGAGTTGACCATGGCAATCACGCTGATGACCCTGCTGGGCCGCGCCTTCAAGCTTCCCCCCAAGCTGACCACGTTGCTCGCAGTGGGGTCCTCGATCTGCGGCGTATCTGCGATCATTGCGGCCAAGGGCGCTATTGACGCCGACGACGAAGACTCTTCCTTTGCGATTGCCGCCATCCTGGCGCTGGGCGCGCTGGCGCTCTTCACCTTCCCGCTGATCGGACGCGCGCTCGGCATGAGTGATCAATCCTACGGCATGTGGGCCGGTCTCGCCGTGGACAACACCGCTGAAGCCACCGCCGCTGGGGCCTTGTTCTCGGATGCCGCCGGCAAAGTGGCCGTGCTCGCCAAAGCTACGCGTAATGCCATGATTGGCTTCGTCGTGCTCGGCTACGCGCTCTACTGGGCCAGCCGCGGCCAGGCTGAGCGGGTGGAAAACAAGGCGCGCTTCCTGTGGCAGAAGTTCCCGAAATTCGTTCTCGGATTCCTTCTGCTGTCGGTGCTTGCCAGTGTTCATTTCTTCAGCAAGGCTCAGGTGAGCAGTATTGCCAACCTGTCGCGCTGGGCCTTCCTGCTGACCTTCGCCGGGGTAGGGTTGCGCACCAACTTCCGCGAGATGTGCAAACAGGGCCTGCGGCCGTTCATTGTCGGCGCGCTGGGAGAACTAGGTATCGCTGTCGTCACGCTTGTAATGGTCATCACCGCCAGCAAACTGTTCCACCTGTAAAACCGCACGACGCGGACATCACAGCGGTTGTCTTGTTTAGGGCACGGCTTCCAGCCGTGCCTGCCGCATTTTTTCCTTCTATGGAAACGTCATCCTGACGCGACCCAAGCGAAGCGGAGTTTTCATCGGTCTCGCACAGACCTCTCCAGCCAACTGCAAAACCTTAACTATCCTAAGACGAACAGTGTATTCTCCGTCCTACCCCGAAATGTCCTGCTCGCCTAAGACCTTGCCCTGATGATCTGATTTCTCCATCGTTGGCACCCTGTTCGTACTGAACCACTGCCCACTGCGTACTTCTCGTTTTCCTCTGGCCAAAGGACTCGCTGCTCACTGGCCCAACGACGGTAACCTCTGGCGCGACAAACACCTATACGCTGACCGTCAGTGGCGGCCAGAGGGCTGGCGGTGGCTTGGACGTCGCGGCGTCGGCGGGAAACTTCGCCATTATTGACGCCATGACAAAGCTTTTAAACGGCGAGGTGACGCACAACGCACCAAAGAATGCTGTCCCCGCCCTTACCGCTCCCGCTTTTGGAGCGAGAGGGTGGGGGCGTCAGGTGCCCCTTTCTCGCTTAAGTGGGTGATCAAAACCATTAGTAGCGCCGGCGTGCTCGCCGGCAGTCGTGAGCGCGTCTTCGCGCTCACGGCTGTTGTCATTCCGAACGCAGTGAGGAATACCTGTGCCCGGCGTTGGGCGCTAGACTAGGGTACGCAGTTACTCCAAAAAACTAGCGCGGGCTTTCACCCGCGCTAATGGGAAACGAGAAGGGAAACGGGGTTACCCCGCCTTTTCCATCATGGCGAGCGAGACTTCGCGCCGCTCCACCATCTCCCGGGTCACTTCAAACTCTTTGACTTTCTTCTGGCTGGGCAGGTGATACATCAGGTCGAGCATCAGCTCTTCCAGGATCATGCGCAAGCCGCGCGCGCCCACTTTGCGGTTCATGGCTTCGCGGGCAATTGCTTTCAGCGCTTCCCCGTTAAAGCTCAGCTTGACGTTCTCAAACTCGAACAGCCGCTGATACTGCTTGGTTATGGCATTGCGCGGCCGGGTAAGGATCTCTACCAGCGCAGCCTCGTCCAGATCGTTCAGCACTCCGACCACCGGCAGACGGCCGACGAACTCGGGGATCAGTCCGAACTTGATCAGGTCCTGCGGCTGCGCCTGTTGCAGCAGTTCGGCGTCGCGCTTGACGAACTCGGGCTCTTTTTCCTTCTCGGTTCCGGTCTTAAATCCGAGCGATTTCTTTCCCACGCGCCGCGCCACCACTTTTTCCAGCCCGACGAAAGCCCCGCCGCAGATGAACAGGATGTTGGTCGTGTCCACCGGCGTGAACTCCTGATGCGGGTGTTTGCGTCCGCCCTGCGGCGGCACGTTCGCAATGGTGCCTTCCAGGATCTTTAGCAGCGCCTGCTGCACGCCCTCGCCGCTGACGTCGCGGGTGATGGACGGGTTCTCGTCCTTGCGTCCGATCTTGTCTACTTCGTCTATATAAATGATTCCGGTCTGCGCGCGCCCCACGTCGCCTTCGGCGGCCTGGAGCAGCTTGAGAATAATGTTTTCCACGTCCTCGCCGACGTAGCCGGCTTCGGTGAGCGTGGTGGCGTCCACGATCGCGAACGGCACGTCCAGCATCTTGGCCAAGGTTTGCGCCAGCAGCGTCTTGCCCGTGCCCGTCGGCCCGATCAGCAGGATGTTGGACTTCGCCAGCTCCACGCCGTCCGCGCGCTGGCGATTCATATGAATGCGCTTGTAGTGGTTGTAAACTGCGACCGCCAGCTTCTTCTTCGTCTGCTCCTGGCCGATCACGTATTCATCCAGGAACGACTTGACCTCCTGCGGCTTGGGCAGATGATTGGGCGCGGCGCTGGCATGCGAGTCGCTGCGATCGTCTTCCAGGATGGAATTGCACACCGCCACGCACTCATCGCAGATGTACGCGCGCGGATAATCGCTCGGGGACGAGATCAACTTCGCCACCGCATCCTGCGATTTATGGCAGAACGAACACCGTAAGGTATCGTCGGACCCCGACTTGGTTTTCACTTTTTACTCCTTGTCCCTTAACCCCAACGGCAAAAACGACCGTACCGACGGCCGCCGCTCATGCCATACGAGCTGCAGTCGTGCGGGCACTGCCCGCGCTGTCCAACACCGCCTTCCAAGACGAATTATGAAACAGGTTCTACCTGGGTTTATGAATTAGTTATTAATTATCTCGGCTTGTCGATGATTTCATCAATAATCCCGTACTCCTTGCCCTGCTGGCTGTTCATGATGAAATCGCGCTCGACGTCTTTTTCCACCTTCTCCAGCTTCTGACCCGTATGCTTGGCCAGCAACTGATTGGTGATCTCGCGCATGCGCAGGATTTCGCGGGCGTGGATATCAATGTCGGTCGCCTGCCCGCTGAGTCCGCCCATCGAGGGCTGATGAATCAAAATTCGCGACGTGGGCAGCGCAAAGCGCTTGCCTTTCTCTCCCGCCGCCAGCAGCAGGGCCGCCATGCTCGCCGCCTGGCCGATGCAAATAGTCATAACGTCGTTCTTGATATATTGCATCGTGTCATAGATTGCCATGCCCGCGGTGATGGAGCCGCCGGGAGAGTTGATGTACAACTGAATGTCCTTTTCCGGGTCTTCGGCGGCGAGGAACAGCATCTGCGCAATAATAAGATTGGCGACGTTGTCGTCAATCGGCGTGCCCAGAAAAATAATATTGTCCCGCAGCAGACGGGAATAAATGTCGTAGGCCCGCTCCCCGCGCCCGGTCTGCTCGATGACCATTGGTACTAACATATTTTGCGGATCTTTCAACTTACACCTGCCTACACTTCCCCCGAAGCGGAACTATAGCGCTGGAGGAGGCGAATCGCAGTCCGTTATGCGGACTGGTGAAATAAATATTCGAGGGTTTTCTCGTTGCGGATTCTATGCCGGATTCTATCCAGCGCCCCATCCCGTGTCAAACGGGCCCGCACCGCCTCCACCGTCTGTCGCGACTGAGTGGCTAGCGATTCGATCTCCTTGTTGACCTCCTCGTCGCTTACTTCGATCTTTTCCAGATCGGCGATGCGATCCAGAATCAATGCTACCTTTACTTCCTTGACGGCGGACTCGCGCTGCCCCGAGCGGAGCCGCGTCAAATCCATTTTCTTCAGGTCTTCGGCGCGCATGCCCTGAGCGGCCAGCGCGCGCAGCCCCCGTTCCAGGCGCAGATCAATCTGTTGTTCAACCAGCGCTTCCGGCACGGGAAAGTCGTTCTGCTTGAGCAGCTCGTCCACGATCTTGTCTTTGGCTTCGTGCTCGGCGGCGTGCTTCTTTTCCTGTTCGATGCCCTCGCGGATGCGCTGCTTCACCGCGTCCAGGTTGGCGAAGTCGCCCAGCTCTTTGGCGAAGTCGTCGTTCAGTTCGGGCAACTGCTTGTTCTTGATCGCCTTCACCGTCACGCTGTACGACATGGTCTTGCCCGCCAGGCGTTGGTCGGCGAAATCCGCCGGGTAGGCGACATCGAATGTGCGCGTCTCCCCGGGCTTGGCGCCCAGCAGGTTGTCCGAGAACTCCTTGACGGTGTTTGTGTCGCCTATCTCGACCATCACGTCATCCACGTTCACGGGCTTCGACGGCTTGGCGCCGGGTTCGCTTCCCGCTTCTTTGGGCGTGCCCTGGAACGAGACCTGGGCGAAGTCACCGAGGGCGAGGGGCCGGTCCTCGACAGCGTTGTAGCTGGCGTGCTGCTCGCGTACGTTCTTCAGCGCCGCCTCGACCTCGTCGTCGCCGACGCTGACGTCCTTCACCTCGGGCCGGAGCTCTTTATATCCGGTGACTTCGATTTCCGGGAGGACCTCGAAAGTTGCTTTGAAGCGCAGCGGCTCGCCTTCCTGTATGTGCAGGTCGGTGACCCGGGGCTGCGAAACCGGCGTCAGGCCTTGCTTTTCGCTCTGCTGGCGGAAGTACTTGGGAACAAGCGCTTCCACGACTTCGCTCTTGACGTCTTCGGCGAAGCGCTGGCGAATGACCGTGGCCGGCGCTTTGCCCTTCCGGAACCCCGGCAGCCGGGCCAGCTTCTGGTACCTCTGAATGATGGTTTCGGTCTGGCTGGCCACCACCTCGGCCGGCACTTCAACCTGTATCTCACGCGTGCAATTGGACTTGGTTTCAATGGAAGTCAATGGAAGGTTACCCGTGTATTAGATTAGAGCCGCTGCTTTCGCGCCGCAAAAGCTGCGCGCTAAACGCTACATTCTAATACTAAGAGACGCGGAGAGCGGGGTCAAACGGGCCGCTCGCCTTCGCAGAGCATTCGATCTTCAGACGGGTGGCCCACCCTTTCGCCCGGCTTTGGCAAAGGGTGGGGATTTCCGGGACGCTCCCTGCAACTTTGTCCCACCCCCACTTCCGCTTTTCCGGAAAAATCACAACTAGCCGGCTGGCCACCAAGCCGGTGTTGGCTTGAGTGGGGTAGTTTCACGGCGGACAGAGTTTTCCATCTGCGCGTTCGCGCTTTCTTGCAGCCCACTCGGACTCAATCTCCACGCGCCCTTCACAGCCTGTTGCGCAAAACTGCACTACTTACTTTCCCGGACACCGTTTCCGTCTCGTCGCTCCACTCGTTCAGCAAAATATCGGTCGAGTACCTTCCATGCCGCTTTCGCCTGTTCATAAGCGGCCTTGATCACTTCTACTTGTTCGGGTTTGCATTCCCGCAGGCGTTGCCGTGCTCGTTTTATTTTGTCAATAGCCTCAAAGAACTGGTAATCGGAAGTATTCATATTCTCGATTTGCTCGCTGCCAAGAAAACAAATTATTCCACCAACTCAGCAATGGGCGGGTGGCCCACCCTTTCGCCCGGTTTTGGCGAAGGGTGGGGATTTCCCGGACACTCCATCGCAACTCCTGACCCCACACGCACTTCCGCTTTTCCGGAACAATCACCGCTGGCGCGCTTCGCGAACCATGACACAAGTGCTTTAGAACCATTGTCCTCTATAGCTCAGAGTAATTGTCAAGAACTTTATTTTCACCTCTCCAAATCATTGTTTTTCAATCACATCTTTCGCTCTGGCTTCACCCGTTTGGCAGGTTTCGCAAACTTTCTCTGCTACTCTGGAATTGGGCCCGGAGATGGTGGTCACACAAGCCGTCCGAACTCCGGA
>JBHGAZ010000029.1:0-48410 GCA_041946765.1 Terriglobales bacterium
GTAAGGCAGAGGTCTGCAAAACCTTTATTCGCCGGTTCGATTCCGGCCCGCGCCTCCAAACTTCTCAAGCGCTTACATCACCCAGCGCTGGCTGCTGGCTGCCAATTGCCGGCGAATGCGGCCTTGAAATTGCCTTCTTCGCTGCTTTTCTGTGCAGTTTTGGAAGCTATCGAACCGGTGCTGATTTCAGGGAAGCCAAGGTGTGCCGCCAGCGCGGGTCGAGTGGTGACTCACCTTCTCCGCACTTCCACCAAAACGTTCGGTGCACCTTCAAGGCCGCAGGGAAGCTGCTTCACAAAACGCAGCGTCCCCTCGTTGTCTTCGAAAACGATGCCGTAGCCGGAAGCCTCGCCTTTGTATGTGCCCCACTCCGCCGGAATGTTTACAAGACACCGCCCAAACGTCTGCTGCGGCCTGGCTGCTGGCGGCAGGCAAACGGCAGCGAGCAGTACAAACGCTAAAATGAGGATGGTTCTGCGCAGTGTCATAAGAGTCCTCCTGCCTGCAACACATCTGCTCTGAGGAAGTAGGGAAACCGGCATTGGTCGCGGTAACTCGCGTTACTTGACCGAGTAGCCTCGCCCTTCCAGGCACGCCGAGTATGCTTTGCGAAACGTGTTCAGCCTCTGCTCCTGCTGTTGCTTGGCCGCTGCTTCAGCCTGCTTCTCAGCCTGCTTGCTTGCCTTTCGCTGTTGCCGCCGGCCGCGCATAGCTCCCACCGCTGCGCCCGCTGCCGCACCTTCTCCCGGCTCGCCGGTGATTGCTCCCACCACGACTCCGCCGGTCGCTCCGGCCGCAGCGCCCTTGGCGCCACCCCCTTTTGCCTTTTGTGCTTCCGGCGCCGGGGGTGGAGGTGCTGCCGGGTCAATCCCAGTCTGCTGCTGAGCCCAGCCGTAGCACCCTTGCTCGTCATTGTTCTGTTGAGCCGGGTTTTGGTTTTGCTTCGGATAGACATACACGCCCACGGATTGCGCCATGGACTTCGGCGGCTGTGGTTGCTGGCCACTGCCGCCGGACGCAGTCTGCGCCACGCTGATCACTGACCATGAAAGGAAGAGGAAGGTGAACACACATCGAGACATTGGCTCCTCCTAACTTCCGAAAAATGGCGCAGACCGTGGAGAAATAATGCCTCGAGTCGTGCGCTCCGATTAGCCTCTGCGCTTCGAAGCAGTGGGGAACGATCGCTCCGGAAACGCCCTCAAAAGTGCTGACCGGAATCCGAGGACGCCGATACATCGCCAGCGTACCACTGTGGCCGCCGCACTAGGCCGCAATATCATACGGGCTCAGTTCGCATATTCCGTTTCGGGAGGTTGAGTGGGAGTCCTTGTTTCTGATCGGGCCAAAACTTCAGCCCCAATGCCCTCGTCGTGAACTCGACCAAGGGCAGCATCGTTCGGCATGCGGCGGCGAAGTCCCGCATGAAATTTCGGTTGCAGACCTTTGAATCGGGGAATGTAACTGAGGCGACGAAGTCCTTGCGCTTGATGTCCTCAATGTAAGGGTGCTTGGGGTCAAATCCTCGCGGTGGCCGAGTCAGGCTATCGCCCTCAAGCTCCAGTTGGCTGCGAGCTTCTTCCCAGTGTTCCGGCTCTGAGACGATTGCCGTGCGGATTTTGGTCACAGCACGGTTGTCCGGATGCCAAACTCCCGCCGCCGCGAAGCAGCTTTCCGGTTCAAGGTGCAGGTAGAAAACGGGCGCGTGGGCGTCCTTGCCGCTGTTATGGGAGAAACGGATTCCCACGTGCGTCTTGAAGGGGCGTTTGTCGGAGGAAAACCGAGTGTCGCGATAGATGCGAAACAGCGACCCGTGTGTGGGGTGCGGGTTGGCAACAAAATAAGGGCTCAAGTGGTGCAGATGTGGCGCGAAGGCGCTGATGAACAGCAGCGCAGGGTCACGAACAAGCTGCTCATAGCGCGCCTTGTTCTTGGCGAACCACTCCCGGTTGTTGTGCCTTTTCAGTTCACGCAGGAATTGGAATAGTTCGGGGCTGAACGAAGACGCGTCTGCCATGCCGCTTGATTGTACGCCTTCTCAAAGTTCGACGTTACCTGTGGCAAGTTGTCCCGCAGCTGCCGTTTTGGTACTCCTGTTGTGCGTCCCTTGCAAAAACACAAGGCAGGAACTTCCAAACAGGATGGGAGAGGGCCAGAATGCTTGGCCATGGACACGTTCCTGGAAGCTGCGATCGAAGAAGCACGGCAGGGAATGAGGGAAGGCGGCATTCCCATCGGCTCAGTTATCGTCCACGGGAACAAGATTATCGGGCGCGGCCACAATCGCCGTGTGCAGCGAGGCAGTGCGATACTGCACGGCGAGATGGACGCCTTCGAGAACGCTGGCCGCCAGCCAGCCTCCGTGTATCGGGAATGCGTGCTGTATACGACGCTATCTCCGTGCTCTATGTGCTCCGGCGGGATTCTCCTGTATGGAATTCCCCGTGTCGTGGTGGGCGAGAACCGGACTTTTATCGGGGAAGAGGAACTCCTCCGCTCACGGGGCATTACCGTCGAGGTACTTCAGAACGTGGAGTGCATCCGCCTTATGCAGGAGTTCATCCGGCGCAATCCCGGTTTGTGGAACGAAGACATCGGCGTTTGAGCGTGCTTACGTTGAGTACTCAGCGTTGATTTCGACGTAATACTTCGTGAGGTCGCAGGTCAGATACCGCAGGCTGGCGCGGCCGCGACCGAGCTGCACACGAATGTCGTAGCTGGGCTGGCTCATGTATTCGTGCGCGCTCTTCTGATCGAAGGGATGGGCAACCCCCTTGCGGCACACTTGCTGCCCGCCAATGAAGATGTTGACCCGTGTTGGATCAAGCCGCACCCCTGAATATCCGATGGCCGCCAGTATGCGCCCCCAGTTGGGATCACAGCCTGCCCAGGCGGTCTTGACCAGCGGGGATCCGGAAATGGCGCGGGCAATCGTGAGCGCCTCGTCCCGGTTGCGCGCCTGCTCCACATAGAGCCGCACAACGTGCTTAACGCCTTCACCGTCGCTGACAATCTGCTCGGAAAGTGACTGGCACACGAGCGTAAGCGCCTCGGCGAACTGCTTGCGCACGATGCGCAGGCGCACACCGCTGGCGCCGCTGGCCAGCAGCAGCACCGTGTCATTGGTGGAAGTGTCGTGGTCCACGGAGATGCAGTTGAAGGTCCGGTCGCAGGATTTTCTGAGCAGTGGCTTCAACTCCACGGCGCGGGCCTGGAGATCAGTGAAGATGTAAACCAGCATGGTTGCCAGTTGGGGATGAATCATGCCTGCGCCTTTGGCCACGCCGGCCACATTCACCATGCGGTCGCCAACACTGAGCGCCACGGAAGCGATCTTGGGACGCGTGTCGGTGGTCATGATGGCGCGCGCGAACTGCCGCAGTCCTTCTTCTCCGGTCTGCTGTGCCGCGAGCAGTTGCGGAAGCGCGCCGGCGATCTTTTCCACGGGCAGCGGCACCCCGATGATTCCGGTGGACGAGGGAAATACATCGTAGGGTGATATGTGAAGCAGCGAGCCAGTCTCCTGGCATACGCGGATGCAGGCGCGGCAGCCCGCTTCCCCGGTCGCGCAGTTAGCGTTGCCGGAATTGATGATCAGCGCGCGCACCCGGCCGCCCGTTCGTTTCAGGTGCTCGCGTCCGATCTCGACGGGTGCGGCTACGACGCGGTTCTTGGTGAATACGGCCGCGGCATCGGCGCCGTTTGCGGCTTCAGCATAGGCCAAATCGAGGTTGCCGCTGGCTTTAATCCCGGCGGCGGTTGCAGCGAAGGTGAAACCAGCGGGGACATGGATCTTCACGTCGTTCTGTGCTTTCATACCCCGGCTTTCCCCGGGGTCCCCAGCGCGCCCGCTTTCGGCGCGATGGGGTGGACGGGGCGCTGCGCCTGTCGGAGCTGCTGCAGAATGGTTATCCCCTTGGGAAGCTCGCCCTTGAGCATGGCCACTTCGTCGCAGGCATTCAACTTGGGGCATTTGAGGCAGTCTTTGTAAATCTTGTCGGGCAGGTCTTCGAGGGAGGCCAGTGTGAATCCCATCTTGGCGAAGAACTCGGGAATACGCGTGAACAGACACACCCCCGTCACCTGATGCCGCGCGGCTTCCTGCAACAATGCCTTGACCACCCGGCGGCCCGCGCCCTTGCCTTTGGCGTCGGGATGGACGGCGATGGAACGGACTTCGGCCAGGTGCATGCCATACAGGTGCAGCGCGCCGCAGCCGAGGATGCGTCCACCATCGTCTTCCACGACGACGAAATCGCGTATGTTCTCGCATAGCTCGGGCAGACTGCGTTGCAGCAGCGCACCGGTTTCGACGTACATGGCGATGAGATCGTGAATCTGGGTCGCGTCCGGCAGAATCGCTCTACGCGTGTGCATGTACTTCCCCCTTGAGAGCCGCCAGCTTTCGCCGGGCCTCCGCCAGTGATTGCCGCACGCGCGCCGGCGCGGTACCCCCGGCAACGTCATGGCAGGCCAGCACCGAATCCAACGTCAGGGCGGAATAGAAATCCGGGGCGAAATCGGCGCCAAATTGTTTCAATTCTTCCAACGACAAATCCTGCAACTCGCAACCTTTCTCCAGGCAGAGCTGGACAGCCTTGCCGATCTGTTCGTGAGCACGACGAAAGGGCACGCCGCGACGCACGAGGTACGTAGCTGCTGCCATAGCATTCATGAAACCGGTGCTGGCCGCCGCCTGCATGCGCGCGTAGTCAAACTCGACGTCGCGCATAAAGCCGGTGGCTATCTTTACCAGTTCCAGCGCGCCTTCGGCGGCTTCGAATACCGGCTCCTGTGTTTCTTGCAAGTCTTTGTTGTAGGCCAAAGGCAGGCCCTTAAGCGTGATCAGCAACGCATTTGCATTGCCAATAACCCGGCCGGTTTTGCCGCGTGTCAGCTCCAGCGAGTCTGGATTCTTTTTCTGCGGCATGGCGCTGCTGCCGGTGGCATAGCTTTCCGGCAGGCGCACGAAACCGAACTCCTGGGTGGAGAAAAGGATCGTCTCCTCGGCCCAGCGGCTCAGGTGAACCGATAGCAATGAGAGCGCCTGCACAAATTCAATGGCAAAATCGCGATCGCTGGTAGCGTCCAGACTGTTGGCCGAAAGCGCATCGAAGCCGAGTTCTGCCGCCATCAGACTGCGGTCGAGCGGCAGCGTGGCACCGGCAATCGCACCCGATCCCAGCGGACAAACGTTGACGCGTTCGCGACAGGACGCCAGGCGAGCGTCATCCCGCCAAAACATCTCGAAATACGCGAGCAGCCAGTGCGCGACCAGCACAGGCTCGGCGCGCTGCAAGTGAGTGTAGGCGGGCAGGGCCGCGGTTCCCGCCTCCTCGGCGCGCGTGAGCAGCGCATTCATGAGGTCTCTCAATCGCATGCGCAAATGATCAATGCTGCTGCGCACATAGAGCCTGAGGTCAGTCGCGATCTGCTCATTGCGGCTGCGGCCGGTGTGCAGCTTCAGCCCGGTTTCGCCGATTGCCGCGGTGAGTTCCTTTTCGACAAAGTGGTGAACGTCCTCGGCAACAGCATCGTCTAGGAACGCAGGCTCCTGCCCGGCGCGCCGCGCAATGCTCTCTAGGCCGTTTTCGATCGCTTTAAGCTCCTCGGCAGAGAGCACACCAGCTGCCTTCAGCGCCAGCGCGTGCGCGCGGCTGGCGGCAAGCTCCTGCCCAAGCAGGCGGCGATCGAATGGGAACGACCGCTGCCAGCGCTCGAAATCCGGATTCAGTGGCTGGCGGAAGCGGCCAGACCACATTTTCATTTCGCGACCTCCTGCTTGATCTGCCGGGTGATCGCCCGCGAGCGCGCCGGCAGGGCCAGTATCTTGATGAATCCGGCGGCGTCTTTTTGGTCGTAGCTTTCGCCCATGGTGAAGGAAGCCAGATCGTTGCGATAGAGCGAGTATTCCGACTTGCGCCCTACGAAACCGATGTTGCCCTTGTAGAGACTCAGAGTAACGCTTCCCGTAATTTCTTTCTGCGTTACATTGACGAATCCGTCAAGCGCCTCGCGCAGCGGCGTGAACCACAAGCCGTAATAGACGAGCTCGGCATATTTCAGCGCGATGTGCTGCTTGTAATGCAGGACTTCGCGGTCGAGGCAGAGCGACTCCAGTTCGCGATGCGCGCTCAGCAATAGCGTGCCGCCCGGAGTTTCATAACAGCCGCGCGACTTGATGCCCACAAAGCGGTTCTCCACCAGGTCCACGCGGCCGATGGCATTGCGCCCGCCGATTTCGTTCAGCAAATCCACCAAGGCGACGGGATCGAGCTGCATTCCGTTCACCGATACGGGTGTACCTTGCGCAAATCCGATCTCCACTTCCTCGGTGCGGTCGGGCGCCTGCTGCGGCGAGAGCGTCAATTGCCAGGTGCTGTCAAGCGGACCATTGTTGGGATCCTCCAACTCGCCGCCCTCATGGCTGAGGTGCCAGATATTCTTGTCGCGGCTGTGGATCTTCTGCTTGCTGGCGGTGACGGGAATGCCGCGCTTTTCCGCGTAGTCGATGCAGTCCTCGCGCGAGACCAGGTCCCACTCGCGCCAGGGCGCAATTACTTTCAATTGCGGCGCGAGCGCCTGGTAAGCGTGCTCGAAGCGGACCTGATCGTTGCCCTTGCCGGTGGCGCCGTGCGACACCGTGCTGGCGCCCTCTTCCAGCGCCACGAGCACCTGGTGCTTGGCCAGGACCGGACGCGCCAGCGATGTTCCCAGCAGGTACTTGTGCTCGTACACCGCGCCCGCCTTCAAGGCAGGGAAGACGTACTCGGACAAAAACTCTTCTCGCAAATCTTTCACCACGACCTTGGACGCACCCGTCGCGTACGCTTTCTTCACCACCGCATCCAGATCGTCGCCCTGGCCCACATCGCCGACGAAAGCAATCACATGGCAGCCATAGTTTTCCTTCAGCCACGGAATGATGATAGAAGTATCGAGTCCCCCGGAATAAGCAAGAACAACCTTCTCAGGCATGAGCGCTCCTCATGGTAGAACGGCCCGCGCCGCCCCCCAGTAATAAAAGAAGAATGGCTTTCTGGACATGCAAACGGTTCTCCGCCTGATCAAAGACGACGGATTGCGGAGAATCCATGACCGAATCCGTTACTTCTGCGCCGCGATGCGCGGGCAGGCAATGCATGAAAAGGGCGCGCGGTCCGGCCGCGGCCATAAGCTGGTCATTGACCTGGTAGGGCGCGAAGACGGCGGCGCGCGCGGCGGCTTCGTCTTCCTGCCCCATGCTGGCCCATACGTCGGTATACACGGCGTCTGCCCCCCGCACCGCCGCCACGGGATCATTGAGCAACTGGACGGACGCGCCACTCTTGGTTGCTAATGCCTGCGCTGAGGCAACAACGGACTTGTCCGGCTCGTAGCCTTTCGGGGTCGCCACCGACATCGAAGCGCCGGTGGCCGCAGCAGTCAGAAGCAGGGAATGCGCCACGTTGTTGCCGTCACCGACCCACGCAAGCCGGACTTTCGTCAGATCATGGAAGCGTTCCTTCAGCGTGAGGAAATCGGCAAGCGCCTGGCAAGGATGCTCGTGATTGCTGAGCGCGTTGATCACCGGAATGGATGCATGCTCGGCCATGCCGGTAACGGTTGCATGGTCGAAGGTGCGCAGGATGATTCCGTGTACCCAGCGCTCGAGGTTATGCGCAATGTCGCTGAGCTTTTCACGTTCATCAATGCGCGAGCCGCGCTGGTCCATGAAAAACGAGGTCCCGCCCATGCTGGCGATGCCCGCCTCGAACGTCAGCCGGGTGCGGAGCGAGGGCTTCTCGAACCACAGCACCAGTTGCTTGCCTGTCAGGGCGCTTTGAAACGCCGCTGGGCGCGCTTTGATCTGGGCGGCCAGGAAAAGGATCTCCTCAATCCCGCCCGGCTCCAGATCGCTAATAGACACAAGGTCGCTGAATTCTTTTGGTTGCACCTTCGAGGCCAGCGGGCTGATTTTACTCACGACTTCCTCCCCTTGGCTTTTGCTGTTTGTGCCGCAGCCGCATCCGCACAGGAGGCAAGCACCGCATCCAGGACCTTCACTGCGTGGTCAACGTGTTGCTTTTCGATGATGTACGGCGGCAGGAAACGCAACACGGTATCGTGGGTGCGGTTGATGATCACGCCGCGTTCGAGCATCTGTCGTGCCGCCGCCTTGGCCAAGTCGGCAGAATCGAGATCTATACACAGCATCAGTCCCAGCCCGCGGACTTCCTTGATGCAGGCGTGTTTCGTTTTCAGGCTTTCCAGTTGCGACTTGAAGTAGTTGCCCATTGCGACCACGTGGTTCAGCAAGCCTTCTCGCTCGATGGTATCCAGGAATGCAATTGCGACCGCGCAGGCCAGCGGTCCGCCGCCGAACGTGGTGCCGTGCATGCCGGGATGGAATGCTTTGGAAACGGCTTCGGTGGTGAGGATCGCGCCCAGCGGGAGTCCCGAGGCCAGTGGCTTGGCCAGCGTAACTACGTCCGGCTGGATGCCGTAGTTCTGGAAGGCGAAGTTCTTGCCCGTGCGGCCCAGCCCGCACTGGATTTCGTCGGCCAGCAGCAGTGCACCCGATTTCTTCGTCAGTGCGCGCGCGACGTGGATGAACTCCGTCGCGAGTGGATGGATGCCGCCCTCGCCCTGCACCGGCTCCAGTCCGATTGCGCAAACGCTGGAATCGAACTTCTTCTTTAGGTCAGCAACGTCGTTGAACTTCACAAACTTCACGCCGGGTACCAGCGGCTCAAAGGGCGCACGGTATCTCTTTGTCTCAGTCGTGGACAGCGCGCCGAAAGTGCGTCCATGGAACGAACGTTCAAGGGCAAGTATGCGCCACGCCGGCTTGCCGTTAGGGCTTCTGAGTCGGGCATAGGCGCGCGCCAGTTTCAGCGCTCCTTCCCACGCTTCCGTGCCGCTGTTGCAGAAGAACGCGCGATCCATGCCGGATAGCTTCGTGAGCCGCTTCGCCAACTCTGCCTGGAACTCGTGGAAGAACAGATTGGAGACATGCACCAGCTTTGCCGCCTGCTGTGACAGCGCCTTGCGGATCGCCGGATGTCCGTGTCCCAGAGCGTTGACGCCGATGCCGCTGAGCAGGTCGAGATATTTCTTGCCGTCCGAGTCGTACAGGTACACGCCACGGGCGTGGGTAAACAGTACCGGGAAACGCTCGTAAGTGGGAAGGAGCAGCATGGCTTCGAGGTTCATCACCGCAGCGAGCTTACTCGTTGCGGCTGCTGCCGCCGTTTGAGTGGTCATTGCACCATCACCTCGGTACCGGAATCAATTTTGGAGAAATAAAGTTGCGGCAGCACATCCGCGTCGCTGGCCGGCAAGATGCGTACGCGGCCCACACCCCAGCGCAGTGCGTGCTGGCAAGCTTCCAGCTTGGGCAGCATGCCGCCGGAGACCACGGCGGTTTGCACCATCTCGGCGATCTGCCGCACATCCAGCCAGCGGATCACAGCGCCGTCAGCCCCCTTCACGCCGGGGACATCTGTCAGGAAGATGAGCGCGTTGGCTTTGCAGGCGATCGCGCACGCGGCGGCCATCTGGTCGGCGTTGATGTTGTAATACTGGCCGTCGCTGCCGAGCGCCAAACTGGAGATCACGGGCACCCCGCCGTGCTCCCAGATGGCTTCCATCCAGCGGGGATCAACCGAGGAGATTTCGCCAACGAATCCCAGGTCATGTCCGTTGGTTGCTTTTTTGCGCGCGCGGAAGGCCAGGCCGTCGCCCCCGCACATGCCCACTGCGGGCTGTCCCACCGCTGCCAGCGATGCCACCAGCGCCTTGTTCACACGACCGGCGAGCACCATCAGGGCTACGTCGCGCGTTTCCGAATCCGTTACCCGCAGCCCGTTAACGAACTGGCTGGTCTTGCCGAGCTGCTTGAGAGTGCGCGTCAGTTCGGTGCCACCGCCGTGCACCACCGCAACGCGATGCCCTTCTGCGGCGAGCTGCGCCACGGCGCGCGCGCACTTCTCGCGGGTTTCTTTCGAATCCAGGGCCACTCCGCCGATTTTTACTACGACTCTCATTGCAGGCCCTCCTGCTCGCTCCAGCCATACATCACGTTCAGGTTCTGCACCGCCTGCCCGGCTGCTCCCTTCAGCAGATTGTCGAGACAGGAAACTAGAACCACGCGCTGGCCGTCCGGGCCCAAACACAACCCGATGTCACAGAAATTTGTGCGCAATGAAAATTGGATCTGCGGCAACCGCGAGGCAAACACCCGTACCCAGGGACTGCCGGCGTAAAACTGCCGGATGCAGTCCTCCACGGCGGCGGCCTTCGTCGGCTGCTTCAAACGCAAATAAATGGTGGACAAGATTCCGCGCGGGATCGGCAACAGGTGCGGCGCAAAGACGAACTGTTCCGCCGTCAGCCCCACCTGTTCCAGGACTTCACCCGTGTGCCGGTGGGCGAAGACGGAGTAGGCCGACAAGTTGTCGGCGACTTCAACAAAATGGGTTTTTTGCGTGGGCTGCTTGCCCGCGCCGGAAACCCCAGATTTTGAATCCGAAACGATGCCATACTTCAAGTCCACCAGGCCCGCGCGTACCAGCGGCACCAGCGGCAGGATGATCGAGGTCGCGTAGCAGCCGGGGTTGGCCACCAGTTGCGCCTCTTTCACCTCCGCGCGCTTCAACTCCGGCAAACCGTAAACGGCCTCTTCCATGAGCCTGGCCGCCAGCTTCGGGTCGGGATCGTGAAAGCCGTAGACGGCGCGGTTAGCCTCGTCGCGCAGGCGCCAGGCTCCACTCAAGTCCACCACGCGCAAGCCGCGGGAGATGGCTTCCGGAATCCACTCGCGCGAAATTTCATGCGGGGTCGCCATGAACAGCAGATCCACGCCGGCAGCCTTCAGCTTCGACCAGGAAAACGGCTCGACGGGGAAGCCGCCGTTTCCTGCGATGTGTGGGTACATCTCGTCGAGCTGTACGGCGGTCTTAAATTCCTCGTCGCGGCGCAATAACAGCGGGACGCTCACCCGCGGATGGCGCAGCAGCAGGCGCGTCAATTCGAAACCGGCATAGCCGGTCGCGCCCAGCACGGCAGTCTTGAGTGGCTTGGGCATCAGGCCAGAATCTCCTTTATACGAAGCGCCACTTTGCGCGCGGTCTTGGCATCCGGGCTAATAACGAGGATAGTGTCGTCACCCGCGACCGTACCCACGATTCCGGGCCATGCTTCCGCGTCCCACGCTACAGCCACGGGCTGCGCGCTTCCGACCGCAGTCTTCACCACCAGCAGGTTCTGGGCCTCGCGCACGTCGCGGACGAAATCGCGCATTAGCCGCGTCAGCGTGGGCAGCTCCGGCTCAGCGGCCTCAGCTGCCACTTGCGGCAGGGTATAGCCGTTGGAAGCCTTGATCAGGCCGAGCTTGTGGATGTCGCGGGAAAGCGTGGCCTGTGTCACCCGAAAGCCATGCTTGGCGAGCGAGCGACGCAACTCGTCCTGACTGGGCAGCGGACCACGCTTGACCAGCTCCAATATAACGCCATGGCGAGACAGCTTCGACATAGGCATGAATAATTATACGTTTAAGTGTATAAATATGCGCTCCGGCTGGCAGGATGTCAATGAAATATTGTTTGAGGCTGGCTCGTGCATAAATATGCGGGTGTGGGTGCATAAATATAAAGAAAAGGAAGGAGGTCCTCCAATGCTCACACCGCGTCCTCTGCGTACTCCGCATTAGAGCTTTCCCGCGCTTGCCGCAATCTAATGATGTCAGCTACACTCACCCCTTATGCGCGTAATGTTGCTGGAGCGCGCCTGTCCTGTTGAGAACAATCCCCTGCGTGCCGCTGAACTGCCGCAACCCACGCCGCAAGCAGGCGAAGTGCGGGTCCGCGTGCGCTACTGCGGCGTCTGCCACACGGACTTGCATACTGTGGAAGGCGACCTGGCGTTGCCGAAACTGCCCATAGTTCCCGGACACCAGATTGTGGGTATCGTGGACGCTGTGGGCGCGGGCGTGCGCGGCACGCGCGAGGGTGACCGCGTCGGCATCCCCTGGCTGTATTCAACCGACGGTACCTGCCGCTATTGCGTCAGCGGCCAGGAGAATCTTTGCGAAAACGCGCGCTTCACCGGTTATCACGTGAATGGCGGATACGCGGAAGCGGTCATTGTGGGCGAATCGTTCTGCTATTTGCTGCCGAAGAATTTTTCCGATGAGCATGCAGCACCCCTGCTCTGCGCCGGGATCATCGGGTATCGGTCATTCCGCTTGAGCAATGTGCGGCCGGGGGAGCGGCTGGGACTTTACGGCTTCGGGGCCTCTGCGCACATCGTGCTGCAATTCGCCCGCTACCTGGGTTGCGAGATTTATGTGTTTACACGGACAGCGGCGCACCGGGAACTGGCGCTCAGGCTGGGCGCAGCATGGGCAGGCAATGCCAGCGAAGAGCCGCCCGCGCTGCTGGACGCGGCCATCATCTTTGCGCCCCTGGGCGCGCTTGTGCCCGCCGCGCTGCGCGTCCTGCGCAAAGGCGGGACGCTGGCGCTGGCCGGCATCACTATGACTCCCATTCCTGCCATGAATTACGACCTGCTCTACCGCGAGCGAGTAGTGCGCAGCGTTGCCAACAGCACCCGCCAGGACGCGCGTGAATTTCTGGAGCTGGCCGCGCGAGTGCCGGTTCAGACGGAGATCCAGCTCTTCCCACTCGAAGCGGCCAACCAGGCCCTGCAAGCGATGAAGCACAGCAAAATCGCCGGCGCGGGCGTGATCAGGATCTGATTCTGGCCCTCTGAAAGCTACAGGGATCGCCCCAGAGTATCGCTCCCAAAGTTTGGTTTGAAGCCCATCCAAGCCGGCAATTTTGTTGCGCTTGCGCGGAGACAGCCTTATTCTGCCCAGACCCTAATTTGCATATGGACGGAAAGCATGAGCTCTCACAAACGGTTTTGCTACGTCGTTCTGGGCTGTTTATTCCTGCTTGTAAACGCAGTTGCGCAGGTCAACCAGGATACCCAGAATCCTTCTCTGGGGGATATTGCTCGACAGGAACGCGCGAAGAAGCAATCGCAGGCCGGTTCACAACTGGCTTCCAACGATGGACAAAGCTCGCAGCAGCAAAGTATGCAAGCTTTCACTCCTCCCGCTGCTCGACAAGCGAAGATCGATCCAGTAAAGGAGGCCCACATTCTCCGCTTGCTGGATTTGAGCAAGGCCAACGCGACTGCGAGGCAAACGCTGGAATCATCGCTGGAGAACATGCGGCCCTTGATGCTCAACTCCTTGCCGCGATTATCGCCAGCAGTTAATGGATCTGTTTGTTGCAAAGGTACGGTCGAAAGTCAATGCGCAAACCTTTGCCGAGATCGCCGTCCCCATCTACGACAAGTATTTTTCTGACGAGGAAATCAAAGGTCTCATACACTTCTACGGCACTTCTTTGGGAGCAAAGACGCTCACCGTACTTCCCAACTTGTTGCGCGAACTGCAAGAGGAGGGCAGTAAATGGGGTGTAGCAACGGGCCGAGAATCTATGCTTGAAGTTCTCGTCGAGCATCCTGAGCTGGCAAAGGCGCTACAGGACGCGCAAAACGCGAGCAAAACCCGCTGATCACCGTTGCCTTGTTCAGAAGCAGTGCCCCTTACCCATCGGACACGCCGCCGTGGAACTTCGGTAACTTTCGGCCGACTGCTCCCAGCGGTACGATTGACGGTCGAGGTAGTGACAATGGCAACCGACGCCGTCGTCGTCTCTGGATTTACCAATACCCGGCGCTGGCCGCGTTACAAACTGGATGTTCCCATCCGGGCCATCGTGCACAATGGAAGCAATACCAAGCTTGTGGACGGCCGGGGGACAGAACTCAATGAAGGCGGTATGGCCATTTTTGCCGGCCTGGAGTTGAAGGTCGGCGACGCGGTCGAGATCGAATTTACTCCCCCATATACCGGACAGCCGATCCGAGTGCGTAGTATCGTGCGCAACCGGCGTGGCTACATTTACGGTGTCGAATTCTTCACGGTCAGCCAGGAAGACACGCAGAAGGTGCGGCTCATCCACCAGATGTTGCAAGCCATGGGATCGCCCGCCCAGTAAACCGGCGGTATCCGAGCCGCCCACCAACACTCGTTGCAACCCCGTGCACTCCTGCGCATCTTTAGCGGAATACAGGAGGCGAGCAATGTCCGGAGAGATTTCTGTTTACGGCACGGACACCTGCGAAGACACGCAGCGCACCCGTCGCCATCTGAACGAAATTGGCGTTCCCTACCGCTACATCAATATTGAAAAAGACGAATCTGCGGAAAAAAAAGTTAAAGAATGGAATGGCGGAAGACGCATTACTCCTACTGTAGTGCTTTCTGGCGCAGGGTTAACGCGGAGGCTGAGCGAACCGGGAGACGAGGAACTCGACCGTGCTCTGGAGCAACAGGGGTTGATGCCGGCGGCATAAAGCGCGCAGCTAAAGCTGATGTTGGCAAATTTCAGGTATCCAGTCCTGTTAGGCTTCGACACAGGAATGACGCTCTCGGCTCTGGCTGGTGGGGAATTGGAGGTGTTTCCGAGTTGGAATTCTTTTTAAAATTCTCTTAGATGAGTAACGCTAAGCAGACAAAAACGAAATTCCATGAATTTACCTCGTACCTAGTATCTTGGATTGCCTCGGATGGACATTGTAATGGGATCTCGACTTGACAAAAAGGTGAGGACGTTCAATTCTAACCAGCAACTTAGGCCGCTGTAGGGGGCAGTATGGAGAGGGCTTGTGTTCTTTGCGTGGATGATGAACCTGAGATCCTCAATACGATAAGCATTGTCTTGGAAAGGGCGAGTTACGATGTCTTCACTGCCGCCAGCGTAGCCGATGCCATTCGTGTTCTGAATGACCACCATATTGACCTGGTTTTATTCGATCGTCTTCCCGACCGAGGCTGGCTGACCATAGAGGCTCGCCGCATCAACCCTCAGGCACGATTGCTGCTCTGCGCCGCTGGCCCGGACGGCTCCGACTTGCCCTGGCTTGACGGAGTGATACAGAAACCTCTGACCCCGGTTGAACTTCTGCGCACCGTTGACGAGGTGTTGCACAGCGGATCGGTGAATACGGGCGCCAGTGATAACAAAGCTCCCGCAGACGCGCGCCAACGTGCTCCTCTCATGGCGGCGGTCAAACCTCAAAACACCTAACCACAATCGGCGAAAAGGAAGCGTTCCTCGCAGCTGGTGAGAAACGGTTCCTACCCCACGCCCTACTCAGGCGAAGATCGCTCGTACAACTAGATTCTGTTCCGCATGCTACTGGAGAGCGCTGTCTTGCAAGGCTGCTCGTCCCGGCCGCTCACCTGAAGGATTACGCACTTAAGCACTCTGGCTAAGAACAAAATCCTAAGAACCTTAATGTCTCTCCCCCATGCCACCAGAGTAGATGCAGGCCTACTCTCGCCTCAGATTTAAACCCCAGGAGGAAGAGTTTGAAGCAATTTTTGTTTGCATTGGTAGCGGTTGTTGCGCTCGCGGCATTTTCGTTTGCCCAGGTCCCGGCCAGCAATCACGTAGTTTTAGTGGTGGAAGAGAACCACAGTTATTCCAGCGTCATCGGGAACTCGTCCATGCCGTACCTGAACTCGCTGGCCTCCAAGTACGGCTTGGCCACGCAGTACTACGGCAACACGCACCCCTCCATCGGCAATTACTTCATGATGACGACGGGCCAGATATTGACGAACGACGATAACCAGACCCCGTCGAGCTTTCCAGTTTCGGCAGACAACTTTGTTCGTCACTTGATTGCGGCGGGGAAGACCTGGAAGTCCTATGCCGAGGGTCTTCCCAGCATCGGCTACACCGGCGGCAATACGGGTTATTACATCGTGCGACACAATCCCTTCCCATACTTTACCGACGTCCTCAACAGCAGCACTCAAAAGCTCAACCTGGTGCCGTTCACGCAATTTGCTGTTGACCTGGCGAACAATCAGTTGCCGAATTTTTCCTACATCGTTCCTAACGTCATGAATGACGCACACAACGGTTCGCTCGCCCAGGCGGATACCTGGCTACAGCAGAACATTGCGCCGCTGCTGGCCAATCCTGCCTTTCAGCAAGATGGAATTCTGATCATCACCTTCGACGAGTCCTTTGATACGGACACAGCTCATGGCGGCGGGCAAATTCCAACCGTGGTAATCGGGCCGAAGGCGAAGCTTGGATATCAGTCGAACACGTTCTACCAGCACCAGAACCTGCTGCGCACTATGTTGACCGCGCTCGGCGTGACCACGTTCCCCGGCGCTGGCGCAACTGCCACGTCGATGGCGGACTTCTTCACCACCACGCCCACACTGCCGCCGGCGTCGCCTTCGTTCCAACTCACCGTTTCGCCCGCGACTGCGGTTGCGCAAATGGGCAGCCCCGTCACCATCGCGGTTATGGTCACACCGCAAAATGGATTTGCCGACACCGTTTCCCTGTCTTATTCCGGGATGCCTGCAGGGGCGAGTGCCACCTGGTCAACAACCACTTTGAGACCAGCAGGCGGCTCGGCTACTGCCAACCTGACTATCACCATGAATTCGGCCAGTGCCGCGCTAAGCCCAGCCCGCCAACGGGACGCGACTCCATTCTTCGCATTATCGCTGCCGTTCGTGGGCCTTGCCGTGGGCACGGTGCTGGTGGGAGACAGGTGTAAGAAGAGCCGGCTTGGATTCTGGATCGTGCTGGGCCTGGTCCTTGCCCTTGCTGCCATCTGCACCGGGTGCGGGTCGGCCGGCAACACCGCCAGCACACAGGCGGCACAGAACGGGGCTGCCGCCCATTCGTACACCGTTACCATCACCGGCACATCGGGAACGCTGCAACAGTCGGCTTCGGTCGTGTTGACCGCGCAGCAGTAGAGGTGAGCTGACAACGAAATTGCGCTTCGACTCGCAGCAGCCTCAATTCTCAGAAGCCTAATTTTTCGGAGAGCGCAAATCGCGCCAGCCCGGACACCCCCCAGTCCGGGCTCTTTTTTCCCACGAGCAGAAATGCAGAGCGGGGAAACCGCTGGCGGTTGACATTCGCGCGCATCGCGGTCAGGATGCAGTGTTCTTGCGGATCGAAGGAGATACCCTGTGAACCGTCATATCCGAGCGCTGATGCGCATCCTGCTGGCCGTCACAGTACTAGCAATCATTTTTCCGGCTGTGCTGGCCGCGCAGAATCCCGAACCGGTTGATTTGGAGATGGTCACCCGCATCCGGCAGGAGGGCTTCCGCAACTCGAAGGTCATGGAGACTGTCCGCGAACTCACCGACCGTTTCGGCGCACGTCTCACCGGCTCGCCCAACCTGAAAAGGGCGAACGAGTGGGCGCGCGATCAGCTCGCAAAATGGGGTCTCGCCAACGCTCACCTCGAAAGCTACAACTTTGGGCGTGGTTGGGCCGAGGAATTCACTTCTGTCCGCATGGTCACGCCTGACGTGGTCATGCTGAACGCCATTCCAAAGGCATGGACCCCGGGTACGAACGGCGTGGTGCGCGGCAAAGCCGTCAAGATTAGGGCCGAAAACCCTGAAGACCTGGAGCCATACCGCGGCAAGCTGGCGGGCAAGATCGTCCTTCTGGGCGAGGTCCGCGAATCCAACCCGGAAACCGAACCGGTTTTTTCGCGCTTCACAGATCAGCGGCTGCAAGAAATCTACGAGTACGAGATGCCGCCGGATGCTTTCGCCGGCCGCTACAGCCCGGAGGAAATCGCCAAGCGTTACCGCATGGTGAAAGTGATTTCAGAATTCATGGCGCAGGAGAAAGCAGCGGCCGTAATCCAGCCCAGCCACTTTGAAGGCGGAGCGCTCACCAGCTCCGGCGCCAGCGCCTATAAACCTGAGGAGCCACTCGGCGTGCCCAGTTTGAATATGGCCGTGGAACATTATGGCCGGATTTCCCGACTGCTCGATCGAAACGTGGATGTCGAGCTCGAGTTGGATGTCCGCACGCACTTCTATGACAACGATCCCATGGCGTACAACACCATCGCTGAAATTCCCGGTACCGGCAGTCAGCGTGAAGTGGTTATGGCCGGCGCGCACCTGGATTCCTGGCACGGCGGGACCGGCGCGACGGACAATGCCGCTGGAGTCGCAGTCGCGATGGAGGCAGTCCGCATTCTGAAGGCCTTGGGCGTAAAACCGCGTCGCACCATTCGCATTGCATTGTGGAGCGGAGAAGAGCAGGGCTTGCGCGGCTCGCGCGCTTACGTCTCCGAACATCTGGCCGTCCGCCCGGAACCAACCGATCCTCGGCAGAAAGCCTTGCCTGAGTACCTGCGTTCGTCCGCAGGTCCGCTACAGTTCAAGCCCGAGTACAACAAAGTGTCGGCTTATTTCAACCTCGATAATGGTACTGGCAAGCTGCGCGGAATTTACGCCCAGGAGAACGCAGCCGTGCGGCCCATCTTCGAGGCCTGGATAGCGCCTTTCAGAGACTTGGGAGTGACTACCGTCAGCCTGCGAAACAGTAGCGGCAGCGATCACCAGTCATTTAACTCTGTTGGTGTGCCTGGTTTCCAGTTCATCCAGGACCCGGCGGACTACTTCACACGCTCACACCACACCAATTTGGATACATACGAACGCGTGCAGCGCGCCGACCTAATGCAGGCCTCGGTTCTGCTCGCCTCTTTTCTGTACCACACGGCCATGCGCGAGCAGATGTTGCCGCGCCAGCCGCTGCTGGGCGAAGGCTACAATCAATTCGATCCCATGCCGCCCGGCTATCCTCACCCGCGGCGCTGAATTTACGCAGAGCGGCGCCGGCTTCGGACTGGCGGTTCTTCAATGGACTGGGGCTGAACTTTTTCGCTTGCATCCGCCGGGGAGGGATCGTCGGTTGCGTCTTGGGCATCCGCTTCCGTTACCAGGCGCCGCACTGCTTCCAGGTGCTCCACGGAGTGTTCGTGACCAGAATCGTAAGTTAAGATTGCTTTTTGGCCGCCGGTGAGACGTTGTCGCGCCGATTTGAAAGCCATAAATCACCGCATAAAGGTTAATAACTGCCGATGAGAACGATGGCTCCCGCGCATTAATCTCTTGAAGAGAGCGCTTGCACGTGGAGCCCGTTTTCCAGTTGTGAAGCCTTCATGCTACTGGGGAAGCAACTCCGGTTCAATATTTGCTACCCACGAAAAAACAAATGCGTGGATGCAATTGTTTGGTGTCACCGAAGCGTTCAAGCTGTGTCATTCATTGGAGCCAGCGGCATCTGTGTAATCTCGAGCGACCGCGGGTCTGCTTTCGGCGGGAACAGTCGAGGATCTGCATTGCTAACCCGTCACGCCGCCGGGCGGGCTGTGGCCGTTCTGCCGGCGATGTCTATTCCATCGCGCCGCAGGTAGCTCTCAAGCCCATTCTTATCCACGGCGCGGAGATGCGCTTCTTGCGGCTCAACCAGCTTCTTTTGCACCAGCTGATACAGCGCCTCGTTCATGGTGATGTTTCCCATCCCCTTGCCTGTCTGCATGGCGGAGGGGATCTGCATGGTCTTGCTTTCGCGGATCAAATTGGCAATGGCGGCATCGCAAATAAGCACCTCCAGCGCCGCGATGCGGCCGCCCCCGATCTTCTTGCATAGTGTCTGCGCAATGACAGCTCGCAGCGACGCCGCCAGCATAATGCGGATCTGCGCCTGCCGATCGGCGGGGAACTGGTCAATGATGCGGTCCACGGTGGAAGGCGCTGTGTTCGTGTGCAGCGTGCCAAATACCAGGTGTCCGGTCTCCGCGGTTTCGATGGCGATGGACACGGTTTCCAGATCGCGCATTTCGCCCACCAGCACGATGTCGGGATCTTCGCGCAAGGCGGCGCGCAGCGCGTCTTTGAACGAATCGGTATGGTTGTGCACTTCACGCTGGTTGATCAGGCAGCTCTTGTTCTCGTGAACGAATTCAATGGGATCTTCGATGGTGATGATATGGTCGTGGCGCTTGCGGTTGATGTAATCAATCAGCGCACACAGGGTCGTGGACTTGCCGCTGCCGGTCGGACCGGTGACGACCACCAGGCCTTTGGGCAGGTAGCAAAGCTTCAGGATGTCCTGCGACAACCCCAGGTCTTCGGCTGTGAGAATTTTGTTGGGGATCACGCGAAACACGCCGCCCATGCCCTTGCGGTCCATGAACACGTTGCAACGGAAACGGGCCTCGTCGCCGTACTCGTAGGCGAAGTCGGTGTCGTGCCGGCGGCGGAACTCCTCGCGATTCTTCTCGGGCATGATCTCCCAGATCAGGCGGTTGGTTTCCTGCGCGCTTAGCGGATCGGGATACTCGCGCATTGGCCTCATGTCGCCATCTATGCGCACCATTGGTCGCACGCCGGCGGATAAATGAAGGTCGGAGGCCTTCAGCGCCAGTTGTTTCGCAAACAGCTTGTGCATCTCGGCAATCTTGGCGAGGTCCATCGAAAGAACTCCGGGACGAAAACGTGAGTCAAGGTGTTTGACGCTGTTCCAGCTCAGCGCGCCGGTTCAACCGGACAAGATCAGAGATGACGATTCCCAAAGCGATTTCGCGCGCCGAAACGGGCGGAAGGCCGGGGTGGGAGGATCCGAGGGACTATATCTCTGGGCTATCAGATCCAGAGTGGCGCATGTTTTCGCACGGCCCATCCAGCTTTTGTGGATACCCTTGCTGAAGCGTGATCCACAATGAAAAAAAGAAACTCAAAGGGAAGTGCCTGGTTTACACTCCTCATGCTTCGTCCGCCGCCGTGTGGCCACATCCGGTGTTATTGAGTGCTGCTGCCGGCAGTGTGGGCTGTCCATTGCATACAGCCCGAACCCGCGAATCATAGCCATCGCCGAAGCTGCCCATCGCTGCGAAGGATTGCTCCCGATTCGCAGGATCGCATCCTGACCGCCGCTAGAAGCGAACGCCGACGCGACAAAATTGTCGTCATGCGATATCGTTTCGATGTTCAGGTGTGGAACCATGAAAATGCTCGCGATTCTTGTGATCGCCTGCCTGCTGGCGCTTACGCAGGCGGCGCCTGCTCCGCCCGCATCCACTGACCAGGCCATGCCCGGCGAAAAACATCTGCGCAATGTCCGCCAGCTCACGTTCGGCGGAGAAAACGCCGAAGCGTATTTTTCCGCCGACGGCAAGAAGCTCATCTTCCAGTCGACGCGCGACGGCCGCAAGTGCGATCAGATCTACACCATGAATCTTGACGGCTCCGGCGTGCGCATGGTTTCCACCGGGAAGGGACGCACCACCTGCAGCTTCTTTTTTCCTGACGGCAAGCGCATCCTGTTCTCCTCAACTCACCTTGCGAGCAAGCAGTGTCCGCCTCCGCCGGATTATTCGAAGGGATACCGCTGGAAGATTTATCCCACCTACGACATCTTCACGGCCGATCCTGACGGCTCCCATCTGAAGCGCCTTACGAAGAATCAGGGCTACAACGCCGAGGCGGTGGTTTCCCCCGACGGAAAAAAGATTGTCTTCACCTCTACCCGTAACGGCGATCTCGACATTTACACCATGAATCCTGACGGATCGCACGTAAAGCAGCTCACGCATGAATTGGGTTACGACGGCGGGGCGTTCTTTTCGCCCGATAGCCGTTGGATCGTCTACCGCGCCTTCCATCCCAAGACGCCGCAGGAGATCGAGGAATACAAGGAGCTGCTCAGGCAGGACTTGATCAAGCCGACCTGGCTGGAGCTTTGGATCATGCGCGCCGACGGATCGGACAAGCGCCAGGTCACCAGCCTTGGCGCAGCCAGCTTTGCGCCTTTCTGGTTCCCTGACGGCACACGCATCATCTTCTCGTCCAATTACGGCGAGACGAGTGGCAGGATGGGAAACTTTGAACTCTATGCCATCAGGAGTGACGGTACCGGATTGGAGCGCATCACCTACAACCCCACCTTTGACGGCTTTCCTATGTTCAGTCCCGACGGCAAGAAACTCGTTTTCGCGTCCAATCGCAACGCCAAGCAGCCGCACGAAACCAACATCTTCATCGCCGACTGGGTGGAATGAGCGCAAAAAAATCCACCACGAAGTCACGGGGGCAAGGAGGAATTCATTGTTTTTTCCGTGTCTCCGTGACTCCGTGGTGAAAGAAAAGTTTGTTTATGAAGTTGCTTTGAGCACCGTGCACACCGACGCGCACACGGGGCCGCCGATATTGAACGTGGCTGCTGCCTTCGGGTTCTTCACCTGCAACTCGGCGGGTGCCTTGCCCAGCAACTGCTGCGCCGACCAGCCCAGCATCGCAATGCCTGTCGCTCCCACAGGATGTCCCTTGGCGATCAGCCCGCCGGAAGTGTTGATAGCGCACTCGCCGTCCACATTGGCCTTGCCCTCGACCCAGTAGCGCGCTCCCCGGCCCGGTTGCGCCTTGCCAATGACTTCCGTCCCCAGCGCCCCCATGACGGTGAAACAATCGTGGATTTCGGACACATTCACGTCGGAGGGTTTCACCCCGGCCATCTCATAGGCGCGGTTCATGGCTTTGTAAGCACCGGCAGGATGCAGCACATCGCGGCCCGCCTTCTTCAGTGGGTCGGTCGCCTGCGCCCACCCGGCTATCTCGACGCACTCCGACTTCGGCACGCCCAGCCGGTGCAGGCCTTCCTCCGTCGCCAAGATCAGCGCTGCGTAGCCATCCGTTATCTGCGAACAATCGTAGGTCTTCAGTGGAAGGCCTTCGACGATGTACTTATTAATGCCTTCAATTTTCATGGCTTGGTCCAGCGTGATCTGGACTTTGTTCATCTGCGCGCAAGGGTTGTATTTCGCATTGGCGTATTCGGTGACGGCGATTTGCGCCAAGTCGCGTTCGGTGACCCCGTACTCCTGCATGTAGGCCTGCATGATTTCTGCAAACAGGTGCGGGAAAACGAAGACTTTGCCCTCGCGCTCGTCCGGATGGGAAAAGTAGCCGAGCACCTCGCCGATAAGCTTGCCGTCCATTTTGCCTTCGGCATCGCGCATTTTTTCGTAACCGACGGCGATGCCGGTTTCACCCAGCCCAAGTTGCAGCTTCTGAATCACGGACATGATCGCCTGGCCGCCGGAGGCGCAGGCGTTCTCTACCGCCTCTATCGGCTTGCCTTCCATACCGGGAACCGTGGCGATCAATCCGGCCAGCAATCCCTGCTTGTTGAGGCTGAAATTGCACGCGGCGCCAATCGAACCCACATCCAGGGCAGCCGGTGCCGTGTTGATGGTGCGGCACACGCCGAGGACGGCATTGCTTAGAATGTCGGGAACGCTCATTCCCATCAGCTTCCCGAATTTCGACTGGTTGTACGCGGCAATGTAAATGCGCTTCATCAAAAAACTTTCCTCCGTCTTCGTCCGAAAAACTGGTTAGTTTAGCCGACTCTGCCCGATTCACCTAGTTCCAAGACATTAATTTTTGCGTCTCATGGCGAGCGAAGCGAGGCGGCTTTTCCGACCGTCACTCATCGGAGAAAGCAGATGGCTCGTGTGCTGCTGCCCCCTCTTCATGACAGACGGACATGAATGAATGACCATACAGTGGCGAATTTTGCTACCCACTCATTTGATTCCCCATCCGACTACTTCGATTGCCGCGCCGTCCCGGGTACCGCACAAAAGTTCGGACCCGCATCTGAACTTATGATTGCGTAACATTTGTGAGGTGCAACATGCGAAAGAGGCAAGGCAACGGTGTCAGTCTGGTGGGCGCTGTGGCCCTGGGTGGCGGACTGATGTACCTGCTGGATCCTGACCGCGGCAATCGCCGGCGCAAAATGGCCCGCGACCAAATGTTTCACGGGATACACGTCGTGGAAGATGCCGCCGATAAAACCGTCCGCGACCTGCGCAATCGTGCCCGCGGCACGGTGGCCGAACTCTGGTCCAATCTGCGGCGCGAGGAGATCACCGGCTACAAGCTGGAGCAGCGCGTCCGCTCCAAGCTGGGCCGTGTCGTCTCCCACCCAAACGCCATCGAGGTGCACGCGAGCGACGGTGCAGTGACCCTGAGCGGCCCCGTTCTGGAACATGAACTCGACGATCTCATCTCGGTCGTTTGGGGAGTGCGCGGCGTGCGTAATCTTGAGAACCGGCTCGAGGTTCACAAGCAGCCCGGCGATGTCCCTGGCCTGCAGGGCGGCGCGGGTCGGCGAGGAGAACGCTGGGAATTGCTCCAGGAAAACTGGGCGCCCGCCACCCGTCTCATCATGGGCACAAGCGGCGCCCTGCTGCTGGCAGCAGCGCCACGGCGTTCCTGGCTGGGATTGCCGCTGCGCATACTGGGCGGCATCGGACTGTTACGCGCCATCAGCAATCTGCCTCTGCGGCGCGCCTTCGGCGTGGGAGAGACACGTCGCGGTATTCGCTTCCAGAAAACTATCGAGATTGATGCCCCAGTTGATCGCGTTTATGAGCTTTGGTCAAATCCGGAAAATTTCCCTCGCTTTATGGAGCACGTGCGCGAGGTAAAGCGGACCAACGGTGACCGCTTCCATTGGATCGCAGCTGGTCCGGCGGGAATCTCCGCTTCCTGGGACGCTGAGATCACCGAGCAGGTGCCCAACCAGGTGCTGGCCTGGAAGAGTGTGCCTGGAGCCGCCATTCGCAATGCCGGCATCGTTCGTTTCCAGGATGCGGGTGGGCGCACGCGCATGCACGTTCTGATTTCCTACAACCCGCCCGCCGGCGTGCTGGGACACGCCGTGGCCGCGCTGTTCGGCTACGATCCCAAGCACGCCATGGATGACGATCTCATGCGGCTGAAATCATTGCTGGAATCCGGTAAAACCACCGCCCACGGCGAAGAGACCGTTGCCCCTGAGCGGCAGCGGGGCAAGCGAAAGGCGTAATTTACCCGACCCGCTATTTCCACTTCTAACGGATAAACGAGGAGTCCCGGAAACAGGAGTCATCCTGAGGCGTGCGAAGCGACGCCGATCTCGCGGCCAGAAACGGCCACTCGCTTAGGATGGCTCCTTGAAATCACGACGACAGCTGTTGCAGCATCGCCTCCCGCAGTGTCTGCTGCCGTTTTGCGGTCAGCTTCTTGCCTCTGCGGGTGAGGTAGAACACGTCAATGGCTTTCTGCCCTTCCGTGTCCACGAGTGCCACTTCAATATTGCACTCCAATTCAGCGATTCTTGAGCAGACCTGATACAGCAGGCCGGGGCGGTCCTGCGCAATCAATTCCACTAGCGTGCTGTGGGAGGACGGTTCGTTCAGGAAACGGACTTGCGTCTCTACGCCGATTTTGACGGGCCGACGTGCGCTGGCTTTCATTCTTCCGTACATCAGCGTTTGCAAGCTCACATCACCGGCGAGCACTTCCACAATGCTGCGCTTGAAGCGCTCGATCTCCGACGGGTTCAGCTCCAGTGTGCGATACAGGTCCACGAAGCGGAAGGTGTCCAGAATCATTCCGGCATTGTTTGCAAATGCGTCCGCCTTAATGATGTTCATTCCCCACGCAGAGAGAATGCCGGCAATGGTGGCGAACAGGCCTGGGCGATCGGCCGTAATCACCGTGAGCACGTTCAAGTGCGGGCGCTGAACGAAGCGAAGCTGCACCGGGTCTCGCTCGCTGAGCTGGCCCGCCAGACGGAAATGTTCCGCAATCGCCTTGGGGGAATGCGTCAGCAGATAGCGCTTCGGAAATCCCTTCAGAAACGCGAGCACCTGTTCCGGGGTAGCATCTTGCACCAGCGGAACAATGCTTTCCACGTGGCGCACTTCTGCAGCTTCGTCGGCGATGCGCTGATCGTCCAGGCTGCGGCTTAGATGGTTATCGGTCGCTGCATAAAGCTGCCAGAGAGTTTCCGCTTTCCACGGAGTCAGTGCTTCCGGACTGACCGCCCCGATGTCGGCGTAGGTGAGCAGGCACAACATCCTGAGCCGCTGTGCTGTCCCAACGCTTTCCGCAAAGGCGCGCACGACTTCGGGGTCGAAGATGTCGCGGCGCTGCAAGGTGGCCGACATTTCCAGGTGCGAGGAGATCAGAAAGCGCACGCTGTCGCGCTCGGTGGGATCCAGCGCCAGCCGGGCGCAGATTCCCTCTGCCGCTTCCACGCTGCCAGCAATGTGGCTCTCCGACGGCCCACCCTTGCCAATGTCATGGCAGATCAGGGTCAGGAACAGCAGCTCTGGCTGCTCCACTTCCGACAGCACCTGCGCGAATCTGCGTTGCAGCTCGCCTTCTGCTTTCGGCAGAGAATGCAGGTTCTGGATGGCCGTGAAGGAATGCTCATCCACGGTGTAGCGGTGGTAATAGTCGCGGATGACGAGGGAATCAATCGCCTGGAACTCGGGAAACATCCGCACCAGAA
The DNA here is from genome assembly GCA_041946765.1 of Terriglobales bacterium. Taxonomy (GTDB): domain Bacteria; phylum Acidobacteriota; class Terriglobia; order Terriglobales; family Acidobacteriaceae; genus JBHGAZ01. Next base: position 26,268 of record JBHGAZ010000029.1, read on the forward strand.
CGCCAGTGCGATGCATGGCCCTCAACGCGTCGGCTGCATGCGGCAGCACCAGCACCTGGCGCAGTGTCGGCCACAGCTCCGGCAACCTCGGTGCCCAATCACTAATTGCGGCCAGCGCCAGGTCAATGTAACGTTCGGCTTCCGCGCTGAGTTTCAATCCGTGCCGCGCCAGGTATTCAAACAGGCGCAGCATCACCGCAGGATCTTTCAGCGCATCGGGCTGGCGAATAAACACTCGGCCTTGCACGACAGAAAAATCGGCGTTCGAAAGCCGCGTTCGCCAGCTCTCGAACCTCTTGTATAAACCCGAACGGGCGGGCGGAACTTCTTCGAGCAGTAGGGTTGCTACCCGGTCAATGGAGCGGGCATGCCGGAAATACGCCCGCATCCACTCGCTAGCGTCCATAGGATGACCGTGCTGGACGCCAATGCCACGTTCGGCAGCTTCCGCCTGCAACTCGTAAGTGAGCCCGTTGTCGTCGCGTCCGTGGCGATAATGCAGGAAACAACGCGCCGCCGAAAGGAATCCGAGGGCACGCGCGCACTCCTGGCGCATTGGTTCCGGCAGTACGATGGCATGATTCGGCCATCCCCGGTGTTTTTCCAGTTGCCAGATCAGCGCCAGCCAGCAGGCGACGTTGTAATCTCGCAACCCCCCCGGGGTCTCCTTTAGGTTCGGCTCAAGATGAAAGATCGTGTGCCCGTATTTAGAGTGGCGCTGCGAGGTCACGTCCGCCAGGTTGCGCACGAGTTCCTGGCGATCGCGTATGACCATCTGCGGGATGCTTTGATCGCGCAGCCGGGCAAAGAGCATCTCGTCACCGGTCAGATAGCGGCAGTCCAGCAGCGAGATGTTGAACTCGACGTTGTCGCGGTGAAGCTGCTCGCATTCGGCGAGCGTTCGGGTGGCCGGACTTACCCGCAACCGCAGGTCCCACATTTCCTGGCACATCCGCTTGATCGCCTGCTTGTACGCTTCTTCCGTGACGCGGTCGGCGCAAAGAAAGAGCAGATCAATATCAGAGCAAGGGAAGAGCTCGCCCCGTCCGTAGCCGCCCATAGCGACGAGCGAGAGCTGTGGGGCCGCTGCCGGCGCTAGGAATTCCCGGAACAGCTCGATAGAAATGCTGTCCACTAGCCTGGTTCGCGCCTGCACTGCGGCACGGCCATCGCCGGAAGCCTCGAATTCCTGACGAATCTTTCCGACCGCAGCCGCGTAATTCTCGCGCGCGCTGCATCCTGTGGTGGGAGACGACATCAGTTTCCAGTTGCCAGCATTCCGAACGCAGCATAGGAGCCCGTTTCAGAGCCCGTCCAATCAATATTTTTTATAGAGGCTATAGAGGACCGGGCGCACGCGGCGGCCGCGCGCGCCCGGAGATAGAAGGCTATTTCGACTCCGGCTCAAGCACGAACGTCATCCCGGCGGCGACGGTGTTCTGGCCATTCACCAGCGGGTTATCGGCCTTCCCCTTAGGGAAGAAGGCCTGATTCGATTGGTCGTGCCGGTATTCAAGCCGGGTAATCAGGTGGTTGGCAATGCGCCGTTCGAATGTGGCCGTGACCTCGTGAATGTGAGGTCCGCGGCCAGTCAGGTCCGTGATACCGGTGGTGTAACCATCGGGATCGCTGTAATACTCGTAGCGCGTGGCAAACGCATATTTTGGATTGAACTGGTACCTGATGTATCCACCAACGCCCCACCACTTTTTCGACCGGTCGGAATCAATGAAAGTTCCGTCGGCCGCGATCAGGCTGCCTTCCGTGCGGCCGTAATCTGCGTTCAGCATCAGCGACAGCTTGCTCGTAGGGTTGTACGCGATCACCGTGTCAATCAAATCGCGCCAATGATTGCCATCTAACTGTGTGGCGCCCGGTCCGCCCATCCAGTTCTCCGTGATCGTAAGTTTCTTCGATACCGCCCAAACCAGGCTCAAACCGCCGGTCTTGCCGCTGTTGTTGAAGCCGGTGCTGACGTCGTGAACCACATCGTTCCAGCCGTTCACGACGTAGCCGGTCAGCGAGAATTTGGGGCTGAAGCTGTACTGCGCGCGCATGCCATAGTGATAGAAGGGGATGGCATAGTTGAACAACAGGCTCCGCGAGTAGTTCCAGTTGGCGCTGCTTTCAATGACCTCCGCGCCATTGGGCGTGACAAATTTGCCCACGTCAATCTGTAGGCCCCTGCCCACAGGAGCCAGATACGAAAAGTAGGCTTCCTTCAGATACTGGAAAAACGTCGGGTCCGCCCCGCTTACGACGTTCACCTGTCGCATTGCATCGCCAAAGCCAAATATGGCCTTGTAGCCCAGCCGATTCTCGGCATCCGGGGTCTTGACCAAACCCAGCTCGATTAGATTGAGTGCAAACTGGTTGTTACGCGGATCGAACGTTCGCAAACTGGTGAAGTTACCCGGTGTGTCGCTTAAGGTTGTGGTCCCGGTTTCCGGTTTGTTGAAGTTGTAGCTGTAATATCCGTCCACAAGCCCGGTGAGGGTCGCGCCCCCAATTACGCTGGATAAACCGGACAACGGGTCTGCCTGTGCGGGAGAAGGAGGAACTGCAGGCGGGGCCGGCTGTGTTTCATAAGCCGCGGGCACGAGTGCAGGACTTACCGGCGGTGCGGGAGTGGCCTTTACGGCCTGCAATTCACCCCGAAGGCGTTCAACCTCTTTCTCCAGTTCTGTTACCCGCTGTAGAACGGCAGCGGCATCCATTTGGGCCGGTTCGGCGGACTTAGCTGTTTCCTCTGCTCCAAGTCGCGCGGGGAGCACACAAGCCAAGGCGGTAATCAGCGCCAGGGCGGCAAAGCGACGAAATCCATGCATTCCGGTCTCTCACTTTCCACCCTCCTCGGACCGCGCACACAGGTATTCTGGAATCCGCGGATCCCTCAACCAGCGACTGCAGAGTAGCCTCGCCCCGGGAATGCGTCCAACGAATACTTCCGCTTACCAGCATCTGAAATGTGCTGAGAAATTCTGTTTATGGGCAGAATAAGAGCAATTTCTATCGCAATTCGATGTAAGTCGGCATTGTAGATATGGCCTCATCCTGAGGCGCGCGCAGCAAAGCCGAAGGACCTGCTTTGATCGAGGTGGGACAACGTTGAGAAGCCGTGCTCATCGAGATCGTTTTGTCTGTCATGACGAGGAGGGCGTTAGCCGGACGAGACATCTGCCCTGAAATAACCCGTGGCTTGGGAACCGGGTGTAGCTAAGATGGCGTCATGCCGAGCGACCGCATCGCAGCGAAGCGGAGAATCCGGGAGTCGAGGCATCTGCATCCGACTTTTGTGGACAGAAATGCAGCTTCCTCGACTCCCTTCGGCCAAAAGCGGGGCCTGCGGTCGCTCGGAATGACGCATCTTGGGTGCAATCACGAGCGGTTGCCATTTTCATCTTTTTTGGGGTGGGATTTTACCCTACGTACGACTGGTTTCCAGCGAGAAGCGAGAAGCGGAAGCGTCGGCTCGATACCGGTAAGCTCTTCACCTGCCGAGGTTTAACCACTCGCCCGCGCTGAAGATAGTTCGGCTGGAAAAATTGACCGGCCCTGCTAACCATCGCAGGCCACGCACGTCTACCGAAGTAGCTCCTCCTGATAAAATTTCCAGCCCCGGCCTTTGCCGGGGTTTATTTTTCAGGAGGGCTGTGGCTGCAACCGAACGTCGGGCCAGCTTAAGGCTGGGATTATTGCGTAAAAGGGAAACCTTTGTCGCGCCAGCCGCGGACTCCGCCGTCCATGGACGCCACGTTCGTGTAGCCCATCTTCTGCAGATTATCCGCCGCCAGGGCGGAACGGAAGCCACCGCCGCAATAGAGGACGATAGGTGCATTAGTGTCCGGCACCTTCTTTTCGATATCGCGCTCAATAATTCCCTTGCCCAGGTGGATGGCGCCGGGCAGATGCTCCTTGGCAAATTCGCTTTCTTCGCGCACGTCTATAAGGACGAATTTTTCGCGCGCATCGAGCTTGGCCTTCACCTGGTCCACCGATACCTCGCGGACGCGCTTCTTGGCGTCGGCAACGATCTCCAGAAATCGCGGGCTATGGTCCATAGTCTCCTCTGTTTCTTAGCTGGATTCGTTGATATCGCCCGCTTACTCGTAACGCAGGCTCTCCACCGGGTCGAGGTTCGCGGCGCGGGCTGCCGGCACCGTTCCGAACAGGATTCCCACGAACGACGACACCACAAGAGCGATGATTACCGAAAGCCCGGAGATGGGAATGCGGTAATCAGTGAACCACCGCACGCCGAACGGCAACGCGAGTCCGATGATTATTCCTACCAGGCCTCCAATCAGTGAAATGAAGATGGCCTCGGACAGGAACTGCCAGCGGATTTCACGGCTCGTTGCGCCCACGGCCTTGCGTATGCCGATCTCGCGGATGCGCGCGCTCACCGTCGCCAGCATGATGTTCATAATCCCCACCCCACTGACGATCAAAGTGACCGTGGCCACCAGCAGCAGCACTGCCGTAAGCGCATTGGCTGACTTGGCTGCAACTTTGAGCAACTCCGTAAGATTTTCTGTGCGAAACACTGACTCCGGCCGGTGACGCGACTGAATCAGGCGCTGGATCTGATTAGTGACCTGGGGCACTTCCGACGCCGTATGCGTGGAGAAGAACAACTGCTTTACGTAGTCCGTATTGGTGAAATAGCGGGCCACCGTGTATGGGATCAGGACGGTGTTGGTTGAGACCTCCGACATCCCAAAAGTCTGCACCCGCTCCTTGAACGTGCCGATGATCATGAACGGCAACCCGCTGAGTCGAATCGTCTGGCCAACCGCGGCCTCCTCGCTGCCATAAAGCTGTTTGGCCAGTTGCTGCTGCAGCACCGCGACCTTGTTGCGTGCCTGTGTGTCCTGCTCGTCGAACATGCGCCCGGCAAGCATGTCCAGGTTGCGGATGTAGCGGTAATCGGGAGAAACGCCCAGGATCATGATGTCGCGCGTTCTGCCGAACCCCGCGGCAATAGTGTCGCGCAGTTCTATCATTGGGGATGCTGCCCTGATGCCGAGGACCTGCTGCTGAACAGCGTGCATGTCCTCCAAGGTGAGCAGATCAACCGGTTCGCCAGTTCTCCCAGGTCCTCCGTACTCGACGTAAACCATGTTGGCGCCCACCGACTGGATCAGGCTCAGCACGTACTGCTTGCCCGTCAAGCCGATTGTGACTACCAAAATCAGCGACGCCGTGCCAATCACCATGCCCAACGCGGTCAGCAGGAAGCGAATCTTGTTCGCGCAGAAGGTGTCAACGGCAAAGCCGAGGATTTCGGACACGCACACATTACGGCTGTGAGCAGCGGTAGCCATCGGTTTAATTGTCGCACAGAGTAATGCGGTCTGCTCGCCGCTGCCCGGCTACAACGCTCGGTTCGGATTCCGAGGACCCCATGTGCTCACTGGCAGGTAGCAGCAGAGAGTCTCTCCGCGGTGTGATCGCGTATGCTGAAAGAATGATCAGTATCGGATCAATCGGGCGGCGATACCAGGCCTCTATATGCGTTATGTAGTAAATGAGTGGGAAGACGAGCAGCACGAGTGCATAAGGAATCACAGTGACTGCATTCGTTTGAAACGCGCGCCACAAGCCGGCTACGATATAAACATATACCGGCGACACTATCGCTGTCGGGCCGCTGTGCGGCAGAAGGTTTCCAAAGCCTTGTCCCTGTGCGACGGAGCGTGCGACCCTTCCGATTTCGTATCCAAATCGCCAGTGGTCACGATCCTGGGTTATCTGTTCCTGATAGATCGCCGCTATTACGATGATCCGGAAGACGAAAGCTACCACTACGATGTATAGCAGCCCTGCTCTTCTGCCCTGCCGTGAATTTCAGACTGCCGAGGTGGGATGAATTGGTCGGACATATTTTCTAATCTGGTTTGTTTTTGGGCACGATTTGCGAGTCAACCGAAACGTCTATTGGGCCGCTGGCATCCTTCTTCGCAAGACCGTGGTGGGGATCGTTTGAAGCGAAAGTCTGCTCTATCGGCACATATGCAGTCAAAAGATCTTCGTCCGGCAACACGAGCCAGATCTGCCGTCCCGCAAAGTACTGCACGAGTTTACGATTCTGCTCGGCGTCAAGCTCACGAGCCCAGACGATTGGCGAGCTATCAATGTTGGCATCATTGTAGACCCACTCGTCGCTCACCGGGTGATGCGTCCCATATCGAACCAATACAAGGTGTCGTCCGCCTTGGGCTCGCAGCCGATCCACAACCGCTTGTCGTCCCCAGAGGGCCTTAGTCTCATCACCCCAGCTTGTAGGCCACCCCTCAGTCGATATGTGCAGCGGGACGGCGGCGGCGCGCACGCCAAAAGCGAGAACCACAACGGTGGGAATAGCCCAGCGTAGTGGAGCCAGGCGTGCTCGTCCGCAACGCGCCCATACCGAAAGGTGCCGCATCGCCTGCAACACGAGACCGTAAGCCGCAGAAACAAAGGGCGCTGCATAGTGCGCCATGGACCACCGTTCGAGCATTAGTCCGAATGCGCCGACAACACAGACAACAGCTAGAGCCCGAGTACGACAATCGCGCAAAACCCATGGTACCAACAGGAACGGAATCGTTAATGCCGGGCCGAAATAGAACGCCCAAAAAACTCCGAAGCGCTCCAACCCCGAGTTCCGGTCGGCCTCCCATTGTGTGTAGAAGGATTTGATCTGGTCGTTATGATACGTGGGCGCTGGACGCTCGGATTGCCAGACAAAAAACGGTACCACCGCGTACTGCTCGCGCTCCACAGTGTGGGGCAGTGTCCACGGACTTCCGGTTACTCGAAGAAAGTAGTGACCCATGGCCGCGAACGTCAGACCCAAGACCACCGTGATAGGCGCTAGGACACCCAGAGTGACCCTCTTCCAATCAGGTTGAGTCCAGCTTAATCCCAGCCATCTGCCCGCTCCCCGGGCTCCCAAGAGCCATATCAGCAAGATGCCCATGGCCGCGATGCACAGTAAAAGCCCTTCATATGGGCGACTGTTGGCCAATATAGCGATACCCAAGGCAAGCACGAGGGCGTTGCTTATTCGAATACTGCGCAGTAGACGCGGCACGGCACCAAGCACCAGCGCGCCTCCAAGAGCTGCCACAGCACCACCCCAGTAACTATTCATCCAATAGCTGAACACTGCCAGCCGCAAGGTCGCCAACAGGCCTCCGGCAAGCGCCCATTCTGGTGGTAGCCAACCCTGCAACATCCAGCAAATAGCGGCACACATTAGAGCCGTGCTCATCCAGACTCCAGTCCAGGGTGCATGCGCTATAGCCTGACCTGCGGCGAGGAACAGACCCTGCGCGACCGGGTACATAGAGGCATAGCTCGGATGCTGCAGCACGTGAAATGTTTCGAAGTGGAGCCACATCGGATGTGTCGGGTTGACCAGCCGTCCTGACGCGAAGGTGTCGCCAAGCAGGAGGTAACTGAATTCGTCGTGCACGCCCGGGGGGCGTATTTGCAGGATTGGCAGTACAGCAATACGCAATACAAGCGTGAAGGCAAAAACGAAAGCCACAGCCAAAGCCCGCCGCCGTGCTACCGCCCGGAAAGAACCATTGATGCTATCTAGGGCACGGACAACCCCCGGGAATGCGAACAGCACTAGCAGCACTGACAACAGTACCGCCGTTTCGATGCACAGCAGCGAAGACCGCAGCAAAGATAGGCAACTCGTCATTGTTCACTATGTCGAGGGCAAGGCTCAGTATATCTTCCAGAGTACCTGAAGCCAATGTGAGACGTGCTCAGAAGAACGCTAATCGTTGATCACATCGGCGATGAAAAGCGATTCTGGAACAACTTCCTCGTCATCGAGTGGCTGTCCTTGTGAAGGCTCATGGCGTGGGGTCACCGCGTATACCGCCAGTACCAGCAGAAACGGGTCTATGGGGCGGCGGTAATAAACTTCCGGATGGGTGATGTAATAAACGACCGGGAAAAATAGCAGCACCAGCGCATACGGCATTGCCTGCACCGCATTGGTTCGAAAGGCGCGTCGCAGGCCGATCAGCGCAAATATCGTCAGCGCAGTGCACAGCAGGATGTTAGGCGGGTCCAGCGGTTCGTCGGCCAGGTAGCGGCGATCAAGGCTCCAGAATCCCGTCCAGACGTAGCCAATCCGCCGCACCGTGCTCCAGGCGACATAACCGGGATGGCCGCTCATGAACTCCAACGCCTGTTGCTTCTTTTCCGCCATGTATTTGACTTCGCCGATTTGCTTGAACTGTTCCCACTCGACGTCGCTATGCCACGGGCCGATGTCGTAGTTTGCCCAGGTGGAATTGTCGCCGTTGTTGCCGACGCGCAGCTCCAGTCCGAGGTTGTCGCGAAAGGGGATGAACTGGTGAAAGGTGCGGTAATTTCGGATGAACCACGGCGATACCGTAACGATGAATGCAACTGCCGCCACCGCCATCCTCGCGGCTACATGGGAAACGCTGCGGCAGCGCTGCGTATAAAGCCGATACCCAGCCCAGGTCGCTAGCGGCAGCAGCACCGAAATCACCGAAGGCTCTGTAAGGGCGGTGACGCCCCACAATAGGCCAAATGCGGCCCAATCCCAGGCGCTGCTCGTATCCTCCAGACGCAATGTCATCAGGAACAGGATGGCGAGCAGCAGAGTGGCTAGCCACGTAGGCCATATGCGTTCGACGGGAAAATAAATTCCGTAGGGGAAGAAAGCCCAGAGCCAGCCCGCCGACAGGGCCGCACGCTCTCCAAAGCTCCTGAGGGCGATGAAGTAGATCGGCAGGCACGTCAGCGCCGACATCAGCGCCTGCAGCGAGAGGATGGCGAACGCAGACGCCACCGTGTAAACGCCGAACGTCTTAAAGACGCCCGCCAGGATATACGGATAAACCGGCGGCATCCACGCCGTGGGCCCGGTGTCCTCAAACAACGGGTTGCCGTAGCCCTTGCCCAGAGCGATGGAGCGGGCGATCCTTCCGACCTCATATCCGAATGGCCAGTGATCGCGCTTCGTTTCAAGCTGCTCGCCGTAAAGGAAGCCCATGACCGCCAGCCGCAACCCCAGTGCTACCAGCACCATTGCCCACAGTCGCGGCTTTCGCGTCTTCGGGCAAACGACAAAGCGCCCTGCTGCTTCCACAACCTGTTGCAGCACCCTCGTCTAATTCCTCCGAAAGCGGTTCGCAAAAACACCTGACCGGATATCGGCCGTATCCCGCTATTGGATGTGATTTCCAGAATACCAGACGGAACTGGAGCAGGAAGACGAATCACGTACCGGCGAGTGTATAGAGTGCACCCGTTCCAGCAACAAGCAGCACTGCAGTACCGCTGAGAGTGGGCTTGCTGCTTGTGGTTTTTCCGTTTACAGCGTCTTGCGAGGGACGGACAGGTGCTCGTGGACAATGCGCAGCTTCTGGTCGGGATCCAGAGCAAACAACTGGGTGGCACGTCCCTGTTCGATGTGGGTTTCAGTGGCCCGGCCAGACGTTACCTGCGCCTGGGTAATATGCAATTGGAAGGTATAAGTAGCCAGGGCCAGAGCGTTTCCAAAGAGCACAACTTCAATCGGCCCCGTGGTGGCTCGCACTGCCGCCTTGGGATGAAAATACTCGCGCTCCCGCCGCGCCACCGTCAGACGCGCCGGTTCCGGCCGCGCATTCCAGGTGCTGAAGACACTTGCCTCTGGACTGTACATGGCCTGCATCAGCTCCGAGGATTTTTCCGAGAACACGCTCCAGAAACGCGTGACTTCCCCTTTTACCTGATCGACACTAATTCCTGTTGCTAACATGACTACCTCAACTTTCGTGGTATTTAGGCCAATAAGGTAAACAAGGTTACAACTCTCCAGCGTTTGCCACAACAAACTTCTTCCGAGGTCTGGCTGTTGCGTTGGCACGCCGGTGCTGGGCCCGCAGTTACTTCAGTGGCTTGGTGAGCGAGCCTCTTTTGCCCAGGCGAGTCGAAGCATCTTGTGTTTTCTTTCGGACGGCACAACCCTGGCGCTTACCCCTTACCAGTCGTTGTCAGGACCGGAAACGGCAGGCTCCGGCTCAGGCGGCTTCTTTTGATAGACACGAAGCTTGCCGTCGCTCATCTTGTTGGTCAAAGTCTTGCCGTCGGGAGATACGTACCAGCGGTCCGTCTCCGTATATTGCTGCAAGCCCTCATTGTCCAGGGCAGACCGGGTGGTAATCACGAGCTGGCCTTTTTGGAATATCGCCTTGGCTGATGCGCTTTCCAGCCGCGTGCTGTAGCGCGGACGCTCTTTGCCGTCGGCGGTGTAGTATTCCCGTGCCACTAACCGCTGCCCGGAGCGAAATTCAAATTGCAGGTAGGTGCGGGACTGCGTAATCACGATGCGGCTGGCCTGCATGTATATGGGATCCGCCGTGCTGTTAACCGGGTCCAGCGCCCAATTCCCGGAGAGGTCCGGGTAAGATTTCGGTTCCGCGGCATAAGCAATTGAACAGCAGAGCAGGACGGCAGCAACAAGGTTTCGCATTCGCAGCATGGATGTCCCCTGAAGCGTTCTCAGATTGCTTGGGTTGTATGCGCTTCAGGGTAACACATTTCTGCAAAAAGAAAGGCCGCTTGTGGCGGCCTTACCCCAACAGCTCTCGGCTTGAGGCATTAGAAATTTTGTTGCGGAGGTCTAGACGTTTTCCTTCTTATGGCACTCCATGCACTTGGTCGGGGCCTTCTTGCCCTTGGCATTTTCTGCCTTATGGCAATCAATGCAAATCCCGGCGGTGGCGGCCGGATTGTGGAAAGCGGCCTGAAGTTTCGTCTTCATGGGCGCCTGGGCCACCTTGGCATGGCAGTCACTGCAAGCCTGCTGCGCCGCGGTTGCAGGCTTTTCCGTCTTCGACGGGTGATGGCAGGTCTCGCACTTGGCACCCCGTTCCGTGGAATGCGCCTTGTGCAAAAACTTCACCCCGCCCTGCGGCGCCGGCATGATGATGATGTCCTTTGGCGCCTTCTGTGCAAACACGAACGACGACATGCTTACCGCTACAATCAGGCCCATTACGACAGCGAGTACGCGATTGATGGTTTTCACGTTCCCTCCCTCGTCATTCATACGGCAACTTTGAAGCGCGCAGCCGGGCCGTTCAGAATCACAACTCGGCGGCGCGGTATTATACCCGGCGTTGTCAATCGGCTTCAGTGATTTTGATGGCATGCCCCTCCTAGTCCTTCAGGCTGCCTATCCCATCAAACCCGGTACTCCGGTCAAAGTTGCCGTTTCCCCTTCCAGAGAGCGGAGCTCGCCCCCCAGAGACTGCATGCCTCGACGCTAAAAGGAAAAGGCGGCCGCTGTTTCTGCGACCGCCAATCGAACTCCGTGCTGCCCTATTTCTTTTTCACTTGCAAGGTGACGCTGGTGGAATGCGTCCGGGTGCCATCGCTTCCGGTGATATTCAGCGTGGATGTTCCTAAGCGCGCGCCAGAGCTTGCAGCGACGTTGAGCGTCGAAGAAGCCGAGGTGGTTGTATTCGACAACGAAACGCTGGCAGGGTTAAACGTTCCGCTGGTTCCCGCTGGCAGTCCGCTGACACTAAACGAAACCGTGCCCGCGTATCCGTTAAGCCCAGTCGCGGTGACCGTGTAGCTCGTGGACCTGCCCCGCACCACGGTTTGAGACGACGGCGCCGCACCGATCCCGAAAACCGGCGCCGGCGCGGTGTTCACGACCAGAGTCACGGTTGTCGAGTGCGTCAGGCTGCCGCTGGTTCCGCTGATCGTGAGGGTGTACGTGCCCGCCGGCGTAGTGCTGGCGGTGGAAACACTCAAAGTGGACGACCCCGATCCTGGCACATTCGTCGGATTAAAGCTGCCTGTCGCGCCGCTCGGCAGTCCGGAGACCACAAAGCTTACAGTTCCGCTGAAACCGTTTAACGATCCCACGCTGACCGTGTAACTCGTGCTCCCGCCTTGCGTCACGGTCTGCGAACTTGGGGTTGCGGAGATGGTGAAGTCAGGCGCCGGCGCGGCGTTCACTACCAGCGTCACGGTTGTCGAATGCGTCAGGCTGCCGCTGGTTCCGTTGATCGTCAGAGTGTAGCTTCCCGCCGGGGTGGTGGCGGCGGTGTTCACTGTCAATGTTGATGATCCTGCGCCGCCCGTCACGGTGGCGGGTGTGAACGAATAGGTAGCGCCACTCGGAAGTCCAGAGATGCCCAATGCGACATCTCCGGTGAACCCGTTCACTGCGGCTATGCTTACCGTATAACTCGTTCCCGAGCCTTGGGTTACGGTCTGGGAACTCGGGGTGGCCGCGATGGTGTAGTCAGACGTGGTGGTAGTCCCGCAGTTGGAGAATTTGAAACTGGCAATGCGTGTATTCCAGTTGAAAGTGCCGCTGTTTTTCAGGTACTCGGTGGTGTACCAGAAGGTGCAGTCGTCGGAAGGATCAGTCACCAGGCTGCTGTAGTCGCCCCAGCGGCTTAATCCGGATTGCTGCGAACCCGTACCGTCGATGATTGTCGTTTCAGCTCCCATCGTGCCCGGTGGGTCGGTGCTGTCAAATGCGCGGCCGGTGTATCTGATGCTCGGATACATCGCGGCGCTGGAAATGCTGTACCCCATGGCGATGTTGCCGGCATGGTCCATGGCAATGCTGCCCATCCAGCGGTAGTTCGTGGCGTCCGGCGCATACGTCCCCTGCTGGTACATGGCGGGAGTGCCAAACGGATTCCGCACTTCGTACCAGCGTATGCCTACCGTGTTCCCGCTGGTCACTGAGTGATTCGTTACCAGCGACTCATGATCACCGAAGTTCCGGTAAGCCAGCCGGTACATCAACCGGTCGCTAAGGGAGTCGAGCTGCTGGGTGCTGTTGAGCTGAGGAACACAGGTGCCGAAGCCGCCGCCGCAGGCCTCGCTGTATGCCGCCACGGGAATGCTGGTGGGACCGGTCAACGTACTGTTGCCGGTATTCACGAAATCCAGATGCGCCCGCCACAGGTAAAGCGAACTGCTGCCCTTCGCGGCAAACAGTCCCGGAGAGCCCGCCTGCGGCGGCGTAGTGCCGTCAAGATCGGCAGGCAACAGGCTGTCGTATTGGGAGCTGAGCTTCCAGCACAACATCAATGCGTTCTGCCCATTGAGCATGGCATTGCGGTCCACACCGCATGCCACCGGGCCACTGAACAGGATTCCAAAAAGAAAGGCATTGTAGGTGTAGTAGTAAGCGTCGGTCCAGACGCTGACTTTTGGATAATCGTTCAGGTACGACGTCGACATCTGAAAGTCGTAACGGTTCCAGCTGCCGGTGGGATCGCCAGTCGTGGAAATGGCGAAGCATTGGTAGTAGGGGCCACTGAAGGCAGGCTGGGTCATGATCCAGCGATCGGCAGCACGGTCGTACTTGACAATGATGTCGCCGGAGTTGTCCGTTTCGCACAGGTCGCCTGTTCCTCTCCACAAGGTGTTCCCCGGCACAGGGCCATAGAGCAGCGCACCGGTGGCTTTGTCGAATACAGCAAACGACAGGTTGACCCATTGCACAATGTGATTGGGACCCACCGCCAAGTTCGTGTCCGGCGGCGCGACATTGACGTCATACACATTGCCGAGCAAATCCACGAATCCCTCGCCAATGCCGTCGAAGTTGTTCGAGGAACTGGCCGCAATCGCAGCGCCCGGCTCTGGTTGTGCCACCGGGTCGTTGAAACTCGCCAGTGGACGCCCGGGCCGCGGGTGTCGCAAAGGGATTTCGTGCTTAGGGAAATGCTCTTGAATACCCGCTGGAATTTCCCGCAGCGGCGGCGAGGCGGAGTGATGTGCAGGTCTGCGCACTTCCGGGTTGAACATCACCGTTTGCGCCTGGGATGGAAGCGAAACAACCGCCAGCAGCGTGGCCAGGAATACGACCAAGAAAGAGCCCCGGTGCAGGGTGTGCATTAACACCTCCGGTTGCAGGTCGTGGTCTTGCGAAAAGGGGAACCAGCGGAAATCGAGAGTTCCAGAATTGTGAGAAGCTGCTGGTTGTGAATAGGTTGTAGTACGAGGTGTGGAAAAACTTTACTGCCGGCCCGACACTTCCCCGGCTGGCCTTTCGAAAGCAAGAGGGACCCCCTGCGGGATCCCCCTTGCGGTGCCTGGAGCACCCTATCGGTTCTTGGCGTGCCCCACATCTGCGTAGCAGATGTGGGGGCGAACGTTTATTTCGCGCCGGCGGCTTTGGGCGCCTTGCGGACGTGGAAGCGCTTGTCCAGCTTTTCGAGAGTCTCCATCACGCCGGTGTACTCAAGCTCGTTCATGGGGAGCATCGCCGGACCAAAGAAGCCCTGGCGACGCATGTCCACTGCCTTGCGAGCGACCTGGTTACGGATCTCATTCCAGAACGGATGCGCGAAGCAATCCGCCGGCTCGGTCAGCTTGGTGTTATGCACGCAGAACGCCGCGCACGAAACCAGCGGCGGGCCGTCGAAGTACGACGTCGGGCAATTCAGCGCCACCGGCATCAGCGGCTGGTTGTGGGAGCCGCGCATGCCGCCGGCGACGAAGTGTCCGATAGAGTATGGCGCCAGCACTTCTCCTGTGGCCGGGAAGTTCATCTGCGTGCGGACCATCATCACCGGGTCGTCCTTGCCCACGTATTTGCCTGCAATATTGTGCAGCCGGGAAGTGGAGACCACCGCCGCCTGCTCGCCGCTGGCACGCGACCACACCGACTCAACCACGTAACGTTCAGGATCGCGCAGCAGGGCGGCCAGATCATAAATCTCTTCCGGCGTGTTCAACTCGATCATGCGGTCGCCTTCCGTGTAGTTCACGTCCATCACCAGCCAGCGGAAGCCCTTCGCGAGCTTGGGTGAAAGGATGAGGCCGGGCGTGGTCATCACGTCGGCGAAGGTCAGAAACAGCGGCAGGTTGTAAGCGCCAGGGTCCGTCTTGTCGGCGGCGAAAAACAGAAAGGGCTCGTTGGGGCGCTCCTCGATTTCCATCTCGCAGCAGGCCGGTCCCATTCCGTGCACGTTTCCGGAAAAGGAATCCTTCAACAAATCCTGACCCGCGCCGTAGAGTCCTTCTTCTTTAGCAATCTGCGTTCCTGCCACGAACGCGTCCCAGGCGAGGCGATGCACTTTCTCGTTGCCCACCCCGTTGGTATGAGTCATGAGGATGGCGATATCGTCACCGGTATAGCCGATATAGTGGTCCTTGAGCAGCGCCTTGCCTGCGGACTCTACGACTTCCGCTACGCGCGCCAGCAGACGCTTGGACGGCTGGATATGTCCGCCGATGGAGCCGATATCGGCTTTGATAACACTTAAGGTTGTTTTCATGTGGCCTCCAGGCTAGGTTTAGGGCTTAACACTGAGCCGGGCTTTCACCCAATGTCTGTGAGCATGGTCACTATATGCAGTGAGATCACCTAGGAGTGCGCAATTAGAGAGGAACCAGCGCCGGCCTGTGCCGCCGTTACAGGCGCCCCCCGCCTTACCACCAGCAGGAGCGCCAGCGCAATCGCGCCGAATATCGCTCCCACTCCGCTGATGAAGACGGGCACGGCAAAGAAATGCACGTTGTAACCGGGCTGCATGCGAATTTCGCGGGGATCGGCAGGATTGTAGAGGATCACGTGGTGCGAACCTGCAGGGAAGCGCGCCACCTGCCGCTGCTTGCGTTCCGCACTCGTGCTCAGATGATTGGAACCAATTGTTGCAATGTGCGGGCCATCGGGAAGCAGAAATCCGAACGTGTATTGCGCGTCGTAAAGATTGCCGCCGGAAGTTGTGGGCACCGGCACGACTTCGCTGCGCAACACGACCGCGTCTGTGCGCTGCCAATCTCGGAGGAGCTTGACTTGCGCAGCGAATTGCGGCGCCGCCGTCACCAGCGAGATCACAAATATCAGGGCGCAGGCGCCCCCAATGACGCGCAGAAATATCCGGGTAAACGGTTTCATCCGTGCTCAGTCTGTCCTGTCATGCGAGCCTGGGCCGAATTTGCCCAGGCGAGTCGAAGCATCTTGCGTTTTTCGACAAGAAAACACAAGCTCCTTCGACTCGCCCGCCAATAAGGCGCGCTCCCTCAGGATAATACTCGGAGTGGGAATAACCAGCCGCTCGGGACGTGCATCAATCCCGCCGAAACTCCTTCATCTCCTCCCGCAGGCGCGAGAACCCGCGGGTCAGCCACAGCAGGTAGCCGATATGAATGAGCCACGTGGCGACGTAGGCGGCATACAGGAACTTCATTGAACCTCCAAGAACCTCATCCGGCGACCGGATGTCTCATCTGCGGTTCGGAATCGCGCAGTTGTTCTTCCCGCAGTGCGTGTGCTTCTTCCAGCTGCTGCCGCCCGCGCTCCAGCCGGTACCGCAGCCACACGACAATCAAGGCAAACACGGCAAACGCCAGAAAATTCATCAGCAGCGTATGCAACATCACTGGATCAATGCCGGAGCCCGGTCCTCCGCCAATTACCGGCTGCGGGTGCTGCGTGCGGAAATAGCGGATGGACAGATACACGATGGGCACATCAATGAATCCGAACACGGCCAGCGCCGCGGCCAAAACCGGTGTCTGCCCGCCGGTCGAGTAACGCCGCAGGATCAGATAGCTGACGTAAATGAGCCAGAGGATCAGGGTGCTGGTCAGGCGGGCGTCCCATGTCCACCAGATGCCCCATACCGGCCGCGCCCATAACGGCCCCGTCACCAGCACCACCGTGCAGAACACAACTCCGACTTCCGCTGTGGACACGGCGACGGCATCTGCTACTCGCTGGCGCTTGACCAGATACGCGATGCTCGCCAGGAAGTTGGCAAAAAAGCACAGGAACGCGGTCCACGCCGAAGGAACGTGATAGTAGAAGATGCGCTGCACATTGCCCATCGTCAGCTCCGTGGGCGCAACCACCAGGGCCATGTGCAGCCCGTACGTCAGCAGCCCCAGGGCCACCAACCCGAAGATTGTAATTTTCACTTTCATACAGATTCTTCGCTTTTCAACTTACCCGATTCGCCAGATCGCACATTCTCTCTCGTTTTTCAGATCACCTGATCACCCGATGACCCGATCACCCGATGGTGTTCATTCCGCCCCCAGCACTGTCTCAAACAGCAGCAGACACGCAGTGGTGAACACCACGTCGTAGACGGCCAGCAGTTTCAGCCAGTACGTCGGAGAAGCGTCGCCCGCCAAAATCGCCGTAGTTGCCGAGACCATCGAGTACAGCGCCGGAATCGAGATGGGGAACAGGATCAGCGGCAGCATCACCTCGCGGCTGCGCGTCCGGATGGACAAGGCCGCAAAAAACGTGCCATTGACCACCAGCGCCCATGTCGCCAGCGCCGCCACCAGCACCAGTTCCCACGCCGGACCCAGCGGACGCAGGTTGTAGAACACCATGAACAGCGGACCCATGATGGCTTCCAGCACCATCACAAAAATAAAGTTCCCCGCCGCCTTGGCCAGGAACAGCGAATTGGGGGGCGCAGGTGATACTCGATACGCGTCCAGCACCTGGTTGCGCAGCTCGCGCGCCCAGGTCTGATTCAATGCCACTACGGCAGCGAACAGGAACGATACCCAGATCAATCCGCCCGCAATGCGGCGCGACTCTTCCGCTGTCGGCTCGAACGAAAAACTGAACACCACCACCACCAGCAGCCCGAAAAACAGCATGGAGTTGATGGCGTCTTTCGAGCGCCACTCCAGGCGCAGATCCTTGGCCAGGGTGGCGCGCACGACTGTCCACAGTCCTGGAGCGGAACGCGTTGGCAGCGGATGCACTTGCGTACCTGCGCTCATCGGGTCACCGTCCGCAGCGCCGGGGTCTCGCCGGCAGTTCCGCCGGACAGAGCCGCCGTTCTATCCACAATCCGTCCACTCGCCATCCAGACGAACTCGTCGGCCACACCCTCCAGCAGATAAGGCTGATGGGTTACAAGCAATATTGTCTTACCGGCATCGCGCATAGTTGCCAGCAGGCGCACCATGTCGCGTGCTGAAGCGATATCCACGTTGGAGAAGGGCTCGTCCAGCAACAGCAGCGCCGGATCGTGTAGGATCGCCCGCGCCAGCGACAGTCGCTGCCGCATCCCCTGCGAATACTGGCCGACGCGCCGCTTCAGCGTGGCGTCCAGCCCCACGCTCGTAACAGCCGCAGCGCACAGCTGCTCATCGTGGATGCCGTACAGCCCCGCGAAGTAACGCAGGTTTTCCATCGCATCCAGTTCGTCATAGAGCAGCGGCGCGTGCGCCATGTAACCGATCTGATTGCGTACAGAGCGCAGGTCCGTGCTGCCCAGCACGGTTACGCTTCCGCGCGTCAGCGGCAGCAGACCGGCGATGGCCCGCAGCAAGGTAGACTTTCCCGCGCCGTTGTCGCCCAGCACGGAATAAAGCCGTGCCGCCTGGAAGTTCGCGGTGACCGAACGCAACGCGGCGAAGCGGCCGAAATGCTTGGTAACGTCACTGAGTATGAGTGGAGCCCTAGCGTTCACGCCAAGCTCCTTGGGGCTGGCGAACACGGCATCAGGCGAATTGGATTCTGTTCTGGACAGTTCGCAACAACTCACTTGGGAACTGTGGCCGGACCGGCCTCTGCCTTCTGCAGCGGACGTGCCGTATCGCTCCCCGGCGCTTGCGCAGGTGCGCCATCTTTCTGCGGCGCATACTTGGACGCGCACTTCGCCTGCAACTGCTTGGCGTGGAACACGCCATCGCGCCCGAACTGGCCTTCAGCAAGGGCTTGAGAATCATCTTTGAAAGTGTCCGGCGGCGCTTCAGTGCCCACGTAGACTACCGGAATAGTGAACTCCTCCGGGCTGGCGGGGTCCTTTTCCATCAGCGTGAACTCTACCCGCGTGCCCTGGCGCTTGATGGATCCGGGCACCACGTTGCCGGCAACGCGCAGCCGTTTTTCATTGCGGCCGTCCATCGTGCGGAGTTCCTTGATGGTGACGTAGTAACTCTTGCTCTGCTCCACGCCTGTGTAAGCAAGATATCCGAGGGAGACAACGATGACAGCCGTCGCGATGCCGAAGCGCACGAACCGGCTCTTCTGGTTCGACATGATCTACTGCATCCCCACCGATCTTTGTAAACTCTAACCGCTACGCTGGTCAGGGTCAAGGCATCACATCCGTTTGTGATGCACAGAAACGGCCAGAGTTGCAGTTTGATTGCGCGTCTTGCCGGTTCTGTGCACGGAGGCTGCAGGTTATAATTGGCATTTTCAAGAGTGTCCGCTGCGCTGCTTTGGCCAGTGTGACTGTAAGGAAAGGTGTTACTCTCATGGACCCCAGGAACACCAACCACAGTAACGGGAATGGCGAGGGATGGATTCTCAAGCCCCGCGCCGAATGGATTGCCCGCCGCCGCGCCGAAGCCGAGCGCACCGGCGACCGCAATTTTTCCCAGATGCACTATGCTCGCAAGGGAATCCTCACCGAGGAGATGAAGGTCATCGCCGAGCGCGAACGGATCGTGCCGGAACTGGTGCGCCAGGAAGTGGCCGCGGGACGCATGATCATCCCCGCCAACATTAATCATCCCGAGCTGGAACCGATGGCGATCGGAGTGGCCAGCCGCTGCAAGATCAACGCCAACATCGGCAACTCCGCCGTCACTTCCAACGTTGACGAAGAGCTGAAAAAGCTGCATACGGCCGTGCACTACGGCGCCGACACGGTCATGGACCTGTCCACCGGCGGCGACATTCACGAAATTCGCGAGGCCATCCTGCGCCATTCGCCCGTCCCTGTTGGCACGGTGCCGATTTACGAGGCTATTGCGCGGGTCAAGCGGGTCGAAGACTTGACCGCCGACATCATGCTGGAAGTCATCGAAGAGCAGGCGGCGCAGGGCGTTGATTACATGACCATCCATGCCGGCGTGCTGATCCAGTATCTGCCGCTGATCACGAAGCGCATCACCGGCATCGTCAGCCGCGGCGGGGCAATCCTGGCGCAATGGATGGCCCACCATCACAAGCAGAATTTCCTTTACGAGCGCTTCGATGACATCACCAAGATTATGGCCAAGTACGACGTCGCCTACTCACTCGGCGACGGACTTCGCCCCGGGTGCACCGCCGACGCCAGCGACGAAGCCCAATTCGCAGAGCTGCGCACGCTCGGCGAATTGACGCGCCGCGCCTGGCAGTCGGACGTGCAGGTCATGATCGAAGGGCCCGGTCACGTGCCCATGGATAAAATCAAGGAGCAGGTCGAAAAGGAAGTCGAGTGGTGCGACGGCGCCCCGTTCTACACCTTGGGGCCGCTGGTCACCGACATCGCTCCCGGGTACGACCACATTACCTCAGCCATCGGCGCGGCCATGATCGGCTGGTACGGCGCGTCTATGCTGTGCTACGTCACTCCGAAAGAGCACCTTGGCTTGCCCAATGAAAAGGACGTGAAGGACGGCATCATCGCTTACAAGATCGCCGCCCACGCCGCCGACATTGCCCGTCATCGTCCCGGCGCGCGCGACCGCGATGACGCCCTGAGCTGGGCACGCTACAACTTCGATTGGGAGAAGCAGTTCGAACTTTCGCTCGATCCCGGCACGGCCCGCGCCATGCACGATGAAACCTTGCCCGATGCGTTCTACAAAGAAGCGAAGTTTTGCTCCATGTGCGGTCCCAAGTTCTGTTCCATGAATTACTCGTCCAAGATTGATGAGTACAACCGTGAAGTTTACGGCATCGAGAAGAAGGACTACTCGGAGCTGACCCAGAAACTGACCAGTATCAAGACGGCATAATTGTGGGTGCATAATTTGTGGGTGCCCCATCCTGACGCTGAGCGAAGCGAAGCGGAAGGGTGGGGATTTCAATCACGACTACCCTGCCGGCATCTCCGCGCTGCACCTTTATTCATCCGTGTACCGTCTCAACTCCGCCTGGGAATTCCGCGGCCGCGCACTCGGCTGAGGCGCGCTTCGGAAATGCCGGACAGTGACGTCATCCTCCGCGGACGACCGTGTTCTCTGGGGCTTTTTTGTCCGTTTGATTGCCGCCGGTTTCCTATATGTGCGCGATTGTTTTGAAGGATGCGTCGGTTTTGGTTTCGTTGCAGCCTGGCCCGCCGGCTGCTGCGGTGGCGCCGGCGGCGGCAGCGTGACTGGTCCAAACGGCACTTCCTGCTTGATGTTCGAGGAATTTGTCAGATCGCTGTTGGAGAGCGGAGAAGCCGGCCGCGGGTTCTGCACCGCCGACCAGCCCAGCATCAGCAGGATTGCAAACACCGCCGCCACTGCAATCGCAATTTGCCACTCCCGCTGACGCGTCCGCATCCGGCTAGGCCCGCGCGGCTGGGTGGCCCACCCTTTTCGCCGGGTGGCCCACCCTTTTCGCGAAGCGAAAGGGTGGGGATTTTTGTCTCTTGACTGGGTGCCCCACCCTGACCCTGAGCGAAGCGAAGGGGAAGGCTGGGGATTTTCGTATCTTTCCACATCGCTTTTTTGTTCGGCCGCCCGGGCTTCCTCCATGCGACGCGCGCGTTCCATCTCCTCCGCCCGCCGTCTTTCCTCAACTTCTCTCTGGGTAGCGGCCCGGGCCTGCGCAGCTTCGGCGAGCCGGCGGTCGGTCTCCTCTTGCTCGCGGATGCGCCGGGCTTCCGCCTCCTGGCGAAGCCGTTGCGCTTCCGCTTCCCGTTGCATCCGCTCGCGTTCGGCTTCGCGACGCTGGCGCTCAAGTTCCTGCTCGCGCGCTATGCGGCTCGCCTCTTCGGCCAGCCGTACGCGCTCCGCTTCCGCCTGACGTTCCAACTCTGCGCGTCGCCCACGCTCCGCCTCGGCCTGACGTTCTAATTCCAATCGTCGTGCGCGCTCCTGCTCGGCTGCCAGCCGCGCTTGCTCGCGCTCCGCTTCCTGAGAGGGAACCTCATTCATGCCGGTAATACGAGAGGTTGCGTTTTCGGCGGAAACCGGGTCAGGCCCAAGGTCGTTGAAAGTGGGAGCAAGTTGACCGGAAGCTGCCTGGCTATCGGTCTTCTGTTCGGCGCGCCGCTTCCACCACGATGCCAGCCATCCCCGCTTCACCTCCATATCCTGACCGAACACCTTCACAGCGGGAGCAGGCTCTTCTTGTGGCTGGACGTCCGAGAGCTGGGAAGCAGATGTGGGTTTGTGGAGCAGGGTGCCCCACATCTGCGAAGCAGATGTGGGATTGGTGGGATTGTGGAG
>JBHGAZ010000003.1:0-212687 GCA_041946765.1 Terriglobales bacterium
AACCCAGGACCCTTGAAAGAGCGGCGACACCTCTACGCCGAGGTGCTCCGGTAGTCCTCCCGGGCGAGTGATCACTCCCCACGCGTAAAGCAAGGTTTCAAAAGCCAAGGTTTTCAGGAGGTTTCAAAATCAAACTCAGCCCACAGCCGAGGGCGGCTGTGCCACACAGGCAACAAACAACCAAACCGCCAAGAGCCGGCAACTCACTACCAACAACTCTGCCACCTCACACGTACAACACCTGGTGGTCGGGACAGGTGAGTTGGGCGGAATCGTAAAGCGACTGCAGCAGCGACGGCCCGTAGCGCGAAATGAAATAAATGCCAGCGATCATCCGTTCCTGCAGGTTATGGCCCGGACACAAGGCCGCGCTCAATTGCTGCGCATGGCGCGTGAGAATTTCGTTGCGGTGCAGTTCGGCGCTGGCTGCGCGCGTACGCAGCCGGTTCAGTTGATAACGCATCTTTGCAGCCGCACGCTCCGCGGCTTTCACCAGCGTCGGATCGAGCTTCGTCAGCGCAGCCTGCACGGACTGCTCTGAAGATTCCAGCGACTTCCCCGCGGAATCGAACGCCGCCCGCAATTCCGCCGGCAAAGTGCGCGCGGCCAACCGCGACCGCAGATGGTCCTGGCCCTCAAAAACGTCCGTCAGCTTAAGCTGGTAGCGCTCGATCAACCTGCGGACATGCGGCTCAATGATGGTGGCGCTGAAGCGCGGCAGCACCGGCGTAACGCGTCCCAGGAGCTGTTCGTAAACTACGGCGACCTGCGCGAAATACGCGACCTCCGACGGTCCACCGGTATAGGCGAGCGTGGGAAGAAGGTAGTCCTGCACAACGGGACGCAGCAGCACGTTGGGACTGAAGTTCTGCGGGCCAGCTTCGATACGCGCCAGCAGTTCGGCTTCGCTGATCTTGCGTTTGCCGATCGTGTAGCCGCCATCTCCCGCCGATGTAGGGGACGCCGCTGCGCGATGGATGGGCGTGCGCGCGCCGTCCTCGACGGCAAATAGCAGGGTCGAGGACGCCGTAACCTTCACCTGCTCGTGGTAGCCGGCGTCGGTGAGCACCTTGCCCCGCGCCAGCAGCGCCTGGCCCAGGCTGGCCGAGCGACGGATCGTGTCACGATATAACGGCGACGCCACGGCGTGCAGTTCGGGGTCGGAGGCGTCGAGCAGGATCACGCCCCAGTCGCGGAACATGCGCGCAAACAGGCCGGCAAACGCCGCGCCCAGGGTGGCGCCGGGACGATAGGTCTCGGCCAGCCAGCCGGCGGCTTCGGTGGGCCCAAGTTGCTCGGCCACGGCAGCCACCAGCGTTTCAATGTCCGCTCCCAACCGCACATCACGGATCGGCGCATTGGGCGCGCTTTCCGGCGATGTAACCAGGGTTTGCAATTCGCCGCTGGAGGTCAGCAGCGTGGCGTGGTTGACCTCAGCCAGATCGTGGTCTTCGGTGGCGAGCCAGAAGACAGGCACGCAGTCCGCGCCCGCGCGCGTTGCCTCCGCGGCAATGCGCACCGCCGTAATCGCTTTCAGGACGGAGAAAAGCGGGCCGGCAAAAAGGCCGACTTGCTGTCCGGTAACAGCGGCACTGGCGCCATTGCGCAGGCGCGAGATGCTCGCCAGGGTTGCGTCCCCGCAGCCGAAGGCGCGGTTCTGCCGCGCGAGGATATCGGCAACGCGGGCGCGGCGCGCCGAGTCGTATGCGATCCGGCGGGACTCGTCGGCCAGCCACGCCGGGGCTGAATTTGGCGTGCTGGGGTGGGAGGCCGTTTCGAACGGCGCGCGCGCATAGAACTGACGAACCCGGGAAAAGTCATATAGAAAATCGGAGAACAGCCTGCTGGTATGCGGAATTCTGAGAAACGGCAGACACTCCGAATTCACTCGACTCTCCTCCGTCGCGCGGCCTACCCGGATTCAACGTCACCGAGTCCGGAACTCCTGATTCTACAGGGCGGCGTCAGTTTGGATGTATTCGTCCCCTTTCGGATGCACCAAACTTGGAATGGACGGGACGAGAGCGAATCGAAGCGGCGGCAAAGACATCCAATAAGTTGACTTCCTCTTCGCGACTTCTTAGAGTGGGGAGCAGATCTTTGACACTGCTGCGATCAGTCGGGTGTGTTGACAAACAGAAGTGTCACACACACCGGCACGCGACAGCCGCAGGCCGACGGCTTGCGCGCCCATAATTGGGGGCGTCACGGCTTCGACGGAATAGATTGCGGCCAAGAGGCATATCGGGGTGCGTGCACCCGTAATCGTGCGCAAAACCATAAGTGCCAACCAACAGCTGGCATACGCTGCTTAATTAATTAAGTAGCCGTCCTCCGCGGCTTCGTCCACGGGCTGCGAAAGGGCGTCGCACAGTGGGCTGGCTTCCGTGGCTACGCCTGGGCGCGGGAGCAAGACGAACGGGCTAGCGGCTCGCGTTTCTTGTCGCGTTCTGAGCGCGAGCGGCGAAAGTTTCCGGTAGCTCCGGAAGCGGGAATGCGACTAAGTATGTAGGCTCTTCGCCGGCAGCTGTTTCGGACGCGGGTTCGACTCCCGCCGCCTCCACCATGTTAATGTTCCTCTTAATGCCTATCGCCCGCCACGTTTTCGACGATGGATACTGTTTGCTGACAATTTCCTTTAACGCACCCGCGTGATCCAAAATTGACCTGGGGCTGGTTGCGACCTAAGATCGTGGACCTTCATCGTAATCGGCCAGATCATTTCGCAGTACCGAAGTGCTGTTCCGGTTTAGTTCTGTTCCGGTGTGGCCGGATGGTCAGAGTGGCGAGTTGCGTCCAGGCGGCTCGCCGACCAGGGTGTGACTCCGGATTCTGTCAGTAGCGCCATCTCTTCGGGAGAGGCAGTTGCAGCCAGAAGGAAGCAGATTTGGGCGACGCACTCGGGGCGATGCCGTTTGATGAAATTCATGATCCGTGTAGCATCGAATGCGGGCGGGCTATGTTCGGAGATGATGAGGTCGAAGTCGTGCCGCGCAATGCGTGTGAGTGCTTCTTCAAAAGAGGTGACAATTTCCGCTTCACCACCGCAACTCTCCACAGTGGCTTGAACCTGTCGTAATGTAGACAAGTCACTTCCGACAAGGAGAACACCGTTGGCCAATTGCATTGCGCTTGAGGCCTGTGTCCCGTCTTCTTCTCCGGCGGCAACTTGCCACTTGGTATGGGTGAGACATTCCCGGCAGAAGCGGGTGAGAACACGTTCACGGCGGAGCGCTGCCTGGTCAAAATCACTGAGGCGATAAGTGATTCGACTGCCACACATGGTGCATTGAAGTGTGTTCGTCACAGGTTCACCGTTTTGACATACTTCAGACCATAATTGTTCCATCCCCCTGTGGAGGTTGAGTGCCAGACGATTCGGGCCTGGCTGAAGATGTTGGCGGCGCCCGGAGTGTACGGAACCGCAATCTGGATCCACTGGCCCACGCGATAACGTTTGTGACTGCGCAACCGTACCCCGCCTTTCGAGAGGTCAAAGACCTGAACAAGATCATCACCGCCAATCCCGTCCGGCGGGGGTATGCAGGCGGTCATCTTGACCTTGAGCCGGCCATTGTGACGGCGTTCCGAGGGCGTCGGTTTGGGGGCAGGTACGACAGTTACCTTGGACGATTCAGCACGAGCGAGTTCCACATCTTCGATTCGATGTGCGCGTGGCGCTGGAGCGTCAACGACGGTCTCCGTCCACCGGGTAACGGCAGCGCACTTCTGGCAACGATGCTCCAGGCTCTCGTTCGCCTGAAATACTTCCAACTGAATCAAGTCCAGTTCGATAATTTCCCGACTGCCGCAGACCTCGCATTGCAGGAACACCTTGGCTACGCCTTCCGGATCCGAAGTCGAAGGGAAACGTATGCCCCAGAAATCCGGGTTCGGGTTCAGGAAGCTGATTCCATAAAACTGTCCCGCTGGACCGATGCCCAGTTGTCCGACCACTCTTATTTCGGCCTGCAAACCATCTGCACGCCGGACGACAAACTGCTGTCCGGAGGTAAGAGTTCTCTTGAGAACGATGCTGCCGCCATGACGATTGACAAAATGCGTAATTCCCTTGTCACAAAACTGCTGTCCGGACGGATCATCACCCATGATTTCGACCGGAATGCGAATGAGTACTCGGTCACTGCGGCGGGGCTGTAATGGTTTCTGCACCACAAAAAAACTCTAGCAGTTATGAGTGTCCAACGCGGACAGTTCAGAAACGAAAGTAACCCGGCCATTGCCTTAGTTGGAAGCCACCGGGTGCTGCTACACGGATGCGATCTTGGTCAACCCGGAGGATGTAATCTGCTGCGCGACGACGGTGCGATTACGCCCATCCTGTTTGGCGCGGTAGAGGGCGTCGTCGGCAGCCTTCAGCAATTGATCTCGATCCCTTCCGTTGTCGGGACAGCTCGCCACTCCGATACTCAAGCTGATCGCACGCGTCACGCCGGGAAATTGCAGCTCTACGACTGCAGTGCGCAACTTTTCGGCGGTTGCATGGGCCCTTTCAGCAGTAGTCTCCGGCAACAACACGGCGAACTCATCTCCACCGAAACGGCAGATAATGTCCGCCTTCCGCAGTTTCTGCACGAAAATTGCGGAGACCTGCCGCAGCACGTCATCGCCCAGCTGATGACCGAATTGATCATTCAGGCCCTTGAAGCCATCCAGGTCGATCATCAGAAGAGATATGACGGAGTGATAGCGACAGGCGCGCTCAAGTTCCTGAACGACCTGCATCTCGAAAAAGCGCCGGTTGAAGACGCCTGTCAGCCCGTCACGGTATGCAAGGTGACGCACGTTATCGAAGTGAATTGCATTCTGGATGGCGGCCGCGCAGATGTCGGCCACCGACTCCACCGCACCCATTTCGGCGACATCAAAGGCATCTTGTGCGGTGCTGGACAGCGTCAACACTCCAATGGATTCGCCAAACGAGATCAATGGAAGGTAAAGCTCGGACTTCACATCACCGAACCAGGCAACGTAATCTGCTTCCAGTTTGACATTGTTTGACAGTACCGGGTTCTGCGTAACCAACGCGCGGCCGCACAGGCTGGTGTTCGCCGGTACTTCCTGGCCCTCTGGTATCAGCAACCAGAGCCTGCCAGAATGCGCGCGCAACACAAGCCGGCCGTCTTCCACCAACAACAGTGCCACGTGGTCCACCGGGAAGCTTTGCAGCACTAAGGCACAAAATCGCGCGAGCAGTTCGTTCAGCTCAGTTGCAGTAGTGATCTGCCGAGAGATGGCGCTGATATTATCGAGTTGCGCAGCGAGTCTTTGTTCGCGTTCATGCATGCGGGCGTGGTGCAGAGCAAGAGAAACGTGGGCAGAACAGACCGTCAACCGCTCGACGGATTCCGGGGCGAAGAGGATTTCGTGATCGCTCTGACAATCGAGTACGCCCAGAAGTTTGTCTCCTGCCAGGAAGGGAATGGCCACCTCAGAGCGGGTATCCACCATAACAGGAATGTATCCTTCGTGGCGGCATACGTCAGGTACAGCTACCGTCTGTCGAAGCACCGCAGCCTGGCCGATAATGCCCTTCCCGACCGGAATCCGCACTGCGGCGGCCTCGGCGGGCCATCCGGTGCTCTTACGCACGATAAGTTCGCCGCTGCCCGGATCGAGCAGAAGCACCGCAACACGCGGCAATTGGAAACAATCGCGGATGAATGCCAGGACCTGCCCCAGAACAGAGTCGAGATCAAAGGCGGACAAGTAGCTTGAATCCAAAATTCCCGGGGTTTGCTTCACGACACCCATCACTGGCAACGCAGTCTAGCACCTGAGCGCGGCCGCAAGCCCTTGAGGGTATGGCGCTCCTCATTCCCAAAGTAACCGCACCGGTGTTACTGCGGGAATGGCCTTCAAACACAATCGCGGCATTGTCATCTTTCGTTCAGATCTCTAGATTGACGTGCGCCAGGAATCAGAACGGCAGGAATGGTGGTGAAGTTGCTGCTCCGTTCGACTTCGTGAAATCGGCGCCGGTTTCCAGTGCCTGGAGGGTTTCGCGGGCTTGGCGCCCCATTGCCCGGAGCTTGTCGAGCGAGGCACGCATCGCGGACACTTTTTCTACGAGACCGCGCTGGGCGGCAATGTCAAGCACGCGTGTACCGCTCTCAACCGTATCCGGTATGGACTGGAGAAGGGAGGCAAGAGAATCTGCATGGGGCATCCACAGATAAGCGGACTCGCGCTTCTCTTTTAGCAGCTCCAGTTCTTCGCTCAGCCGCGCCGTGACCGAGACGATATCGATCATCATGGAGGCGTAGGTTGCACGAAAACTGTTCTCCCCCGCGTAGTCAGCAAAAAAGGCATCGCGCTCCGCACTGCTCAATGTGACACTTCCCTTGCGGAGCGGCACCACCAGGGTGGGGCCAGCTTCGGCGGACCTGACAAATCTGGAAATCGTATTAGCAAGGTTGCGCGTGATGGACGCTTCTTTCATCCTGCGCAGACGCTCCTCAAGTTCTCTCTGTTGGGATTCCGGACTGGGCCTCTGTAGAGGCGGGCTGGCGGGAGCTGCGCCCGCTGGCGCTGCTTGCTTGCCCAGGGAACGGTCTACAGCCTTGGTGAGCATCGAGACCCGTTGAAAACCAGCTTGCGCATGTTCGTACTCGTCAACGAGTAAATCTTCCTCTACCACTTCGGTCATTTGTTTTAGGGTGATGTTTCCGGTCACGCGGCCCATGACACTGCCGCCGCGAAACTCTGCGTTAGCGGCGAATGCCTTGATTTCACCGAGCACCTCACGGAACAACTGATCGAACTTCTGTCCGACAACCACGTTGTATTCCGCGAAAGCTGCAAGAACGTACGGATGATACATAGATCGGCCAAACGATTGCTTGATGTCCCGGACGCGCTGGATAAGGCCGGAGTCCAGTAATTTGTCGAAGCGCAGGAATTCCACCACTTCCTGGCGGACGAAAGGAAACTCGCGCAACAAAAGGCGGTGCTCCTCGGGCAGGTCCGGCAGTTTGACGTCAGCCAATAAGGCGTAAAGCGGGCCGGCGAATTCCGGGACCCGGGCGAACTCGGGGGTCGTGAACGCGTCTGCGCGTGCCACCGACGGAAGGTTGCGGTCGCGCGACCATTGTTTGTAGAGGTGAGTGGCTATTATGTCGGTTTTGTAACAGTCTATTCGAAGTCCTGACTGCTTGCGGACGAAATAGCGCAACAGCGCTTCCTGAACAGTCTTTGGAG
The DNA here is from genome assembly GCA_041946765.1 of Terriglobales bacterium. GTDB lineage: Bacteria > Acidobacteriota > Terriglobia > Terriglobales > Acidobacteriaceae > JBHGAZ01. Next base: position 7,222 of record JBHGAZ010000003.1, read on the forward strand.
CCTCGGGCAGGTTCTCGCGGAACATCCGTGGCGTGATGGCGCGCTCCAGCAGTCCCAACCAGCGGCCCAGACACTCAGCCAGATTTGATTGGTCCTGCTCGTTCTGCAATTGCTGGGGAACAAGGACTGCATACCCGAGAGTCTTCTCCAACAAGGCAAGGAAATATTCGTGCAGCGTGATGAGGTCTTGCAATTGTCGAGCTCGAGCACCGATGGCCACAGGCTATATCCAGTCGCGGGACAGAGTTCAGCGCGTCAGACGGCGCGCTCAGCGCGGACAGTTTAGGCGCAGTCTCCGCCAAAGTTCAATTGCAGTGCAGGTCAGGTGGGTTACGTTGGTACCGCCGCCACGCAGGTGTTGTTCCCTGGCGTGCCAATCCCCAGCGACACTCACCATCCCGGTTCCACCACCAACCCCGAGGCGCAGACGTCCTTCGATAGTGGCTTGGCCCTTCTTTACGGCTTCAACCATGACGAAGCGGCAGAACGGTGATGGCAGCAGAATTGTCGAGCGCGGCAAGGCTGAATGGCGCAGAGTTGTCGGCTAAGCAGTTCTGTTACGGACAAACTCCGTGAGCCATTCACGGATTTCGTCCCGCACTCTGCGAAACATCCCTAGCTGCTGATCTGCGGGAGCGGCAGCAGGATCCTGAAAATCGTGATGCAGGCGCGCGCCGCCGCCCGGAAAGATCGGACAAGACTCCTTGGCGCTGTCGCACACTGTGAGCACGTAATCAAATGGCTGTCCGGAGAATTCGTCCACGGACTTTGAGCGATGCGCCGAAATATCAATACCCAACTCGGACATGACATTGACTGCATTTGGATTCAGTCCGACTGGATGCGTGCCCGCGCTGAAGACCTCGAAGCGCTGGCCTGCCATGTGCCGCAAGAGGCCTTCTGCCATCTGACTGCGAGCGGAATTTCCAGTGCAGAGAACGAGAATTCGTTGTTTCATTGGGCCGCCTCAGCAACAGTGGATACCTCGCGCTCTCCACTTGGGAACCAGTGCCGCGTGCGGTTGCAGACGTTACACACCGACAGCATGACCGGGACCTCAACGAGGACTCCAACGACCGTGGCCAGGGCCGCTCCCGAACCAGCGCCGAACAGAGCTATCGCCGTCGCGACGGCTAACTCGAAGAAGTTGCTCGCCCCGATCAGGGCGCCCGGAGCTGCGACCGAGTGTTCCACCTTGAACAGCCGCATCAGACCATAGGCCAAGGTGGAATTGAAGTACACCTGGATGAGGATGGGGACAGCTATCAGCAGAACGTGAAAGTATCGGCCAGTGATGTTTTCCGATTGAAACGCAAAAATGAATACGAGAGTCGCCAGTAGGGCCATTATGGTCACTGGGCTGAACTTGGGGAGGAATTGTTGCTCGAACCACTCCTTTCCCCGCATACGGGTCAGCCAGGCTCGCAACAAGACGCCGGCAGCCAGTGGAATGACAATGAAGGCCACCACCGAGTAGAGCAGCACGATGAAGGGCACGGAAAGCGACGATGCGCCGCTGACCAGGAAGCGAACGATAGGCGCAAACAGAAACAGCATGATCAGATCGTTTACGGAGACCTGCACAAGCGTATAAGCGGGATCACCGTCGGTCAGATAGCTCCAGACGAAGACCATCGCGGTGCAAGGGGCGGCGGCGAGAATAATTACGCCGGCGATGTATTGGTCGGCCATCCGCGGACTGATCCATGCGGAAAAAATGTGGCGGAAGAAGACCCACCCGATCAGCGCCATCGAAAACGGCTTCACCAGCCAGTTGACGAACAGCGTCACCAGCAAGCCGCGCGGTTTCTGGCGGACGTTGAGGATGGCGCCGAAGTCCACCTTCATCATCATGGGGATGATCATCAGCCAAATAAGGACAGCAATGGGCACATTGACCTGACTGCCCCTTCCGAATTCCATTTCGCGCAGAGTGCGAACCAGTCCCGGCGCCCAAGTGCCCAGGGCCAGTCCGGCAACCATGCAGGCGCCCACCCAGACGGTGAGGTATCGCTCGAAGAAGTTGAGCCTCTTCGCAGGAATGATTTCAGAAGTGTTCTCAGCGATGCTTTCCATGATTTACCTTTTCTTGAAGTTTTTCTCACGCCACCGAATTCTCTATTTGCGCTCGCAGCCGCTTGATGGTTTCGCGGATCTCGTCCTTGCTGGGAAAACTAATCGCCTGCACCGGACAGATATTGACGCAGGCCTGGCAGCCCACCACGCAGTTGTATGGGTTTTGAACAATGGGATGGCTGTTTTCTTCGTCCCACGCGAATACGTTATTCTTGCAGAACTTAAAGCATTCCTGGTCGCCGGTACAGATGTCGTAATCAACGGTTGGGAACCACGGAATCTTTTCTCTGGGAATTGTGCTTGGCGGCATCGTGCCACTCCTTTCCGCAACTGTCTCTGCACTGATCACGCCGCACTGCGGAGCCGCGCCTCTGCCTGCGTGAACGCCTCCCTCACTTTTTCCATAGCTTTTTCGGTCGGCATTGCGCGCAGATCAATCGGAATGACCTGCTGGTCAAAGCTGAGGCCGGCCTTCTCGAAGGCGTCACGAAACATTTTCTTCTGCATGCGCGGATCGCACCCCCCAATGACGAAGAGCGTATCCGGTTTCAGCACTTCGGCGAGAAAACGTTCGCCATCATCCACGCAGAGCTGCGGATGGAGCACCGCATATTCAGAGTCCAGTTCGTTGCGAACATAGTTGAGGAGCTGCCAGAAGTTCAAGTCCTTGAATCCCGGACACTCGCCCGTGCAGTTACACATGATGAAACGTGGCTTACCTGCCATAGCAACCTCCTTATCTGCTATCTGCTCAGACCGCACCCGGCGCCGAAAGCGCAGCGCAGGCCCCTTCCCGGCGAACTACCAGGACGGGACGAGGGTGATGCCGCACGACGGCGCGCGACACGCTCCCAAGCAGCATGTCTGCTAATGCGCCTCGCCCCTTTGAACCCATCACGATCAGCGACACGTCTTCTTCTTCGGAAACCCTGACGATTTGCTCGAAGGGGTCGCCGGCGCGGAGCACGACTTTGGTCTTGAGCCCACAAAAATCCAGTTCTCGCCGGGTGTGACCTACGCGCTCACGAACGCCACGTTCTTTCGCGGCATTGTTCTGCTGACCGTGGGAGTGGAAAATACCTGATTCCATAACGTGCAAAACGATCACCGAGTCGGTAATCGCACCACCGATGCGCTTAACGAGATTCACTGCCTCACCGGAACAAGGGGAAAAGTCGGTAAGGAGCAGCACGCGACGAAAGAACTGACCGCAAACTTCGTCGCATTTCGCCTTTCCGAGCTGCTCGAGATATCGGAGCTTCATCACCAGGACAGGAACAGACGCATGCTGGACGACGTCATGCGTAACGCTGCCCAGAACCGCGCCTCTTACAAATCCGTGGCCGTGGGTTCCGATAGCAATCAGAGAAGCGTGCTCCTCCTCCGCGACCACGTTGATGAGAAGCGAGGGAGACCCGATTTCGATGCGAGATTTCGCGCGGAAGCCGAGCGCCAGCACTTTCCGGCAAACGGCTTCGAGACACTTCTCCGCTTCCCCCTTCCACTGCAAGGCACGACTTAAGTAGTCGGTTGCCATGGCGACAGCATGTCCCGGACCCACAGCATGCAGGAGGATTACCTCCTGGGCGCCGACCGCCTTCAGCGAATCGAGGCAGTCCAGCAGTTCCCAAGCATGCTGAGAAAGGTCGGTCGGGAATAAGACGCGCGGGAACATGAGCGTTCTTTCAGTGGTGCGCTCCTTCGCGGCACGTGTCCGCACCAGACCTGCGCAACCCCGAGATTTGCGCGTTCATTCGCATACACGTATACACGCATGTTATCACCCGTCCAGTCCGGTTCTGTGATGATGCGCACTACCGGCGGTGATTTAGGTTCATGCCACCACGTTGGGGCATCGTGTGTATCCTATTGGCGGGCAGTATCGTCGTAATCAAAAGGGGCCCAATGACGCCAACTTCCGCGACACCCCACCACTCGAACCCGCCCCTGGTAGCACAACGAGGCCGGATAGAGCGGTACATCCGCACCATGATTCGCGATCGCCACGAGGCCGAAACCCTCACCCAGGAAACGTTCTTGCGCGCCCATACACACCGGGAATCGCTGCGCGACCCCGAGGCGGCGGTGGGCTGGCTGTATCGCATTGCTACGCGGGTTACGCTGGATCGTCTGCGCCGGAAGGCGCGGAACGAACCGCGCGAATACGGCGGCGACATTGACAGGCGCCATCGTCCTGACCGGTGAAGGAGAAAATTATGTTGACCTGGTTGAATCCCGGCTGGTTCGTTGTTCCGCTTGTTCTCGTGGCTGTATGCGTGGCGATGTGTTTTCTGTTCGGTAGAAGACGGGGATGCATGTGCTGTGGCATGGGGGAGCGTAAGCATTCGGGCCGACAGGAATAGAGTGCGTTCGAGTTGTTATTGGACGCCCAAGGCGGATCAGTGGCGCGATAGGGACCCTCGCTACGCCCGGAATGACAATGGTCGGGTGGCGCCCTGCGGTCATGACACAGCTTGTGCCGAGTACAATACGGAGTAGTCGCAGGGAGAACGAAAGTCAACTATCCGCACAAACAGGAGTAGAGGCGTTGAGAATACTAGATCCCGGTCACAGGTATTGGTTGGACATGCTGGACATCGAAGCCGATCGGCGGCATGGCACGGAAATGCTGACATTCGTGAAGCGCGAAGGTCCGCGGTATCCGGGTAATCTCAGTCACTACCCTGGAACGAATTGCCAGGAAGTAATCCGCGCGCTGATCGACCGGGTGAAGTTTCTCGACAGCCAGGTCCCTGACCCGCGCAATCAGCCGATTATTCGTCACCTGCGCGAGGCGCTCTGGCTGTTCGAATCGCGGGCAGCGCAAAGATATGGCCGAGTACTTCCGCCTCTGGACGAATTTGATTGCATCGAGAAAGACCCCACCTGTGCAGGCTGTGCCCATATCAGGTGTGGCGGCGAGTGTGGAAGAAAATAGAGCGGCCCGCTCTAATGGTGGTTCTCTCAAAAATCGTGCCCTGAATAGTTTTTTTGTAAAGACCCACATCTGCCAAACCCGGGCAGATGTGGGGCACCACTTGATACACGTTTACTCGGCAGTGCGGGCCGATACCGCGAAACAATCCTCCGCCGAGGCAGGACAACCATTCAGCAAGTGCATGCTGGTGGCGCCACCGTAATCCGTGAATTTCAGCAACTGTTCGCAAGAGGCGCCTGAGCAGGGTTGGAAGCGCCAATGCCTGGCCGCATCCATTGCGAGCGGGACCAGCTTCTGGTCTCCGCGTAAGACCTGAAAAGAATGGCCGCGCCCTTCGTTATCAATGCTGGCGCGAACGATTACCTCGCGGTTGGCTGGCGGGAGGGCCGGCTTTTTCTCGGAGACCGCAGGGGGCACTAACGGCGCAACCACCTTCCCCTGGGCAGTATCCGCAGGAGAACCGGGCGGGGCAGAGGAAGCTGGCGGCAACTCAGGAGCAGGCTCTGGTTGAGGCAAAACCTGTGGCTGAGCAGGCGGCGTTGAAGTGACGTCGCCAACGCTCGCGACTTCAGCCTTGGAAGAGTCTGGCTGTGCTGACCTGTGTTTCGCCCATAGAAATACGGCGGCCCCTACGACCAGCAAAACGCCCAGCGCGGCCAATATTGGGCGAACCCGGTGAGTTTGCAGATTGAATCGTCTCTGGCGAATTCGTCCCCGAGCAGGAGCCGGCGGGGGACAGAACTTTGGCGAGAAGCCTTCAATTGTTCCCATCAAAGCTTGGGTAGGCTTGCCGAAAACAGCACTCGGATCGAACCAGAGCTTTGTGATGAGTTGCTGCTGCTTTTCGTTCAGCACGGAAAAATGCAGCAGGCCGAAATTCCTGAACAGCCAGCGCAACCGGGCTCTCTCGAAACCCGAAACTGTGACATTTCTCGACTCGCCGGCCAGGGAAAGTATTCGAACCGTTCCGCATTGGGAAGGGACCCGGCGCACACACAACTCCTTTTAGCAGTGACTCTCGTTAGATGGCGAGTGGTTGCCTGAAAGCAGCGCGAAGAATAGGTGCCGTGAGCCGATTAGAGAAAACCTCAACCGGGCTGTTCTACTTTCGCTGGTCGCAAGTGAAATTTCCCGGATACAACGTCAGCACCGGAGATAGGACATCCGTCATCGCGGAGACCATCCAGTTGGCAGGAAATACGAGATTCTCGGAAACGAATGCCGGTCCGGGAACGGTGACACACATCGAACTGGGAAGTGGCTGGCGGAATACTACTGAGGTACATCTGGACTGGGAAGTAACTTTCGAGGTAACAGCGCCTTATTGCCCGCCGATAAGGACTCTCGCTGCACCCATCTTTCCTGCAACGTGCATTCCTACGAGATGCTTGTTACCAGATCCAGCAAAAGCAGGTTACTTTGGTTCAATGTCTGCTCGATACTTGATTGACGCGATGGCGCTCGGCGTTTGAGCATGAGCGGCATGGATGGCATCCCTGCATACCTGAAAGAACAATGGCCCACGGAGCGCCAATTTGAACGGCGCCACCTGGAAGGGGCGGTGAAATTGATCGCTGCGGCAGGCGCCGTGTCTCGCGGGTGGTGCCGGGACGTGAGTGAGGGCGGAATTGGCGCCACGATCGCGGCAGAGCTGCGGGCCGGCGAAGAAGTGCGCCTTGAATTTCAGCTTCCCGTGCCCCCAAAACCGCTGCAAGTGCGAGCAGTGGTGCGCTACTCCAGCAAGTTTTATCACGGCTTCGAGTTCATTACCCTCAGTCCTGAACAGCGACAACTCATCCGGCTGTACCTCGGGTCCCAGTCACAAGCGCGGCAGGGAAAGACGTCGGTTCTGCTACGCTCGGGAGCGTCGCTTGTTATCTAAAGCCAGAATTTCTTTGGATCTGAGCTCGGCGAGTTTGAACCGAGTCCTGCAGCGGCCAGGGTGCACTCCCGAGGAGATTTGCACAGAACTGGCCCGGCACTTCCGAGTGCGTTACGACGAGGTCGCGCTGTTGCAGGTGGTTGGTGGATATCTGCGGTTCCTTTGCCCGGCCCAGTTGCGCGGCGGCTCGATTCCACTGACGAGTTCGGCGGTAGCGGCCAAGACTGCAAGGAACCGCCATCCGGAGTTTTTCAACGACTTCGTAAACGTGCAGCACTTCAGCGTCTTTGAAGTGATGGCTTCATCGCAGGTCCAGAAGGCGGATAACAACGAGCACGTCATACAGAAGCTCATGACGGCCCCTATCCTTGACGGCAATGACAAGGTGTGGGGAGTGGTCCAGATCTCGCGCAAAGGGACGAGCTGCGCTACCGCCGGCCCGGATTTCACGTTTGCAGACCTGGAAGAATTGACGCGGGCCGCCGCGGCCGTGGGGAGAAGAATGACAGAAACCCGGCCTCTTTGATCGAAAGGCGCAGAAATTTTCAGTCGAGAATTAGGTAAGTACATGTCTACCCCTCTTCCCCAAACATCAACTTTGATTTTCCCTAAACAATAACTTTAAGCAAAGTTATTTCTGGAATCATCGAATTTCCGCAGCTCACAAAGGCAACTCTATGATTTAATCTTCCGCATGCTGCGGAAGCACACCCAGCTTCTGTCCGTCCTAGTGCTCGTCTGCGCGTGCGCGCCAGCCGACAATATCCACCTGAAAAACGGCACTTCCATAGCCGCCGACAAGGTGATCCAGAAGGGCGATCATGTTGAGTACGTTGTGGGAAGCACGACCTACTGGATTCCGCAGTCTTCGGTGGACCACATCGAGCGGACGGGCGGCACCTTCGGCATTAGCGTCGGCAATGCCCCGCCGGGCGCCGCTTACCGCGATCCAGACTTTTCCGCAGGCACAAACTCGACGGCACCACCGGGGGCTACAGCGCATGGCAAGTTGGCCGCAGCACCGCCGTCGACCGGCCCAATGGGGGGAGCCGGCACGGGCCTCCGCGCGCGGGTCATCACCCTTGGCCGGGTGGACAGCCGCGCGCTGTATGAAATCGAGAAGGAAGGAAATCCTGGCAAGTCCGCTGCGGCCTACTTCGAAGCCGCACGTTACGAGCTGGAACAGAACGATTACGACAGTGCGCGCAAGTACCTGCGGCAATCCTTAAAGTTCGCTCCCGATCATCCGTCGTTGATTGGGCTTTACGTTGTTCTGCTGATGCAAGCGGGAAAATATGATGAGGCGGTCCGCCAAGCCGAGCACATGACCCGGTTGGCGCCCAATTCCGCCGACAGCATGCGACTGCTGGGACTTGCCTATTACAACGCCGACCGTCTGGCGGACGCGATCCGCGCCTGGGAACGCGCGCAGCAGATTCAACCTACCGAAGCGGTACAGCAATACCTGGCCAAAGCGCAGCGCGAGGCCAGGGTCGAGGACAGCTTTACAGAATTACAGTCGCCGCACTTCAGCTTGCGCTTCGAAGGCAGACAGCCGGGGTTCGCCTTGCGTTCCGATCTGCTGCGTACGCTGGAACGTCAGTACAACGAGCTTTCGCGAGAACTCGGATTTGCTCCGCAGGCGAACATCACCGTCTTTCTCTACACCGATAAACAATTTTTCGACGTGACCCAGGCGCCCTCGTGGGCCAATGGGCTGAACGACGGCAAGCTGCGGATTCCGGTGGCAGACGTCAGCGGCATGACTCCAGGCCTGGAACACGTGCTGAAACATGAGCTGTCGCACTCCTTTGTTCATTTCCGTACGCATGGCCGCTGCCCGCGATGGCTGGACGAAGGCATTGCACAAATGGTGGAAGGCAGGACTGCAAGTTCCTATCGCGAGGAGCTGGGACAAATGTTCGCCAGCGGCAAGCAACTGCCGCTGCCTGCACTTGAATATTCATTCATACGCTTTAACCGAGAGCAGGCGGTGGCGGCTTACGTCGAGTCGCTGGCTGCCACCGAGTTCATTCGCAGCAAGTATGGGATGACGGGACTGCAACGCATGCTGCAGCTTATCAGCGAAAGAGAGAGCGGCGAGGCTGCCCTGCGTGCGATTACACAGTCCGGCTACCGGGAATTCGAAAAAGATTTGGGCGCCTACCTGAGAGAGAGCGGCGCCCAGTAGACCCCCGCCTCTAAATTCAAATCTCTCGACTCTCGGGCCAAAGGCAGGCCTCCGGTCGCCCGGAATGACGCCCATCGGGACACAGCGCTGTCATGACGAGTGAAGCAAGGCATCTGCTTCTGCGAAGTGTGGCATCAGCGCTGAAAAAAGCAGATGCCTCGTCGGGCTGACGCCCTCCGCGTCACGACACAGCTTATTTAGTTGTCCCGGCTTTGCCAGACTTTCTTGTTACCGCTTTGCCGGGCTCTTTAGTTATGCGGCTTTGCCGGCGCTATGTTTACGCAGCTCTGCCGAGCGCTTTTGCGTGTCCCAGTTGGGTGAGGATGCTGTACTGGTCGTAGTAAACGCCGCCCGAAGTCATGCGCCCGTTCTTGTCGAACTGGCAGATTTCGCAAAAGGCAGCCGACATGCGGCGTCCAGTGGCAGGCAGTCCGGCAAAGGGGCCGTCATTGGTTCCTTCAGCCGTAAATTGGGCGACGACGGTGTCGCCGCCATCAATACACTTGACATTCGTGATCTTTCCATCGGGGAAGGCTTTCGCCCAGGCTTCCACCCACTGTCGGAAGTGTTGCTTGGAATTGAGGGTCTCGTTCCGGGCGTAATCCTTGTAGGTGAAACTGTCAGCAAGGGTGGCGACAATGCCGTCGAAGTCGCGGCGGTTCCAGCTGTCATAGGATGCGCGAACTGTTTCCACGTTCTTGGACGCCATAGTGGTTTCTCCCTTCGGATGGTTGTGATTGATGTGTTATCGGTGAGTGGATTGGGAAACTCGGTGGAGTGTGACTGCTGAACGCGGGGAATGGTTGCTCGCGACGGTGAAAATTCGTTCACGATCGGAATGACAATCCAAGAGTCTTTCTGTGACTGTTGAGCCCCTAATTGCCCGCCCTGCCACTGCTAGCCCGCGCCGGCAGAGACCGCAAGTGGCTCCGAAGCTTCCGCGGAGGGCGGTATCGGCGAATGCTGTGCATTCGCCGATGTGTGCCGCTCGATTCCGTGTCGGCATGCCCTGAAGCGCTCGCAGACTTCAGCGGGAGAAATCGGCCACTGCCATTCCTGATAGTTCAGGCGGCCCGAGTGCGGAGGCTGCGAGTAGTCGTACTCCGCCTGCGGCCGGTAATACTCGAGGGGTGCGGTAACGAAGCGCGAAAGATCGTATTGCGATCTATAGCTTTGCAGCATGGACCGGCGTCCTTCGAGCTCGCGTGGACTGAGCTGTAAAGCCAGCTCAGTTCCGTTCCTCTGCCGAAACCGCTGGGTGACCAGCGTGCCGGATGGGGAACGGTGGTAGAGGGGCATCTCCCAGACCGGCACTCCGTCCAACCTGCTCACCAGGTGGCCGAGAAAACTGCAGGCGTCGTGATCGGGATGGCCTCCTTCGTAGGCCGGCGCCAGAAGGCTATCTGGCCGGTAGAGACGGACTGCTTCCCGCAAGGCATCCAGCGCTTCGGAAAGGGCACGGTATAGCTGCTGGTCGAGCAACGCGGGTGCACGATCGGACAGGAATTCAGCCCGGAAGCCAGGCGCGTTGGCAAGTGCAATTGCAGCCTCACGCCGCCGCACCTGTGCATACTCACGTTGCGATGAAAATGACCTCCAGAAGAAGCTGTCTTGTGGCGCCCCGTCAGTCGCGTAACACACAATTGCGTCGGGAAGCCGTTGTAACAGGCCGGCACAGGCCATGTCATCGTCGGGATGAGCCAACAGGACGAGCGTGTGGCCGGGGAAGCACGCCCTGACGTCGCACAAGGAACGGGGCGGCGCAGACGACGGCTCCAGGACATAAGTCCCATAGCTTTGGAACCAGCGATAACGGAACTGGTAGCCGGCACGCGGCCTCAGGATACCGACGCGAAGCGGCACGCTGGTATCGCCGGAAAAAGCGATGTGCAGCGCCTGGTGACGGTGGTTTCCGTCGAACACGTAGAAAGTGTTGTGTTCGGTGGGACACACGATCAGCGGTGGAATGGCGCGGCCGGTCCTGATCTTGCGCAGCCAGCGCGCGATTACCGCAGGATCCATGAGGCTGCCGGCGTGCTCGACGCGGCCGAGCGGCACGGTGTCAAATTCCAAATCAATTTTTTCCGCCCAAGAACAAGGCGCGTGCCTCCAAATCCAGGAACGAGCGCCGCGTTCCGAGTAACGCAACCGCGCAGTTGCAGGTGCAATTACGAACATTTTGTTCTCCTCTTTGGTGCCAAATCAGGTCAGAAAGTGCCGCGTCCGAAGCCACTCGGGCGAGGCGCGGTGAGGAACGAGCTGATTCGGCGCTAACAGAGGCGAGAACAGATAAGCGCCAGGCGATCGGGAGGATCGGCGTCGAAGCGAGAGCCAACGTAATGTACGGGAGCTGAAACGACGGCCGGAAACAGCATCAAAAAAGCTGCCAGCGCGCAGGCGAGCAGCGTAGCGAGCGCCATCTGTCTCTGCTGCGGCGCAGGCGGTCCAACCGTCAGCGGATACACGAAAACCATCAGGACCGCGATTCCAACAAATACTGCGACACCGACATGGTTTTCTAACCGCACATTTCAATCTTGCAGTGTGAGGTTTACAACTGCAATACAATTCGAGAGCTGCACGTGCGTTCCGAAAATAGAACAGGATGCACTGAAACTTATTCGGCGCGAGTTGTGGTACTATGCGCGCCTGCTGCTGACTTTGTGCCGAAGCACAAGGGGAGTCATGACCGTATTGCAGCCAATGACCACGGGTGAACTGCTGGACCGCACCTTCTTTCTTTATCGCAAGCACTTCCTGCTTTTCCTGGGAATCGCGGCCATTCCCAATCTTTTCGCATTTGCATTTGGGATCGGCAGAGTGTTGATGCTCAACGATGTGGGGGCGAACGCCCCCGGCAGAGTCGCGTTCTCTGTCTTCTGGTCAGCTATGGGTGCGGTCGTGTACCTGCTCGCAATAACGGCTGCGCAGGCGGGAACCATTGTGGCGGTTTCTAACGTTCACCTGGACCGGCCGGCATCTATCAGCAACTCATTTGGCACAGTGGGAACGCGCGTTTTCAGGCTGATGTTCATCATGATCGGCCTGCTGATAGCGGTTGGGATCGCGTTTATGCTGCTGATTGTTCCCGGGGTGATTGCATCGCTCGCTTGGTCGCTGGTAATCCCGGTAGCGGTGCTGGAGGGCAAAGGCTTAAGGGACGCGGCGGCGCGAAGCGCGGCACTGACCAAAGGTGACCGCGCCAGGATCTTTGTTATTTATTTCTTGTTTTCACTCCTGGTTTACCTATTCATAGTGGTGCTGGCAGTGCCGGCGATCGCTGCGTTGAGCATCTTCAGCCGCGGAAATCCCGCTATGGTGGCCAAGGCGGCTCCAGCATTTCTCGTCGTGAATGAGACCGTGAGTTATCTTGCACAGTGTCTAGCAACTCCACTGTTGAGTATTGCACTGGCCCTGGTCTATTACGACGAGCGAGTGCGGAAGGAAGCGTTCGATCTGCAGATGCTGATGTCATCAGTACAGACGGCGGCGGCGACCGGTCCGGCCACGGCGACATCCGTGTAAGCTTAGAAGATGACGTGGCGCCGGCTAATCTCAGTCAGTTTGTGTGTCTGCGCGGTGGCGGCCATTGCCGCAGCCCAAGCCACCACATCGCCCCCGGCGCTCACTATTCCTGATTACATCGCCCAGCTAGATAAGCTGGACGCCGCCACAGCCGAATTAAGAGGCAACCCTGCCCGTGCCACCACACTGGCGAACGAAACCCCGAGCCAGTGGCAGATAGCGGACAGCGGTCGAAAATTTCAAATCAGCACGGAGCCACTGAAATTCCACCTTCGTGTCTTCGCCAAGAATGCCGACCTGAGGGCGCTTTCCGCGTTGCGCTCACAGATTGATCACCTGCGTTCGCAGGCGGCGGAGTTCATGAAGGCGCCCGAGGATGTGTCCAGGGCGCGCACTCATCTGAAGGAAATCCTGGCTCGGCGGGAATTCCGGCGAGTTCACGGCCCAAGCTGGTGGGACCGGGTGCAGCGCAGGATCGCGGAAACACTGCTGAGGTTTGTGGAGCGAGTGCTTGGGGCGTCGGCCACCCGAAACGTCACCAAGGTGTTTGTGTGGAGTCTGGTTGGAGTCGCGGTGCTGGCGCTGGCGATCTGGATGTACAGAATTCTCCGGCGCGGATCGCAACTGGAATCCATCGCGTTAGGACCGTTGCCAGTTTCCGCCAAGCAGTGGCCGGTGCGGTTAGCGGAGGCGCGTGCGGCAGCGGACCGGAGCGCATGGCGCGACGCGGTGCACCTGGCGTACTGGGCGGGCATTTCCTTCCTGGAAGAGCGCGGCATGTGGCGGCCCGATCGCGCCCGGACGCCGCGCGAGTACCTGAGCCTGTTGCCGGAACAAAGCGAGCAGCGTCCGCCACTGTTCACTTTGACGCGGCAGTTCGAGGCGGTCTGGTACGGCTACAGAGAGGCTGGTCCGGCGGCCTTCAGGGAAACGGTTGCTCAACTGGAGAAGCTGGGATGCCGCTGCGACTGAGCCCGAGCGACCGCAAGATATTGCTTGTCGCCGGCGGCGCGTTCGCCACGTTGATCGTCGTCGCGCTGTTGTTCGCGGGCAACGATGACTCCGGTGAAGACACAGCGACGACATACTCCGCGGCCTCGGGCGGAGCTAAAGCTGCCTACCTCCTGCTGAAGGAAAGCGGATACCGGGTGGAGCGCTGGGAGGAATCACCGCGCAACTTGCCTGCTGAAAAGAACGCGGTCCTGATTCTCGCGGATCCAATAATGTTCCCCAGCACAGAGGAACGCACGGCATTGCATTCCTTCGTGACTCGCGGCGGACGGCTGATCGCCACCGGGCCGCTGGCGGCCATGATGTTGCCGCAAAACGACAGCGTCCCTGAGCTGTTGCAGGAGATGAATTGGCGGCAGTTTGAGAGTCTGGCGCCGACTGGCATCACCCGCGCCGCGCCGCAAATCACGCTGGCTCCGCAAGCGCACTGGCGGCGGGACTCTTCGGCCACGCCGCTGTACGGGGACGATCAGAAGGTGGTCGTGGTCCGATATCCCTACGGCAAGGGAGAAATTTTCTGGTGGGCGTCAGCCACGCCGCTCAGCAACGCGGGCGTGACCAGGCCGGGCAACCTGGAATTTTTCCTGGCTTCTGTCGGAGCGAAGGAAAACGCGCGGGTGCTGTGGGACGAATACTTCCATGGATACAGGAAGTCGGTCGCTGCTACCGTTTCGCTTTCTCCGATCAAGTGGATGTTCGCTCAACTGGCGGCGCTCGCGGTCGCTGTCCTGATAACTTTTTCCCGCCGCTCCGGACCGGTGCGCGATCCCGTGACGGAGACACGCCTGTCACCGCTGGAGTTCGTGGAGACGCTCGGCAACGTGTACCGGCGTGCGGACGCCGCGTCTGTCGCCGTTGATGTTTATTACCAGCGCTTCCGGTACTGGCTGACGCGCCGCCTGGGACTAGCGGCAAATACACCTGTTGAAGAATTGGACCGGGCGGTGCGGGAGCGCTGGCGTTTTCAGGACGAGCGCTTTGTCCCTACGCTTCATGATTGCGAGTCGGCGCGCTACCATACCGGCCTGACCCCCAGCGAAGCGTTGCACCTGATCCAGACCCTGTATTCGTTTGCAGTGGAGCTGAAGCTGTTCCCGGCTGCCACCCAGGAGAAACGTTGATGGAACCCGCCCCGCAGATGGATGCCGTCCCGGCCTTGCTCACACATATCGGCCGGGAGATGAACAAAGTCATTGTCGGACAGCAGGACTTCCGCAATCAGTGTCTGCTGGCGCTGCTGTGCCGCGGCCACGCGCTGCTGGAAGGCGTGCCCGGAATCGCCAAGACGCTGACCGTCAAAACCCTGTCCCGTCTGCTTGAGTTGAAGTTCCAGCGGGTGCAGTGCACGTCCGACCTGATGCCGGCCGACATCGTGGGGACGAACGTTCTGAATGCGTCCGCCAGCAGGTTCGAGTTGCACAAAGGTCCGGTGTTCACGGATCTGCTGCTGGTGGACGAAGTGAACCGCATGCCCCCGCGCACGCAGGCGGCATTACTGGAGTGCATGGAAGAACATCAGGTCACGATTGACGGCGTGCGTCACCAGCTTTCTCCGATGTTCACGGTCTTTGCCACTCAGAACCCGGTGGAGTTTGAAGGCACGTATCCGCTGCCGGAAGCGCAACTGGATCGCTTTCTGCTGAAGATCCGCGTGGACTATCCGAAATCGCAGGAGGAAGTCACGTTACTAGCCAACGTCCACAACGGTTTCGATTCCCGCGAGCTGGACGCCATTGACCTGGTTCCCCTCACTCCCGACCTGCTGAAGCGGGCGCAGGCGGAAGTCAGCAGCGTAAAGGTGGAAGAGGCGTTGTTCGCCTACATCGTGCAAGTGGTGCGGCGCACGCGTGACTGGCCTTCGATCTCGCTGGGCGCGAGTCCCCGGGCGGCGGTCAGTCTGCTACTGACCGCCAAAGCCATGGCGGCTATGGACCAGCGCGACTACCTGATACCGGACGACGTCAAGGCTGCCGCTCTCCCCGTTCTTCGTCATCGCATTGTGCTGAAGCCGGAAGCTGATCTGGAGGGCATCACCGCTGATCACGCGCTGACGGACGTGCTGCGCGCGGTCGAGGTCCCGAAGTGAGCGTGCAACCTGCCATCATTCCGCCCACCGTTGAGGCGCGCTGCCAGGCGTACGGACGGTTGGGGGTCGCGTTCGGGCTCAGATTCTTTCTTCTGCTGCTGGTCGGACTGGTGTGGCTGGGGCCTGCGTTCATCAATACGCGATTTCTGTATGCGATGCTCGCCTGGGATGTGCTTGTCTTGCTGGCCTGGGCGGTGGAATTGGCTGGCCTGCCCAAACCGTCTGAGATTACCGTTGCGCGCGCCTGGACAGCACCGGTGGCCCTATCCGTTCCCGGCGAAGTGGAACTCACGGTTTGCAATGGCTCCCGAAACATGATTCATACCACCGTGCTGGAGGATGTCCCGCAGCAACTTCGTCCGGAGATGCCGAGTCTGGAACTGAGCGTGACGGCGCGTGGCGAAGCCTCGAAGACGTATGCCGTCCGGCCCGTGCGCCGGGGTGACGTGCAGGTCGGCAGCGCGTATCTGCGCTACGAGGGGCCGTTTCGCATCGCGCAGCGCTGGGCCAGCGCGGCGCTGGAGCAAACGGTCCGGGTGTATCCGAATTTGCGGGAGGCGCAGCGACACGCCATTTACCTGACGCGCAGCCGTCAGATCGAGTTGGAAAAGCGGTATACGAAAATTCGCGGCGCCGGGCGGGAATTCGATAGCCTGCGCGAGTATCGTCCGGGTGACGAGATTCGCGACGTCTGCTGGACCGCGAGCGCACGCCGGGGCAAGCCGGTTACCAAGCTATATCAGATGGAGCGCAGCCAGACGGTGTGGGTCGTAGTGGATTGCGGACGCCTGATGCGCACGCGAGTCGCCGATCTGAGCAAGATTGATTACGCCGCCAATGCCGCACTCAGTTTGGCGCAGGTGGCTTTGTGGTCGGGTGACCGCGTGGGCCTGCTGGCTTACGGACGCAAGGTGCGCCGCCGGGTATTGCCGCATCGCGGCAGTACGCACCTGCGGCAATTCATAGAAGCGCTGGCTCTGGTGGAAGAAGAGACTTCCGAAGCTGATCATTTGCAGGCCGCCAGCGTTCTGCTGAGCAGTCAAAAGCGGCGCAGCCTGGTCGTGTGGATCACCGATCTCGCGGAGACGGCCAGGACGCCGGAGGTGATCCGGGCCGCATCGGAGATGATGCCTCGGCATCTGGTGCTTCTGGTCGTGATCGGGCAGCCCGACCTGGCGCGACTGGCTGCGACGGAACCACAGGACGCGCGACAGATGTTCGAAACCGTCGCCGCCCAGGAAGTGATTCATCGCCGCGAGTTGCTGCTGGCGCGGTTGCGGCAGCAGGGCGCGCTCACGCTGGAAGTCGCGTCGGTTACGGTTTCGACGGCGGTGGTGAATGCGTATTTGCAGGTGAAGCAGAGGAGTCAGTTGTAGGAAGCCTCTTCCCTTCTCGGCGCAAATAGGTACGCGAAGAGGAGCACGAGCAGGGCGGCGGCGGTCAGGAACTTCAGGGGCACGGGTAAGTTGGTGGGAGAGACGAAGGCCTCGATCACTCCGGCGATGATCAGAAGGGGTACGGTGCCGGCGATCAACTTGGCGCCTTCGCTGCCAGCCTGCGCAAGGGAGTAGCGGCGCGAAGTGGGGCCGGGAAAGAGAAGCCCCTTGGCGATCCTCAAGCCCGCCCCTCCGGCGATAAAGATTGCCGGTAGTTCCAGCACGCCATGGGGCGCGACAAAGCTCCAGAGCTTCACGCTCATGCCCGCGAGCCAGCAAGCCGAGCCGATGACCCCGATCAGCAGTCCGTTCATAACCATCATGTAAAGCGTGCCCAGGCCAGCCGTGATACCCGCGGCGAAGGTCACGAAGGCGACACTCATGTTGTTCGTCATGATGGCGCTGGAAGCGATGGGCTTGATGGCCAGAATCGAGTGCGTCCACATTTCGCGGCGCTGGATGGTTTCCACCATTCGCGGGCCCAGCATTCTGAGCTGGAAGTCGGGGTCCTGAAAAGTCAAGACTATACCGATCACGCCGCTCGCCAGGAAGACCAGCATGGCCACCAGGCAATAACCCAGGTTCTTTTGCACGATTTGTGGATATCCTGAAGTGAAGAACCTGATTAGCGATGAGGCGCTCCCCTTTTGGCCGGAATAGATGATATGGTGAGCGCGGGCCAGCAACTGGTTGAGGTAGCGCGTGAAGTGGACGGAGCTGGGGTCTTCGCGGATGACGGCCAGGTCGGCGGCGATTTGGCGATAGAGCAAACCGAGATCCTGGAGCTCGGCGCGCGTGAGTGATTTCAGGCCCTGTTTGGAGCCGCGCTGGAGCAGGTCTTCGAGATGGCTCCAGTAGGGCTTACGTTCGTCAATCCAACGAGTGGATATCAAGGATGCAGTCCGGTGACCAATTAACGATCGACACCCCAGAGCAGATTGCGCTGGAGCTGCCGCTGGCGGGGATCGGCAGCCGCTTCCTCGCCCTCGCCTTCGATACTCTACTGCAAATCATCATGTTTGTTGTAGCAGGATTAGGAGTGGGGGTGCTGGCCCCGGCGATGAGACGCCTGGGCTCGCTGCCCGCGTCGTTCATCCCAACGATTTTTATTCTCTTTGCTTTCACACTCTACTGGGGATATTTCGCGCTCTTCGAGATTTTCATGAACGGTCAGACGCCGGGAAAGCGCCATGCCGGAATTCGCGTGATAAAAGACACGGGCAGGCCGCTTACGGTGTTTGAGTGCATCGCCCGCAATCTTATGCGCGCTATTGATGGACTGCCTGCCATGTACGGCGTCGGCATCATCTGCATGATGTTGAACAAGCAGCACCGCAGGCTGGGAGATTACGTGGCCGGCAGCGTGGTGATCCACGACAAAGCCACCGCCGAGGTGAGGCCGAGCTGGTCGCCGGCAGCAGATGCTTCGGTGGAGGCTGCGGTTGCAACGCCTGCGACAGAAGTCAACCTGGCGGACATCTCAGGGGAAGAGCTGGTGCTGATCGAGACTTATCTGCACCGGCGGTTCGAGCTGGATCCGGCTGTCCGCACCTCGACCGCAGCCCGGATTGCAAATCTCATACAGCAGAAAACCAAGCTGGAACTTCCGCCCGGACAATCTGCGGATGAGTTCCTGGAACGAGTGGTGCGCGGGATACGCAACAGCGCAAGGTTCCGGTGATCACAATCCAAGTATCTCTATATACTGCGTCTTATTCTTCTGCAGCTTTGGTTTTGTTCACAACCGTGAGCAATCCGGTTTCATCCTGTCAGAGAGGGTTCCTTTATCTCAGGAGGCTCTCGATGCGAACCAGCATATCTGCCGCCGTCGTGGTACTGCTTGCAATTGCATGCGCGGTGGCGCAGACGAACTCGGGCGAGACAGGCACCAACGCCCAAACCCAACTGACGTCAGGAAACGGCCCTGGAATCGCCAGAGTATTGGGCGATACTATCGAGGGCTGTCTCACCCAATCCGCCGAGAACTATTTCATTACGGATATTTCCGGAAAGACTTATCAGGTGATCGGAACCAGCGATGAGCTCACACAACATGTGGGGCAGAGAGTCCGTATAACGGGCGATTTGACTACGGGCGCTGGTGAAAACATGGCAAACCGCCAGGGCTCTCAAGCGCCTGCCAATGCAACGGGCATGGGGACCGCGTCATCAGCCGAGCCGCTCGGAAGCATGACAGCAGCCGCAACTCAGAGTGGTGGGACGGGCGCCGCGCAAGCTATTGCTAGCACAGCCAGTAGCATGGGCACCCTCGACGTGAGCGACATCCAGCGCGTGTCGCAATCGTGCCCGAATGCGGGAAACCGTTAAATGGTACTACGAACAAGCTCGTGATGTGGCTGTGGAGTCCTCCCGTGGCCGCGAGAAGCGGAAATACTCCTGCAAAAGCAGTTGCCGGAGCTGGGCGGCGATCTGGGGACCGCATTGGACTTCATAGCTGCGGCAGCGTTCGATGGCGCGGTTCAAGTCATTGATGAAGGCAATGCACGAGGGACAGTCCTGAAGGTGCTTGCGTATGCGATCGCAAGTGAGGCGGTCCAGGCGGCCGTCAATGTACTCGGAAAGACTGGCGAACATCTTGCGGCAATCCGCCGGTTTGGACGCCCTCCTCCGACGCGAAACTTTGGCTGTTGTTCGTCCTGCCAGCTCACGGCGCACAAACAGGCGGGCGCGATGGAGCCGCACCCGGACCGTGCCTTCGCTTAGGCCGGTGATCTTGGCGACGTCGCTGGTATCGAGGTCCTCCATGTCGTGCAGGACTAGCACCAGCCGATATTTGGGGGGAATGCGCAGGACCGCTTCGTGCACGCGCTCGGCCTGCTGCTTCGAAACGGCCTTGGCCTCCGGTGATTGCTCGGAGTGCCCGGTCAGCGATTCCAGTTCCGCGCTGTCGGGCATGAGCTCTTCCAGGGAGAGGGTCTGATCGGGCGCGAACTTGCTTTTGCGCCGGCTCATCCAGCAATGGTTGCGCGTCACCTTGTACAGCCAGACCGCAAGCGCCTGCGGATTTTCGATCTTTTGAAGGTGTGGCAGGGACTTCAGCAGAACGTCTTGCATGGTGTCTTCCGCGTCTTCGCGATGACCGCAGACTTTCATACTGAAGGAAAAGACAGTGCTTTGGATGAGACGCAGTGCCTCTTCCACCGATTTTGGATCATTCGAGCGCAATAGTTGGTACGCTTGGACCAGCTCCGGGCGCATATGCCTTCATTATCTAATTTGTTGGCGATCTTGGGGAGTGTGGGTTTTGTGGAGACGTAGCATGCTACGTCTCTCCAACGAGCCAGTGAGTCCGTCCGCTGCGCTTCGGTCGCGCGGGATGGCAGCTTTGATGGTACGCACTCCTCACGAGAGTACGGGCGAGGATGCCGGACCAGATTTTTTGAGCAGCGGTCACGACGGAAAGAGCATCACAAAGAGTATTCTTTCCGATCCCCGTGAGGACTGTATCAGCACTGGCTGCGCGGTATTTCTTTGTGCAGCAGGACGGGTCACGCCATGAAACGGCTTCTTGTGACGGCTTCCCTATTTGTCCTGATTTCCTTTAATCCGTTTGCTTCAGCTCAGGCGCAAACTTCGTCTGACATAACTCCGCAGCAAGACGCGAAAGCCTCGCACGACGGCAGCATCCGCGATCTTGACGCTATCGGCAACCGAAACGTGGGATGCGGCCGAGGCGTAGGCAACTGGTACACGCTGGAAAAACAAGTCGCGGAAGGCAAGAGCTATGCCCAGCGGGTGGAGTCGTCCGCAAAGTTGATCAACGCCCCAGTGGTGACGGAATACGTCAATCGCCTGGGACAGAACCTGGTGCGCAATTCTGACGCGCGTGTTCCCTTCACGATCAAGGTCATTGATTCCGATGAGGTCAATGCGTTCGCGCTGCCGGGCGGGTTCCTGTATGTGAATTCCGGACTACTGCTGGCGGCCGACAACGAGGCGGAGGTGGCCGGCGTCATGGCGCACGAGATCGCACACGTGGCGGCCTGTCACGCCGCTCGGCAGCAGAGCCGGTCTCAACTGGCCCAACTGGCTTCGATCCCGCTGATCTTCGTGGGCGGTGGCATCGGCTATGCAGCCATCCAGGCGGCGAATATCGCGGTGCCTATGACGTTCCTGAAGTTCACGCGCGGCTTCGAGTCACAGGCCGATTACCTGGGGATCGAGTACATGTACAAGGCGGGCTACGACCCGCAGGCGTTTCCAGCCTTCTTTGAAAAGATCCAATCCAGGGCAAAACACAAGCCCGGCACCATTGCCAAGGTGTTTGCGACTCACCCGCCCACTCCCGACCGCATGCGCAAAGCGCAGGAGGAGATTGCGAAGCTGCCAGCACGCAGGGAATACGTTCTGGATACGTCGGAGTTCGAAGAGGTGAAGAGCCGCCTCTCTGCGATCGAGGACCGGCACAGGATTGTCAGCGAGAAAGACAGGGGCCGGCCAACGCTACGACGCGCTGAACCCAAGGGCAACAATAAATCGGAGGATGACAACGGCCGGCCGACGCTCAAACGGCGCGGGCCGGACACTTCCGATGACTGAGGACCATGCCATTCCTGCGCCCGCCTTATTCACCAGGGCACAATAAAGAGATCCTTGCTGCTCATTGCTCGTTGCTTGCCGCTTATTTGCTTGTTGCTTGCGCCCCCTTACTCCTTGGAAAAGTCGCAGGTTGAATTCCTGATCTGGGCCGGGGGCTTGGGTGGAGTGACCCAGGGCGGATTCGCGAAATCGAAGAACTCGGTCATGTCGGGCATGGAAGCGTCGCGCTGGGTCAGCGGCGGCAATTTCCAGCGGGCTTCGATGAACTTCAAGTAAGCGGTGTAGTCCATGGGCGTATGCGAGACAAAATTCTTCTTCGCGAACGGGGAAACAATGAAATTAGGGATGCGGAAGCCGGTAATGTTGAAATCGAACATCGAGCACGGCTGGCCGAAGCAATCCTTGGAGGTGTCGAAGTCTATGGGCTTGATGCCGTCAGGACTGACGACGTTGATGGGCGGGACGTGGTCCATGGCGCCGCCACCTTCGTCGAAGGTCCAGAAGAAAACGCTGTCCTTCCAGGACGGACTGACGCTGCCATCAGGATTGAACATCAGCGCATTGATCAGTTTGGCGGCCCAGTTGGCGCCGGTCTGGACATTGATTTTCGGGGCCACAGTGCCAGGGGCCGGATTGTTGCTGGGATGCTCGTCGCGGCCGGTGTGCATGCCGGTTTCGATGAATGCGACAGCCGGCAGCGTGCCGTTTTGTGCGTCACTGAAGTATTCGTCAATCGGCACGACATGGCTCTGGCGCGTGTTGAAATCAGTGAAAAACTGGAAGAAGGTGAAGTTGTTGATGCCCCAGTCCGAGATGTAAATCTTCCAGCTCACGCCGGCTTCGTCAAGTGCGCGCCAGATGGTTTTCGCGGTCAACTGCTTGACCGCGGTAGTGTCCGGGTGCACATAACCTTGCGATGTGGCCGCGTGAATGTAGAGCCGGTTGGCAGAAGTGCGGCTGGGCACAGGGGAATAGAACATGTCCCCCATGGCGAACTGCGAGGCCATGTAGTAGTAGTAATTGAGCTGGCTGTCGTCGAAAAAGCCCATGGCGCGATGGCCATCCTGGTCCGCCAGCACCTGCAGATACTCTCCCAGAAAATAGGCCACGTTCACAAAACCGTTCATGGGAGAGCCCGGCCCAGCATTCCAGGGCTCATTCAAATTCATTTGCTTGTGGCTTTCAGCCCAATCGGGGGTTATGTCCTCGGTGCATACGGAACCGGTGTGGTAGGGCGCTATGGGCTTACCGGTAGCAGGCGAGATGTTGTTGGTGGACATCTTGCCGGCGTCGGGGTCGCTGCCGTCGCGGATCTGGCCGTCGCTGCTGTTGATGGGAATGTTGTTGCGCTTGCGGTAGTTGGTCATGTCCCAGAAGTAGTGATCGAACGAGCGGTTTTCCTGAAACATGATGACCACATGGTTGACCGAAGTAATGTTCCCCGTTCCTCCGCCGCCACCGCCGCCACCGCCCCCGCCGCCCCCACCGCCTCCACCGTCTCCGCCGCCTCCGCCATTACCAGAGCCGCTCTCAAGTGAGCCGCCACCACCGGCGCAACCGGTCAACATCAGTAAAGACATCACGGCGAATATCACACATAGCTGAAAGATACGTTTCATCGGGGACACTCCGTCCATCTCGGGAGGGGAACCCCTGTTGAGATGGAGCAGCGCCGGTGGGAGTTGCTGAAAGAAGTGGAACAATTTTTGTTGTGGACGACCTCACTGGCCGCGAGGACTGACAGGATTTATAGAAGTTCGTGGGATGCCGCCAATACCATTCCACCCCCTTTCACTTCGCTCAGGGTAGCCCCTGGAGTGAGCGTAACTCCGATTACCGGCGGGATGATCGAGGAACTATAATCCTGCATCTGAATTCTCTGTTGCTCCAGATTATGTCACCGACGCTCCAATCCGGCCGAGGATGCTGGCGGAAACTTTCCGTGCTGCTAGCGGTGTTGGCATTCGGTGTAGTCCTCACGATAGAGTCAGTGCACAGCCATCCGCTGGGGCAACCGAAGCACTCGCATTGTTCGGTGTGCCTGGCCGCACACGCGACGCCAGCACTGGTTGCTGTCCCGGCGCTGCCTCTGCTTGTTCTGGTCCGAGCCGAAGTAAGCCCGCTTGATCGTCAGCTCCCATATGTTGCAGCGTCCGATATCATCTTTATCCGCCCCCCGCCTGCAACTGCCTGACCCGCGCCTGGGATCTATCCCGCAGCGATAGCTGCTCCGAAAAACTCTTACCCATCTTGGAGGCGAAGATGTCTGCAGCCGAGGGGCGCGCCTGGCGTGCCTGCACTCTGTTCATTCTGGGGGTGGCGATGGCCGCATCACCAGCGGCATTGCCCTGCTCCGCGCAGTCAATCAGCAGTGGCACCGTCGTGGGCACAGTGACGGATCAGTCCGGGGCCGCTGTTGTGGGAGCGATGGTAGAGATCCACAACGCACTCACCGGATATCGCCAGACCACTACCTGCGACACCAGCGGCTCATTCCAGTTCAACAACGTGCCCTTGAATAATTACCGTCTGACGGCCACGAGCAGCGGATTCAGTCCCGCCACGCAGGACATCACAGTACGGTCCAGTGTGCCGCAAACAGTTAAGCTCGCGCTGGCAGTGGCTGGCGTACAGGAGTCCGTGACGGTTGAGGCTACGGCAAACGTTATCGAAAACGAACCGGGCGCTCACACGGATGTGGATCCTGCCCGGCTGGTGAAACTGCCCATCACGACGCCGGGATCGGGGATCAGCGATGCAATCACCATCACGGCGCCGGGCGTGGTTACGGACTCGAACGGGTTCTACCACCCCCTGGGGGACCACGCCCAGACATCGTTTCAAATTGATGGCCAGCCAGTGAACGATCAGATGAGCAAGGTATTCTCCACGCAGCTCCCGACCAATGCTCTCCAGTCCATGCAGCTCACTACGGGGTTCCCGGGCGCGGAGTATGGGGAGAAAACAAGCATGGTGGTCAACGCAAGCACGCGGTCGGGACTGGGACAACGCACGTTCGGCAGCCTCGCTGCGGGTTACGGCTCGTTCGGGACCACTCAACAGGAAGGAACCCTGGGCTTTGGCGATTCGAAATTCGGGTTTTTCCTGACCGCGAACGGGTCGCGATCGGGACGGTTCCTGGACACTCCCGAGTTCCTGCCGATCCACGATATCGGCAACAGCGGGTCGCTGTTCAACCGGCTGGACTACCAGGCGGACAGCAACAACATATTCCACCTGGACCTGTTCGCTGCGCGGAATTGGTTCCAGATACCGAATACGTTCGATCAGCTCAATCAGGACCAGCGCCAGCGAGTATTGACTTATAACATTGCGCCCGGTTACCAGCATATCTTCAACCCTCACACGCTGCTGACAGTCAACGCCTGGCTGCGGCGCGACCAGGTCAACTACTACCCCAGCGCTGACCGGCTAAATGACACGCCGGCAACGGTTGATCAGCAGCGGTTTCTGCTGAACTGGGGCTGGAAGTCAGACGTGGCATATTCGCATGGCGTACACAACATAAAGTTCGGCGCCCAGGTCATGCAGACGCGGCTGGCCGAGCATTTCGGCCTGGGTATCACCAATCCGGCGGATCCTGCTTTTGCGAACTTGGAACCCAGCAGCCTCGCCGCGTTGGACCTGACGAGCGGCGGCCACATTGCCCGCTTCAATGACACCGGGAACATCAACGAGTACGCCGTTTACGTTACCGATGCGATCACGTGGCGGCAGTTTACGTTCAGTCCCGGCCTGAGGGTGACGCGTTACGACGGGTTGTCGGAAGCTACCGGTGTCCAACCGCGCTTTGGGTTGTCCTATTTGATCAAGCGCACCGGCACGGTACTGCGCGCCTCGTATGCGCGCACGCTGGAAACTCCTGCGAATGAAAACCTGCTGTTGTCCAGCTCTACGGGAAGCGGAGGTTTGACTGACCTGCTGTCGCTCTCCGGCGAGAAAGCAGTGCCGCTTCAACCGGGACGCCGCAACCAGTTCAACGTCGGCTTTCAGCAGACGTTCGGGCGGTTTGTTCAGATTGACGCCGACTACTTCTGGAAATTTACGCGCAATGCCGCTGAATTTGATGTCCTGTTCAACACCCCGATCACCTTTCCGATCATGTGGCGCAAAGACAAGCTGGACGGCTTCGGTATTCGCGTGAGCACCTTGAACCTGAAAGGATTCCAGGTGAATACGGCCATGGGGCGCGGCAGGCTGCGCTATTTTGGCCCGGAGGTCGGAGGATTGTTCTTCCAAGGGGTCAGCGCGGAGACCCCGGTCTTCCGGACTGATTCCGACGATGCCTTGTATCAGACCACTACCGTGCATTACCAGTGGCGGAAAACCGGTCCCTGGGCTGCTTTCATGTGGCGGTACGACAATGGCCAGGTTTCCGAAGGCAGCACGCTGGAGGACATTCTCGGGTTTACGGCTGACCAGCAGGCTGCCATGGGTTTCTTGTGTGGCAGAGACTTCGCCACGCCCACGCACAAGATTGTGTCGTGCAGCTTGCCTTTTCCGCAGTGGGGCGCGACCCGCGTGCAGGTACCGGCTCCGGGGACGTTCGACCCTGACCGGAATCCGGCGCGCGTTGCTTCCCGCCATCTGTTCGACATTGCAGTCGGAACCGACAACCTGCTCAGAACCAGCGAACGTAAGCGGGTGACGCTCCAGTTCACGGTTGCTAACCTTACCAACAAGGTCGCGCTGTACAACTTTCTGTCCACCTTCGGCGGAACACATTTTGTGGCTCCGCGCTCGTATCAGGCAAAGGTCGGATTTGTGTTTTGACGTTGTGTGACGAGGTGTTGGAAGTGAGAAAATGAGGATTGCCGAGATAGGAGCTGCGGGTTTAAGGCAATGTTTTTAATGCAGATCCCTCGACTCCCTTCGGCCAAAAGCGGACCTCCGGTCGCTCGGGATAACGCCAGTTTTGCAACAGGTATCCGACAACCGCATTAGCGCGGGGTTGTACCGTGAAGGCTGGAATACAAGTGCGTCGCTTACTTGTGACTGCACTCATTGTGGGTGGGCTCTTGTTGTGGAAATTCTGGCCCGCACTGGTATCGTGGATGCACGAGCATCAGGCGTGGCTTGACTAGCAGGATGCTGCAAAGGGGATATTAAGGATGGTTTCGGAGGGGCATGGCTTCAGCCATGCCGTTAAGCTCTTCAAAACAGGTCCTTCGGCTTCGCTTCGTTCTCCTCATGACACACATAGTGGGTCGAGATGCAGAAAACCCCTTCTTTGCAACCGCTCCAACCTTCAGAAGTCGTAGCCGCGCTTACCGATTCCGATGGCGAACTGGGCGGCGCGTAGCATGTTCTCGGCCAAGGCGGCCACAGTTACAGGACCAACGCCGCCAGGAACCGGGGTGACAAAGGCGGCAACTTGGCTGACGCTGGCCAGATCGGCATCGCCGTGTAACTTGCCGTCCGGGCCGACGCGCGTTCCGACGTCAATGACGGTAGCACCGGGTTTCACCAAGTCACGAGTTACCTGGTATTTCGGGTTTCCGACGGCGGTCACGATGATATCGGCCTCGCGCATCAGGCGGTCGTGCACCTCTTTCGGAGTATGGCGGTGGGCCCAGACGGCCGTGGCATTGCACATCCGGCCTCCCATCATGGCGAGGATCGGCTTGGAAGTGATGTCGTTCCGGCCGACAACCACGGCGGTCTTTCCGTGGGTCGGAATGCCGTAGAAGGCGATCATGCGGCGCACCGCCAGCGCGGTACAAGGAAGGAAGAGCAGGTCCTGCTGGCGCGCTCGGTACAGTTCCGGAACGCAGTGGCAAGACAGACCGTCAACGTCCTTCTCGCCGGCGATGGTGTCGAAGATGTCGAACTTATCCGTGGGTCTCGGCCCTTGGGGTTCGCGCCGAGGCTCTTCGATATGGTCCGGAAGCGGTAACTGAATGAGGATGCCGTGCACGTTGTCGTCGTGGCTCAGGGCATAAACGTGCTCTTTCAGGTCGTCCCCCGTGATCTTCGTGTTGAACAAATGCAGTTCTGCGCGCATGCCCAGCCGCTCGCAGGCTTCGCGCTTCTTGCGCACGTAGGTGGCCGACTCGGGATGATCCCCGATCAGCACGATATCCAAGCGGGGCACGACGTGATATTTCCGGGTCAGTTCGCAGACCCCCGCCTTCACACGTTCTTCCATCTGTTCGGCAACCGGCTTGCCGTACATTAACTGAGCTGGCATAAGTTCGTTTGCAAGACCGGCCCAGTAATCTGTCCGGGACGGCGTCTTAGATTTTCTAATGCAACATTACCGCGTGCCCGCGACTAATTCAAAGGAAGAAACGACACCACACTAGCCTGCATTACTCATCAAGCCAGCATGACACACGGGTGGAGCAGGGCTTCAAGCCCTGCATTATCTGACCGCAATAGCACCGGCTTCAGCCGCTGGGGTACTTCTGCGACAAACATCTTGGCCCGAGGGCCTATGTACCTCAGGGGCTGAAGCCCGCATCGTTGTTGCCCTGCTCTATGCAGGCCTTAAAGGCCTGCTCCACCCGTTCATGAATAATGCACACTAGCGCACGAAGACGTAGCCGCGCAGGCGGTCTTGGGAATAGCGCTGGCCGGGACGGTCCACGCTGATGCCGGTGGGCCTGAGGGCGCCGTCAGCAACATCAAGCACGACCACATCGTCTCGATTCTGCCGGCCTGGCTGAAGAAGCAGAACGCGGCGGTCGTCTACCCAGCCGAGCAGCAGGCTGTGCGGCAACTTGTGGACGGTCTTGACCGGGTTGGTAAGCGTGACTACTTTCACCACAGGCAGGTCGAGCAGGGCCTTTTGAATGTGCGCCAGTTCGGATGAATTGGGTTTGCCATCGAGGGACCGGCGAATGTCAGAACCTTCCGGCAGCGGGGTTGCGTCAATCGTGTACGCGGCCATGGTGAGCGACGGCGACAAGCGCGCGTCTGCGGTGAAGAAGCTCACGTCGTAGTTGCGATTGTCGTAATGCTGGAACTCATCGTAGACGACGAGCGATTCGGCGCCGCGCACCAGCAGGGTGCGGTCATCACTCTCATTGGCCCAGCCGCAGCAGCCCGCATCGGGCTCGGAGGCGAGAATCCATTCACCTGATCTTGCGGCATCCAGAATCTGCTCCAGAGGCTGAGACAGCTGGCGATGAACCCAGCCCTGCTCCGTCTGCTGATAAAGACCGGTGGACTGAAATGTGGACTGAATCTGCCCGGGTATCCAGTTTGTGACCAGCAAAAATCTGTCCACGCCGCGGGCCGGAGCCCAAACCTGTGCTTCCGGACAGGTCTCTTCACAGGCCCCGGTGGCGCACTCACAAGCCGGGAAGCCGAACTCCGCAACCGGCTGTTCCCTATCGCCGGAAAGGTCCGTGAGGCTGACGCGAAATGTGGTCACTTGAGATCTGTCCAGTCCGTCTTTGAGCTGTCTTTGGAAACTGTTCTGATACCACAGCAAATGATTGCCATCTGCGCACAGCAGGGGGTGAGGTACTGCTACGGTCAGCCGCTGGCCATCGTCCGATGTCTTGCGGGTGGCAGAGCGCACTAACGTTTGAGCGGTAGAGCCCGTCCAAATCCAAAACTTCTGCGCGACAGACTCGCCGGACATCTCTGCCAAATTGAGGGGAAATAACATCTGCCCTTTGCTGTTGATTGAGAGGTCTTCCGGGCGATTGAAGATTTGCGGCGGCACCTGCAGTGTCTGGCGCACGGCAAAAGTGTTGGGATCGTATTCCACCGCGCGATTGGGCTTCTGGAGCACCCATAGCGAATGCGCCTGCGCGGACAGTACAGCCGGCCACCATACCAAGGCGAGGAAGCAAGCCGCAAGTGCGCATTTCCTGAACACAGACAATCCCCTTCGGAGAAGAGAGCGCAACAGTGTAACCCATCCCGGGCAAGAGAGCTTGCTGCATCCGCCCCTTCCAGATACATTGTTTCGGCGCTCTTACAATCTGTGCATCAGGCAAGATTCTGGTTTTATGGGACTGATCATCCGCTCTTCTGATATCCATGCGGCGGGCTGCTACACAACCTCGCCCATCCGCAAAGGCACGCGGGTTGTGGAGTACACGGGCCCGCGGTTGCGCAAGGACGAAGCCGATCTGCGCTACGAAAACCGCGATGTCACGTATCTGTTTGGCCTGTCCGATGGGGCGCACGTGATTGATGGGCACGGGACCGCCGCATTTATCAATCACTCGTGCGATCCCAATTGCGAAACCGAAGAAGATGACGACCGCCGGGTATGGATTGTGGCATTGCGCGACATCGCTGCCGGCGAAGAGCTCACCTACGACTACAACCTGTACGACGGCGACGATGAGGAACCATGCTTCTGCGGCGCCGCACAATGTCGCGGCACGATGTACTCGCCGGAGGAGGCGCGGAAACGCCGCCGGCGCATGCAGCCAAAAGGCGTCCGTGCAAACAACCGTTGCAAGCGCGCCTGAACACGCTGCGGAAAAACTCGATTTCAGCGATTGTTTCAGAGGGGCACGATTTCAGTCGTGCGTTGACCCCTTTATTTTTATCTTCCCGAGCGGGCTTCCCGGGGTCCCCGGAACGCGCCGCTGTCACGTGTTCTGGGGTGGAGGTCGCGAGGGATCTGCTGTTATGAGCGGCGCCCGTTCAAAGAAATCCTACGCCACGCTGGCGAACTGCTCGCGCAGGTGGCGGATCTGCTGCGAATGGTGCTCGGCATGACGCGTCAGCAGTTCGACCATCTCGCGCAGCGACACTGCGCCGCGCTCTTCGTGCATGCCGATGTTCTCCCAGGCGGCCAATGGCAAGGTGCGCAGCATTGCGGCTGTGGCCTGCCGTACCGCACGAAAGAGGGCCCGCGCCTGCGCAGGGTCTTGTTGTTCGTAGCCCAGCAAATTCGCCCATTTGTCCTGGTCGTAGGCCTTCAGAGGAGAGCCCGGCTCGGCGGCGATGAAACGCAGCCGCACGCAGCCAACCATCTCGGATTCCGCCACATGGATTGCGAGCTGGCGGATGCTCCATTTTCCGGGAGCGGGAGCGCGGTTCAGCAGGTCGGGGCTGACGCCTTCCAAAGCTTTGTCGAAAGTTTCGATGCCGCGCTCGTAGCGGGAGATCAATTCGTAGTGGGCAGACATGCTCAAGTCCCCCTTGCATTTGGTTATTTGGCTATTGGGTTAATTGGTTAATGGAAGAACGTGCGTGCGACCACATTGCCTGCTAACCCGCAGAGAAAAACAAATAACCCAATAACCAAATTACCAAATAACCACATAAGCTATCGGTATAATCGGAACGGATAACCAGATTACGCTCCACCTCGTCGTCACAACGGGAAACATGGCTTACCAGGTACTGGCGCGCAAATACCGGCCGCAGCGGTTCTCCGACGTTATCGGGCAGGGGCACGTGACCCGCACGCTGAAGAACGCCATTGAGCAGCAGCGCATTGCGCACGGATATATCTTCAGCGGACATCGCGGAATCGGCAAGACCACCGTGGCGCGCATCCTGGCGATGGCGCTGAATTGCCGTTCCTCAGACCATCCCATAGCGGAGCCGTGCGGGGTCTGCGATTCCTGTACGGAAATCCGCGCCGGCAATTCAGTGGACGTGCTGGAAATCGACGCGGCCACCAATCGCGGCATTGACGAAATCCGCGAGTTGCGCGATGCCGCGCGCTACCGGCCGGCGCGCGACCGCTACAAGATATGGATTCTTGACGAAGCCCACCAGATTACCGACGCCGCTTTCAACGCGCTGCTGAAGACGCTGGAAGAGCCGCCGCCGCATGTGATTTTCATGATGGCAACCACGCAGCCGGAAGACGTTCCGCAGACGATTCGGTCGCGCTGCCAGCATTTCAGCTTTCATGCAGTCAGCTTTGAGGACATTGTCACCCAGCTCCGCGATATCGCAGCGCGCGAAAAGATACAGGTGGATGAGGATGCGCTGGCGTTGCTGGCTGAGGCGGGGGACGGTTCCATGCGCGACGCCCTTTCGATCATGGACCAGGCAATCGCCTGCTGCGGCGACCAGCTTACCGCCGCCACCGTGCGACAACTCGCCGGGGCCATTCCTTCGGAATTGCTGGAAGAGATGATGGCTGCCGTGCAGCGCGGCTCCAGCGAAGACGTGCTGCGGCTCGTTGACAAGATCATGGTCGAAGGCGAAAACCCTGCGCACTTTGCCCGCCAGATGGTGAGATTCCTGCGCAACGCTGTGGTGGCGAAGGTGGCAGGAGTGGGGTCGTCGCTGCTGCAGATTTCCTCTGACGAGCGCGCCCGTGTGGGACGTGTCGCCGATATGTTCAGCGAGGAAGACCTGGCGCGCTTCCTGCAAATCATGCTGCGCACGCATTCGGAGCTCGGCTACAAGCAGGAGCAGCGCTTCCACCTGGAACTGGGACTGCTGAAGCTGGTCCATGCACAGCGTCTGCTGCCAATCGAAGAACTACTGAGCGCAAGCACCGGCCCGAAACCGGCAAGTGCGCCTGTTAGTTCGCGGGAGGCTCCTGCCGCGGGGCGGGCAACGCAGGCGGTAGCACGTGAGCGGACTTCATCGTCTTCACCTTCACCGTTCGCTTCCGATTCGGCGCGCAAGAGGAGCACACCACGGTCAGATACGGGCACAAATCCGCGCTCTGAAATGGCTAGCGCAGCAACGGCAACGGCAACCGCGTTGGATCCCGAATCCTCGCCGGATCGCCCGACGAGTGCAAGCACGATACTGGCTGAGGTGATCGGCGCGCTGGAGGATGCGGGATTTCAGTCGCTGGCGGACATGCTCGGCAAAGGCGGATCGAAACTTGCCGGCGGCGAACTCGTCATCGAGGTGGCGGAATCGAAAACCTTGGTGGACATGGCGCTTGGTCCCGAGCCGACACGGGTGCTGACCTCGACCGCGAGCCGCGCCGCGAATCGCCCGTTGCGTGTGCGCGTAGTGCCGACAGCGAACGGCGGCACGAACCACGATGCACCGCTAAATGGAGCACGTGAGCGCACCGGATCGGCGGGTAGCGCTCGGGCCCGGGCCGCTCAGGAACCGGTCATTCGGCGCATGCAGGAGAAATTCGGAGCCGAAATCAGGTCCGTGCTGGATTACAAGGACAAGCGCTAGTCTCTGCGCATTCCTAACGCCGCATCAGGCTTAATCAAGGAAGGACGAGATGGGCGGATTCAATCCCAAACAGTTGCAGGAGATGATGTCGGCTGCCAAGCGGCAGTACGAAGAATTGCAACGCAAGATGCAGGAAACTGTCGTCGAAGGCTCGGCGGGCGGCGGCAGCGTCACCGTGAAGATGAACGGTCAGAAGCGCGTGCTGAGCATCAGCATTGATCCTGATGTGGTGAAGTCCGGAGACGTGGAGATGTTGCAGGATCTGGTCACGGCCGCCGTCAACGGCGCGTCGCAGAAGGTGGAAGAAGCCATGCAGTCGAGCCTGGGCGGGATGATGGGCGGACTGCAAGGACTGCTCTAGATTGAGTCATTGATTCATCGGATCATTGGCTCATTGTGTCCGCCTTTCCGGCTGCAATGATTCAATGATCCGATGATTCAATGATCCAATGATTTCTTATGTCTAAGTTTGCCGAGCCGATGGCTCGACTCATCGAAGAACTAAAGAAACTTCCAGGAGTCGGCGCCAAGAGCGCGCAGAGGCTGGCGTTTCACATTCTGCGCGCCAGCGATGCCGACGCCGAGGCGCTGGCCGCCGCTGTCCGCGACGTCAAGGCGAACCTGCGGCTGTGTTCGGTCTGCAATAACATTACTGATGTTGATCCTTGCGTGTACTGCAGCAGCGCCACGCGCAATCAGCGTGTGGTTTGCGTAGTCGAAGAACCCACCAATATCGCCGCCATCGAGAAGACTCGCAATTTCAACGGCGCCTACCACGTGCTGCATGGCTCGATCTCACCGCTGCACGGCGTGGGCCCCGAGCAGTTGCGCATTGCCAACCTGGTAAAGCGCGTTGACGCCGGCCAGGTAGATGAGGTCATTCTCGCAACCAACCCAACCGTGGAAGGCGAAGCGACTGCCACTTATATCTCGCAACTGATCAAGCGTCCCGGAGTGAAGGTGACGCGCATCGCAACTGGCATCCCCGCCGGCAGCGACATCGAATACGCCGACGAAGTGACTATGCAGAAAGCCATGGAAGGCCGGCGCGAAATGTAGTCGTCGGGTGATCTGGCGATCGGGTCATCGGGTAATCGAGCCATCGAGCCAATCGTCAATCACTGAACTGGAATTGGCCCAATGCTCAATCGCTGAATGACTCAACGGCTAGGTGCGAAGTTTGGCCAGCAGGTCCTGCGGATGGACGGGTTTGGCCAGGATTTCGAATTCATGTCCTTGGGCGCGGGCGGTTTCCAGCAAGTCGGCAGTGGCTGCTTGGCCGGAAAACAACAGGATCTTGCACGAGGGCAGGAACGAACGAATGTTGATGGCGGCCTCGATGCCGTTCATGTCCGGCATGATGACGTCGCTGATGATGAGGTCGGGATGCTCGGTGCGTGCGCGCTCGACCGCGGCGCTGCCGGTATAGACGGCGGAGGCATCGTAGCCGTGCTGGTTGAGGATGATGGCCAGAGTGTCGGCGATGACGCGTTCGTCATCCACTACCAAGACCCTGGGTTTGGCCTTCTTAACCGCCATGCTGCTCCTTATCAGACTGTCAATAAAGTTCAGTTTAGCAGGTTCCCCAAACGCGCAATTCTAAATGGAATTGAGGAGAGCGCGCCAGTGCCGGTCGAACCCTTTCACCACAGAGGACACGGAGGAATCGGTTCTTTCATTCGTGTTCACCCGCGAAAATCTGCGGTATCTGATATGGTTTATGTTTTATCGCAGAACAGATGAGTCCTGACCCCTCCAACGGAAAAGCGCAATTACGCCGCGCCATGGGTTTCTGGGACGTGCTGCTCTTCAATGTGGCCGCCGTCCTGGGGCCACGTTGGATCGCGGCCGCCGCGCACAACGGCAGTTCCTCGATAAGCCTGTGGCTCATTGCCGCTGTGCTCTTCTTTCTACCGACAGCGCTGATCATCATCGAGCTCTCCACGCGTTTCCCGGCAGAAGGCGGGCTGTACGTGTGGAGCAAAGAGGCGTTCGGTGATTTTCACGGCTTTGTGGCGGGCTGGTCCTACTGGATCTATACGGTGGTATATTTTCCGGGATTGCTTACGGCCAGCGTAGCCATGTCGGTTTACATCGGCGGACCGAAATACTAGGACCTGGCCAAAAACCCGCATTACCTGCTTTGGTCGTCGCTGGGACTGCTGGCAATCGCAGTTGTACTGAACATCGTCGGCCTCAATGTCGGCAAATGGCTGCAGAACGCCGGCGGCATATCCACGTATATTCCACTGCTGATGCTTATCGGGATGGGAGTTTATCTCGCCGCGCACCGGGGCAGCGCTACCGAGTTTTCCTGGAAGACTTCCCTGCCGGAGTGGAACCTGGACACGGTGAATTTCTGGTCGCAGATTGCTTTTGCATTCACGGGTATGGAACTGGTCTGCACCATGAGCGAAGAAATCCGCGAGCCGCGCAAGACCTTTCCCCGGGCGATTTACAGTTCTGCAATTTCGATTGCTCTCATTTACATCATCGGCACGGTGGCGTTGCTGATGATTGTGCCTGCCGGAGCGGTTGATGTTCGCGCGGGAGTATTTCAGGCCATTAGTCACGGCTCAGGCGCGCTGGGGATTGCCTGGTTCGGCATGCTGGCCGCTTTGCTGGTCACGGTGGGTAATGCGGGCGGCATAGGGAGCACGGTGGCGGGTGTCGCGCGAGTGCCATTCGTGGTCGGCATTGACCGCTATCTGCCCTCGTTTTTTGGCAGCATCCATCCCAAGTGGAAAACGCCATACATTTCTATTCTGATACAGGCGGGCATTTCGGGAATTATCCTGGTGCTTTCGCAATACCGGGCGACCTGGCTGGAGGCCTATCAACTACTCGTGGATGCAGCCGTAATCCTGTATTTCCTCCCCTTGCTCTACATGTATGCGGCAGTGATCAAGCTGGCGTACCGGCGGGACCGCGCCAGCGACAACCAGCAAACGGTTCTGGTCCCGGGAGGAAAGTTGGGCGTTTGGATCGCCGGGTTGCTGGGTTTCGGCATAACCCTGGGTGCTATGATTCTGGCGATGATTCCGCCGGGGGAAAGCAACAAGTTGCTGTTTGAAGCCAAGCTGATCGGCTTCTGCGCCGCGGCGATCGCGGTGGGACTGGTGCTGTATTACCGCGGAGCGCGCGCGAAAGTGCATGCGACCGTGGTGATGTCGTCGCGATAGTCTTGTAGCCGCGGGCGCGCGGGAAGGCTCGTAACAGGCAACCTAGGCAATCCCTATGGTTTCTGTTAGAAGACCAGGCTTTAGCTCCGGGGGAGCACATCAAGACAACACATCAGCTACTTAGCCGCATCTAGCTGAGTGCGGCCTGAAACGGCATTGACTACTGCAAAAAAAATTGTAGCTCCCGGGCTGTCTGAAGCAGAGGCGATCGAACGGGCCAAGCGGGGGGATACAGAATCCTTCGAGGGCCTGTACGGGCTTCACAAACGCCGTGTGTATTCTCTTTGCCTGCGCATGACGGGCAACACGGCGGAAGCGGAAGACCTGACGCAAGAGGCCTTCCTGCAACTCTATCGGAAGATTTCGACCTTCCGCGGAGAGTCAGCTTTTTCGACCTGGCTGCACCGGCTGGCGGTGAACGTGGTGCTGATGCACCTGCGCAAGAAGGGCCTGCCAGAGGTCTCGCTGGAAGAGACCATCGAACCGCAGCAGGAAGACGCACCGCGCAAGGACATAGGGGCACGGGACAACATACTGGCAGGGTCAATTGACCGGGTGAATCTGGAGCGGGCCATAGAGAGCCTGCCGCCGGGCTATCGCATCATATTTGTATTGCACGATATTGAGGGCTACGAACATAACGAGATAGCCGAAATGATGGGCTGTTCGATTGGCAACAGCAAGTCCCAATTGCACAAAGCCCGCATGAAGCTACGCGACCTCCTCAAGCTTAGCAGAGCCGAAAAGGCCACCAGGCGGTGAGAGGAGACGAGGGTACGGTATCGGGGAGAGAGGAGACATGAACTGCGCAGAATTCCAACGGGCTTTGCCCTACATTATCGAAAGCGGCGGCAACGCCGAGCAAGAGGCACATCTGGAATCGTGCCCAATATGCGGGGACCTGGTAGCTGACCTTAGGTACATTGCTGAAGCGGCGAAACTGCTGGTCCCGATGGAAGACCCGAGTCCGCGAGTTTGGGAGGAGATCCAGAAGTCCCTCGAGCGGGAGGGTCTCGCCGCGCGCCCTACCGGGCCCCGGGGGCGACTTCTAGAAATCGCCCGCTGGGGAACGAAACAGTCCTTCGGAATCGTGATCGTGCTGGCGCTGATCCTCGCCGGCATCGCCCTTTCCCGCCGCGCTGAGGTCAGTGCGGGACAAAATGGAATATTGCGGCGGGCGGTGTTGAACACCAGCACCGCCTCCGACGACGCCCAGATCCTGGCCGCGGTCGCAGAAAACGCTCCCTCGCTTCGAACTACTTACGAAGATAATCTCAAGACCGTGAATGCCTACATCTCCGACGCCAAGCGCCAGGTGGAGCAGAACCCAAACGACTTGGAAGCGCACCAGCACCTGATGCGTGCCTACGAGCAGAAGAACATGCTGCACCAGATGGCGCTGTCGCGGACCTTGCGGTAAATTGTGCATCCGCTACGCGAGAGACAGTATGCTGAAACGCGCTCCAGTGCTGGCCCTCGCGGGAGGACTACTTATATGCACGGCCTCAGCGGCAGCCGGCAGCAAGGAATTCCGCTACACGGTGGGCCCGGGATGCAGTGTTTCCGTAGTTAACCTTTCCGGTCCGGTCGTGGTACAGGCCGTCCCCGGCTCCACGGTCGTTATCACTGCTACTACAGAGTCCAACCAAGTCGAAATCCACGATACTCACCAGGGGAACCGCATCGAGTTGCGCACGCACTTGCTCCAGCGGGGCGGCAGTGCCCGGGTTGATTACGAGGTACAAGTGCCCCCCGACGGGGTGGTGACGATTCGCTCCGGAGATGGTCCGCTGCGAGCCTCGGAACTGGAAGGAGATTTGAGCGTGCAGGGCGAGTCGGCGCAAGTCGAGTTGCGCGATCTGTGGAATGCTCACGTGCACGTGCACACGGTAGATGGACCGATCACCCTGCAAAATCTCCGCAACAGCCATGTGGACGTGACCACCGTGGCAGGCAGGGTGGCGCTGACAGAGGTTTCCGGGCCGAAGGTTGCGGTCAACACGAGCAGTGGCTTGATTCAGTACAGCGGCGACTTTGGCGGTAATGGCGATTACGCGTTCATGACGCACTCCGGTAACATTGAGGTGGGCCTGCCTGCGGGCGCGTCGGTTGATATCATGGCACGCTCGGTGAACGGCAAAGTGCAGAACGAATTTCCGTTGGAGGCGAAACCGAATACTGCCTTCGCTCCGGTCGAGGGGCATTCGTTCGCCGGGCGGGCCAATTCCGGCGGCTCGTCGGTGCGTTTGAGTTCATTTAGCGGAACCATTACGGTGAAGAAACAGTAGAGGGAAAATCCCCACCCTGTCGCTCGAAAAGCGCGAGCGGCAAGGGTGGGGCACCCAGCCTCAGAACCAAGAGAATTTCCGGCTAGACCTTCTCTGGAAATTTCATAGTTCGCTTTAGCGCCTCCCGCCTACGCGCTGCCTGTGGCGGTTTATCATTATTGTTTTCTCGACATCTATTATTTTCTCGACGGTTTTCGATCGCAGTTGCGGTCGCGATTAGCAGCAGGTGGATGGAACAAATGGCGATAGAGAAGCCGGTATCCGCACGGCAAACTCTCAAGGACGCTCCCACGTGGTACAAGGACGCCATCATTTATGAACTCCACGTAAGGGCCTTTTACGACAGTGTGACAGACGGGATAGGCGATTTTGCCGGCCTGACGCAAAAACTGGATTACATCGAGAGCCTGGGCGTAACCGCCATCTGGTTGTTGCCCTTCTGTCCCTCCCCGCTCAAAGACGACGGATACGATATCTCTAATTACACTGACGTCCACCCCTCGTACGGAACATTGCGGGACTTCCAGCGCTTCCTGCGCGAGGCGCATCGCCGCGGCCTGCGCGTGATTACCGAACTCGTGCTAAACCACACCTCCGACCAGCACGTGTGGTTTCAGCGGTCGCGTCGTGCGCAACCGGGCAGCCGCTGGCGCAATTTCTACGTGTGGAGCGACACACCGGACAAGTACCGGGAAGCGCGCATTATCTTCAAAGATTTCGAAACTTCCAACTGGACATGGGACCCGCTGGCCAAGGCCTATTATTGGCACCGCTTTTACTCTCATCAGCCAGACCTCAACTTTGATAACCCCGAAGTCAAGGCGGCCATGTTCGGCGCCATGGACTTCTGGTTCGACCTCGGGGTTGACGGTCTCCGTCTGGATGCCGTGCCATACTTGTTCGAGCGCGAGGGCACCGACTGCGAAAACCTGCCCGAAACCCACACCTTCCTCAAAGAGCTGCGCGCGCACGTGGATTCCAAGTATCGCGACCGCATGCTGCTGGCCGAAGCGAACCAGTGGCCCGAAGATGCAGCCGCGTACTTTGGCAACGGGGACGAATGTCACATGGCCTTTCATTTTCCGCTGATGCCGAGACTGTTCATGGCGTCGCGGATGGAAGACCGATACCCGATCACCGACATCATGCGCCTGACGCCGTCCATTCCCGAGCAGTGCCAGTGGGCGCTGTTTCTGCGCAACCACGACGAACTCACGCTGGAGATGGTCACGGACGAAGAACGCGACTACATGTACCGCGGCTATGCCCATGACCGGGAGATGCGCATCAATCTGGGCATTCGGCGGCGGCTGGGGCCGTTATTGGAGAACGACCGCCGCCGCATCGAGCTGATGAATGCCCTGCTGTTTTCCCTGCCGGGAACCCCGGTGGTCTATTACGGCGACGAAATCGGCATGGGCGACAACATATATCTGGGCGACCGCAACGGGGTGCGCACGCCCATGCAGTGGAGTTCCGACCGCAACGCGGGTTTCTCGCGCGCCAACCCGCAGCGCCTGTACCTGCCGGTCAATATTGATTCTCAGTATCACTACGAGACCATCAACGTGGAGGCGCATCAGAACAATCCCCATTCGCTGCTGTGGTGGATGAGGCGAGTGATCGCGCAACGAAAGCAGTTCCGGGCATTTGGCCGCGGCAGCCTGGAATTTCTCTCACCCTCCAACCGCAGAGTACTGGCCTTTGTGCGTCAGTTCGAAGACGAAACCATCCTGGTGGTGGCCAACTTGTCGCGTTTTTCGCAGTGTGCGGAACTGGACTTGAGCAAGTTTCGCGGCATGGCCCCGGTGGAAATGTTTGGCCGGACGGAATTTCCGCGGATCCGGCAACACCCGTACTTATTGTCGCTGGGGCCGCACGCGTTCTACTGGTTCCATCT
Organism: Terriglobales bacterium; assembly: GCA_041946765.1. Lineage (GTDB taxonomy): Bacteria > Acidobacteriota > Terriglobia > Terriglobales > Acidobacteriaceae > JBHGAZ01. The sequence continues at coordinate 47,400 of JBHGAZ010000003.1, forward strand.
GCAACCGCAAAGCATTTATCACGAAAGTCTCATTGTGAGTACGGAGGCCGAGGAGTTGCCGGTGTTTGCCATCGCCTCCTTCGATAACGTTTTTTCCCACGCAACGACGCGGGCAATCCAGCGGATCATGCCCAGACTGCTTCCCAGCCGGCGCTGGTTTCTGGGCAAAGGTCGGATGATCAGGAACACCGAGATTATCGAGATCATTCCCTTGCCGGAGACGTCCTCGCACATGCTGTTTTTGAGGGTGGACTACAGCGATGGTGAGCCGGAAATCTACACCCTGATGCTGTCGGTCGCCACCGCAGAGAAGGCCGACAAGATCGTGCGCGAGATGCGTCAGTACGTCCTGGCCCGGGTGGAAGCGGAGGACGGCAGCCGGGGAATCCTGTACGGCGCCATTTGGGACCGCGAGTTCAATGACCTCATGCTGGGCGCCATCGCGCGGCGCCGCAAGTTCAAAGGCTTGCACGGAGACATTGTCGCGGGCCACACTCGCGGCTTCCGCCGGGAATGGAGCATGGCGCGCGCCGACTCCGAGGCCTCCGTGCTGAGGGCGGATCAGCGCAACAGCTCGGTCGTCTTCGGAAACCGGCTTATCCTCAAAGTATTCCGCCGGATAGAAGCAGGAATTAATCCACAACGTGAAGTTCAGGAATTTCTCACGGAAACAGCCCAGTTCCCGCACTTGCCGCAGTATGTCGGCTACCTGGAGTACCGCCCGCACGATACCGAGCAGGAGCCGATGACACTGGCCATCCTGAGCAAATTCACGCGCAGTGAATTGAACGGCTGGAATTACACGATTGACAATCTCAGCCTTTACTTCGAGCGTGCTCTGACGGTACAGCCCGATGATGCCCGCATGGCTGAACTCGCTGCGCTGGAAGCTCCCAATTTGACGGAGAAAGATTTGGGAAGCTCCTTGATGAGAGACTTGACGGGACCATATCTCGACAACATCAGGATCCTGGGACAGCGCACCGCCGAGCTGCACCTGGCACTCGCCAGTCACCCCGAAATACCCGACTTCGCGCCGGAACCGTTTACCGATTTTTATCGTATGGGGCTTTACCACGGCATGATCGGACGGGCAACGCGTTGCCTCGATCAGTTGCGGGTGCGCATGGCCGAACTTTCCGAGGAGACGCAGCGGGAGTCATCCGAGCTGCTGAACTTGGAAGAGGAAATCCATTGCCGGTTCCGGATACTGCGCGACCAGCGCATTAATGCCATGCGCATCCGGCATCACGGCAACTATCGCCTGGCGGAGGTGCTCTACACAGGTAAGGATTTTGTTATCATTGATTTCGAGGGCGATCCTACGCGCCCGATGACGGAACGCCGGATCAAGCGCTCGCCGCTGCGCGACGTGGCCGGGATGATCCGCTCGTTTCACTCAGCCGCGCATGCCGCGCTCTACGGCCAGGTCCCCGGGATCGTGCCCAGCAGCGCGGGATTTCCGCAACTGCAAAAGTGGGCGCAGGTGTGGTACCGGTACGTGAGCGCAACCTTCGTGCGCGCCTACATCGAGCGCGCCGGCAACGCGCAGTTTCTGCCGCAGTCGCGGCAGCAGCTCATTGATCTGCTCCGAGCCTATGTACTGGAACGGGCGCTCATTGAAATCACCAGAGAACTTCAGTACCGGCCTGACTGGGTACGCATACCCATCCGCGGCGTTCTCGATCTGCTGGGACGCTGGCCCGCGCCTTCAACTCGCACGGAAGAAACTGAGAAAAGATGAACGGACGCTCCAGCGGAATCCTGCTGCACCCCACTTCCCTGCCCGGTCCTTTCGGGATCGGCGATCTAGGTCCGGCAGCTTTTCGGTTTGCCGATTTCCTGGCACAGGCAGGGCAACGCGTCTGGCAGGTGCTACCCCTGGGGCCCACCGGTTACGGCGATTCTCCCTACCAGTGCTTCTCCGCCTTTGCCGGTAACCCAATGCTCATAAGTCCGGAAAAACTGGTTCAGGACGGACTATTACCGGCGACGGCCATTCAGCAGCTTCCCGCTTTTCCCGCAACACGCGTGGAATACGAATCGGTGAACCGCTTCAAGCTGGAGTTGCTGAGCCGGAGCTTCACACAATTTCGCGAGAGCTCGCCAAAAAAACTCCAGCACGAGTTCGATGAATTCACGCATCGGAACACAGACTGGCTGGAGGATTACGCGCTGTTTATGGCCCTGAAGGCCTCTCACGGCGGAGAAGCCGTCTGGACGAAGTGGGAACCGGGCGCGGCGCTGCGCCGGCCGGACGCTCTCGAGACATGGGGACGACGCTTACGCGAGGAGATTGAAAAGCACAAATTCTGGCAATTTCTGTTTTCCCGGCAATGGGCGGAGCTGAAGCTATACTGTCACGAACGCGACATTCGGATCATCGGTGATCTGCCCATGTACGTCGCGCACGACAGCGCCGATGTCTGGGCGCATCGCGATCTGTTCTGCCTGAAAGAGAACGGCGAGCCGGAAGTTGTGGCGGGCGTCCCGCCGGATTACTTCAGCGCCACCGGCCAGTTGTGGGGCAATCCCATTTACCGCTGGGAGGCGCACGCAAGCAGCGGCTACGAGTGGTGGATCGAGCGCTTCCGGGCAACTTTCTCGCTGGTGAACATGTGCCGCGTGGACCACTTCCGCGGCTTCGTCGGCTACTGGGAGGTCCCGGCGGGCGCAACCACGGCCATGAACGGACGTTGGGTGCAAGGCCCTGGCGCAGAGTTGTTCGAGGCAGTCGAACGCAGGCTGGGCACGCTGCCGGTCATCGCGGAAAATCTGGGCGTGATTACTCCGGATGTGGAAGCAGTCCGCAACCGCTTCGGGTTTCCCGGCATGAGCATTCTTCAGTTCGCCTTCGGCAAGGACCCGCAGGCGCCGAGCTTCAAACCTCACAATTATCCGCGCAATCACGTTGCGTACACCGGAACGCACGATAACGACACGACAGTCGGCTGGTGGACGAGCAGCGGCGAGGGGGACAGCACGCGCACTCCGCAGGACATCCGCGAAGAACGCGAGTTCGCGCGCCGATACCTGGACTTGGACGGGCGTGAGATCAATTGGGTGTTCATCCGCACCGTGATGGCGTCGGTGGCGGATTTCGCCATTTTTCCCCTGCAAGACGTGTTCGGGCTGAGCAGCGAGGCTCGCATGAATCTGCCCGGAACTGCGAGTGGGAATTGGCGCTGGCGTTTTCCTGCCGAGAGGCTGACGGCCGACCTTGCACAGCGGTTGGCGGAAATGGCACGAACGTACGATCGGTAGACGGGTTCGACGAAAAACCCAGCGCAGAGACGCAGAGGAATATTTTTTGTCTTTCTTTGCGGCTCTGTGTCTCTGTGCTGGGTCTTGCTTCTGTTCCGTTCGGCCCTGACCTCCAGTGCTTATTGCGAATATTTGGCTTTTGCCACATCATGCATCCAGTGACTTTCCCTGCAAAAAGCAGCAAGGTGCGCGCCGTGTTTCTGGTGGGGTTCATGGGCGCGGGCAAGACCTCTGTCGGCGTTGCGCTGGCCCGGCGTCTGGGCTGGAGGTTTGTGGACCTGGACGAGCGCGTAGAAAAGCGTGAAAGGCGCAAGATCGCCGAGATTTTTGCGGAATCGGGTGAGGCGGCCTTCCGCCGCGCCGAAGCTGCGGCCCTTAAGGACCTGCTGGACGAATCGCACTCCCGGCCTCTGGTGGTCGCCCTGGGCGGGGGGGCCTTCGTGCAGCCGGAAAACGCGCGTCTGCTGAAAACCCGGGGCGGGCCCGTGGTCTTTCTGGACGCACCGGTGGAGGAACTGCGTCGCCGCTGCGGTCCCAAAGCGGCAACGCGCCCGTTATTTGCGAATGAGAACCAATTTCGTCAATTGTACGAATCGCGGCGAAGCAGTTACATGCAAGCAGATATCTGTGTGGACACCACCGGTCATAGCGTCGAGCAGACGGCGGCTGAGGTGGCACAACGACTGGGATTGGATGAACAACATGAGTCTTCGCGGTCGGGCAAGAAATAGCACACTGATTATCGGACTGGTGGTTTTGATAACCGGGAGCGTGACGCGTCCCCTGCAGGCAAAGCCACGCACCAGCGACAAAGGCCAGACGGTGGACTCCGGCTCTTACGGCGTGTTCCTGGCCGGCAAACGGATCGCAACCGAGACCTTCCGCATCGAGCAGGGGCCTGATGTCAGCACCGCCACCTCCGAATTCAAGCTGGAACAAGGTGGCAACTTCAATCAAAAGTCCGAGCTGCAGATCACCAGCACTGGCGACCTGCGCCGCTATGAATGGCAGGAACTCAGCCCGGAGAAGGCACAGGCCGTGGTAGAGCCGAACAACGAATTTCTGATCGAGCACCTGGTTCCCAGCCCGCCGGGAAAACCTGTAGACCAGCCGTTCATCCTGCCGACCTCAACCATGGTGCTGGACGACTATTTCTTTACCCACCGGCAAATTCTGATCTGGCGCTATCTCGCCCAGGCCTGCAAAGGCGCCTTGAAAGACTGCCGCCCGGAACGCCTGCAGTTCGGCGTGCTTGTCCCACGCCAGCGTGTTTCGTTGCCGGTCACGCTCGAGTACACCGGCGTGGACAAGGTCGCTATCCGAGGCGTCGAACGCGAACTGAACCGCTTCAGTTTGAAATCCGATGCTGGAGAATGGGAGCTGTGGACCGACCCAGAACTGAAACTGGTCCGCATCCTCATGGCAGCAGATAAGCTGGAGGTGGTGAGGGACTAAATTTGTAATTGGTAATTTATAAAGTGAGGCTCACGACCGCTGCCGTACCGATCACCTCATCTGCTCTAAATCAGCTCAAGAAGAGCTTTCGGCGCCAACCGGGATTCCTCGCTGCGCTCGAATGACAATCCATGGCTGGTCCGATTACGACCCGATCACCCGATTCCGCGATGCGCCCTCTGCGTTTAAGCTTTTGTCGCCGCTACGCTGCCGGCCTTCACGTTGCGCAGGAACTCGGCGGCGTCTTCTGGCAGGACGGTATTGATGAATGTCCCCGAGCCCAGTTCGAAGCCCGCAATGCGCGTCAGCCGCGGGATCACGCTCATATACCAGTGGTAATACTTCACCCCCATCAACTCGTCGGGCGCGGTGCGGATGGTGTAGTTGAAGTCGGGATTCTTTAAGCCTATGTACAGCTTGGCCAGAAGCTCGCGCAACACGGCTGCTAGATCGGCGATTTCCTCATCACTGATGTTGCCGAAGCTGGCCATGTGACGGCGGGGATAAATGTGAGTCAGGAAGGGCGAGGGCGCGGCAAAAGGCTCCAGAGCAACGAAATTCCCGTTGGCCGTGACGATCCGTGTACCCTCGTGCAACTCTTCCGCCAGGGCCGTGCAAAACATGCATTCCCCGAAATCGTCGTAGTGCCGCACTGCCTCGAGCATGCGCCCGCGCACTTGGGTGGAGATAACCGGAGCGGCGATCAACTGGGAGTGCGGGTGCTCCAGGCTGGTGCCGGCATCCACGCCGTGATTCTTGAAGATTGTGATGTGTGCGATGCGCTCGTCGCGGCTGAGTTGCTGGTATCGCAGGCGATAGCAGCGAAGAATTTCGGCAACATGCGCTTCCGGCAGAAGCGCAGTTGAGGTGCTATGGTCGGGGCTTTCCACGATTACGTCGTGCACGCCGAAACCATCTATCTTGCGTCGCGAGCGCTCTACCGTGCGTTGCGGCTGGAGAGTGCGATCCAGGGCGGCGAACTTGTTGGGCACGAGCCGCACCGACCATTGTCCATCTGGCGCACCGGCGGGGACGCGCAGCACCTCAGGGGGAGTGAGCTTCTCGTTGCCGGGGCAGAACGGGCAGGTAGAAACGTAGCTGGGAACAAGCTTCGGCTCGTGTTTGGAGACCAGTTCCTCCGGCCGCTTGGCGCGCTCGGTGGCGATGATCACCCATTCCTTCGTGAAGCGGTTCTGACGCAGCTCCGGCACCGCACGATCCTCCCTCCAGCCCGTCCCCGGCGCCCATTGCCCAAAAGCCAGGGCCATGCGAAGCGAAGCATATCAAATTGCCCCGTCCCGCGTTTTTGCTGAAATAGCACCGGTTGGCTGGTAAACTGGATGGGCCGCTCCGAATCCTCAATAATACGCAACGGGCTGGGGGACCCCGGTCGGCAAACCCGGCTCACAACCGTGGTGATAATCCGAATCTCATGAAAATCTGATTCCACTCCTATGCTGGACAAGAAAATTCCCGTCGGTATTTTGGGCGCCACTGGCATCGTCGGCCAGCGCTTCATTCAGTTGCTGCAAGGACATCCCTGGTTCGAGGTGACCTGGGTGGCAGCCTCGGAGCGATCTTATGGCGTACCCTACGCGCAGGCTGCCCGCTGGCGGCTGAAGACGCCGATCCCGGAGCATGTAGCCCGCCTGATCGTGGCGGACGCAACCAAAACCGAAGGCGCGCCCAGAGTGATCTTCGCCGCGCTGGACGCTGCCATTGCCGCCGAGTTGGAACCGCGCTACGCGGCCGCCGGCTGCGCCGTGGTGTCGAATTCCAGCGCCCTGCGCATGCACGCGGACGTGCCGCTGGTAATTCCGGAAGTCAATCCCGGACACCTGGGGCTTATCACGCACCAGAGCTGGCGCAAGAACGGCGGATTCGCCGTGACCAACCCGAACTGTTCCGCTATCGGATTGGTAGTGGCTCTCGCCCCTCTACAGCAGCGTTTCGGTCTGGAAAAAGTGTTTGTCGTCACGATGCAGGCGGTCAGTGGCGCGGGCTATCCCGGCGTCGCCTCGCTCGACATTCTGGGAAATGTGATCCCGTACATCGGCAAGGAAGAAGAAAAGATGGAAGAGGAGACGCGCAAGCTCCTGGGCCGCCTGGATGGCGGGCGCGTCGAGCCTGCCGATTTCGCCATCAGCGCCCAATGTAACCGCGTGGCAGTGGAGGACGGGCATACGGAATCGGTGTCGGTCAAGCTGAGCAAGCCGGCAACGGCGGACGAAATCATCGCGTGCTGGAACGAGTTTCATCCCCTGCCCCAGCAGTTGCGGCTGCCGAACGCGCCGGAGCAGCCGATTGTTTATGACACCGCGCCCGACCACCCGCAGCCTCGCTTCGACGTGGACCGCGGCGCCGGCATGGCGGTCAGCGTGGGACGGCTGCGGCCGTGCTCCGTGCTGGACTGGAAATTTACGGTGCTGTCACACAACACCATCCGTGGCGCCGCCGGCGCTGCCTTGCTCAATGCCGAACTGCTCAAGGCGCAGGGGTACTTGGATTGAGCGATTGAGTCATCGGATCATTGAGCCATCGAGCTAGTGATTTCACGTAGAGACGTAGCTTGCTACGTCTCTACACGTTTTGAGAATGACGCCCCCGGTAAAGAGCCAGGAGTCGACGTCCAAGAGCGGAGGGCCAAAAGCTGCGTCAGGTAGAGATGTAGCTCGCTACGTCTCTACACGTTTTGCATGGCAGCGGCCACAGCGGAGAGCCAAGAGCTAAAAGCTAAAAGCTAAGAGCTAAAAGCCAATGATTGTCATGAAGTTCGGCGGCACCTCCGTCGAGGATGCTGCCGCCATTGACCGCGCCGCGTGCATTGTCCGCGAGCGCCTGGCGGAAAAGCCGGTCGTCGTGGTCAGCGCGATGGCGAAGGTCACGGACCAGTTGCTGGCAGCGGCGCGGGCTGCCGGAAGCGGCGAGCGCGGACGTGCGCTCGAGATCGCCCGCAGTCTTCGCGAACGCCATTTGCAGACAGCCAGCGAACTGCTGGACTCGGGCGCGCTCCCGCACATGAGATTCGAACTTGAAAGCATGTTCGATGCTCTTGAAGAGCTTCTGCGCGGAATCTGCGCCGTAGGCGAGCTGACCCCGCGCACCACGGACCACGTCGCCTGTTTCGGCGAGCGGGCATCGGGCAAGCTGATCAGTGAGGCGTTCGCGCTGCGCGGCATCACCTCCTGCCATGTGGACGCGCGCAATGTCATCGTCACCGACTCCAGCCACACCAAGGCGCTGCCCTTGATGGACGAAACCAATGACCGGCTGGCCACCACGGTACGTCCTCTGCTCGAGCGGGGAGAGACCCCGGTGATGGGCGGTTTCATTGGGGCTACACGGGAAGGCGTCACTACCACGATCGGCCGGGGCGGTTCGGACTTTTCTGCCGCCATCGTAGGCGCCGGGCTGGGCGCAGAGCGCATTGAAATATGGACCGACGTGGATGGCATGAAAACCACCGACCCGAACCTTTGTCCCGACGCCCGGCGCATCAAGCAGATCGGGTTTGAAGAAGCAGCCGAACTGGCCTATTTCGGCGCCAAGGTGCTGCACCCGGCCACGCTGCTGCCCGCCATTCAGAAAAACATCCCCGTACTGGTGCTGAACTCACGCAATCCCAACAACGACGGGACGCGTATCACTGCCCGCGGTGTCCCCTGCAAAAACATCTTCAAGGCCATCGCCGCCAAGAAGCGGATCACCATTGTGGACGTGGTGGCCACGCGCATGCTCATGGCGCATGGATTTCTGAGGTCCATCTTTGAAGTTTTCGACCGGCGCCGCTGCCCGGTAGATGTAGTTTCGACCTCGGAAGTCAGTGTGTCCTTGACCGTGGATTCCAACCAGGCGATCCCGGCCATTGCCGCCGATCTTCAGCATTTGGCGGATGTCAAATACGAAGGGCGCAAGGCCATCGTCTGCCTCGTAGGAGATAACATTCGCCATACGCCGGGCATAGCGGCCAAGGTGTTTACGGCCATTTCCGACATCAATGTGCGCATGATTTCGCAGGGCGCGTCGGAGATCAACATCACCTTTGTGATTGACGAGGAGCACGTTCCCGAAGCCGTGCGCCGCCTGCATGCGGTATTCTTTTCGGAACTGGATCCAGACGTATTTGAATAAGGCAGTACTCAGTTGTCAGTTGTTGTTGGTATCAGCCTTCAGGTGATGGTATTCGCGCTAAGTCGGTCGCTAAATGCTTACTGGGTACTGAGTACTGCGTACTGAGCACTTTCTTCGGAGGAGCAATGAACCTGCTAGTGCTGGGCAAAGGGAAAATGGGCTCGATGATTATCGAGCTGGCGCAGCAGCGCGGGCATACAGTGCGCGCGCATGATGAATTCGACAACATCAAGGCCTCGATGCTCACGCCTGAACGCCTGCGCGACATTGATGTAGTGGTAGATTTCACCATTCCCGGCGTGGTGATGGAAAACCTGGAAGCCGTGGCCCGCGCCGGTAAGAACATGGTGGTGGGCACCACCGGCTGGTACAACGAGTTGCCGCGCGTGCGCGAGATCGTCGCCAAGAGCGGAATCGGGTTTCTCTATGCGGCGAATTTTTCCATCGGCGTGGCCATTTTCATGGAGATCGCCCGCGCCGCCGCCGCTGCGCTGAAGCAGGGCTACAACGGCCAGATCATGGAGCGTCACCACATCCACAAGAAAGACGCGCCTTCCGGCACCGCCGTGAAACTGCAAGGAGTGTTGGAAGAGGCTGGCGGGAAAAAACTGGAAATCCAATCTATTCGCGAAGGAGAGACCGTGGGGATGCATGTAATCCTGCTGGATTCTCCGAATGACACCATTATGCTGACCCACGATGCCAAGTCGCGCCGCGGCTTCGCGGAGGGCGCCGTGCTCGCGGCCGAGTGGATGGTGGGGAAAAAGGGATTTTTTGAGTTCAAGGACATGCTGCGCGAAACAGCGCTTGCAAAGGCAGAGTCACACAAGTAAGCTGCCGTCCACGAATCTTGAAAGTTCACAAGGAAAACAGGAAACTACGGTTATGAAACTGCGTGGGTGCGGTACTGCAATTGTCACTCCGTTCAAATCAGACGGCTCGATAGACGAGCCTGCGCTGCGCGCGCTCGTCGCCTGGCAGGTGGAGTCCGGCATAGACTTTCTTGTCCCCTGCGGCACCACGGGCGAGACGCCGACGCTTAACAAAGACGAGTGGGTCCGCGTCGTGCAGACCACGATTGAAGTGGTCGCGGGGCGGGTGCCGATCGTGGCGGGTGCGACCTCCAACAACACGCGCGAAGCCGTGGAAAAGGCGCGCACGATCGCGAAGCTGTGCGGAGTGGACGCTATCCTGACCGCCTCTCCGTATTACAACAAGCCCTCGCAGGAAGGCCAGTACCAGCACTTCAAGGCCATTGCCGAAGCCGTGGAGAAGCCGCTCATCCTGTACAACGTGCCCGGGCGCACCGGCGCTAACCTGGAGCCGGCGACGCTTGGCCGCCTGGCGCAGCTTCGCAATGTCGCCGGCGTGAAGGAAGCCAGCGGCAACCTGGCGCAGATCGCGGAAGTGTTCAATCACGTGCCGGAGTCGTTCCTGGTGTTCTCCGGCGATGATGCCGTAACTCTGCCGGTGATCTCGCTGGGCGGCGTGGGCGTGATTTCCGTGGCCGGCAACGAAATCCCGCGCGAGATGGCGGAGATGACCCGGGCCGCGCTCGCCAACGACTGGACCACCGCCCGCAAGCTCTGCCGCAAGTATCTGCCCCTGATGCAGGGGAACTTCATTGAGTCGAATCCGCTGCCGGTCAAAGCGGTGCTCGCCATGATGGGACGCATCGAGGAGAACTATCGCCTGCCGCTCACGCCGATGAAGAAGGAAACCCGGGCCAAGGTGGAGAAGATCGCCTCCGACCTGGGATTGCTGAAGCGATCCGGCGCAGCGAAGTAAAATCCAGCGCAGAGCCGCAGAGACTCAGAGAAGCATCTTCTGAATTCTCTGCGGCTCTGTGTCTCTGTGCTGGATCGTATTTTTTCAGGCCACGCGCAGTTCATCAGTCCGCGCAAGTACCTGGAAGTAGAGCCGCTCGTAATCATCGGCCATGCGGGCGGAGGAATAATTTCGCTCCACGTGTGCACGGCAGGCTTGCGCACTGATTTGGCCGGCGCGCCGCACGGCCTCGGTCATCTGCTCCACTGAATCCGCGAGAAAACCCGTTTCGCCGTCAGCGACGACCTCGGGAATACCGCCGCGGCGAAAGGCGATCACAGGCGTCCCGCACGCCATGGCCTCCAAACCCGCGAGGCAACTGGTTTCATCCGCGAGGCTGGGGACCAGCAGCGCCCGCGCATGCCGCAGCAATTCGATCTTTTCCGCGAACGTCGGACGCTCCACAAAGCGGGCTACGCTGTTAGCGGCGAGGCGTGGCTGTATCTCGCGCGCGAAGTACTTCTGATGATAGGAGAACGGATACACCTGCCCGGCCAGCACCAGAGGGATTCCGGCGCGGCGCGCGACTTCAATGGCGACGTGCGGGCCTTTTTCTTCGCAAAAACGTCCCAGCCAGAGCAGGTACTCGGATTTCTGGCATGTCAGCGGAAATCGCCTCAGATCAATTCCGTTCCGCACGATACCAGCCATGGAAAAAGCCGGGGTCCCCGGCGAGCCCGCTGTTGGCTCGCTGGGACGGAGATCGGCAAACGCACGCGCCTGCGACGCGGACACACAGTTAAACATCAACGGCGGCGCCAGTGAGTCGAACAGGTCTGCGCGATAGAAACCGCGCGGCAAATGAAGCGTGGCGAGCACCGGGGTCGGAACAGCTCCGGCGTGCTTCCAGAAACTGCCGCTGTGGTCGTGAATGAGATCAAACGGACGGCCCACTTTGTGCCTGCGCCACACATATTCCACGATGCGAGTGTTGTGCTCGGCATCGCGCGGCTCAAAACGGTCCGGCTCAACCGGAGGTGCGCCGGTAGCGAACAAGTCGCCGGCCACGCTGGAGCCCTCGGCGGCGGCGACAGTGGTGGCATGCCCCCGCGCCGCCATTTCGGCTTCGACGGTCGCAAGCACCTGTTCGGCGCCGCCGCAACTGGAGTCGCTGACGGGAAGCAGAGAGTAGGCAACGAACAGCACCTGCAAGCGTGCTTTCCCGCCGCTCATGCGCTCTGTACCTGGGCCGAGGCGAGATAACGCGCGAATTCCGCCGCTACGTCCCGGCCGGTCATGGACCACTGCCATGACTCGTAATTGAGCAGGCCTTCATGCGGCGGACGCGTGTAGTCGTACGCTGCCATAGGGCGAAAGTGCTCGCTGTTCTCCGCGAACCGCGTAAGAAAATGCGACTGCGATGGATATGCGGCCAGCATACGGTGTTTCGCCGCGATTTCATCAGGAGTGGGATAGAGCTCAACTTCCGTACCGTTGCGCGTCAGGAAATCCTGAAAAATGCGGTCGCCCGGATCGGCGCGAAAATACAGCGGCATCTCCCACGTAGGCAGGCGGTAGCGTTTTCCAAGAATGGAGAACAGGAAGTTGCAGGTGTCGTGGTCGGGATGTCCGCCTTCGTAGGCCAGAGTGAGCAGAGCTTGCGGGCGGCGGCGCTCGATCAAGCTCGCCAGTAGCTGCATGGCCTGCGGGATCACGCGGTAGAGTTCCTGGTCTACGAAGACCTCAAGTCCCCTGGCTTGATCGGGAAGGAACTCGATCTCATTCACTCCCACCGCGCCCAGCGCTACACGCGCTTCTTCCTGACGCAAGCGCGAGTAACGCAGCCGCGAACCGTGGGTCTTCCAGAAATAATCATCACGGGGAGCGCCGTCAGTAGCGAACACGACCATCGGTTCGCGCATACGCTGCAACAAGGCGCCGCAGCCCACGGACTCGTCGTCTGGGTGGGCAACTAACACCAGAGTACGCCCAAGAAGGGGGGACAGGTCCGCCATCTGTGGAATGGATGCAGGAGAGGCATTTGTGGTTTAGCGATTTGCGTCGCTGGCTTTGTTCCGGGAGAAACGCAACACGAACTCGCTCGCGAGAACCGGCAAGGACGCCGGCGTTACGATCAAACGGGAAACGCTCCACGGGGGATGGGAAACGTTGTTATACTGCGCGGCATGAGTGAGCTCACAACCAAAATGAAAACCGAGCTGCAGAGTGCTATTGAACGCCTGTTTGGCATGGGGACGCAGTCCCGGCAGCAGCCTGACGCCCGCAGCGTCTTCATTCAATTCCGCAACGCCCTTACCGAAGGAAAAATCCGCGCCGCAGAAAAGGTGGATGGCCGCTGGCAGACGAATGTCTGGGTGAAGCAGGGTATCCTGCTCGGCTTCCGGTTGGGCGAGATGACGGAAATGAGTTCCGGCGGAGGGCTGACCTTCGTTGATAAGGACACTTTTCCGGCGCGCAGCTTCACCACTTCGGACGGAGTACGAGTGGTCCCGGGCGGATCGTCGGCGCGTTTGGGCGCTTACATCGCACCATCGGTGATCTGCATGCCGCCCATGTACATCAACGTGGGCGCGTATGTGGATGAAGCGACGCTTGTGGACTCCCATGCTTTGGTCGGGTCATGCGCACAGATCGGCAAGCGCGTACACCTGAGCGCGGCGGCCCAGGTAGGCGGCGTACTGGAACCGGTCAATGCTGCGCCGGTGATCATCGAAGACGACGTTCTGGTGGGCGGCAATTGTGGCGTCTACGAAGGCACGCAGGTACGCGCCCGCGCCGTACTGGGTGCAGGCACTATCCTGACGCGCTCCACGCCGCTGTACGACACCGTCAAAGGCGAGGTCTACCGCGCCACCGCCGAGCAACCGCTGATCGTGCCGGAGAACGCGGTTGTGGTCCCGGGCGGGCGTCCAATCACCAAGGGCAAAGCGGCCGAGTGGGGCCTGAGCGTGTACTGCCCGGTGATCATCAAGTATCGCGACGAAAAGACCGACCGCGGCGCGGCCCTGGAAGAGTTGCTGAGGTAGAGCAGGTTTCAGGTTTCAGGTCGAGAGGGATACACCTTCTCTGGTTCGGCTTTAAGACTGAGGATTGACTCGAACGTTTGAAAAGCCTGGTCCTGCATCCAATCCTGCATGGACGTGAAAGATTTTTTCCTGCAGCAGAAGCGGGCGCTACGCGCGCGCACGCGTCAGATCGTGGAACTGATAGACCCCGAATATCTGAAATTCAGTTCCGCGCCCGGTGCGCTCAGCGTGGGTGAAATCCTGCGACACATGGCGGTGTCGGAACAAGGAGTTCGGCAGGTGGCGCTGGAAGACGATTTCTCGTACTACGAGACGCGCATCCCGCAAGGCCTGCGGGTCACCCTGGGCGCGCCGCGCACGCTGGACCAAATGAAGCAGGACCTCGAGCGCGTGCACCAGGAAACTCTGGCCGCCGTGGAAGCCTTCCCTGCCGCCCGCTTCGAAGAGGAGCGTGCGCGCGAGCATCTGCGCTACCGGCGCACGGTGGCGGCCATTTTGATGGGCATCAACGAGCACGAGGTGCACCATCGCGCGCAGTTGATCAGCTACCTGCGCATGCTGGGATCGCCCGCGCCCGAAGTCAGGGAAAGGAAAGACGCGCGGGAGTAGAGCGATTTACGATTTGCGACTTTGAATTTTGATTGCTTTTGGTCTATCAGCTTTTCGATAGCACGCGCATAACAATCACCACGGAGACACAGAGCAAAATCAAAAAAGCGGAATTCAAAAACCAAGATTCAGAAATCGAAATTCGTAAATCGAAAATCGTAAATGTAAATTGAATTCCTCTGTGTCTCTGTGTCTTCCTGGTGGATGTTGCTTCACCTGCCCATCAGCTCTGCCGTCACCCGCTGCTGGCGGACGCGCATATGCTTCTCGCGGAAGTGGCGCAGGGCGCGCTCGCTCCAGGCGCGCACGAAATACCAATTCAGGGCCGCACCGATGCCGGAGCTGACCACCGGGATCAGCCGTCCCGTCCATTTCTCGACCACTTCACCGCTGGCCTTAACGGCAATAGCTTGAATTACTCGTGGCACGAAGCGGTTCACCACCTGTTTTTCCAGCAGTTCGCGACTGATGTCCACGCCTGCGGCGCTGGCCGCAGCGATCCAGAGGTCGGCAACTTCCTCGTCGGTATTGAATTCGAACCCGTATATCAAACTCAGCTTCTGGATGGTACGCAGGGTGATTGCCGCCAGGATTCCGAGGTCCGGCACGATGGTCAGCATGCCGCCCAGGCCGAGTCCCGCAGCTTCGGCCGCGGCCATCTTCATGCCGCCGCGGATGACCTCGCTCGCGACTGCGTCCAACTGCTCCACCGGCACGGAGAACATCCCCGCGTAGCTGGTGACGGGAATGCCGTTGGCGGTGCGCAGTTGCAGAAGATATCTGGCCGGGTCCACCTGTACCGTCCTGTAGGTGTCGGTCAAACCGTGGACCAGGGCGCTTTCGATACGCCGCCGCAGCCAGCCTTTGCGCTCGCTGTTCATGGCTTGAGTTTACGCGAAATTCCAGGCGCGAGGGTGGGGCGCCGGCAAATCACAATTCAAGATTGGACGCCGCGCGGCTGCGGCATTGGCTGATGAATTTTGCGGGCTGTGCTAGCATCAAAGGTTCTAAATGGCGGAAAAGAAACTACAAGTCGTACCTCTGGGAGGGTGCGGCGAGTTCGGCATGAACTGCATGGCCGTGCGCTGGGAAGATGACATCATCGTCATTGACGCCGGTCTGATGTTCCCCGAGGCAGAACTGCTGGGCGTAGATATTGTTGTTCCCGACATTACCTACCTGATCGAAAACCGCCAGCATGTGCGCGGCATCGTGCTGACGCACGGCCACGAAGACCACATCGGCGCGCTCCCCTGGATATTGCAGGAGATGCAAGTACCCGTCTGGGGCACCGAATTCACGCTGGCTTACGTGGAAGACAAGCTGGAGGAGCACAACCTCCTGGACGCCGCTAACCTGAACGAGATTGTCGCCGGCGAACGCTTCACGGTTGGCCCGTTCACGATAAATCCCATACAGGTGACGCACAGCCTGGTGGATTGCGTGTCGCTGGCGATCCATACGCCTCTCGGCGTGATCATCCACACCGGCGATTTCAAGGTAGACCCCACGCCCACGGACACGCGCCTGTTTGACCTGCATACTTTCGCCGAATACGGCAAAGAAGGCGTGCTGGCGCTCTTCCAGGACTCGACCAACGTGGAGCGGGCGGGCTATACGCCCAGCGAGCGGGCGGTGCGCCGCAAGT
Organism: Terriglobales bacterium; assembly: GCA_041946765.1. GTDB lineage: Bacteria > Acidobacteriota > Terriglobia > Terriglobales > Acidobacteriaceae > JBHGAZ01. Next base: position 63,321 of record JBHGAZ010000003.1, read on the forward strand.
TTGACGAGGTGTTTGCGCGCGCACAGCGGCGAGTTTTCATTTCCTGTTTTGCCTCCTCCATCCATCGCATCAAGCTGGCCATAGAGATGGCTTACGAGCATAACCGCAAGGTGGCGCTCGTGGGCCGCTCCATGATTTCATCCACGGAAATCGCCCAGGACCTGGGCTACGTGGAAATTCCCGACGGTCTGCTGATCCATCCCGGCGAGATTAAGAACTTCCCTTCCGAGCGCGTCTGTGTGCTGATCAGCGGCACGCAGGGAGAACCCATGTCGGCGCTGTCGCGGGCGGCGGTGGACAATCACAAGCACGCGCACATTGATGCGGGCGACACCGTGGTGCTTTCCTCGCGAATCATTCCGGGAAACGAGAAGGCGATCTATCGCATGATTGATCACCTGTTTCGCCGCGAAGCCCAGGTGATCTATGAAGACGGTTCCAAGCCACCGGTGCACGTCAGCGGGCATGCCAGCCAGGAAGAGCTCAAGTTGATCATGAACCTGGTCAAACCGCGCTACTTCATTCCCATTCACGGCGAATATCGGCAGCTCAAGCTGCACAGTCAACTGGCGGCATCCATGAAGGGTGCGGTGGGACAGGTGATGATGATCGAGTCGGGCGACGTGCTGGAATTCGACGAACTGGGCGCGCGCAAGAAAGAGCGCGTGCCCGTTGGCCGCGTCTGCATTGATTCCGGTTCCGTCGGCGAGGTGGTCGAAGATCTGATCATCAAGGACCGCCGGCTCCTGAGTGAAGACGGAATTGTGCTGCCCATCATCGCCATCAACAAGCTGACCGGCCGCGTGGAAACCAACCCGCAAATTGTGATGCGTGGCTTCGCCGGCGCACCCGCCGACAACGGCTTTGTGGATGAGGCCCGCACCATCGTCATGAATACGCTGGAACTCTCCAGCGAGGAAGAAAAGGCCGACTACGGAGTGATCAAAGAGAAAATCCGCCAGGATTTGAAACGCTACATCGTCAAGAACACCTCCCGCCGCCCGCTGATCATGCCGGTGATTCTGGAAATCTGAAGGGCTCGCTCACCAGAGAGAACACAGGAAAAATCCTTGGGATTGTCATTCCGAGCGCAGCGAGGAATCCCTATTGCGCAGGCCAATTATGGTAAGCGCGGATTGCGCGGGGGAATTATCGTAAACCGCAGAATCAAAAATCGAAATTCACAACTCCATGGTTTTCTTACTGGCTGTGTCTCGCGATGGCGTCATCCCGAGCGACCGGAGGCCCGCTTTTGGCAGAACCGAGTCGAGGGATCTGCATTGGATCTCCAAGCATTAACCGGCTACAGCCTCGGTATGACAATCCTGGATCGTCGGTCCATTGGACATCGGGAGACGAAGAATTCTCTGGATTCTCTACGGCTCTGCGGCTCTGTGCTGTCTTTTCACATCGAGTGTACAATTCACTTTGACCGAGAGGCATTCTGCATTGAACTTCCGATCAGTTCCCTCACTTCTGCTGACAACCGTGATCTTTTCCGCTCTGAGCTGGGCCGCCACCGAGCGCGGGGTGATGGTTCGGGAGGCCGTATTGTATCTTGCGCCGGACACGAATTCCGCCAAGCTGGCGAACGTGGAGCGCGGGCGCGAAGTCGTGGTGTTGGAGAAGAGCGGCAACTGGGCGCACGTTTTCGCCGGCCTCAGCCAGCGGCGCGATGTGACCGGGTGGATGCTGGACAAAGGTATCGTGCGCGCAGCAACGCCCAACGGTGATCAGATAATCTACGGCGCTGCTGCGGACGCCGAAGCTGAAGCCAGCCGCCGTCATGGCCGGCGGGGCGCCGCCGACGACGCGCTGCGCTTGTACAGCCGTGTTGCCGAGTATTTCCCACAGTCGCCGCTCGCTGCGGAGGCGGCGTATCGGGCCGCCGACATCCGCTGGCAACTGGAGAGGAACGAGGTGATGTCGCGTCCCTCAGCCAAACACCGTGATCCCGAGATGCGCGGCGAAATCAATGAAGACCTGATGCGCACAGTCATGAAGAAGTATCCGCGTACGAAATGGGCCGATCTCGCCGCCTTTCACTTGATTGACAACAGGCTCTGCGGAGAATGGCAGGGGGAGTCGAAGTGTCCGGAGAAGGAAGCTGAGGCGTATGAGAAGTACGCGGCGGAACACCCGCAGTCGCCGGTTGTGGCCGACGCGCTGTACGACGCCGCCTGGCGGCGCGCCGCGCTGATTGAGATCTACAAGACCGAGAACGCGGCGGGTAAATCCGCCGACGCCCGCAATCGTGCTCTGGCCCTCGCGCAGCGTATCTCGTCGCAGTACCCGCAGACCGACTGGGCTTCACGGGCGCGGGCATTGGCTTACATGGTCGAGCAGAACGTTGCCGTGTACGGGAACAGCGTAGAATGAGCTTTGATCTAGTGATCGGGTCGCTCCGCTCGGAATGACAACACGCGGTGACCCGATTGCCCCGATGTTAGGAGCCGTTGTTGAACCACTATCTGTTATCTGTCCTGCTGGGGATCATTGAGGGGCTGACGGAATTTCTGCCCGTGAGCTCCACCGCGCACCTGCGCATTGCCGAGGCGTTGCTGGGAGTGGACCTGAGCAGCGGCTATTGGAAGATGTACTCCATCGTCATTCAGCTTGGGGCCATCCTCTGCCTGCCGATCTATTTCCGGAGCCGCCTGGCGGCGTGGCTGCGGACATTCCCGCGCGGGCCGCAGGAGCGCAACACGCTCTGGGATCATCCCATCACGCTGACGATGTACGCCTTCGCCTGTACCGCGTTCCCCGCGCTGCTGCTGACCAAGATCATCGGCAAGCACCTGGAAAGCGTCAGTCTGATGGCCTATGCGCTGATCATCGGCGGAATGGTTATGTGGGTGGTAGACGCCATCTACGGCAGGCCGCGAGCAGCTCGGTCGCTGGGGGCGGCCGTTCCGTCGGGTACATCCGCAATCGTTTCCGGCTTTCAAACTGAAAACGTCGATGAAATGACGGTTGGGCAGTCTATATGGATTGGCTGCTGCCAGGTTTTTTCGGCGGTGTTTCCAGGGCTGTCGCGGTCCATGTCCACCATTGCCGCGGGACAGGTTGCGGGTATGTCGCGCACGGCGGCGCTGGAGTTCTCCTTCTTGCTCTCAATACCAACAATGGTTGCAGCTACCGGGTATGACATGTTCAAGTCGCTGCGCCATAAGAACGGTGTCAGCGCCATCGGAATGGGTCCCAGCAACACACAAGAGTGGGTCGTGCTGGCACTTGGATTCGTTGTCTCCTTCATCGTGGCGTATGCGGTCGTGGCCTGGTTCATGAACTGGGTGCGTAACCGCGGCTTCGTGCCGTTTGCCATTTATCGCATCCTGTTCGGGGTGGCGGTGTTGTGGTGGGCCAGGTAGGCGGGCGGTCTGCCTGACTCAAGAAAGCCATTGAATCCTGAGCGCTTTCTGGGATAATCAAAGCTGCTCTGGCGTCTGCGGACGCCCTGATGAAGTATTTCTCTGTCGCCTTTACGCCGACGAACAACCGGCGGCTCAACGAGCTGATCGGGTTCCTGCTGTTCGTCTCCGCGCTCCTCCTCTTCCTCGCACTAGGCTCGTATTCGCCGCTGGACGGATCATTGAACACGGCGGCGCCAACCAGCGTGCGTTCGCCCCGTAACTGGATCGGCGTGGCTGGAGCGTTCAGCAGCGACCTGCTGTTTCAGGTCGCCGGCCTTGCGGCGTTTCTGTTGCCGGTGATGCTCGGCTTTCTTTCGGTACGGTGGTTCTGGTCGCGCAAAGTGGAATCGCCGATGGCCAAGACGGTCGGCGCGCTGATGCTGGTGCTGTTTATCCCCGCGCTGCTGGCATTGCTGCCGTGGCACTGGCGCTGGCTGCACGTGATCCCGATCGAAGGTCTGCTGGGACGCATTGCCGGGGATGTGCTGATTCAGTACCTGAACTTGGCAGGCGCTTACATCGTATGCGTCACCTTTATTGCCGTGGCCCTGTACCTGGCGACTGCTTTTTCTTTTGGGGCTTTGCGCCTGTGGGTCGTTACGCGCTTCAGTTTCCTGTTTGCCGCCTGGGACCGCTTCTGCGACTGGCGCACGGCCCGCGCCAAAGCCAAGGCGCAAAAAGAACTGGAGAGGCGTCGCGCCTCGAAGCCGGTTATCAGCGCGGAATTGCTGCCTGCCAAGCGGAGCATTGCGCCGCTCAGTTCACCACAACCGGCCAGCGGGATTGAGCGCATGGCTATCGAAGATCCATTCAGTGCGACCGCTGCACAGTCGCCCGCAGGAACTTCCGCGCCTGCCATCACTGAGGCTTCCGAACGCGGAGCGGAAGAGTTGCCCGACAGCTCGGTGGCAGTCACGGCGCGCGCCGACGGCCAGGCGAAAAGCAAGACCACGATGCCGCGCATCGCCGGCGGCTACAAGATGCCGTCCAGCACGCTGCTGTCGCGTCCCGACGAGCAGAATGCCGTCAATGAGCAGGAGCTGAAGGGCCTGGCCGAGGTGCTGACCAACAAGTGCGCTGAATTTGACGTGCACGGCCAGGTCACGCAGATCAACCCGGGTCCGGTGGTCACGACGTTTGAATACAAACCGGAAGCCGGCATCAAGTACAGCCGCATCACCAGCCTGAGCGATGACCTTTGCCTGGCTCTGCGGGCGGAAAGCATCCTGATCGAGCGCATGCCGGGCAAATCCACGGTCGGCATACAGGTGCCCAACCGCGAGCGCGAGGTCATACGGTTACGGGAGGTGATCGAGTCGCAGGAATTTCTCGCCAGCAAGTCCAAGCTGACGCTGGCCCTGGGCAAGGACATCAATGGACGCATCACCGTGGCCGATCTGGCCAGCATGCCGCACCTGCTGATCGCGGGCTCTACCGGAGCGGGCAAGAGTGTGGCCATCAACGCCATGATCATGTCCATGCTCTACAAGGCCACGCCGGAGCAGGTCCGACTGATCCTGGTAGACCCCAAGCGGTTGGAATTGGGCGTGTATGAAGGCGTGCCGCATCTTTACACACCCATCATCACGGAACCCAAACTGGCCGCGAATGCCCTGCGCAATGCCGTCCGCGAGATGGAGCGCCGCCTCAAGCTGCTGGCGGAAAAAGGGGTACGCAACATTGATCAGTACAACCGCCTGTTCGACGACGAGCAGACGCCCAGTCTCTTCGGCGAGCAGAGTGAGGAGCGCCCGCTACCGTACCTGGTCATCATCATTGACGAACTGGCTGACCTGATGATGCTCGACCAGAACAACGTGGAAGAATCCATCACGCGACTGGCGCAGATGGCGCGCGCGGTGGGCATCCACCTGGTATTGGCGACGCAGCGGCCGTCGGTGGACGTCATTACCGGGCTGATCAAGGCCAACTTCCCCGCGCGCATTTCCTTCCGCGTGGCCACCAAGGTGGACTCGCGCACCATTCTCGACGGCAATGGCGCCGAAGCCCTGCTGGGCCGTGGCGACATGCTGTACTTGCCGTCGGGCTCAGGACGCGTGATCCGTCTGCATGCTCCTTATGTGGCGGAGAAGGAAATTGCTGCCGTGGTCGAGTTCTGGCGCGAGCAAGGCCTGGCGCAGTACGAAGAGAAATTCCTCGACGCTCCTCGCGAGGAAGGTACGCGCGGCGATGTGAACGCCGCTGGCGGCGAGGAACCGGAAGGCGAGGACGACGAACTTTATCAGGACGCCGTGCGCCTGGTGATCGAGTTCGGCAAGGCTTCCACTTCCCTGCTGCAACGCCGCTTGCGCATCGGCTATGGCCGCGCCGCCCACCTTATTGATCTGATGGAGCAGGACGGCATCGTCGGCGCCGCCGACGGTCCCAAGCCTCGCGAAGTGCTAAAGCGTCCCGACTGGCTGGACGAGGTGGAAACCTCGTTGCGGTGAAGCAGGTGGTCAGTAGCCAGTGCCTGCCGGATCAGATTACTTCCTATGTACTCCCACCCCTACCCCCCCGGTCTTTTGGAATCATCAGCTTAGGGAGATTTTTTCTCCAGGTCTTTGAGTTCAAAGAACTTAAGGGTCAAAGTATTCCGCACAAAGGACTTAGCGCGGAAAATTGGCCCTTAACGTCAAAGGGCCGCCCCTGAAGGGATGGCCTTTTGTCGTGACCGCATTGTGCGGTCCACATTCCAGAATACCATGGGGCCGCTCCAAGACAGGGGTGACGCTCGATCCTAAGTTGTTCGGACAGAGGGGGTTCGACTGCGGAAAAATAAAGAGCTTGACAGGCCGCGACGTCCCACATCTGCTGCGTAGATATGGAGCACATAAGCTCTGTCCCGGTACTCGGCAAAAATCTGCTTCAGAGCTGGAACAGACTTATAATTTTGACATGCGAGGCTGGCTGTCCATTGCGACGGTCGGTGCCGCCTTATTGACGACATCAGCAGGGGCACAAATGCGGGGCTCGCGCCCTGGCTTCGCTGGGGCACGGCCGGGAATAGTGGTCCGTTCTCCAATGATGCCTCGCAGTACGATCATTGCCAGACCCGCTCCGGGTTTCTTTCGTCCCAAGGGCAACACCTTCTTCTTTCACCGTGGCTTTCATAGGCCCTTCTTTTTTGGTCACCGCTTCCGTCATCACCGTCGCCTCTTCTTCGGAGGGTTTGGGCTGCCGTACGGCTATTACGGTTACTACCCAGGCTATTATGCGGCGTATCCAATGTTCTCGGATACGTATGCCGACGCCAATGCCGATGTATATGCCCAGCAGAGTTACATGCTTCAGCAGGAAGTCAGTCGCTTGAGTGACGAAGTGCAGCGGCTGCGCGAGCAGCAAGCGGAGTTAAGGAGTGCACCGCCACCGGCTCCTTCACAACCACCGCAGGCGCAACCACAAACCAAAGCGCCGCCCACCAAGCTCGTGTTTCGGGATGGAAAGACTCTGGAAGTACAGAACTATGCCATTGCCGGGCAGACGATGTGGGTCTTCAGCGAGCAGCGCGCGAGAAAGATTCCGCTGTCCCAATTGGACATTCCTGCCACACAGAAAGCTAACGAACAACGCGGCGTGCCGTTTCAAGTACCTTCAGCACGCTGAATCGGTCGCCACACAGGACACAGAGGAACGGGAAGTGTCATCCCAAGGAGACCGCATGCTTGCGATTGGCCGGTGGGAGCGGGGGATTCATATTGCAGCAAAACTACGGTTGCTGTGTACCGGTGGGAGCACCGCGCTTTAGCGCGGTGAACCCAGCGGCCGGGCTCACTGGCGGCAATTGCGCCGGGGCTGAAGCCCCAATCGCAGGATGCCCGAAGACACCGCGCTAAAAGCGCGGTGCTTCCACCCACCTACCGCACAGCTAGTCTAGGACGGCTGTGCCACAGGGTCCGAGCTTTTTCAGAGGCGAATAAAGCAGGTCCTTCGGGGCGCTCCGCTGCGCCTCAGGACGATCTTCTATATAGCGGGGTGCACCAAAAATGAAACTGCTTAAATATTCACCTCGGCCGGCTGCAGCTTCGGGGAATGCGCTTACATGAAATCCTGGCCGCCGATAGGGGTGTGGACGGCGTCTGATGGCGATTCCTCCGCGATTGCTTCGCGGAAGTAGTCGAGGGACAGCTTCAGGCCGGTTTCCAGGTCAATTTTCGGCTCCCAGCCGAGCAGTTGGCGAGCTTTGGTGATGTCCGGGCGGCGCTGCTTGGGATCGTCCTGCGGCAGGGGCTCAAAACGGATGCGGCTCTTGGAGGCGGTGACCTTCAGGACGAGCTTGGCGCAGTCCATGATGGTGAACTCGCTGGGGTTGCCGATGTTGATGGGACCGTGCTCGTCAGTCCGCGCCAGCCGCAGGATGCCGTCAATCAGGTCGGAAACGTAACAGAAGCTGCGCGTCTGCGAGCCATCGCCGTACACGGTCAAATCTTCTCCGCGCAGCGCCTGTTTCATGAAGTTGGAGATGACGCGGCCGTCGTTCAACTGCAAGCGCGGACCGTAGGTGTTGAAGATGCGCACAATGCGCGTGTCGAGCTTGAAATAGCGGAAATAGGCCATGGTGGCGGCTTCGGAGAAGCGCTTGGCCTCGTCGTAAACGGAGCGCGGGCCGATAGGGTTCACGTTGCCCCAGTAGGTCTCCTTTTGCGGATGCTCCATGGCGTCGCCGTAGCACTCCGAGGTAGAGGCTTCCAGGAACTTGGCGTCGTATTTACGCGCCAGCGCGAGCGCATTGAAAGTCCCTAGCGAGCCTACTTGCAGCGTGGCTATGCCGTGGTTCATGTAATCGGCGGGACTGGCGGGAGAGGCGAAGTTGAAGACATAGTCCACCGGGCCGAAGTCGAAGGGCTGGCAGATGTCGCTCTCGTGAAATTCGAAGCGCGGCTCGCGGGCAAGGTGCCGCAGGTTACTCATGCGCCCGGTGAGCAGGTTGTCAACCGCGACCACCGAGTGGCCCTCGGCCAGCAGTGCGTCGCACAGGTGAGAACCCAGGAAGCCTGCTCCTCCAGTGACCAGTACGCGCATTGCTATTTGTGTCCTTCGGGCACGCGGGCGGAACGCGTGTGGTTCTGCTGTTCGTACGCGGGCGTGATGTCGGGCCGGCCCATGCTCAGATAGGTGAAGCCATGCTCCCGCATGGTCTGAGGATCGAAAAGATTGCGGCCGTCAATGATGATGGGATAGTGCAACAGGCTACGGACCCGTGCGAAGTCCAGGTCTTTGAAGTCCTGCCATTCGGTGAGCACGAGCAGGGCGTCGGCGCCTTCGATGGCTTCGTAGGCGGAACCGGCAAACCTGATGCCGGTTTGTGGAAGAACTTCGCAGGCATGCGGCATAGCCGCCGGATCGAAAGCCTGAATCTCGCTGCCTTCCGCCAGCAGGGATTCGATAATGGAAATGGCTGGGGACTCCCGGATATCGTCCGTACCTCCCTTGAATGCCAGGCCAAGCACCGCCAGCCGCTTGCCCTTCAGCGTCCATAGAGCGCTGCGCACCTTGCGCAGAAAACGCTGCCGCTGCTCGTCGTTGATGCGCATAACTTCTTCCAGCAGGCGGAAGTCGTATCCACACTCGCGCGCCACGGCGCGGTAGGCAGACAAGTCTTTGGGAAAGCACGAGCCGCCGTAACCGATGCCGGGATAGAGGAAGCGGTGTCCGATGCGGGTGTCGGAGCCAATGCCCTCCCGCACCTGGTCCACGTCGGCGCCCACCGACTCACAGATGGTCGCCACCGCATTGATGAAGGAAATCTTCATGGCCAGAAAAGCGTTAGATGCATATTTGATCAGTTCCGCGCTTTTGGCGCTGGTGACGATGAGCGGCGGCGGGATCCTGGCCGAGTCTGGTCCGGGGATGGCATCCGCTTTGCGATAGTAACTGCCGTCGAGCAAAGGCTCGTAAATAGCGCGCAGTTTTTGGGCGCAGGCGTCAGAATCGGCGCCGATGACGATGCGGTCGGGATAAAGGAAATCCGTGACCGCGGTGCCTTCGCGCAGGAACTCGGGATTGGAGGCCACGTCGAAGCGGTCGGGCGACGCGCCGTTCAGCAGCATCACGCGCCGCACCCAGTCGCTGGTATAGACAGGGACGGTGCTCTTGCCGACGACAACCTTGTAATCGTTCACCGTGCCGGCGATGTCGCGCGCTACGGACTCGACGTAAGACAGGTCGGCTTCGCCATTCACTGCCGGGGGCGTGCCTACGGCTATGAAAACCGCCTCGCTGGCGCGTACGGAGTCGGGCAAGGAATTGCTGAAGGAAAGGCGCCGGTCGCGATGCCGCGCCAACAACTCAGGCAGGAATTGCTCGTGGATCGGTACCTCACCCCGGTGAAGAGCGGCATACTTGGCGGGGTCGTTGTCCACCAGCACGACGCTGTGACCTAACTCAGCGAAGCAGGCCCCCGCCACCAGGCCCACATAGCCAGACCCTATCACCGCAATGCGCATAGATACCCTTTTTCAGCTCGCATTTAAGAATATTAACCGCTCGCCGCCGGGACGCAAAACCGGAAACTCAGCAAAGACGACAGAGGCAACTGAAATTCGCATTAGGCGAAAAACGTCGCGAATTGAAGACCACTCGAGGCAGTGTAAAGGATGTCCTGAACGCTGGGTAAAGAGCAAAGAAATGTATGCCACATTGGAACCGAATCCTGGGCCGTGGGCTCCGGTTTTGGGAAAGCAAGCGCTTTGGCAGGCAACGCCGACTGACGAACCCACTAGGGCACAGCAGGTTACGACGAACGGGAGTGGTGGCACCCGGGTTGCTACCGGTAACAAGATAGCAGTTTCGGCGGAGGCAGCGATGGAGAATGCACTGTTGGTTTGTGTGGTGGCATTTGTGGTGGCCTTTATCACCACACGGCTCACGGTGATCAGTATCTATCGCAAGATGGAGCAGGAGGGAAAGCAGGTTCAGGAGGACTTGCTGGCCTCAGCACGCGCCGAAGCCGATACCGAAAGTATCCCTGAAGCAGTTACCCCCGCAGAGACATCAACCTCGGAACCCGCCGAGGCATTCAGCAAAGCCGCCGGCAGATAGCACCAACAGCCATGTCTTCCAAATAACTCCATTGGTTCCCTTAGCCTCTCGAGGCTGCTGATAAGTATTGCGCATGGTGATAGACTTCCAGCACTGGTTTTCATTCGAGGTAACTTTTCCATGAGCTGGTCTGGGCTGGCGCTTGTGCGCACACTGCTGGTTCTTTCACTGCTGTACAGTTTTCAAGCCTGGGCACAAAGCGGACGAGAGGCTCCGGGGGCAGACAAACCCAACGCCGAATCGCAAGCATCCGCAACCGAGCATAAAGACAACAGCTTGAACACCGGTTCACCGAAGCTGTCGGGGGCTGATACGGGTGAATTGCAGTCCGCTCTGATTCGTTTTGGCCCCGGCGACCTGCTGGAAATCCGGGTATTCGGAGTCCCGGAGCTGACCACGGAAGCACGCATCAACGAGTTCGGGCTGATTTCCTTTCCACTGATTGGGGACCTCGCCATCGCGGGCATGACCACGGACGAGGCCCGGGCCGAGTTGGAGAAACGGCTGCGTGACGGCGGGTTCGTGAACCGCCCGCAGGTTTCCATTTTCCCCAAGGAATTCGCTACCCAGGGTATTTCCGTTCTGGGTGAAGTGAATAAGCCAGGGGTGTTCAACCTGCAAGGACCGCGGCGGCTGTTGGATGTGCTGTCGGCGGCAGGCGGGACAACGCCCCGCGCGGGACGTAAAATCACCATCACTCATCGAAATGATTCCGAACATCCCGCTGAGGTCGAGTTGTCCGGAGATCCCAGCACGGCATTGGCGCCGAGCAATAATCTGCAGATTTATCCTGGCGACACGGTGGTGGTATCGCGCGCCGGGATCGTTTATGTGGTCGGCGAAGTCGCCCACCCCGCTGGATTCGTTATGGAAAATAACGAGCGCATGACGGCCCTGCAGGCTTACGCCATGGCGGGCGGGGGCACTTCTTACGCGAAGCTGGGCGATACCCGCGTGATCCGCCGCACTGATAGCGGCTTGCAGGAAATTCGCATTCCGATGAAGCAAATGCTGGAAGCCAAAGCGGAGGACGTGCCGCTTCAAGCCAACGACATCCTGTATGTACCGGGCAGCACTGGAAAGAAAGCCGCTCGCCGTACACTGGATTCGATCGTGCAGATCACGACGGGGTTGGCGATTCGGTATTAGAAATCCAGCACAGACAGAAAAGCTCTAACGCAGAGGACACGAAGGACGCAGAGGATTTCGTATCATCTTCTTCCTCTGCGCTCTTTGCGTCCTCTGCGTTTTTCTGATTTCCTGCGGCTGTGGGTCTCTGTGGCGGCCTTACAATATTGCGGCAAAGGAAGAACGGCCGTGAAGACCTGGGACGTAATCATTATCGGGGGCGGGATTGTGGGAGTCTCGCTCGGGCTGCGGTTGCGCCGTCAAGGGGCGAGGGTGCTCATCGTGGACCGCTCCGAGCCGGGACGCGAAGCATCCTACGCGGCGGCCGGCATGATTGCTTACTGCGATCATCACACGCCGCAAATATTGCTACCCCTGGCGGCGGCAAGCGCCAAGCTTTATCCCGAGTTCGTTCACGAGTTGCAGGACGAGTCGGGCTTGCGCATTGACTATCGTTGCGACGGCACTATTTCGTTCATGTCCGCCGAGGAGCGCTCTCCTTGCGGCGCGGCCAGAGAACTCAGCCCCGCCGAGGTGAAAGAACTGGAAGCCGGGCTCGAATTTTCACAGCCGGGCACGCATGCCATGTATCTGCCGGAAGCGGCGGTTGATCCCCGGCAATTGATCACGGCGGCGCTGAAGGCAGCCAAGCATCGCGGCATCGAAGTGGCGTTTGGCGCGCCGGTGACCGAGGTGGATGTCCGCAACGGCGCGGCTGCGGGTGTGAAGACGACGAAGACAAATTACGCGGCGCCGGTGGTGGTCAATTGTGCCGGCGCATGGGCGGCGGAAATCGGACCGGTTCGAGTTCCGACGCGCCCGATCAAGGGGCAGATGCTGGCGCTGGCGCAGCCGGTCTCGTACGACGAGCGCGGAACGCCGTCGGCGCACCAGGTTCTGCGTCATGTGGTGCGCCTGCCGGCTCAGGTATACATGGTCCCGCGCAGCGACGGACGCATTATTGTTGGGTCGACGGTGGAGGATGTTGGCTTCGATAAGCGCGTGGATACGGACACCATCCAGGGATTGCGCCAGCTTGCCACCAATTTGCTGCCCGCGCTTTCCGAGGCCAAGATGCTGGAAAGCTGGGCGGGGCTGCGTCCGGGAACACCGGACAATCTGCCGATCCTCGGCACGGCTGGGCTGCCGGGATATTTCGTTGCCACGGGACATTATCGCGACGGGATCTTACTGTCGCCGATTACGGCGCAGGTAATGGCGCAGGTGATTGGTGGGGCCACGCCGGAGTTCGACCTATCGCCGTTTGCGCTGGCACGGTTCGGAAGGGCTTAACCACAGAGGCACGGAAGACACGGAGGTTAGGGGTCCAGTTCCTGCCCGCTCACGACAACTTGTCAGCACAATAGCGATTCCTCGCTGCGCTCGGAATGAGAACAACAGTGGCCAGTGGGCAGCTTCGCTCGAAGGGACAATAGTGCGTCGCCAATGACCAGGTGACCAGATCACCAGATCACCCGATTTTCTGATCTCTCGATGGGCTGCGTGCATCCATTGTCTTGAAAGCGTCAGTGTATACTTCCCAGTTCTTCGTCTGCGTAGTGTCGCACCTGTAAGGAGGGACGATGTCCTCAGCCGCTGTCAGTTATGCCCGCGAGAATCAAGACCGGTTTCTAAGTGAATTGAAAGACCTGCTGCGCATTCCCAGCGTAAGCACGCTTCCCGAGCACAAGGAGGACGTCCGCAGAGCTGCGGAATTTATTGCCAATGAGCTGAAACGCATTGGTATTGAGAACGTGGAAGTGATCCAGACCAAAGGGCATCCGCTGGTCTATGGGGACTGGCTGCATGCTGCCGGCAAGCCCACGGTGCTCTGCTATGGTCACTACGACGTGCAGCCGGCCGAGCCGCTGGAGGAATGGAAGTCCCCGCCGTTCGAGCCTACGGAGCACAACAACAACATCTATGCGCGCGGCGCGGTAGATGACAAGGGCCAGATGTACATGCACATCAAGGCGGTCGAATCGCTGATGAAGACCGGCAACGGCTCACTGCCGGTAAACCTCCGGTTCATCATCGAAGGGGAAGAAGAAGTCGGCGGCGAAGCCATTGATGAGTTCGTCAGAAAGCACCCGGAGCGGCTGAAGTGCGATGTGGCGCTGGTTTCGGACACGGAGATGTTCGCTCCTGAAACCCCAAGCTTATGTGTCGGGCTGCGCGGCATGTGCTACACGGAACTGGAAGCGGTCGGAGCGAAGACCGACCTCCATTCGGGCGTATATGGCGGCGCAGCGCCGAATCCGCTGGAAGCTCTGGCGCGCATCATCTGCAAGCTGAAGGATGAGAAAGGAAAAATTCTGGTCCCGCATTTCTACGACCGGGTGAAGAAGCCGAGCAAGGACGAACTCAAGGCCTGGGACCGACTGCCGTTCAATGAAAAAAAATATCTGAAGACCGAAGTCGGGTCGAAGGAACTGACGGGGGAAAAGGGCTACAGCGTCCTGTATCGCACCTGGGCGCGTCCTACCTTGGAAGTGCACGGCATGCCGGGCGGGTTCGTGGGGACAGGCGCCAAGACGGTGATCCCGGCCAAGGCGTCGGCGAAGGTATCTATGCGGCTGGTGCCCGATCAGCGTCCGGAAGAGATATGGAAGCTGTTCAACAAGTACGTGAAGTCAATCGTGCCCAAGGGTATTCAAGTCAATATAAAGCGCTGGAGCGTGGCCGATCCGATCGTGGTTGGCACCGACAATGAGTTTGTGCGCGCCTCGGCCCGCGCCATGCACGAAGTGTTCAAGAAAGACACAGTGTTCATCCGCTCCGGAGGCTCGATTCCCATCGTGGCGGCATTTGAGAAGTCGCTGAAGGTACCCAGCGTCATGATGGGATTCGGCCTGCCCGACGACAACCTGCACGCGCCCAACGAGAAGTTCCACATCCCGAACTTCTATCGCGGGATCGAAAGCATTATTCGGTTCTTCTTGATTGTGGGAGGAGAAGCGTAGGACATCGGGTGATCGGGTGATCTGTTTTGACATTCCGAGCGGAGCGAGGAAGCCCTATTGCCCGGACAAGGTGTCGCGAGCCGGGGCGTGTCCCACATCTGCTGCGCAGATGTGGGGCACCCGCGCTGACTACTGACGGCTGACTGCTCCATCTAAGGCTTACCGTCGTGGTTCCACCCTCGAATTGGGCTGGATTTCGGGCTGCCGGAGGGCTAAAGTAAGCATAGCTCTTCGCGGTTTTCCCCTCCTGCTGTTTCTTGTCGCACGTGCGTGAAATGTTCCACGTGGAACAATCTTACGTTTCCCGCCGAAATTGCTGCAATGTATGTGCAATTACCGGTAGTTTTGTCAAGTGGGACACAATATATTGCGTTTCTTGCTTGACCGGCAGATAAGTGTATGGGTACATTGGCTGCGAACGGAAGGCGCTGCGCAAAGTTAGCTCCGCGAGGCGACTGGGCGCACTTGAGTCACGGCAGCCAACCGCAGACGTAGCTCCGGTCCCGGCAGTTGGTGTGGAACTGCCGGGTCCACCGGAGATGCGGCGCAGCCTAACCACCCCCAGCACGCGAAAAGCGAGCGTGCCGGGGGCCCCGAAGGAGTGCGACGTTGCTCAAACTCAAGAAGCTGCAAATCCTCGGGTTCAAATCTTTCTGTGACCGCACCGAACTGAAATTCCACGGCGAAGGAATCGCGGCCATCGTGGGCCCGAACGGGTGCGGCAAATCCAATATTTCCGATGCTATCTCCTGGGTGCTGGGGGAGCAGTCCGCGAAGACGCTGCGCGGCACGCGCATGGAGGACGTGATCTTCGCCGGCACGCCCGCGCGCAAGCCCACCGGCATGGCGGAAGTGTCGCTTACGCTGATTGATCCCGAGGTGTACGAAGGCGGAGATCTCAGCGCCGAACCGGAAATTGAAATCTGCGATGAACTGCCGGAAGAGGACTGGGACGAGGAGTCGTTGCGCGCTGCGGCAGAGGCCGAGACGGAACGGGCATTTGAGGAAGTGCGTCCGTTGGATCCGGTGGAAGTGGCGGTAAGCGCACCGGCCGCACAGGCCAGCGACGATGGCGGCGCTGCCGCTGTTAGCGGAGGCGAGGACGCCTCCGCGACTGCCGGCGAGGACGCCGGCGCTACGTCAGAGATCGCGGGCGAGAGCGGTCGAGCTACAACGGCTGCGGGCCAAGTGGTGCTCAAGATTCGGCGGCGGAAGTTCAAGCCGATGCCGCTGCAGAAGGGGGAGATCATCGTCACGCGGCGGCTGTTCCGCAGCGGCGAGAGTGAGTACCTGCTGAATCACAAGCTATGCCGCTTGCGTGATATTCAGGACATCTTCATGGGCACCGGGGTGGGGCCCGAGTCCTACGCCATCATCGAGCAGGGACGCATCGGGCAAATCCTGAGCAGCAAGCCCACCGACCGTCGCGCCATCATCGAGGAAGCCGCCGGCATTACGAAATTCAAGACGCGCAAGCGTCTGTCGGAAGCGCGGCTCGAAGATTCGCGGCAGAACCTGGCGCGGGTGAATGACATCTTCGAAGAAGTCACGCACCAGATGAACTCGCTGAAGCGGCAGGCGTCGAAGGCTGCGCGGTACGCCAAGTTGCGCGAGGAGATGCGCGCACGCCTGCGGCTGGTGCTGGCCAGCAAGTTTGCCCAACTGGAGAAGGAAACCGGCGCGCGCCAGGCGGAACTGGAAGCGATCGCTGCCGAGATGCGCACGCAGGGCGAAAGGGTCCGGCAGATGGAAGCCGAGCAGGCTGAGCGCACGCAGCGGGGTTACGCAATCGAAAGCGCCTCGCGCGAAAACCGCGAGCGCTTGAACG
Source organism: Terriglobales bacterium (assembly GCA_041946765.1). Classification (GTDB taxonomy): domain Bacteria; phylum Acidobacteriota; class Terriglobia; order Terriglobales; family Acidobacteriaceae; genus JBHGAZ01. Next base: position 79,694 of record JBHGAZ010000003.1, read on the forward strand.
CGATTGCGCTGGAGACCGATCGCGCCACGGCACGCCGACGGCAGAACGAAGAACGCTGCCTGGAACTTGATGCCCGCAGCGCAGCGGCGGAAAACGAACTGGCACAGATTTCCAGCAAGCTGGAGGCGCTGGAAAACGAGCGTGCCGCGAACCGCCAAGCGCTGGAATCTGCGGCCGGCGACGTCGTCACCGCGCAGCAGGAGCTCGGCGCGCGCCAGCAGGACGCCAACGCCGCTGCAGTCGCGCTATCCGATCTTGAACACGAGCAGGAACTGCGACGCGTGGCCATCTTGGAAGCCGCAAACCGGGCATCGCTGGCGCGCAATCGCGTCACCCAGGCGGAAGAACACATTGCCGGTCTTGGCCGGGAAGCACAGCGGCTAACCAACGAAATCACCGCGTCCAAGCTACAACTGGAGAGCTTTGGCGGGGAGCGCGGACAGATCACGCTGGAATTTGATTCTGTGTCGCAACGCGTTGCCAGTCTCGCGGCCCAGATTAGGGAGCTTCGGCAGCAACTCGAGGCGAAACGCAACGATGAAACTGAATCCAAGCGCCGTCTGGACGGACTGCGGGCCGAATACGCCAGCGCATTGGGCAAAAAGTCGTCGTTGGAAGCGGTGATCACCGAGCACGGCTACAGCACCGAATCCGTGCGCCGCCTGTTCCGGTCCGGGGCGCTGCAGAACGGGTTCGCGCCGGTGGGCGTGCTGGCCGATTTTCTGGAAGTCGAAGACCGTTACGAGCACGTAGTGGAAGATTTCCTGCGCGACGAACTCAACTACGTCGTGGTGAAGTCCTGGGACGCGGCTACGGAAGGCCTGCGGCTGCTGCGCACGGACGTAGATGGACGCGCCACGTTCCTTGTCCATCCTGATGATTCGCAGGCGCGGTTTTCGTTCGTGCTGGACGAGAGCGTGCGTCCGGCGCTGTGTGGCACAGGCGCCCTCGCCGGTGCATGCGCAGCCGAGGGCGGCTGCGCCACACCTCCGGTGGTGCCGCTGAAGAATTGCATCCGCGTGCTGGACGGGTTCGGCAAGTCGCTGGAAGTGATCCTGCCCAAGTTGCGAGATGGATACATCGTTCCTGACGCGGGGACCGGGCGGGAACTGGCGCTGGAAAATCCGGACGCATTCTTTCTTTCGCAGTCGGGCGAGTGCTTCCACAACGTGACCGTCACCGGGGGGAAGCAGCCGGCCGAAGGTCCGCTTTCGATGAAGCGCGAGTTGCGCGAACTGCTGCGCCAGATGGCGGAACTCGAGCAGACCCTGCGCAACGAAGAAGCTCGCGTGCAGACGCTTGGGCGGGAGATCAGCGAGCTGACTTCCCTGCTGGACCGCCTCGAAGAAGAAAAGCGCGAGGGCGAGAAGCTCGCCATCACGTCCGGCCACACACTGCATCAACTGGATGCCGAAATGGCGCGTGTGCGCGAGCGCCTGGAGACCTACGAACGAGAGCTGCAGCGCGTCACGGCTGAACGGGCGTGGAAGGATGACTTCATCGCCGCCGAGCGCCAGGAACTCTCAGGCATCGAGCAAGGGCGGACGGAACTCGAGCAGGCCATGAGCGCAGCGCAGGCGGAACTTGGCGCGCTGCGCCAGTCACGGGACGCCGCCGCGCAGAGCGCCTCTGAAGTACTGGCCCGCGTGGCGGCCCTGGAGGAGCGCCGCCGCGCCGCTGCCGCCACTCTGGAGAGAATCGAGTTACTGGTTGCTGAAGTGGCCGGGCGGTTGGGAGCGCTGCGGGCCGTGATCGAGTCAGCCGTTGCGGAAAAGGAACAGCGCACGGCGGAAAATTTGCGACTGGCCGAAGAGCTGGCATCGCTCGCGTCCGAACGCGAACACGCGCAGGCGCGGGACGTGGAATTGCAGAGGGAATCCGAGCAGGTGCGCGCGCGCCTGGCCGAACTGGAAGAGCAGTTGCGGGCGGCAAGGCAGGAACTGGACCTCGCACGCGACCGCCGTGGCGAGGTGGTGGCCGCGCTGGCCAAGCTGGAATCCGATGCCGCCCACATGTCCGATACGTGCGTGCAGGAACTGGGCGTCACAAGGGACGAGTTGCGCGCGGATGCGTCACTGGAGATCGTCGAAGGCGAGCAGTTAACCGCCGAAGATGCGGCGTACCGGGAGCTGCGCGCCCGCATCGAGTCCATGGGCCCAGTCAATATGATGGCCCTGGACGAATACAATGAAGTCGCACAGCGCCACGCTTTCCTGGAAACGCAACGCAAAGATCTGCTGGACGCCATTGAAAATCTGCAGAGCACGATCCGTGAAATCGAAACCATTTCGCGGGAGAAGTTTAACGAAGCCTTCGAGAAAATTAACCAGAACTTCCAGAGCAGTTTCCGGAAGCTGTTCGGCGGCGGTCACGCATTCATGCGCCTGACCGACGCGGAAAACAGCATGGAGAGCGGTATTGACGTGGTGGCATCGCCCCCCGGCAAGCGACTGCAGAACGTGCTGCTGCTCTCGGGCGGCGAGAAGGCGCTGACGGCGCTGGCTTTGCTGCTCGGCATCTTTCAATATCAGCCCAGTCCGTTCTGTATCCTGGACGAAGTAGACGCGCCGCTAGACGAAGCCAATATCGGCCGCTTCAACGAACTGGTGCGGGAGATGAGCATGCGGACGCAGTTTGTGCTCATCACCCACAGCAAGAAAACCATGAGCATCGCGCCCGTGATGTATGGCGTGACTATGCAGGAACCCGGCGTATCGAAGCTGGTGTCGGTGCGGTTTGAGCAGACAGCGAACTGATTTGGTTATTGGGTAATTTGGTTATTTTGGTAATTGAAAGCTCACGGTTTACAGTTCACGGTTTCGGAATGCTAGTAATGACGCCTTGACTGATACCTGATACGCGATGCCTGACGCCTGACGCATCGTGGAACGATATGTGGAAAACGGGGACGCTGGAAAGCTACTCTGGATGCGTGTTTCGCAGAATGGCGCGAGGTGTCAACTAAAATTTTCCGGCACCATTACCGCAACCGCCTGAGATGTGATAACCGGCGTTGACAAAAACTTCTGCGCCGCTAGAATACGCCACGTCTCATTTTTCCGAAAAAACCTCTGCTGCCGTGACCCAGCTACTCAATCGCGTTTTGTTCAACACCGAGTTGCCCGGCGTCGAGCTGTATGCCCGGGGGAAGGTACGCGATATTTTTCGGGTCGACGGCGACCAATTGCTGTTTGTCGCCACTGACCGCATTTCGGCTTTCGATTACGTGCTCGCTTCCGGGATCCCGGACAAAGGGCGCGTGCTGACGCAGCTCTCGCTGTTCTGGTTCGACTTTCTCAAGGAAATCGTCCCCAACCACCTGATCACTGCTGATATCCGGCGATATCCCGCATCGCTGCGGAAGTACGCGGACCAGTTGGAGGGCCGCTCCATGCTGGTGGTAAAGGCCGAGATGATCGCGATCGAGTGCGTGGCGCGCGGATATCTTTCCGGATCAGGGTGGAAGGAGTATCAGCAGACGGGGAAAGTCTGCGGGATAAGGCTGCGGGCGGGACTGCGCGAATCAGAGAAGCTGGCAGAGCCGATCTTCACGCCGGCGATCAAGGCGTCCAGCGGACATGACGAAAATATTTCTTTTGACCGTATGGTGGAGCTGGCGGGCGGCAAGCTCAGCGAGCAACTGCGGGACCTCACCCTGCGTTTGTACAAGCGCGCCGCCGATTATGCGGCCCAGCGCGGTATCATAATCGCAGATACGAAATTTGAGTTCGGACGGACCGCGGTTGGGCTGACGCTGGCCGACGAGGTGCTGACACCGGACTCGTCACGGTTCTGGCCCGCGGAGCAATATCAGCCAGGACGCGCGCAGGAGTCTTTCGACAAGCAGTACGTGCGCGATTACCTGGAGGCGATCCGCTGGAACAAGCAGCCGCCTGCCCCGGCGCTTCCTGAAGATGTGCAACGGCGCACCAGCGAGAAATACCGCGAAGCGTATTTCCGTCTCACCGGAGGACAACTGGGAGCGCGCACAGGGAACGAGCCGCTATGACTGCGGTGGACTGGCTGATCGTGGGGGCGGTTACGTTGTCGGTTGTGCTGGCGGCAGCACAAGGATTTTTTTTCGAGCTGTTTTCGCTGGCCGGAGTCGTAATTGGATATCTGGCGGCGGCATATGCGTATCCGCGGGCGGCATCCTGGTACATGCCTTTCGTTAAGAGTTCCTGGATGGCTGAAGCTGCGGGGTTTTTGACAATCTTCATCGGCGTGGTCCTGCTGGCGGGAATCGTCGGACGGATCGCACGCTGGGGATTCAAAGAAGCGGGCCTGGGCTGGGCCGATCGCTTGCTAGGCGCCGCTTTCGGACTGGCGCGGGGAACGCTCCTGGTGACCGTGTTGTTGCTGGCAGTAACCTCGTTCGCGCCGAATTCGCGATTGCTGGCGGGCTCGCGCATTGCGCCTTACCTGCTCGTTCTGGGGCGGGGCGCAGCCGTAGCAGCCCCGGCACAGTTGCAGGCGCGGTTTCGTCAGGGCGCAACTGCGGTGCGCGAGCTACGAGCGCAGGGTGGTGCGGTTTCGGAGCAACAAGGTCCGGCAAAACCGGCACCGGCAGAGACTAAAGGCAAGTAACCGACATTGCAGGACAATAGAGTAGAAAGAGAGAGCCATCGTGAAGGACCAGCTTGAGACTCTGGTGACGCAGATGCATAGAAGCGGCATTCTTTATGACGAAGCCGTTCGCGAATTCAAAAAGCGATTTATCCTGACCGTCCTGCACGAAAATCACGGCAATCAGTGCAAAGCTGCGCGGGAACTGGGCATGCACCGTAATACCCTGAGCCGGACGATCGCGGAACTCAAGCTCGACATGCGGGCGGTGCGGGATGGTGCGCGGCGCCCGCCGCGCAGCGCCCGTCCCATGGTCATGGAGAAGAAGGCTGCGCGGTAGTGGGAACCCGGTGGTTGGTGTCAGTGGTTGGTGTCAGTGGTCAGTGGCATTCCGGGTATTCAAGAGTCCGTTTGAATACAAAAGGGGCTCAACCGCGCGGCTCGATTCGAGTCGTGCCGTTCCGTTCCTCACCTGCAAGTTACAGTTTTGAAATCCAGTCCTGTGTCTTGATCACCTGGCTGAAGCGCATTTGCTGCGTAACCAGGATGGCGCGATGCAGTTCTTCATCGGAGACGGCTCCGGCTGCGTTTTTAATGGCGAGCGTGCCGGTAGCGTCGGCCAGGAATTCCACCCCAAATCCCAGGTGAGCTGCCTGTCGCGCTGTGGTGTCGCAGCACATCTGGGTCATGTAGCCGGCGATGACGACGGTGTCAATGCCGCGCTGGCGCAGCCACGACTCAAGTTCCGTGCCGGTGAAGCTGCCGGGCAGCGACTTGTGAATGAGGACATCGCGCGGGCGCGGCGCTATCTCCGGGTGCAGTTCCCATTCCTTGCTCCCGCGGCGAAACGCGGTGGCGTCGGGCTGCGGCGAGGCGTGTTGGATTGCAACTACGGGCACCGCGTGCGCGCGTGCCGCGTCCATGGCGCGCAGCACATTCGGAAGACTCCCAGCGGGATAGGTGATGGGCAGCTTGCCCGTGAAGTATTCGTTCTGAACGTCAATGACCAATAGCGCACGCTTCTTTGAGTTGTTCGGCATGAAATTCATTGTAGTTGGGACGGTTGTGAGTGGAAAGGACGATCTTCGGCTTCGGTAACTTCTCTACCAGGAGGGACACAGAGCTCAAATACTGTTTATCTCTGGGTATCCTATGCGGTTTGCGTCTTCCATCTTTTCGATAGGAATAGGGATTCGCGCGTTCGCAGCGCGAACGCACGGAATGACAAGAGTTAAGGGATAGCAGGCTGATAGTTGATGCCGGTAGAGACGTAGCGAGCTACGTCTCTACCCGCGAGGCACAGTTCACGTTACACGCGCTCCCTAGCGGCGCTGTGAGGATTTCCGCGCGGGCGCCTTCTTTTGCACGACCGGTTTCCTGGTCAGCAACACTCCTTTCGTCATCGTGACGTTGAAAGGATTAGCGGTGTAAGAAGCAGGCACGGCCTGGAACTGCACCATGGCGCCGTTCTTGGGCCTGAGCTGGGTGGGGACCGCTGCCGCCATGGTCACGGTAACGTCGGCCTTGTTCTGCTCAATGTCGTCGACGGAAGCGGCGACCTGCATCTGCGTGGGAGTGCTGCTGATGAGTTTGCCCTCCAACGCAATGGGCTTGTCTTTGAGGTCATTCCACACCTTGGCGGCCTCTTCCGGCTTGCCGTAAGCCAGCACAAGCTGGATTTCATCGAAGCTCATCTGCGCGGTGGGCTTGGTTTGCACCAGTCTGGCGGCGACTTCGGCCGGGGTCGGGGCAGGCGCGATTGCGAAGCCTGGAGGAGGGTTGGGACTGGCGGAAGCCTGCTGCAGCAACTCGTTCCAGCCTTCATCGCTGCCGTGGTATTTGCGATACTGCGCACGTCCGAAGGCGGCAATCTGGGCCTGGGCCGGTGTGCCCGCAGCCAGGTTGGCGGCGCACGCGATGTACCAAAGGCCGTTCGGATACTCGGGCGGCTGGGCCTGCAAGTAGGAGAGCGCCAGGGGATAGACGTCACGCAAGTTCTTAGGATTGCCCTGTACCGCGGCCAGCAGGCGCTGCTGCGCCACTGGATAGTTCTTGTTCTGAAGGGCGGCCATGCCGACAGCCCCATTGAAGATGACAGCCGCCTGCGACTTGAGTTTCTCAAAGTCGGCAGGATTCATTCCCTCGGGAGCAACGGCAGTTTGCAGCGCGCGCAGACCCTGCTCTCCGTACTGCGCCGCTTGCGCAAGGTTCTGCCGTCCGACCTGGGGATTGGTAGCGCCGTCGGCTGCGGAACGGCTGGTGAATGCCAGCAGGGCCAATGCGCGAAGGTTATTGGGGTCCGTCTGCAACAAACGATGGGCCGCTTCCGTCATTTTTTGCGGCTCATTCGCTTGTTCGTAGGTCGTCATTAACAATTCCAGCGCGTCCGGCTTCATGACGCTGTTGGGATAGGTACGGAGAAAGGCCTCCAGGGCGGCAGCTTTCATCGCCGCAGTGGTCTGGTTCAGCGCATTGAGGTAGGCGTTATACTCGGCTGGATCTTTGATTTCCTTCTTCTGCTGGCGAGCAGCCGGAGGCGCCGTCTGCTGGGCTGGGGCGGGCGCAGGCGACTGTGCCGACGCGCCAGGCTGTTGGGCCTGCGCGCCGAAACCCAGCACAAGCAGCGACAGGATCAGGGTCAGCATCTTCATGAGCAAAGCTCCTTGTAAAAACCGTTCGAAGTAGCGATGGCATCCAAAACCAACGCTGAGCCATCCCTGTGTGTCGCATTGAGACATAATTTTTTGCGCCACACGGTAAGAGCAGGGATTATAAGAACGTAGTAGCTTTGATGGCAAGCTGCGGCAAAGTGCGCGGCTCGTCAGCTAAGATGCGCAAGCTCGCCCGGTTAGATGTAACCCAGCGCAATGCTGAGGGCGTTTATGCGGGAAATTGCCCGGCATTCAGCGGTCGCGGTGGCACGACGTCAGGCGCGGGTGAAGGTATTGGCAAGGAGGCGATCATGAATACGGCAGTAACGAACTCGATTGCCGGCCAGATCGCAGTGGTCACCGGTGGCGGGCGCGGGATCGGCGCGGGAATTGCCCGCCATTTCGGCGCTATGGGAGCTGTTACAGTGATCTGCGGGCGTTCGCCACAATCCCTGGAGGAAACGGCACGCGAGATCAGGGACGCCGGTGGGACGTGCGAGGCGGTGCAATGCGATGTGACCAGTCTTGAATCAGTGCAGGCGTTAGCTGCCCGGGTGGAAGACACGTGGGGACGTATTGACATCCTGGTGAACAATGCCGGCATAGGATTCGCTGGGGCCCTGCATGAGATGCCGCCCGACAAATGGGACCAGTTGTTCAACACGAACTTGCGCGGCGTTTACTACTGCATCCGGGCGTTCGCGCCCATGATGATCCGCGCCCGCTCCGGGCACGTCATCAACATCTCATCCATTGCCAGCAAGAACCCGCTTCCGAACGGCGCGGCATACGCAGCCAGCAAATGGGGCCTCAATGGGCTGAGCTACTCGGTGGCCGAAGAACTGCGGAAATACAACATCCGCGTATCGGTGGTCTGTCCAGGGTCCACCCGCACCGAACTGGATATGCAGCACAGCGGCAAGGATGAGCGGAAAATGCTGAAACCCAGCGACGTGGCCCACGTGGTGGCAATGCTGGTGACGCAGGCGCCGCAGTCGTTCGCCAGTGAGGTCGTCCTTCGGCCCACGCAGAAACCGTGATCTGCGGAGATTGCTGCACCGACAGGTTCGGCGTGGGAATCGCCCAGCCTAGAACTTCTGTAACGCTGCGGGGTTTGTAATTCTCGTTTACGGGTGCTACCATCGCGAGGCTTGGAACATCCCCAGGAGGTTTGGAATGGCAGAGGACAACAGCAATTCTTTCCTGTGGTTTTTGGCAGGCTTGGGACTGGGGGCCGTGATAGGAGTGCTGTACGCGCCGCAGTCGGGCGAAGAAACGCGCGAAACCATTCGCCAGAAGGCCGAGGAAGGACGCGAGTTCGTGGTCACGCGCGCCCGGCAGGCCAGAGAGCAGGCGAACCAGTGGGTAGACAAAGGGCGCGACCTGTATCAGCAGCAGAAAGAGCAGATTCGCTCTGCCTTCGAAGCGGGTAAGCAGGCCTATGACGAAGCCACTTCCGCCGAAGGTCCCGGTGGTCCGAGAACGAAACTTTGATGATGCCGGCGGGGCCGGGGCCTCAGGAAGCACCGGCTTGCCGGCTTTGGCGAACTCGTTAAACGCAGTTTGATGGCCGCGCGTTGGCCGCAGACATTTACATGCAGACACTGCTTATCATTTTCATTATCGTCACCTCGGTTGCGGTCGTCATCCAAATGGCAATTCTGGCCGCGCTTTACGCCACGGTTAAGAAATCGAGCGCGCGCGTGGAATCGCTTGCCAATGAAGTTCAAGCCCGCGCTATCCCCACGCTGGACGCGGCCCAGGCGATGATTACGGAGTATCGCCCCAAGTTGGACAGCATCATCAGCAATGTCGCCGAAACGTCAGCGCTGGTGAAGGATGAGGTTGCGCGTCTGGATACGAGCGTTACCGAAGTCGTGGACCGCGCCCGCATGCAGGTGATGCGGGCAGACGCGCTCCTCAGTCGTACCTTGGACCGCGTGGAGTACGCCACCGAGGTGGTTCAGCACACAGTGGTGTCGCCAATACGCCAGGCTTCCGGCGTCCTTCAAGGTGTGACGGCCACGATCGGGGTGTTGTTCGGGAAGGGGCGGTCGCGCCGGCGCGGCGCGATGGGTTCCAACGATGACGAGATGTTTATCTAGCAGGTAGCTTTTACCGCTTAGCTTTTAGCTGCAACAGCCTCCCAACGGAGGCTGTTCTTATTACTTAATACTTTCGATGAGACGCCTAGGAACTTCCCCACCCTTCGCTGCGCTCAGGGTGGGGCACCCCAAACAGTCTGCGGGCGGGGCGGCGGGCTACACCTCAGAGCCCGCACTACATTCAACGCCTGAATGCTGGTGCTGATTGCTAAAAGATCCAGCCACCGCCCACGACAATTTCTCCGTCGTAGAAGACCGCGGCCTGTCCGGGAGTGATCGCCCGCTGGGGATCGTCAAACGTCACCAGTACTTCACCATCATCGGCTCTTTCCAGGGTGGCCGGGGCGGGGTCGTGGCGGTGACGAATTTTGACTCTCACGCGCATGGGCTGGCGCAGATCGTCAACGGCAATCCAGTTTAGGCTGCGCGCGCGCAGAGTGCGGGACCAGAGTTGCTCATCGCTGCCGATGACCACCTGCCGGGCCGCGCCGTTCACCTGAATTACGTAGAGCGGCGAGCCGGTCGCAATGCCGAGTCCCTTCCGCTGTCCGACGGTGAAGTGGTGAATACCAGCGTGTGTGCCGACCACTTTCCCGTTGCTGGTGACCAGCTCGCCCGCGGTATCCGGAAGCGCATCGCCCTGCTCGGTGAGATAGGCATCGAGGAAGCGCTTGTAATCGCCGCCGGGAACGAAGCAAATCTCCTGTGAATCCGGCTTTTCCGCCAGAGCCAGCCCGTACTGCCGCGCCAACTCCCGTACCTGGGCCTTGCTCATGCCGCCCAGGGGGAAACGCGTACGGCTGAGCTGCTCTTGCGTGAGTCCGAACAGGAAATAGGTCTGGTCCTTGGTGGGATCGGCAGCGCGCTTCAGCAGCCAGCGGCCACGCTCGGGGTCGTACTCGCAACGGGAGTAATGGCCGGTGGCCAGCAACTCGGCGCCGATCTGACGAGCGGTAATCAGCAACTGATCGAACTTGAGATGGTTGTTGCAAAGGCTGCACGGGATCGGTGTGCGTCCGGAAAGATACTCCTCGACGAACGGCCGCACGACGTCGCGCTCGAAGCGCTCCTCCTGGTTAACAACGTAATATGGGATGCCAATGGTCTCGGCGACGCGGCGGGCGTCGTAAACGTCGTCGAGCGAGCAGCAGCGCCCCTGCACCGCCTCGGGCATGCCCTCGCGACCTGCAAGGCGGCGCTGGTTCCAGAGCTGCATGGTAAGCCCAATTACGTTGTGCCCCTCGGCATGCAGCATGGCCGCGACGGTGGAGGAATCTACTCCGCCGGACATGGCGACGGCGATGGTTTGCGTGTGCATTTCGCTTTGGCTCTTAGCTTTTAGCTCTTTGCTCTTAGCTGGGTCCTGTGCTTCTGCTTTACTCGCCTGCTTACGACAGCATATTCGATGATCACTCTTGGGCGTTTGACTGAACTACAACAGTTACTCCCATCCGATCGTGCTGGGCCCCTCACCGCCTGGTTCAATCGCACCTTGTGACCGTACGTTTCACAATCCGGCCAGCAACAGTACAAATTCGATCGCGTTCCGCCCGCATGTAGGATGTCCCCGCGCTCGGAAACAATACCTAGGAGGAAGTGCAAGCAAGCAGGGCAGCGTAACAGAATCGGGCCGCGACGCTTCGCGTGTTCCTGAATATCCTTGATCCGGCGCTTCGCCGTTTTTCGGACCTTTGCATCCATTGAGCCAACAGCCAACAGCTAGGACCCAACAGCGCTTTTCTTGTACACCGGACTCAGCTCGCGGAGCCGATCTACCGTCTCCGGCAGCACTGAGAGAAGCTGGTCCATATCTTCGGCGACGTTGTGCTTACCGAGGCTGAAGCGGATGCTGGCGCGGGCGCGGTCGGGACGCAAGCCCATGGCAGTCAGCACATGCGACGGTTCGATTGCGCCCGAAGAACATGCCGCGCCGGTTGAAACCGCTACGCCCTTCAAGTCCAGCGCGATCACCAGGGCCTCGCCCTCGATGCAGTCGAAATAAATATTTGTCGTGTTGGGCACGCGCGGAGCGCCGGCGCCGTTCACACCTACCGCATCCATGGACTCGACAACTGTATTTTCGATGCGGTCACGCCAGCTGCGGATCCTGTCCATGTCGCCGCGAGCGAACGACTGGCGCGCGATCTCTGCCGCCTTGCCCAGGCCAACGATTCCCGGGACATTCTCCGTACCTGCACGACGCGAACGCTCGTGACGGCCTCCGTAAAAGAGGGGATCAATCAGCGTGCCCTTGCGCACATAGAGCGCGCCAACGCCTTGCGGGGCGTGCATCTTGTGGCCGGAAATCGAAAGCAGATCGCAGTTGATCTGCCTGACCTCTATCGGCACCTTGCCAGCGGCCTGCACCGCGTCGGTGTGGAAGTACACATCGGCTTCAGCGGCGATCTTGCCGATTTCCTCGACCGGCTGCAGCACGCCGGTTTCGTTGTTGGCCATCATCAAGCTGATGAGCTTCGTGTTCGGGCGCAACGCCCGGCGGACATCATCAGGATCGACCAGACAGCGCGCATCCACCGGAACGTAGGTGACCTCGCGCCCAAGCTGCTCCAGGCGCTTGCAGGAGTTCAGCACAGCGTGGTGCTCGATGCTCGAGGTAATAATGTGGTCGCCGGGATCAACGATTCCGAAGATCGCGAGATTGTCACCCTCAGTGCCACCGCTTGTGAAAACGATCTCGGAACTGCGGGCGCCCAGCAGCGAAGCCACGGATTCGCGCGCGCGCTCCACCGCAGCCCGGGTCTGCTGGCCGTAGCGATGGATGGACGATGCATTGCCGAACTGCTCGGCAAAGTAGGGCCGCATGGCCTCCAGCACCTCGGGGAGGACCGGCGTGGTCGCGTTGCTGTCCATGTACACGCGTCGCATAGAGACTATGCCTTTATTTTACGCCGCCGTAAAAATCCGCAGGGCGATCCCGGGGCGTGAGGGGGTTGCCATTTCCGATGCAGCAATTACAAATAGGATTCATCAGAAATTCATTGGTTGATTGCGGAGCCGCAGGGACTTGGTGGCAATCTGTTTAAGTTGCGGCAAGCGTCAGCGACAACGTGCAGTTTTGTGGCGGGAATAGGGAACTCCTCGACTTTGCAACGCGAAGGCCCGGAATGACAAAACCTTGGCGCGACACAGGACCACACAGGAGGTGCGATGAGTTACAGGACTATCCCAATGGCCGCGAGAAAAAAGATCGCTCTCGTAGCCCACGACAACAAGAAAGACGAGCTATTCGATTGGGTGAAGTTCAACCGCGAATTGCTGGCCGAGCACGACCTGTATGCCACCGGAACAACAGGCAAATTGCTGCGGGAAAAGCTCGGCCTGAGCGTCACAAACCTGGAAAGCGGACCTCTGGGCGGGGACCAGCAAATCGGCGCCAGAATCTCTGAAGGCCATATTGATTTCGTAATCTTCTTCTGGGACCCGCTGGAGCCTCAGCCGCATGATCCCGATGTAAAGGCGCTGTTGCGAATTGCTGTCGTATGGAACGTCCCTGTGGCCTGCAACCGGGCATCAGCGGATTTTATGATCTCGTCATCGCTGATGTCGGACCAGTATGAACGCCTCGTTCCCGATTATTCAAAGTACAGAACGCGCCTGAGTACAATGGCGATATAAACATACGATCAACCTATCCGCGCAAGCGCCGCGCCAGCCATGTTCTCCACGATGCAGCAAGCGCCGGGCATTGGCTGAGTTCGAGCACGGCGGCGCGGTTGCCGCCGAGGTGGTAAGCGACGTTAGCAGTCGCGTGAATGTTCCACTGGGGATAGGGCCGCTTGCAGAGCTCGAGCGCAGTCCCCGGAGTGCCCCTGCCTTCGATCAGCACGCGCAGGTATCAACCAGACCTGCCGGTCCTCACTACACGGGCAGGCAGGTCGGGCAGGTTCCATTTGCGCGCCAGCTTCCAACAGGGCGACCTGGGCTGCGAGACTTCCACACGCGCCCCGCCCACCCGGTAGATATCGCCAAGGCAGACCTCTCTCTGTCTGGCCGAGAATGGTGAAGTTCTCACCGAAGCCTCCGGAATCGAGGTGTGGAATATTCAGCTCGTTTCGCCAGCTTGGGTAGTGGTCGGCCGAGTATGCCAACACGGCTTTGTCAGGGCCGCCGTGCACGGAGAGATCAGCTTGGGCATCGCCTACCAGGTTCAGGCGGGAAAGCCAGACTGGTCCATGGACTGGCGGCTTGAAGATTGCGCTCGACCAGGCTGGGCCATGCCCGTCGTTGATTAACCGCGGAGCACCGACGTGGATGGAAACGAGGACCGGGGACTCGGGCATGTATCAGCGATGCGCTGGCCCGACCCCCGGATTCAGACTACCTTCTCTCGTCCAGCGGAATGTAGGGCGCCGGATACAGCGGTCCCGCGTACTCCGCGCGCGGACGGATCAGGCGGTTGTCGGACAGTTGCTCCATCACATGCGCCGTCCATCCCGCCACGCGGGAAACCGCGAAAATGGGCGTGAACAGGTCGAGATCAATTCCCAGGGTGTGATAGGTAGAAGCCGAATAAAAATCCACGTTCGCGTTCAGGCGCTTCTCGGACTTGACGAACTCTTCGATGCTCCTGGAAATCTGGAACCACTTCGGCTCGCCAGCAGATTCGCCGAGATCCTGCGACATTTTGCGCAGGTGGGTGGCACGCGGATCCTCGGTGCGATAGACGCGGTGGCCGAATCCAGGAACCTTTTTCTTCTGCGCCAGCATGCCCTTGATGTAATCCACGGGATCGGCACCTGATTTGTCGATGGCCGCCAGAATTTTAAACACGGCTTCGTTGGCCCCGCCGTGCAGCGGGCCTTTGAGCGCACCAATGGCGGAAGTAATGGCCGAATGCATGTCCGACAGGGTTGCGGCAGTCACGCGCGCGGCAAAGGTGGAGGCGTTCAGCTCATGGTCGGCGTGCAGGATAAGGGCCACGTCCAGCGCGCGCTCAGCTTCCCTGGAAGGCGGCTTGCCGGTGAGCATCCAAAGGAAGTTGCCTGCGTGCGACAAATAGCGGTCGGGCTCGATCAGCGTCAATCCCTTGCGGATGCGGTCGTAGTAGGCCACCACCATCGCCATCTGCGAAGTCAGACGGATGGACTTACGCAGGTTGGCTTCGGCGTCATTGACCTTTTCCTCGGGATCGAAGAACGACAGCGACGAGATAATGGTGCGTAGCACGTCCATCGGCAGGGCGTGCTTAGGGGCCTGCCGCAAATAGCTGATGACTGAGGCGTCCAGCTTGCGCTCGCGCCACATGCGCACGCCCAGGTCCTGCAACTCGGAGCGGGTCGGCAGGTGGCCATACCACAACAAGTAGCACACCTCTTCGAATGTGGACTTGGAGGCGAGCTCGTGAATGTCAATGCCACGGTAAGCCAGAACACCGTTTTCACCGTCGATGTAACAAATTGTGGAGTTAGCCGCGACGACGCCTTCCAGTCCTCTGCCTGCCAGGGTGCCGGTGGACATAATTCCTCTCCTTGTCCGCGATGGTTTGTACGTCGTGTTTCGAAATTCGGTATAAGAACATGCGCCGCGCTGAGCGCGTTGACATCAGCGCTGAACGATCTCCAGTTCTTATGATGCTTACGGAACCGCGCGGACGACCCTGCGGTCCGTTTACTGCCATCCTCTTAAGCGGATTGTACCTTACATTGTGCACACCTGAAAGCGCGCGATTCCCCACCCCAACGTCCAAAATCGGGGCGCGAGGGTGGGCACCCTGCTATTTGCCCGCAACCACTGCTCCCTTGTATATTCCATTGCTTGCGCCCGATGCGGCGTCGGATTCAGTGAAGTCACCTCAGCGAGGCAAAAACGGCCTTGCTTGGGTCGCGGTTTAACGCGCGCAGACGAAATGGAGGAAGAGATGAGATGTTGGCTGCTGACGGGTTGCGTTGTCCTGTGCTTGGCTACCCTCGGCGTGGCGGATGAAGGTATGTGGCTGTTCAACGTTCCGCCTACGGCAAAGGTGAAAGCCACGTATGGCTTCACCTTGACAGAACCCTGGCTGGACCACGTGCGGCTTTCGTCCGTACGGTTCAACAACGGCGGCTCCGGGTCGTTCGTCTCGGCCAACGGGCTCACGTTTACAAACCATCACGTGGGCGCAACCTGCATTCACGAGCTTTCCACCGGCGGGAAAGATTTCATGAAGACCGGCTTCTATGCGAAGACGCAGGCCGAAGAAGCCAAATGTCCTGATCTCGAACTGAACGTCCTTCAAGGCATTGAGGACGTGACCGGGAAGGTGAACGCCGCGATAAAACCGGGGATGTCTGTGGCCGAACAGGGTGTAGCAACAAGGGCTGCGATGTCCGCGATTGAAAAAGACTGCACCACCGCCACCAAGCTGCGCTGCGACGTGGTCACGCTGTACTCGGGCGCCATGTATCACCTCTACAAGTACAAGAAGTACACCGATGTGCGCCTGGTATTTGCGCCGGAATTCAGCGCCGCGTTCTTCGGTGGCGATCCGGATAACTTCGAATTCCCCCGGTACGATCTGGACATCAGCTATTTCCGTATTTACGAGAACGATAAGCCCGTTCATCTGGACAATTACTTGAAGTGGTCTACCGCCGGGGTAAGGGATGGAGAGCTAATTTTCGTTTCGGGCAACCCGGGCTCCACGGGCCGGCTGAATACGATGGCACAGTTGGAGTTTCTGCGCGACACCGGCTATCCCCTGGTGCTGCATTCGCTCCGGGAGCGAGCGCAAGTACTGAAGAAATTCAGCGCCGAATCGGCAGAAAATGCCCGCATTGCGCAGGAGGACCTCTTCAGCTTCGAGAACTCGCTCAAGGCCATAACCGGGTACCAGTCCGGCCTGCTCGATAAAGGACTCATGGCGAAGAAGGCGGATGAAGAAAACAAATTAAAGCAAGCCGTTGAGTCCGATCCCCAGAAGAAGGCGGAGTTCGGCGATCCCTGGGCGGAAATAGCTAAGGCCATGGAAACTCAAAAGCAGATTTATCTGCCGCTGACGTACCTGGAACGGCGCCGCGGGTTGGGCGGCGAACTGGCCGGCATTGCCCGCACCCTGGTCCGGGTCACGGAAGAGCGGACGAAGCCCAATGGCGAACGGCTCCGTGAATATCGCGATTCCAACCTGCCGTCGCTGGAGCAGCAACTGTTCTCGCCGGCCCCGATTTACAAGTCATTGGAAACCGTGTTGCTGACGCAGTCGCTGACGGAGATGAAGGACAAGATGCCGGACAGTCCGCTGGTGAAGGAACTTCTGAGCGGCAAGACACCTGCCGGATTGGCCAAATCCCTGATCGATAACACCAGGCTCCAGGATGTTGCCGTGCGCAAGCAACTGTATGAAGGCGGAGTGGCGGCCGTTAAAGCCAGCACCGATCCGCTAATCGTGCTGATGCGCGATATAGATCCGGAAGCGCGCACCGTGCGCAAGCAATACGACGATGAAGTGGATGCTGTGGTGCGGCGCGACGGGGGAGCCATTGCAAAAATACGCTTCGCGGCTGAAGGCACGAACATGTATCCTGACGCCACCTTCACCCTGCGGCTGAGCTACGGCGCCATTCGCGGGTATGTGGAGGATGGCCGCGGCATCGTACCCAAAGGAACGCGCCTGCCGTATTTCACCATCATGGGCGGAGCTTACGAACACGCAGCCCGGCATGGGAATAAGCCGCCTTACGATCTTCCGCCAAGCTGGATGAACTCGAAGCCCAAAGTCAATCTGCGTACGCCGCTCAACGTCGTGCAGACCGCTGACATTATCGGCGGCAACTCCGGCAGCCCGGTGATCAACACGGCGGGCGAAGTCGTGGGCATCATTTTCGATGGAAACATTCAGTCACTGCCGTGGAATTTCGTGTACGAGGACGTGGTTGGGCGCTCCATTCACGTGGATTCGCGCGGCATACTGGAGGCGCTGCGCAATATCTATCACGCAAATGCGCTCGCGGATGAACTTGTGGGTAAGACTGGGACGGTGACACGCAAAAAAGATGGAAAGAAGGCGCCGACGAAGAAGGGTGAGGTGAAGAAGTAGGCGCGCGGGTCCTCACCTTCGCGATGCGAAGGCTCGGGAAGACAACAATAAAGGGGTTAACGGCACGAGGGAAGTCGTGCCCCTCCGAAACAAATCGCTAAAATCGAGTTTTTCAGCAGCCTGGTAGATCCTGTAGACGTGCATTGCTGGTCATGGGACCGGAAAGTCATGGGACCGGAAATGCAGGTTCCTCGATTCCCTCCGCTTCGCTCCGGTCACTCGGGATGACACCCATGATGTTGGTGCTTCGTTCAGCATTACGCCCTGCAGAGGGCGGCGCCCCAGGTGAATCCGGCGCCGAAGGCGGGCAGGAGCACGTAGTCTCCTTTGGCTATCCGGCCGGAACGCCGCAAGGTATCCAAGGCAATCACCATGGATGCCGACGACGTGTTGCCATATTCCTCCAGCACATTCACCAGGCGTTCCGGATGGCGGGCGATGCCCAGGGCGCGCATTACCTGGCGCAGGACGTTGGCGTTCGCCTGGTGAGGCACGATCCAGCGCACATCCGCGGGAGTAAGCTGGTATCGCTGTAGCAGCGAACGGCAAACGGCAGCCATGCTTCGCGAGGCGCGCAGCAGCACCTTGGTGCCGTCCATTCGGGGCATGAAGTCGCGGGGATTTTCAACTTTGTTGCCGAACTCGGTGCCGGGACTACGTATCCCGAGCGCGTCGGTGTAGCTGCCGTCAGTGCGCAACATCACGTCAATGATCTGAAGTCCGTGGCCCGAATCGGCTGAGGCGCTGGAAACAATCAGGGCGGAACCTCCGTCGCCAAAGAGCATGGAAGTGGTGCCCGAGGTTTCCGAAATGTCGAGCCAGGGCGACTGAATGTCGGCGAAGCAAAGCGCCACCTTGCGGGTCACGCCGGAAACCACCAGCGAACGCGCCAGTTGCAGGCCATAAAGGGTGTTGCAGCAGGTGGCGCGGATGTCGAGGCAGCCGATCTGATTCATGCCCAGCAGCTTCTGTACCGCCGGTGAGGTACCGGGGATGAAGCGGTCAGGAGTCATGGTGCCGAGCACGAGAAAATCAACCTCGGTGGGCGTGATTCTGGCGTCTTCCAGGGCAGCACGCAGGGCCCGGGCGGCAAGTGTGCTGGTCTTGGTGCCATTCGCTACCCAGTGCCGCCGCCGGATGCCGGATGCCTTATAAATTCGTTCCGGCCTGACTCCCAGTTCGTCGGCAATTTCTTCGTTTGTGACTACACGCTCGGGCACGTACATCCCCGTGCCCGTAATAAAGGCTTTCAACGGTTTGGCCACTCCCAAGTGTTGTGAACAGCTTCGCACAAATCAGGGGTTTGTTGCCATAGTTTCATAATTGGGCCATTGGGTCACTGAGTCATCGGGTCATCGTCAGTCCGCTGGCGATTCGTTCGCGCACTACAGCCATAAGCTCGGTCACATCTGAAAAATCCTGGGGATTGACAGGCTCATGGAATGCGAGCGTCACCCGTCCCGGCTTAGCGAGAATTTTTCCTTTGGGCAGAATTTTGTGCGTACCCACAATTGTGACCGGTACGATCGGCGCGCCGGTTTCTAGTGCGAGATAAAACGGACCTTTCTTGAAGGGCAGCAGGCCTCCGTCAGGCGAGCGCGTGCCCTCGACAAAGACCATCATGTGAATGCCTGCGCGCAGTACCTCGGCGGCAGCTCGCAGGCTGGCGATGGCTCGCTCGCGGTTGCTGCGGTCAACAGGCACCAGCGATCCCATGCGCATGGCACGGCCGAGTATGGGAATGCGGAAGAGTTCCTGTTTCACCAGCACCGACGTGCGCCCGGGCAGGTTGTACATCAGGATAGGCGGATCCACATTGGAGGCGTGGTTCGCCATGAAAACGTAAGCCCGTGCCGGGTCGAGCCGTTCGCGCCCGACGATGTCCACGCGGATTCCTGCAATGCGCACGCCAGCCCATGCGATCCCGACGCCCACGCGGTACAAGAAGTTGATCCTGCCGGTAAGGAATGTCCATGGAAAAGCAAGCAGCGCCGCCAGTGGCGTAGCAATGCTGTAGAAGGCGAGCGTCAGCAGGCTGCGGATCAAGTCTGGCTGCGCACCTCGCGCATGTTCTTCAGGGCCTGCGGCAGTTTCTCGTAGATTCCACCAAAGCCGCCGTTGGAGAGGATGGCCACAACATCGCCGGAGCGCATCTCCGGGGCAGCGGCGACAACGATGGTATCGGCGTCGGGAAGATGGCGAGCACGGTTGCCGTTGGAACTAAGCTGCTCGACGATGGCGTCCACGTTGAGCCGCTCGGATTCAGGAATCTTGTCGGCACGATAGACCGCCGCGATCACCACCTCGTCCGCCAAGGCTAGAGACTGTGCGAGTTCGTTTTGGAAAAAATTGCGCGCCAAGGTGTTGGACCGCGGTTCCAAAATCGCCCACAGCCGCCGACCGGGATAGCGCGTGCGTAGCGCCTTCAGAGTTTCAGCGATAGCGGTGGGGTGGTGCGCAAAATCGTCAATGATTGTGATGCCCGCGACTTCCGCTTTCACCTCAAGCCGCCGTTTCACGCTGCGGAAACTGCGCAGGGCTCCGGCAATCGCGGTTGGTTCAATTCCGTACGCAGCAGCCATGGCCGCCGCCGCAGTGGCGTTGAGGACGTTGTATTCGCCAGCCAGGGCAAAGTTGAACTCAGCCCAGCGCTGCCCTTCCCGCAGCACCGTCCAGGTTGTACGCGCAGGAGCAAAGCGCAGGTCCACGATGCGCCAGTGCGACTGCTCGCCGAACCCATAGCGTTCTACGAGACAGAATGCGCGGGCCAGACAGTCGTCCAGGTTTTCGCGTGTGAAGTTAGCGGCGGGCGTAGTGGGCTGGCCGTCCCATGCAATGATGCGCCCGCGCCGGGGCACCAAGTTCACCAGCCGCTTGAAGCTGGTCTTGACCGCGTCGAGATCTTTGTAGATGTCGCCGTGATCGAATTCTACAGAAGTGAGAATCACCGCGCCCGGAAAGTAGTGCAGGAACTTGGGGCCTTTATCGAAAAACGCAGTGTCGTATTCATCGCCTTCGAGGATGAACTGCTTGCCGTCGTTGAGGGCGAAGCTGGAACCGAAGTTTTCGGCAATTCCGCCAATCAGGAAAGAAGGGTTGCGTCCCGCGGCCGCAAAAATCCAGCTCAGCATGGACGTCGTTGTCGTCTTGCCATGAGTGCCGGCAACTACGATGGGCTCGTGGCCGGTGAGAAACTCGTCGTAAAGCACTTGCGGCAGCGAACGGAACGAAATGCGCTGGTCGAGTACGTATTCCACCTCGGGATTGCCGCGGGAAATGGCATTGCCAACGATCACCAGGTCAGGGTGCGGTTGCAGGTTGGCCGCACTATACGGCTGGCGCACCGGGATGTTCAGCGAGGCGAGAAAATCCGACATGGGCGGGTACGCGGCCGCGTCCGAGCCAGTCACGTGGAAGCCCCGCTGCTTGAGCATGCCCGCAAGCGATGCCATGGCTGTCCCGCAAATTCCAATCAGGTGAATGTGCCGAGTATTCATGAGGATTTACTTGAGCCCGCGGCGTGTGGTTCAACTGCTGCAACCGCCGGTTCCCAGCCGAGCTGGACGGTGTTGGAAACCTTCAGGAAAGCAGAGGCACCGACGGGGATGACATGGTTTCGCGAGCGCACGTGTCCGCTGGGAAATCCGCAGGCAACAGGGATGTTGAGGTCGCCGATGACGCGCAGGAGTACATCTTCCAAATCGTAGCCACTGCCGGCGGGGGCTCCGCATTGTTTCATCTCGCCAAAGATAATACCGGTGACGCCGACGAACTTCCCCGCGAGCTTCAACTGCATCAGCATGCGGTCAACCTGGTACGGCTTGGCATTGATGTCCTCGATGAAGAGGATAGTTCCCTCGGTCCTGATTTCGTAGGGAGTACCGAGAGAAGCCGCCAAGATGGACAGGCATCCGCCGTAAAGAGTGCCTTGTGCATGGCCTTCAACGAGACTGCGAACCTGGTAATCGTCGAAATACTCCCGGATAGTTGCGCTGGTTGGCTCCGACAGATTTCGAAAGGACCACTCATCCACACCGTTCGGTTGGGCGAAGTCCCGGGCGGCCATGGGTCCGTGAAATGTCACCAGCCCGGCGGCGTCGCAGAAATACGTGAGCAGCGCGGTCACGTCGCTGTAGCCCATAAAGATTTTGGGGTTGCGCCGGACCACGTCAAGATCAATATGCGGCAGCAGGTGGTTACAGCCATAGCCGCCCCGGGCGCAGATGATGGCGCGCACGTCGGGACGCGCGAACATATTTTCCAGTTCCCGGACGCGGCGCTCGACCGAGCCGGCAAAGTAAAGGTCGGCATCGAGAATCGAAGGATCGTAGATAGGCACGTAACCCATGCGGCGCAAGGCATCGCAGCCAGCTTCGAGCCGGTCGCGTTCAACGGGGGACGCCGAGGCGACAATGCCGATGGTGTCGCCAGGCCGCAGCGCCGGAGGTTTTAACTTCGAGTTTCCAGTTTCAAGTTTCAAGTTTTTTTAGCACAAGCTGCGGGTGGACGAGGATCAGCACCCGATCAGCACCGATACAAGCAGAGTTCCGCAACATCCGTGTGAATCTGTGCAAATCTGTGGCTCAAGTTCCATCTTAAATGAAAAACTCGCCTCGGCAGACGAGCTGGGCGGAGCCGCGCAGGAAGACTTCGCCTTCCCAGCGCACGGTCTGGACTCCGCCCTGGGTGTGGACATTCACCGGGGACTGCGCCCGCTTGATGAAGATCGAAGCCACAGCGGCAGCGCAGGAGCCCGTACCCGAAGAGCGCGTCTCGCCCACTCCGCGCTCGAAGAACATGACCTCTATGTTGCTTTGGTTTTTTATCTTTACAAGCTCAACGTTAATGCCATACTTGAAATCATGATGGCGTCCGATTTCGGCCGCCTCAGCCTGCCAGCCGGGGACGAATTCATCTACGAAGACCACGAAATGGGGATTGCCCATGGATACGGGGACGCCAGTGATTTCTCCGAAGGCCAGTTTGATAGTGAAGGGATCGCCTACCTGTGGCTCGCCCATCGCGGTTTCAAACTCGAAGCGGTTGCCTTCCTGAGCGGTGAGCGTACAAGTCTTGATGCCGGCATCGGTGCGGATGTCAACTGCGGGCAGGCTCTGCTGTAATGTGATATAGGCTGCTACACAACGGGTGCCGTTGCCGGAGATCTCGGCGGGTGAGCCGTCGGCATTGACCAGCCGGGCGCGAACGTCGGCTTCGGCATCTTCCGACAGCCATTCGACGCCGTCCGCGCCGACGCCATCATGACGATCGCAGAGGCGGCGCGTTACCGCAGCGAGGTCGCCGCCGCGCGGGAGCCGGGCCAGATCGATCAAGAGGAAATCATTGCCGCAAGCGCTTGCTTTGATGAACGGAATGGATTCCATTAGCACATCCCTATTCGCGCTCGGCCACGCCGAGGCTTTCTACACGTTTGAATTCGGGTGATTTACGCAGTTGTTGCAGCAGCGCATCGTGCTCTTTGCGGCTCGCTGCCACCGTGAATTGCACGCGGAAGGCGTGGTCAATGCGGCCGAAAATAACGCTCTGGGTGGATTGATGTTCCGAGTCCAGAACCGCATTGAGCGCGTTCATGGTGGCTTGCGTTTCGTCACCGACAACTTCGTAGGTTATGGCCACCGCTTTCAGACTGAACCGTCCCTCCAGCACGCCAAGCAAGTGCAAGGCCAGCAGAAGAACGAGGGTAGCAAAAATTGCCGGGAGAAAAAGACCGCCGCCGACCGCCATACCGATGGAAGCAACCACAAACAGGGTGGCAGCAGTGGTGAGTCCGGTCACAGATCCGCGCGAGTGCAGAATGGAGCCGGCGCCGATGAAACCAATGCCAGGGATAATCTGCGCGGCGATGCGGGTATGATCGCCGCCCCAGGTTGCCGCCAGTTGGTCGGACAGCATGGTAAACATGGCCGCGCCGAAACAGATGAACATCTGCGTGCGCAGTCCGGCGGGTTTCTGCTTGACTTCGCGCTCCAGGCCGATGATGCCGCCGAGAATGGCAGCCACCACCAGCCGCAGCAACATGTGCGAGATCACCGCGGCCACGCCGGGGCGCAACCCGAAAATGTGGAGCAAATCGCTCATCAAACTACTCATGTCGGGACTGAAGCGCCGGATTGTAGCAGTAGATCACTCTCCAAGCCAGCCGATACGTAAGCAGGGCTAACCATACACTTTTGTGGGAGTAAGTATATAAAGACTCCACATCTCCTGCTGCCGCGCAGATGTGGGGGCACCGTCTTTCGACATTGTTCTAGTCAGCGCTTTCTGCGATAGATCACGGTCCTGGCCTGGCCCTGTACGTCCACCACAGCCAGTGGTTCGAACTGCTGGGCGTGATAACGCATGACGAAGGCAACGGGATCGCCATCGCTGGCGACCACGAAATCCACTGTAGCGGCGGGACGAAGCAGTGCGGTCTCCCAGAGACGGCGATTGGTCTCATTGATAGTGCGGCGCAGCCGAATGCCGGCCCGCTGCAGTGCTCCCGCGTTGCTGGCGGTGTACATCAGAAAGCTCGCTTCCGGCGGGAGCTGCTGCAGTTCGGCTCCCAGCTTGAGCTCGAAGGGCAGCCGCGTTTCCGAATTTGCCCGCGCTTCCATCAGGCAGATGGGCGTGGACCGCCAGATACCCGCATAACTTACGCCAGTGAATCCCAGGAGCAACGCGGTCGCCAGCGCCAGCACAGGTTTTGGCCGTAAGCGGATGGCAACGACGTACAGCGCCGCTGCGCTCAGGACGGCAAAGGCGGGCAGCAGTTGCAGTCCATATCTTACGTTGTAATAGGAAAACGGCCACCAAGCAGGCATGAAGATAGGCACACCGCCCCAGGTGATCGAGAGCATGTAGAACGGGACCGGCATCCACAGCAATAGCAACGGCCATAGCCCGCGGGCAAAGAGGAGCAGCAGCGCTGTCCCTGCCAGGGCCAGCAGAATCCAGATATTCTGCGCGCGCAGTCGAGGTTCGTTACCGTACTCGCGCTGGAGGCCGTCAGCAACATTAAGGCGCGCGCTCTTGGCAAAGTACACCAAAGCGGTGCGCGGACTGTGCCAGCCGGGATGATGAAATCTCGACAGACTGGACGACCTCTGTTCGATAGCGCGCGCGGAATATGGGCCAGTCGCAAACTCCAGAGGATTGCCCCAGACTGCGGTGTTGTAGACGAACCAGATCAGCGGCGCGGCAGCGACGACCAGGACGAAGCCAGTGAAAGCGGGGCGCATCGGTGATCGCCAGAGGACGATGCGCCGTCCTGTCCAGCGCCACATCACCAGAAAGGCGGCCGTCACAAAGATGACAGCGGCAAACCAGCCGTCGTAGCGTGTCAGCATGGCGAGCAGCAGCAGGATGCCGCAGCGGCGCAGGGCGCGTCGCGCCGGCTG
Organism: Terriglobales bacterium; assembly: GCA_041946765.1. GTDB lineage: Bacteria > Acidobacteriota > Terriglobia > Terriglobales > Acidobacteriaceae > JBHGAZ01. Next base: position 104,448 of record JBHGAZ010000003.1, read on the forward strand.
AACGACAGGCGTGAAACTGTCGCTGGGCCGCGCGCCAGCGTCGCATACGCGCACGAATTCCGCAAAGAAAACGGTCGCCCAGATAAACAGCGCCAGGTAAAGCGGCTCCGTCATGGCTGTGGCCTGGAGATAGATCAGGTTGGGATTGCCAGCGTAAATGACGGCCGCACACCAGGCGGCCACGCGCGCGGCGGTGTCGTGCTGCCCCCCGATCCCAGCAATGCCGTGGCGCATCAAGCGGAAGATTCCCAAGGTTCCGGCAACGTAGGCGAGCATGGAAGGAATGGAGCCGCCCAGACCGGAGCTCCACATCCAGCGCGAAATCACGAACGGGAGCATCAGGATGTGCGGCAGCGGCAGCCACACGGTCCCAAGTTGCAGTGGACCGGGCGTGCGTGAGTCAAATACGCGGCGCGCAATATGCATGTGCGCAACCGCATCGCCGTACAGCAGGATGGCATCATGCCGGAAATAGACGATGAAGGCCGCGACCGACACACAGGCTGTGACAATCACGAGGTATAGCGTGTCTCGATTCGTCGCCGCACCGCGCGCAGGAACTTGCGTGTCCGCGGGCGATGCAAGAGCAGCCGGATCGGAGCCAGTGATGTTGTGAATACCCACGCGTCAGACCTGCTGGTGGCTACTCCAGGTGTGTCAACTCGCGAAAAACCTGGAAGCGAGCGTCTATTTCGTCCCGGGTAAGAGATGTGAGCCGCTCTGGTCCAAACCGCTCCACGGCAAATGATCCCATCACGCCCCCGTAGAACATGGCGCGCTTGAGCACTTCACGGTTGATTTCGCCCTGCGACGCAATATATCCCATAAACCCGCCGGCAAAGGAATCCCCTGCGCCGGTGGGGTCAACTACTTGCTCAATGGGCAGCGTCGGGGCGCGGAAGGGATGATGGCCGATGCCGAAAGCGCCTTCGCGGAAGAACACCGTCGCGCCGTACTCGCCGTGCTTGATCACCAGTGCCTTCGGTCCGGTGGCGAGCACCTTCTGGGCCGCGCGGGGCAGATTGAAATCCTTCGCCAGGGCTTTGGCCTCGCCATCATTGATCAGCAGCACATCAATGAGTTTCAGGGTTTCGCGCAGTTCGGCGGGCTTGCCATTGATCCAGAAGTTCATGGTGTCGCCGCCCACCAGGCGCGCGCCATTCATCTGCCGCCGCACCGTGGCCTGAAGCACCGGGTCAATGTTAGCCAGGAACAAAAACTCGGTGTTGATGTATTGCGCGGGAATGCGCGGCTGGAAGTTCTCAAAGACGTTCAGGTGCGTGAAATGGGTTTTAGCTTCGTTGACGTTTTCACCGTACTCGCCTGACCAGAAAAAGCTCTTTCCTTTTGCGTGTTGTATGCCATCGGTGCAGACCCCGCGCCGCTTCAGCAAGTTTTCATGTTGCGCGGTGAAGTCGTCGCCCACCACGGCTACAACGCGGACCTCGGTGAAGTAGCTGGCGGCCAGGGAAAAGTAAGTGGCGGAACCGCCCAGCACTTTGTCCGCTTTGCCGTGCGGCGTCCGGATGGCATCGAAGGCAACGGAACCGACGACTAGAATCGCCATTTTACGCGCCTGCCTTTTTCTCTGTTTCTTCGGCCGGAGGAAACAGATAGTGGTCCAGGAGCAGGCGAAGTCTTTGGCGGGCGCCGGGAGGGATCTTGGTTTTGTCGGTCATGATCGCGGTGGCGAGCGCAGAACCACACTTGCAGCTGCGCTTGGCGGGCATCGCGGCAACCGCCTCCCGAATGACATTGCAGGCGTTCTCGGCATTTTTCAATAGCACACCCACAATCTGCTCCACGGTGACGGAATCGTGGCCGGGATGCCAGCAGTCATAATCTGTCACCATGGCCAGCGACGCATAACAGAGCTCGGCCTCGCGCGCCAACTTGGCTTCCTGAACCGCGGTCATGCCGATGATGTCCATGCCCCAGCTTCGGTAGAGGTTAGACTCTGCCTTAGTCGAAAATTGCGGCCCTTCAATGCAAACGTAAGTTCCGCCTTTCTTGCCGACGACGCCAGCATGGGCACACGCAGCAGCAAACACGTCAGTCACTTCGGGGCAAACCGGATCGGCAAACGCGACGTGCGCCACTACTCCGTCTCCGAAAAAACTAGAGATGCGCGATTTGGTCAGATCCACAAACTGATTGGGGATGACAAACTCCAGCGGCTTGTGCTCTTCCTTGAGGGAGCCCACGGCGGAGATGGACAGCAAACGGGTGACGCCGAGGTCTTTCATGCCGAAGATGTTGGCGCGGAAGTTCAACTGATTTGGCGGAATGCGGTGTCCGCGCCCGTGCCGCGACAGAAACGCCACCTTGCGACCGGCGAGGGTGCCCAGAACGTACGCGTCCGACGGATCGCCAAAAGGAGTCTGCACACGCACTTCCCGCGTGCCCGTCAGTCCGGGCATGGCATAAAGTCCGCTGCCGCCGATAATGCCAATCTCAGCTTGTGCCAAACCTGCTCTCCAGAAACGAAGTTATGCAGAAAAGCAAGATTATAGCAATTGAGCAATCGGGTGATCGGGTCATTGGGTGATCGGGTCATCGGGTGATTCAATGGCTCAATGGCTCATCAATGGCTCAATGATTCAATGATTCAATTGCTTTACCACCGCGTCCCTGATCTTTACGGCGGTGGCGGAATCAACGCTTTCGGTAATCACAACCGTATTGCCGGCGGGCGTGATGATGACGGGTCCTTCCTCAGTTAGAAAGGTAAGCTGTTCGGTTAGTTCGTCACCGTTTTGCAGGGCAGACTGTGCGCGCCCGCCGGGGTCTCCGCTTTCGGAGGAAAAGGAGGCGGGGGTAAGTTTCTGCACCGAATGATAGCGCTTCGGCAGAGCGGCGGCATAGATACTGGCGAACCTGCTGGCGGCTTCTGCGCGCGACCAGCGGGAGATGTACACGATGGCAATGGACGCCGGGTCCTGCGACGCTTTCTTGTCGGCTATACCGGGTTGCGGGATGCGGGCGGCCCAGTAGTAGCCGCCACGCCAGTGCGGGCTCAAGGATTTGGAATCCTCTGGCGAACCATACTGGTCGAGCAGCAGCGAAACATCAAACTGTCCTACCACTCCCATGTCGTACTTCTTATAGCCATGCGCAAGAAAAGCAAAATCGGGCATAGGCAGCGGCTTAATGAATTGTCCGGCAAGATAAGTTGCGGGCTGCATCACCTGGCGCGAATCCCGGGGTGGACTTTCCAAGGCGCCGGCGAATGCTTTCTCGCGTCCTCCCTCCATCAGCAGATCGCGTTCAAAGTTCAGTCCATAGCGGTAGGGGAACAACAGCACGTGCTGCAGGAACATGGGAGCGCGATTGTAAACACTCATCCCTGAACCGCCCGCCATGCCTGCCACCACAGCATCCGCGATAGTCGGTGCCTGCAGCAGCGAGGCCCCTTGCGGCGCCAGCAGATAGTCAATCAGAACGACCATTCCCTGCCCTTCCAGGACTGCCTGTCGCGCGGCCAGAGCTTCCTCTGCCTGGATGTCGTCGTCGTTCTTGGGCTTGACCGCTTTGGTCCATTTCTCGATGTCGAAGTTCTGGTCCTGGAGCGCGTGCGTCAGTTCGTGCGCCAACACGGGTTTTTGCGCATCCGGCGCAATCCAGTCGAGCAGAAATACGGTTTTCTTCTTGGCATCGTAGAAACCGGCAACCTGTTCCTTCAGCAGGTCCACAAGGAAGTTGCGCAAGTCGAAGTCGCGCGGTAGCAAGCCAAATTTCTTGAGCACAATCTCGCTGCGCGCCAGCCGCCTGGAATCCTCGTCGTCCTTCATTCTGTCTTCAACAAACTTACGCACCTGCTCGCGGTTGGCCAGTTCGCGCTTGACCGGATGCTTGATGGGCAGGCCCGTATCCTTGCTCACGAATTGCAGAATTTCATCTACCGAACGAAAGAGCTCTTCGGCTTGGGCAGGCGAAATGGTCTGCTCCTGCGTCCAGTCGCCGGTTGCAGGCAGAGGCTGGGGAGCCGATGCAGGCGGTGGAGGCGTAGTCTGCGCGACGAGAACAGATGCCAGCAGGAGCAGTACGAGTACGAGTTGAATGGCTCTCTTCATGGCTGGTGATTGAGAATAGCGCAAAATTGGCGCGTTTCTATGTCCTAGAACGCAAAAAGCGCGCTTCCTGTGCTGCTTATTGAGTGTCATAACAAGCGGAAGGAGGCATCTGCTTTTCGGACCATCGCGGAAAAGGAGATGCCTCGTCGGGTTGCCCCCTTCTCGTCATGACACGCGAAATACCTAATCAATCTGGCGCACAGCGATTCGCTCGTGTATCCATTCCCCGCACTCTTTAGTGCCGAGCGGTCCGCCAGCGTCGGGCGTAAGCTTGTTTTGGCGGACGGCGTCGAGAATGGCGGCATCAATCTTTTCGGCCTCGCATGTCAGACCGAGATGTGCCAGCATCATGGACGCCGTGGCGATTGCGCCTATTGGGTTGGCGAGATTTTTTCCAGCAATGGGCGGCGCCGACCCGTGTACGGGTTCGAACATGGACGTCCTTCCGGGGTGAATGTTACCGCTGGCCGCCATTCCCAACCCGCCCTGCAAGGCCGCACCCAGGTCACTGATGATGTCGCCAAACATGTTGTTGGTGACGATGACCTCGAACTGCCGGGGATCGCGGACCATCTGCATAGCGAGCGCATCCACGAGCATGTGTTGCTTCTCGATGTCGTGATATTCCGCGCCAACTTCTTTGAAGACCCGCTGCCACAGGCCATGGGCGTACGTCAAGACGTTCGACTTGTCGGTCATCAGCACGCGTTGGCGGTGGTTGCGCCGCGCGTACTCGAAGGCGTACCGGACGATCCGCTCGACGCCCTTGCGGGTGTTCACATCTTCCTGCACGGCGACCTCGTCGGGCGTTCCCCGCTTGAAGACGCCGCCTACATCGCAGTACAGGCCTTCCGTGTTTTCGCGAATGATAGTGAAGTTTACGTCCTCGGGGTTCACCCCCTTCAGCGGACACAGTGCCGGATGCAACAGCTTGACCGGTCGCACGTTGGCGTAGAGGTCCAACTCGAAGCGCATGCCCAGCAGGATGTGTTTTGCGTGGACATTGGAGGGCACGCGGGGATCGCCGAATGCGCCTACGAAAATAGAGTCAAACTCGCGGGCGAGGATGGCCAAACCGTCTGGCGGGACAGTTACGCCGTCGCGCAGGTAACGGTCTGCGCCCCAGTCGAACTCGGTGAATTCGACAGGCGCGCCGGTGACCCGGATCGCATCCACTGCCTGCGGAATGACTTCCCTGCCAATGCCATCCCCCGGAAGAACCGCGATTTTCTTTCTGTCGTTCACGGCATCAGGTGTTCCCAGCACTGGCCATTAGGCGGGCTGGGATCAATCAACCTCCTTAAGTTGAAGATGCAGAGATGCAGCTTGCTGTGCGTAGGAAACGGGGTCTTTTATAATCGCTAGTTTAGGCCATGGGAAACACGTCTTTAAGCGAGCGGATGGTGGCAATGGGCGGACGCCTCGGCCCATACTGCGGCGGAGAGACGGCGCTGTCGTTCGGCGACACTCGCGCCGAATTTGCAGCGCTGCGCTCCCATTGCGCAGTTTACGACCTGGGATGGCGCGCCACCTTCAGGATATCGGGAAAAGACCGCACTCGCTGGCTGAACGGTATGATCAGCAATAACATCCGCGATCTGCTCGTCGGGCAGGGTAACTACAACTTTCTGCTGACCCCGCAGGGACGCATTCTGGGCGACCTCTACGTTTACAACCGCGGCGAGTATTTTCTGGCGTTCGCTGACCGGTCGCAACTGGAGTCGCTGCTGAAGACTTTGCAACGCTACATCATCATGGACCAGGTGGAACTCACGGACGTGAGTTCGCAGATCGCCTCCGTTGGGGTGCAGGGGCCACATTCACGCGAAGTGCTGGCCGCCGCCGGCTTCGCCGCATTCCCCGAACCGATGCAGGTCATGGACATTAATTGGCATGGCGCGCCCGTCTCGCTGACGCGTATGGCCGAAACGAACTTTGAAATTTTTCAACTCTGGGTCGCGCCGGACCGCCCTGTTGAACTGTGGGACGCACTGATCTCAGCGGGCGCTAACCCGGTCGGGGCGGAGGCGCTGGAGGTGTTCCGTGTGGCGGCGGGAATGCCCCGTTGTGGACAGGACATCCGCGACCGCGAACTGCCGCAGGAAACCGAGCAGCACCAGGCGCTCAGCTTCACCAAGGGTTGCTACGTCGGGCAGGAGATAGTGGAACGAATACGCTCCCGCGGAAACGTGCATCGCACGTTTGCAGGATTTGTCGTTGAGGGTGCGGTTCCGCGGACAGGGGACAAGGTTGAGGCTGAGGGCAAGGAAGCAGGCGAAATCACCAGCGCGCTGGCAGTGCCGTCTGAAAACGGCGAACGCGTGCTCGCGCTCGGATACATCCGGCGTGAGTTCGCCAAGCCCGGCACCATAGTGCAGGTCAATGGATGCCGGGCCACAATCAGCATGCTTCCCTTCCCGGAAGCGATGTAATTTGGTTATTTCGTTATTTGGTTAAGTGGTTATTTGGCCAGGAACAAGTTGGGCTGGCTGCTCGCTACTTAATAGAGCCGCACACTTCATTAACCAAATATCCAAATGACCAATTAACCAAATGAAATGAAGAGTAAGCAATGCCTACTAAGAAGAATGAGCCAGAGTTCACGATAACCGACCGCCGCAAATTCACTGCGGAAGGCGAAGTGCGCACCGATGTCCCCTCTGAGGGGGAAGAAGAAAGGGCCGCACCCCGGCCGGCCCCGGCGGCCAAAGCTGCCGAAGAAGCCAAGCCTGCCGCACCGGGGGGAGGGGCTGAAATGCAAACGCCACCGCCGCCTACCCGCGAAGAACAAAGCGTGCAGGAGCAGGCCTACCGCGATTCCACAAAGGAGATGGACTCGCAGCTCCAGCGCGAGCTAGGCGCGCGGCGCGCACAGGATTTCGAAATTACTTTCGAACGCTTCCTGGCGTCGCTCTACATGAGCGCCATGGTGCAGCTGGGACTGATGCACGAACAGGGCGGGCAACCGCGCGTGGACCTGCTGGGTGCGCGCCAGACGGTAGACACACTGGCGCTCATCCAGGAAAAAACGAAGGGGAACCTGACCGCGGCGGAAGAAAACTTTCTGCAAAACTGTCTCTATGAATTGCGCATGGCGTACGTGGAAGTGACCAATGCTTTGTCGCGTCCGCCGCAGCCCGGAGGCCCCGCCACGTCCGGCGGCATTCCGCCAACGCCCGGAAAGAAATGAAAGCTACGCTGACGGTGTTAGGCAGCGGCACGTCCATGGGCGTGCCCACGATCGGTTGCGAGTGCCGCGTCTGCACTTCCACCGATCCGCGTGACCGGCGCACGCGTCCCTCGGTGCTGGTCAGCTATGGCGGACATCACGTCCTCATTGACACTACCCCCGACTTCCGCGAGCAGGCCATCCGCGAAAAGATTCGCTGCCTGGACGCGGTGCTGTACACGCACGCGCACGCCGACCACATCCTGGGGCTGGATGACCTGCGCCCGCTCAGCTTTCACCGGCCGGACGGCAAGATCCCGCTGTATGCGCATGAGCGCACCGGGCAACTGCTGCGCTCCGTGTTCCGTTACATCTTCGACTCCGATTACAAATACGGCGGGCTGGCACAGGTGGAGCTGCGCAAGATCGAAGGGCCGGTGGAACTGTTCGGTGCTTGCTTTGAGCCGATCACGGTGATTCACGGCGATACGGAAATTTTTGGCTTTCGCTTCGGTTCTGCTGCGTACCTGACCGACTTCAGCGAGATTCCCGAACAATCCGTTGAGCGGCTGCACGGCCTGGACATTCTTTTTCTGGATGCGCTGCGTCACAAGCCGCATCCGACGCATTCCACCGTGGAGAATTCACTGAAGATCATCGAGCGGCTGAAACCACAGCGTGCTTTCTTCACTCACATTTGTCACGACCTGGCGCATGAGGAAACCAACGCGACACTTCCATGCAATGTGCGGCTTTCCTACGACGGCATGAAACTGGAGTTCGAGATTTGAGGCAATTCATCGCGCGTGGCGCTGCCGGGCTGATGACCGCATGAAGATTTACCGCAAACTCGAGGAAGTTCCTGCCGACGTGAAGACGGTGCTCAGCGTGGGCAACTTCGATGGCGTACACCGGGCGCACCAACGGGTGCTCGGAGAAAATGTACGGCGGGCGCGGGAACTCGGCGTCGTATCCATGGTGGTGACGTTTGATCCGCACCCCGTGCGCATCTTGCGGCCCGATGTGCCGAAAAAGCTAATCACGCCGTTGCCCATAAAGCTGCGCATCCTCGAAAGCCTCGGTCTCGACGCGGTGCTCGTGCTGACGTTTACGCGCGATCTGTCCGTGATGGAGCCGCGCGATTTTGCCAAAGACATCCTCGTGGAACGGCTCCACGTGCTGGAAATCCACGAGGGCTCCAATTTTCACTTCGGACATCATGCTGAAGGCAACGTGCAGAAGCTGGCTGCATTTGGACGTGAACTGGGTTTCCGGGTCAATATTTATCCGCAAATGTATTTTCGCGGCGAACACGTTTCCAGTAGCCGAATCCGCGAGGCGGTCTCGAACGGGAACGTGGACTTGGCGCGGCAGTTGCTGGCGCGTCCGTTCAGCATTCTATCCACGGCAGGACGCGGCCGCGGCTACGGCCACCGGTACACGGTCCCGACCATCAACCTGAGCCGGTATGACGAGTTAGTGCCGCTGGACGGCGTTTACGTGACCTGGACGCGGGTGGCGCAAGAATGCTTCGATTCCGTTACCAACGTGGGCAACCGGCCCACATTTGGCCCCGAATCATTTGCCATAGAGACACATCTGCTTAACTTCCATCCGGTGGCGCTCACGCCGGAAACCGAGGTCGAAATTTTGTTTTTGAAGCGGCTCCGTCCGGAGATTAGGTTCCCCTCCGTCGAAGACCTGCGCGAACAGATTGCACGCGATGTGAAGAAGGCCCGCCGCTTCTTCCACCTGAGCGCGCATGTCGTGCCTCGCAGTTAAATTCGGCAGTAAGTCTGGGTACTGATACAATCCCGCCATGGACCGCACCGAAACCCGTTTCTTTTTCCTCGCCGACGAGCACGCCAACAAGTACGGCTTCCGGCTTACCGAGCCGATGCCGTTCGACGAAGCCCTTAATGCTTACAAACTGCTTTTTGCGAAGTATCCCGGCAAGAAGAAGCTGGTGTACGTGCCCAAGGCGGCGGTGGAGGTAAGCGTCGCCGACGACAAGCTGCATCCTGAGATTGTGAAAGAATTCGACGCAGCGATGGGAAGTGCGTAAGGAGCCGCGCAGGTCTCAATACCCCACGAGTGGTGTCTTGTGCAGCCAGCGGTCGCTGGTCAACTGTTCGAGAACAAAGGCAGCCGTATCTGCTCGCGAGATAAAGCGGATGGTTACACCCTGAAGCTCGGTTTCTGCCCGCAGGCGGTTGGTACGAGGTCCCTTGGTGAAAACCGCCGGGCGAACGATGGTCCACTCAAGACCGCTGTTGCGAATGAGTTCCTCTTGCCGGTCTTTGTCGTCATACATGCGCTTGGTGATCAGCGGGTAGAAGATCCAGTCGTATAGCCACCAGCCGTGGCCTTTGCTGTCGCCGGCGCCAATGCCGGTAATCGCAACCAGGCGGCGCACGCCGTGTTGTTTCATGGCGGCGATCAGGATGCGGGTGGAAGCGGAAAACAACGCGGTCTTGCCCAGATGCCGGGTTCCGATGGAATAGATCACCGCATCTTGGCCGGCAATGGCCCGGTCGACAGCAGCAGGATCAAGCGCGTCTCCCTGTACAATCCGCAAGCGCGAATGAGCTAACGCCAGCTTACCCGGATTGCGCACCAGCGCTGTGATCTCATGCCCCTGCTCCAGCGCCTGCGAAACCAGGTGATTGCCAATCGAACCAGTGGCGCCGAGAACCAGGACTTTCACCGGGACACCTCGTCAGAAGGTGTTGACGGCATCGGCGCGGCCGTAAGCGCGTGCTCGCGGCGATCCGGCAACTGAATCAGAATTGTGGCCAGTAGTACCACAAGCATGCCCACGACCTGCACTGGTTTCAGCAGTTCCCTGAGAGCAATGGCGGCGATGATGACCGTGAACACCGGCTCGAGGCAGCTTGTCACGATAGCGCGGGTGGCGTCCAGGTGCTGGAGTCCGTAGAAGTAAAACGAGAACGGCCCCAGCACGGAAACTATGGCGAACACCAGCAGGAACAGCCACTCTGCGCGCGAGTAGTGTGCGGCCATGATTTTCCATGGTGGATTCACAAGCATCCAGAACACGGCCGCGCCCAACAGTCCGTAGAGCAGGACGCGCCAGCGGTCACAGCGCTGCACCAGGCTGCCGCCGAGCACGTTGTAGAAAGCGAATCCGAACGAGGCCAGTTCGGCAGAAATAACCCCGATCAGATCCAGGTGGAACCGCGCGGGGCCGGCGAGGCCGATGGCTAGAGTGATCCCCATGAGTGCCAGGGCAACAGAAGCTATGCGCCGCAACGTGGCCCGCTGCAATCCGCGCGCTGCCATGTAGAGCAGCACCCAGATGGGCGCGGTGTATTGCAGGATGATGGCGGTGGCAACGTTCGTCTCCTGAATAGCCACATAGTAGAAAAAATTCGAGACCGCCATTCCACCCACACCAAGCACAAAGCAAAGTCCTATTTCGCGGCGGGGCATCCTGACTCCCGTACGTCCGCGCATCGCGAGCAAGACGGGCAAAAGCACAAGGAATGAAATCGTGGTGCGGCTCTGGGTGAGAATCAGAGGGTCGAGGCGGTGAAATGCTCCGGGAATCAGGCGTCCGGTGAATACGGCCCGTCCCAATGAAGCAGAAATGCCCCAGAACAAGCCGGCGGCGGCAATAAACAAGTATCCGCGGATGGGATGCGGTTTAGCTGGTAAGGGCCTGATCAATGCGGCGCTGGTCGAATCCAATGATGACCTCGTCACCGATCACGAGAGTGGGAGTGGACCGGCTCCGATATTTATAAATCAGGTCATGCACGGCCTGGGGATCGGAACCGACGTCGTGGTCTTCAAATTCGATACCCCTGCCCGAGAGGTAGGCCTTGGCAGTGCGGCACGGCGGTCAGCCAGGCTGGCTGAACATGATTACCCGCTTGCTCGTCATACGAGGTATGAGACGAGGGAGGCGTTAGCAGAGGTGCAAAATAATTCAATTCAAGTCGCTGATGTCGCTACCGCGGGCGTTGTCGGTTTGCGGTTCGGTATGGATGAGGACGCGGAAGAGTTCCGGCACTCCCTGCTTGAAGCGGATTTCGAGCGCCGTAGATAGATCGTGCACGCGTGAGAGCGGCAGGTTGTCCGCCATGGTGCAATGGCAGGAAAGGTAAACCCGGCCCATCACCTTCTTGACGCGCACGTCGTGAATGTCAATCACTTCAGGAAAAAAATCTTTGACAAGCTGCTGCAAACGCCGCTCCAGGCGCTGATCTCGGCCGATTTCGGCAACATCTTCGACGGTTGCGGGCTCGCTTTCAATGTGAGTCAGCATGGTGGATATTTCCGGTACGTCGGCGCGGATTTCATTCTCCAGCAGAGTGACGCGGTCGTGCGCGTCCTTCAGGGAGAGGCGCTCATCGAGTTCCAGATGCTGCTCGACATGCAGGCGCCCCCCGCCCAGGTTCTGCACGCTGACATCGTGGACATTCAGGTTGTTGCGCGCAGCCACGGCGCGGACGCGGTCGTGGATGTTCTCACCGAAGAAGGCGCGCGGCACGCTATGCACGATCACATCCGCATCGGGGAGAATGCGATGCACGGCTTCTGTAACGGCCTTGGCTACCTGCTCGGAGCGCTGGAAGGTCACAGTACGAGCCAACCCGATGGTCAGGTCTACGAAGTGACGGTTGCCGGCGCGGCGGATGCGCACCCGGTCAACTTCCAACACGCCGGGGACCCAGTTCAGTGCAGCAATGATGTCGGCGCGAACACCTGCGGGGGCGGCGTCCAGCAGCGCGTCAATAGTCTGCCGCGCCAGCCTTGAGCTGACGTAGACGACAACCCCTGCAACGAACAATGCTGCAACGGGGTCAGCACGCTGCAGCCATGGCAGGTTCAGCTGCTGCGCGGCTTCCACCAGGGCGAGACCAACGATCACCACGGAACTGGACCAGATGTCAGTGCTGAAGTGCAGGGCGTCGGCCTGGAGCGCCTGGCTGTCGTACTTGTCGGCGATGCGCTTCAGGGCACGCGAGCGCCACCAGTCCACCGCAATCGAAAAGAACATCACGATGAAAGCGGCGACGCTGGGCTCGATTTCAACGGTCCGGAAAAACAACCGTTTGATCGCTTCATAGACGATCCACACGCAGGTAAGCAGCAAGAGGCCGGTCTCGATGAAGGCAGAAAAGTTTTCTACTTTTCCGTGTCCGTATTGATGGTCGGCGTCGGCAGGCTTGTCGGAAACGCGTACCGACAGCAGGGTCACCACGGCAGCGACAAGGTCGAGGCCGGAATGGGCCGCTTCCGACAGGATGCCGAGACTGCCGGTGCTGAGACCGACAAGGAGCTTGAAGGTCGTGATGGCGATCGCGGCGAAAACCGAGTTCAGTGCCACCGCGCGCTTTTCCATGCGCATGTGCTCGGCACTGAACATTGCGGGCGAACCGGCCATAGAAAGATTATAGTCAGCCTCGCGTGACGCTTCAGGGCAAGGCTTCGTGCGGCCTGCTGGATTGGCGTTCCGCGAAAGGACGCGCCGCTGTGCTAGCATTTGTAACCTGGCGCGCCGGAACGTACCTGTCGGCCCCTCACTTACGAATTCCCAATTGCCAAGCCGGAGATCGCGCGTGATAAACAAAAGCTGCGTTGTATTTCTGCTGATGTCCAGCCTCGCTGCCGCTCAGGGCACAACGCCCGGAAAACAGAAACCTGAAAGTGAGCAGGCGCCTTTGCCCAGTGCACCCTCGGCAAGGGCAGCAGAAGCACAATCGGCTGAAGTTCCGCCAGGGACGGTCGTCATAACGATCAACGGTGTATGCGAAAAGCAACCGCCCAGCGGCTCGCCGTGCAAAACGGAGGTGACGCGGGCCCAGCTTGAAACACTGATTGCGGCGCTCGCGCCCGGCAGACCACTACCCTCTGCGCAAAGGCGCCGGCAGTTTGCAATGCAGTACGCACGGCTATTGACCGCCGCTATTGAGGCAGAGAAGCAGAACTTGGAGAAGAATCCGGAAACCCAGGAACTGGTCAGATTTTCGCGCATGCAGGCGCTGGCCCAGGAACTGTCGCGCAAACTTCTGCAGGATGCACAGCCTGGCGCGGAACAGACGCAGAAGTATTACCAGGACAACGCGTCTCAGTTCGAAGAGATCACGTTACGTCGCATTCTCCTGCCGGCCAGCAGCAAGAACGTGACCAAGGACGAAATGAAACAATTCGCCGAGCAACTGCAGAAGCGGGCTGCCGCCGGCGAGGACTTCGACAAGCTGCAGAAAGAAGGCTACGAAAAAGCGGGAATGCAGAACCCGCCGAGCACGACGGTCGTGTTGCGGGTGCAAAACCTCACTCCGGAAGAAGAGGCCGCGGCAAAACTCAAGCCGGGAGAGGTTTCCCAGGTAATCTCCCAGCCAACAACTTCTCTCATCTACAAACTGGCACAGCGGAAGCCGATCCCGTTCGACAAGGTGAAACCGGAGATTGAAGCGACATTGCGGCAGCAAAATTATCAGGCTGAAGTCGAAAAGCTGCTGAACAGCTCGCCTCCCACATTGAGCGACGCTTACTTTGGCGCCGAACCCGGTCAGGCGGTGGAAGGCCCCAACCAAGATACGAATGGCAAACAGGAGCACGAGCCTGGGGCTCCGCAGCGGAAGCCGTCAGAAGCACCGCGGAAGTAAGAGACCCACATCTGCTGCACAGATGTGGGGCACCCGCTGCTTTATTGATTGCCGTATGGATACCTGCCCTCCTGAATTGTCATTTCGAGCAAAGCGACGAGGAATCTGCCTTCCGCCATGCCGAAAAAGCAGATTCCTTGCTGTGCTCGGAATGAGAAGCCCGGGAATTCCCAAGTATCAATAGTTCTAGCCAAAATCCCCTTTCCGCACATCTAAATCCGCTATGAGCAACGAGAGCGTTAACGCCCTGGCGCAAGCGTCGTCTCCTTATCTGCGGTCGGCGATGCATCAGCCGATCCGCTGGCACGAGTGGGGCGAAGAAGCCTTTGCGACTGCGCAGCGCGAGAGCAAGCCCATCCTGCTCGACATCGGCGCGGTCTGGTGCCACTGGTGTCATGTAATGGATCGCGAGTCGTACGACAATCCCGACGTGGCGCGGCTAGTCAACCAGCATTTTGTCGCAGTGAAGGTTGACCGCGACGAACGTCCGGATGTGGACAGCCGTTATCAGGCAGCCGTGCAGGCCATCAGCGGACAGGGTGGCTGGCCGCTCACTGCGTTCCTTACCCCGGATGGGAAGCCATTCTATGGCGGCACATATTTTCCTCCCGACGATCACCTGGGACGACCTGGATTCAAGCGTGTACTGGAGGGCATTGCCAATGCATATCGTGAAAAACATGGCGACGTGATGGAATCAGCCCAGGCCGTCATGAGTGTGATCGAGCATGCGGAATCTCCCGGGCAAGCCAGCAAGTTCGATCCGGGCGTCGTAGAAAGAATTATTGCGAATGCGAAATCCATGTTCGACGCGCACAACGGCGGTTTCGGCGGCGCGCCCAAGTTCCCCCATCCGGCCGTTCTCGACCTACTGATTGATCACTACAGCCGGAGCGGCGATCCGGAGACTTGCAAAGCGGTCGTCACCACACTGGAGAAGATGGCGCGGGGCGGCGTCTATGACCAGCTTGCCGGCGGGTTTCATCGCTACTCCACCGACGAGCATTGGACGGTGCCGCACTTTGAAAAAATGTCGTACGACAACTCTGAGCTGCTGAAGAACTACGTGCATGCCTTCCAGGCCACGGGGAACGAGTTTTTCGCCGAGGTTGCGCGCGACATTATTCGCTGGATGGACGAATGGCTGAGCGCCAGCGTGCATGGCGGGTTCTATGCCTCGCAGGACGCCGACATCTCGATGGATGACGATGGCGATTACTTCACCTGGACCCGCGAGGAAGCGCGCACCGCGTTGAACGATGAAGAGTTCGAAGTGGCCGCATTGCACTACGACATCAACGAAATCGGCGAGATGCACCACAACCCCGCACGCAACGTGCTCTTTCAGCGCGCTCCGGTTGAGGAAATTGCCCGACGCACCGGCAAAACGGTCGAGCAGGTGCAGGCGATCCTTGATACGGCCAAGTCCAAATTGTATGCAGCGCGGCTGCAACGTCCCACGCCGTATGTGGACAAGACGCTGTACGTTGGCTGGAACGCATTGTGCATCTCGGCCTATCTGCAGGCTGCTCAGGCACTCGACATTCCGGATGCGCGCCGCTTTGCATTGCGCTCGCTGGATCGCATTCTGTCGCAGGGTTGGGAACCGAAGCGCGGGCTCGCGCATGTGATCGCGTACTCGGAACGCAAGCCGGTCAAACCCGAACTGCGCGGCGTGCTTGACGATTATGCGTTCACGGTGAGCGCTTGTCTGGACGCCTACGAAGCCACCGCCGATATGACCTACTTCAACTTCGCTCGCCGGATCGCAGACGCAATGCTGGAAAAGTTTTACGATCCCAAGGATGGCGGCTTCTTCGACACGGAACGCGAGGGCGGTAACCGCCTGGGCGCGCTCAGTGCTGCCCGCAAACCGTTTCAGGACGCGCCCACACCTGCCGGGAACTCGTCAGCCGTGGTCGCCCTCCTGAGGTTGCACAGCTACACGAATGACGCACGCTATCATGAGGCAGCGGAAAAGACCCTTAACCTGTTCGCCGGAGTGGCCGACCAGTTCGGCATTTTCGCCGCGAGCTACGGCATCGCTGCAGTCTCGTTTGCGAAGCCACATACGCAGGTGGTCGTTGTCGGCAACGACGAGGCCGCCCAGCAACTGTATCGAGCCGCAGTCGCGCCGTTTGCGCTAAACAAGGCCGTGCTGTGTCTGCCCGGGGAAAACGAAGCCACACCGCAGAATCTGCCGCCTGCCCTGAGCGAGACCATCCCAAATCTACCGGGGATCAGAGAAGGGCGCCGCTCGTTCGCCGTCCTGTGTTCCGATTTCGCCTGTCGTCCGCCGTTGTACGAGCCGGCGGTGCTGACCGCCGAATTGCGGGCAGCCATCACAGGTGTGCCGGGAAAGGTGAAAGAGCCGGCCGCGTGAGACTATTTGGTTATTTGGAAATTTGGTTATTTGGTTAACTTAAAACCCGCTGCTTCGACGCATTAACGGCCACCCCATTTTCTCTTTTGAAGTCCCTGCTTCTAATAATTAGTGAGAAGGGCTGTGATCAGCAGTTACGGCAAGCGTATATCGCTATTTGATCTGCTTATGAGCATCTTGTAGTGGCTCTTGCTCTTGTGGTTGAGCAGTATTCCTACCTGGGCTTTTCTGTTTTTCGCATACAAATTTCGCCATTGCCGGGGCCGCAGAGTGGTTCTTCTGTCTAGCTGGGAACAAAACCCTTCTCACCACTTACCTTAAGTTGGGCTTTCACAACCAAATAACCCAAATGCGAAATGACCAAATATTTGAATTCCTCCGCATTTTAGAGTAACTAGAAATACCCACAAGCCTGAGATGTGGAGGGACGATGGCGCAAGTCACGCAACTGATGATCCTTGCTGAGCACAAGCCCGGCATGTTGGCCAGGATTTGCACGGAGCTGGCGAAGGTGGCGGTCAATATCACGGCTGTAATGGCTGCTCACGACCAGCCCGGCGGAATCCGCATGGTGGCGCAGCCGCTGCACACCGCCAGGAAGGTGCTG
This sequence comes from Terriglobales bacterium, assembly GCA_041946765.1. Classification (GTDB taxonomy): domain Bacteria; phylum Acidobacteriota; class Terriglobia; order Terriglobales; family Acidobacteriaceae; genus JBHGAZ01. Next base: position 121,318 of record JBHGAZ010000003.1, read on the forward strand.
GAGGAAATGCATCTGCCGTACACCGAAGAAGAGGTGCTTGCCATCCGCCTCAGTGACAAGCCCGGCGCGCTCGGTAAAGCCACCCGCAAGCTGGCGGAAAAGGGCGTCAACATTCTTTACGCCTACGGGTCCATCGTGAAGGGCGAGAGCAAGGCGCTGGTCATACTTGGTGTTTCGGACGTAAAGAAAGCGGCAGAGATTCTGAAGGGATCAATGCAGTAAAGGCAACTTCCGGTTTCTGGTTTCCAGTTTCTGAGCGCAAATATAGAAGTGCGGAAGCAGCTATTCCCAAAGCCTGTAATTTTTCAAGAATTGGTTACCCTGGCGACCGGCATGGGCCATAGCAACCCTGGTGGTCCGTTAGAAACTGCTTCAGTAGCACTCGTCCAGCAGTTCCACTACGTGCTTCACTTTCATGCGCAAGCGGTGCCGGGCGACGCCGGCGCGCAGTTGCAGAATGCATCCGACGTTGGCTGTGGCCAGGACTTCGGCGCCGGTGCCGGCCACGTCGCGCATCTTTTCATCCAGGATCTGCATGGAAAGTTTATTTTGCGTGACGTTGTAAGTACCAGCGCTGCCACAGCAGAGATCGGCGCCGGGCATTTCGATCAATTCAGCGCCGGTCGCCAGCAGCAACTCCCGAGGCGCGGAGCGGACGTTCTGGCCGTGCGCGAGATGGCACGAGTCCTGATAGGTGACGCGCCGGTTCAGCCTGCGGCGGGGCTGCCGCAGTCCGAGTGCGGCCAGATATTCGTTAATGTCCTTCACCTTCGCCGAAAATTCCGCAGCGCGCTCCGCGTACGCCGGGTCGTGCTCCAGCAGCTCGCCGTATTCCTTCAGCATCGCGCCGCATCCGGCGGCGTTGTTGATGATGGCGTCGAAGGAATCTGAAAGGAAGGCGTCAATGTTCTTGCGCGCGAGGGCGCGGGCGTCGTCGAGATATCCGGCGTGATCGTGGAGCGCTCCACAGCAGCCCTGGCCGCGGGGCACAACCACCTCCACGCCATTCTCGTTCAGAACGCGGATGGTGGTGCGGTTCAGCTCCGCGAAAGCGACATTGGCAATGCATCCCGCCAGGAATCCCACTCTCGCACGGCGCTCCCCCTTGGCTGGATAAACAGAACCAATTCCACAGGAAAAGAAATTCTCGTCAATGCGCGGCGTGAGCGTTTCAAGCTTATCCAGCCCAACGAGTTTCAGCACGCCTGTCGCCCGCAGAACGGCTTGCACCCCGCAGCGCTGATAGAAGCGCAAGAGCCTGGCCCAGCGCGCCAGCAATGCCGGGTTGACCAGGACCTTGCGATAAAAGTAATTGCGTAGCCATGAATGCAGCGCCGGACGGCGGTAGTTCTTCTCGATTTCGGCGCGGGCGCGCTCCAGGATGCGGCCGTACTGCACTCCTGAGGGACAGGCGGTTTCACAACCGCGGCAGCCGAGGCATCGGTCCATGTGCAGGACAAACGAATCTGCAATCGCCAGGCGGCCCGCGTCCACCTGCAAGACCTGGTAAATACGCCCGCGCGGAGAATCGCTCTCTAACCCCAACACGCGGTACGTGGGACACTGGTTCAGACACAAGCCGCAGTGAATGCAACGCGCGTACAGCTCCCACGTGGGCCGGTCGGGAGTAGTGAAGTGCGACGCCTGCTCGCAGATTGCGGCCGTGTTCAAGGTGGCGTTCAGAGCAGGAACCTCCCGCGATTCAGAATGTCTTGCGGATCAAGCGCCCGCTTGATAATGCGCATGGTTTCAAGGTCGGTGGGAGTTGATCCCCACACGTCCAGTTTCGATTTGGCCACGCGAGGACAGCGGCTGATGACCGCGCTGGCGTCGCGCGGCAGGGCTGCTCGAACACCCGCAGCTACCGCAGCGTAGTTGCACGCCCGAGAATTGGCCAAGGGGACGAACGCAAGCACAAGTGAGCCGATGGATCGTCCCACGGCGGCAAACGTACATCCGTTCCGCACCGCGCTGCTCTCGGCCGCCGACAGGGCTGCTCCCACAGAATTGATAGGAACGCTTAGATCCATCAGCATTGCGCCCGGAAAATTTGCCACGACAGTTTCCGAAAAATTGGAAACAGCCCACCAGAGCTGCGCTTCCTGATCGCCTTGTAGCTCGCGGGCGACCGCGCTACCCAACTCGGCGCGATAACGGTTCAGCACAGCGTCACTGCCGCCGGCGCGCAACAGAACCCGCCAGTATGCGCCGTCGAGCATCGCGCCCAGGTGCATCTCCGCAATCGGCGACATTATTTCCAGCGCCATGGGCTGGAGGGGCGAACGCAGGATCCCGTCGCGAAACGCCAGCGCTTTCTGCAGCGAAGAAAACTCCGACAGAAAAGTGCGCGTCTGCCGCGGACGAGGGAAAACTTTGAAATTCGCGCTGGTAATCACGCCCAGTGTCCCAAAGCTGCCGATCATCAGCTTCATCAGATCGTAGCCGGCTACGTTTTTTACGACCCTCCCGCCGCCCTTGCCGATCTTTCCGTCCGCTGTGACGAACTGCACACCGATGCAAAACTCGCGCACGCCGCCGAAGGCAAACTTCAAGGGACCGTGCACCGCAGTGGCCAGCGCACCGCCGATGGTAGCCACATCTGCCCGCGCAGGATCCAGCGGTAATAGTTGCCCATGCTCTGCGACCGTGTTTTGCACCTGCTCCAGCGCAGCGCCGGCTTGCACGCCCATGGTCAGATCGCCGGGATCGTAGTGCTCGATCGCGTTCATCCGGCGCATGTCGAGCAGGATGTCTATTCGTTCGGGAGTGCGACCAATTCCCTGCTGTGTGAATCCTCCAGCGGGGACCACAATGAGCTGACGCTGCGCAGCGATCCGCAAAATGGCGGCGACTTCCTGCACCGAGCCTGGGGAAACCGCCAGTGCAGGCGTAATGCCGTCCACCGCAAACTGAGCGGCGTCCGGGTGGACGCGGTCAGCGCCGGCAATTGCTTCCAGTTCACGGGCCAGGGTAGCCGGAGCGGGCGCGAATTGATGGCTCATGAGCCTGCTCCCGGCGGCAAGTTGGAAAACACACTTTCGCGGCAACTGCGCGGTATGGGAAGCATCTTGCTGGGATTCAGCAGGCGGCTGGGGTTGAGCGCATCGCGCAGGCGGGTCATGATCTCGAGTTCTTCGGCGCTGAACAGATACGGCATCAGATCGTCTTTTTCCATGCCGACACCGTGTTCCCCGGTGATGCTGCCGCCGACGCTGATGCAGTACTTCAGGATTTCCTTCGCCGCCCCGTGCGTGCGCTCGACCTGATCGGGGTCGCGCGGATCAAAGAGGATAAACGGATGCATGTTGCCGTCGCCCGCATGAAAGATGTTGCCGATCGTCAGTCCCCACTTCTGCGCAATCTCGGCGATGTTCTTCAGCGTGACTGGAATCTTTGTGCGGGGCACCACGCCGTCCTGTGTGTAGTAGGCAGGCGAAATGCGCCCGATGGCGCCGAAAGCGTGCTTGCGTCCTTTCCACAGCAGAGTGCGTTCAGCTTCGTTGCGTGCACGGCGCACTTCGCGGACATGGTTGCGCAGGCAGACCTGTCGCACAGCCTCCGCCTGTTCTTCTACGGCTTCTTTCAGGCCTTCTACCTCAATCAGCAGAACGGCGCCGGAATCCACGGGATAGCCGGCATGCAGCGCCTCTTCGACTGTTCGCAGGGTCCAGCCGTCGAGCATCTCCAAAGCCGTTGGCGTGATGCCCTCGGCAGTGATGTCAACCACGGTGTTCGCGGCGTCATCCATCGTATGAAAAATACCGAGCAGCGTGGCTACCGCTTCGGCGGTGCGGGTAAGCTTCACTGTAATTTTCGTGACAATGCCGAGGGTGCCCTCGGAGCCTACGAAAAACCCGGTGAGGTCGTAGCCAAGCCCGTCGGCAGACTTGCCGCCGAAATTCACCACGCGCGCGCCGGGCAGTACAACTTCCATGCCGGTGACGTGGTTCACGGTCACGCCATAAGCCAAGGTGTGCGGGCCTCCGGAATTTTCTGCGACGTGGCCGCCCAAGGTGGCGGCGCGCTGGCTGGAAGGATCCGGAGCGAAATAAAACCCCTCGGCGGCAACGGCCGCGGTCAGGTCGGTATTGATGACGCCGGGCTGCACAACCGCGCAGTGATTGGGCAGATCAATTTCCAAAATGCGGTTCATGCGCGAGAAGACAAGCACAACGCCCCCTTCCCGCGCGATTGATCCGCCGCTCAAACCGGTGCCGGCGCCACGCGGAACCAGCGGAACGCCGTATTCGTTCGCCGCTTTGACGATTTCCACCACATGCTCGGTCGTTCGAGGAAACACGACCGCACCGGGAGTTCCCTTGCTCAGCCCGGCGTCGTACTCGTAAAGCATGACGTCTTCGGGGCGGTCCAGCACAGCATCCCGGCCGAGAATAGTGCGGAGGCGCTTTACCACGGCGGCGACAGACATAACGTGTACTGAAATTCTAGCAGCACGGGCGGAGGTGAGGGGTGTGCGGCGCGTCATTAGCATGTAGAGAAAGCAAACGCCTCGTCCGGCTGTCACGCTCCCCGTCATGACAGGCGAAAATGAACTATGCCGGTTTCCTAAATGCTCTGAAAGACGGTTTCATCCCGAGCGACCGGAGCCTTTCTTTGGTCGAAGGGAGTCGAGGGATCTGAATTATCTTTTCATCTTCGGCCGGACACAGCTTTCGGAGGACCGCTTCAGAACTCGCCAGCCTACGTGCTGGCCTGTATATACGCGCGCATGAAGTTCACTTCGCCATCCTTTTCGACGAGGTTATAAAGCAGGATGTCGCGCAAGGAAGCCATGCCTTTGAGCCTCCGGCCTTCACAGATGGGCAGATGACGGATGTTGTGCTGCTTCATCAGCAGCATGCAGTTTTCCAGCGATTCACGCGGTTCAACCACGTGCAGGGTTGTACTCATGACTTCGCCGATACGCGTGGTTGCTGCATTGCGGCCTTCGGCGACCACCCGTTTCATCAGGTCCCGCTCGGAGAAAAGGCCGACCAGTTCCCCGCCATGGAGCACCGGCACTGCACCGATGTTGCGCTCTACCATGGCGCGAACCACGTCCAACACATTCTGGTCATCATTGGCCGCAAACAGCTCGTTGCCTTTTACCAGATCGTAAATGGCCGTCATTTCTTGCTCCTCCCGTCGGGACGGCGTCCGCGATGTTTATATCGGATGCGGCAGCTAACCCCGGCGCACCATAAAAGATGTTCCTCGAACGCAGGCGGGTGGCTTTTCATTTCGGTACTCGCGACAGACGCCCTGCGGGACAGCCCACCATGATCGTCAGGCTATTTCCGGCCGTTTTCGCCCACAAAGATAAGGTAAGAGGAGTTCCACAACGGGGTAGGAATGCTGCCACGCCGGCGCCAGGTAACGATCAGGTTGTAATCGTCCGTCACTTGCAGCGCATCCAGAACCGATGGGCCCCTCTCCGGCTGCACCAGCGCCAGGTAGCTGAGAAATGTGTAGAGATCGGGTGAACCGTCGTACCCGGGAGCGGAGAAGGACAGTTCTGTATTCTCCGAGGCGAAGTGCCATGCCAGCGACGCGGTGAGCGCAACCGCCCTTTCGTACTCGGCCTCGGAGATCGTGCGGGGCGCGGGGTTGTCGAACACAATGCGCAGCTTGCGCTCGTCTTCACGCGTGAACTCGCGCACCTTCAGCGATCCTGATTTTGCGGTCGCTTTCCAGTCCACGTGGCGGGCCGAGTCTTCTGGCATGTATTCGCGGATGCGGTACAGGTCGCAGCCCCGCCCCCGCACGAAAGACTCGAATTCTCCGGTAATCATCGGCAGCACTTCCAGTGACTCATCGGTTGGCTCCACCGAGGGGTAAACAATCAACTCGCGAGCCAGCTTCACCCGCCGGGTTTTCAGCAGAAATGAAAACGGGAAACGAGTGGCTAGACCAAACGTGTCCTGGGCGTACCGGCCCCGTCGAGCGAAATGCAGATTGACATCGGCTGTGACCGTCGTTCGGGCAGGCACATAGGGAAAGTACACGGAACCGGCAAAAATCGCGGGCGGCGCTGCAGGCGGTTTTTCGAAACGCAGCGCAAGATCGGGCAGGCGCAGCCATTGTTGTTCGGGAGGGCGCTTGGGGGGCAAGGCAAACGTAGTCCGCCGGAAGCGCAGCCGTCTACCGTTACTCCCGGGACGTGGGGGGACGACGCTGACTGAGAACGAGGGCAGCAGTCGGCGGCGGTTACGCACCAGCAGCCGGGCCTGGACTCCTTCCCCGGCAAAAACATGCGTCGGCAGCATTACTTCCAAGTTCAGGGCGCGCAACACCATGGCCGAAGCGACCCCCGACACCAGCACGGCCGCCAGCATCGCCGAGACCACGATGAACAGCATGTTATTGCCCGTATTCAGGGCCGCGATGCCGATAACCAACGCCATGACAAGGTACGCAATGCCCTCGCGGGTCACGTCGTAATCAATGGCATCGCGCATATGCGACAATGCTACCCGTCGCGCCAGGTATGGCACCGTCGCCAGCGCCACAATGCCAGCGACTAGGAGTGCCGCCGAGGCCAGCAGCACGGTCACGAACACATTCCCTGCCTGGCGCGCCACGGTGGAGAAAATCGCGCAGGCAAAGGCCAGGCTCAATCCGCCCAGCGCAATCAGGAAACGGATCCACGCCTCGCGCTCCAGACCCCACATCCATGTTGGCCGGTCCGAATTGTCCTGCAATTTCACTCAGCTATCTCAGCTTCACCACGCTGGCTTCGTGACTGAGGCGGGCGCCGCCACGCCAGCCAGCGATGCACCTTCTCACTTGCGCGTTCGGAATGATGCGCGACTTGTGGGAAGTGCTTTTTCACTTTTTGCAACCAGTGATGCGCCCAAGCGTACTGGGAAGAAAGGATGATCAGCCCAATGAGCAGAAAGAGCACGCCCTGCAATACTGGCAGAAACAAGCCCGCCACTCCCAGCAGGAGGAATGTCCAGCCAGCGGCGATCAACAAAACGTGCTTAGCTTTGGCCTTCACGGGTCGTACAGCAGCGGTCCTTATCGGGTTTCTCGGCGGCGGAAATTCTCCGCACCGCTGTTTCTTTTCTTCGATGCAATAGCCAGAGGACGAGCACAACGACGCCCACCAGTATGAGGACGCCGACATTAACATTGCGCACGATCCGGAGCAGCTTGCTCCAGTTGCGGCCGAAGAGGTAGCCAATGCTTGAAATAACACTCACCCACAACACGGCCCCGAGAAAGTTAAACAACAGAAATGCTTTCCAGGGCATGCGCAATACGCCTGCGAGCGGTCCGGCAAGGATACGCATACCGAAGATGAAACGGGCGACAAAGACGGTAGGCGGGCCGTGGCGTGCGAATAGCTTCTCTGCTCTATCAATATGCGCCTGCGAAATGCGGAACAGGTGTTTATAGCGTTCCAAAAGCGGGCGTCCGCCATGGTGGCCGATAATATAGCCCAAGTTGTCGCCAAAAGTGCAGGCGAGAGTCGCCACCACAATGATCCACGGCAGCTTCAGCTCATGTTCCGACGAGGCCAGAAAGCTGGCGAACAGCAGAATGGTCTCCCCAGGGACCGGAACACCGGCGTTCTCCAGCAGCAGCGCTCCTGCCACGGTCCAATAACCGTGCTGCGCAAAGTGTGCCCGCAAAAGCTCGAATATGCGCTCTCCCATATCTGCTGTGCCGCATGATATTTGGTTTGCGCCGAATTTGGTAATCCTGTTGCTGGAATGTGTGGGATGGATGCGCCTCAGGCTGCTTTGTCCGCTTCTTCAGGTCGCTGCCGGCGCTGATTCCCTGCCTTTCTCTTTTTCTTATACCGCTGCCACAGAACACGCAAGACCACCCACGGGTCACAACATGGCCTCTAATTTAAGGCAATCCCAATCAAGGCAGTCCCAACGAGACAAGAGCAAACGAGGTGCTTGCTATGAGAAACATGTTTGCACTGATGGTTGCATGCGCGTTGATGATCGGCAGCGCTGCGGCCCAGTCGCAGTACCCGCAGACTACGCAGCCACAGCCGTATCCGCAAACTGCCCCGGCCCAGCAGCAGTATCCGCAGGCGGGCCCGACTCAGCAGGCATACCCAGAAACGGCGGCGCCAGCAGCGGCGACGCAGAACGCGATCCCTGCAGGCACCCAACTGACGATCCGTACTAACGAAAACATCGTCGCCGACAAAAGCAGCGTGGGCCGCCAGTACTCCGCCGAAATTGCGCAGAATGTGATGGGCGCCAACGGACAGTTGCTGGTTCCGAAGGGCTCACCCGCAACCTTGACAGTCAACAACATCAGCCAAGGTACGCTAGGAGTCGGTTCCAACGAAGTAGCGCTGGGACTGCAGTCGGTCACAGTGAATGGCCAAACGTACAACATTGCCGCCAACCCAGTAACACAATCCGGGAACCGTGGCATCGGCGCTAACAAGCGGACCGCGGAAATGACCGGTGGCGGGGCGCTGCTTGGAACTCTGATCGGCGCGGTCGTCGGCGGCGGCAAGGGTGCAGCCATTGGAGCAGTCACTGGCGCCGGCGCTGGAGCTACGGCGCAGGTACTTACGCGTGGGAAGGAAGTAAAGGTCCCGGCCGAGTCGCTGCTGACCTTCAGGCTCGACCAGCCGCTGACGCTGCAACGGTGAAGAACTACGAGCAGCAAGCCACAAAATTGTGCATGCTTGCTGCTCGTTGCTTGTTGCTATTTCTTCTCCAGCAGGAACTGAAGCAGTGCCCGGTTGAACTCTTCTGGTACTTCCTCATATGGCAAGTGGCCCGCGCCTTCAAAGATGACGAGTCGCGCGTTCTGAAAATGCCGCTGTAACTTGGCGGCGGATGCGGGCAGCACGGCGCCGTCTTTGCTGCCCCACATCAGCAGCGTGGGGATATGGGCGATGGCCGGTAGCGCGCGCTCAATTTCCTTCATGTCTTGCCGCCAGCATTTCATGATTCCGAGCAGATGATCCAAAGTTCCGGGGATACGTATCGCCGCGTCGTAGCCTTCTACCGTACCGGGGGGAATGCGGCGTGGATCACCATAAAGCCGGCGAAGTCCAATTTGGTTGGCGAGCCGCAATGATGGCGATGCCAACCGGAACATGCCCGCGCCCAGCGACGTACCCAGCAGACGGGCGCGCAAACGGCCCTGCTTGGACCAGGGGTTCACGGGCGCTACCAGCACCAGGCGCCGCACTCGCCCAGATTGAGCAGCAGCCATCAACATCGCAACTCCGCCACCGTGCGAAGTGCCAACCACGTCCGCTGCATCAATTCCGGCAAAATCCATGAACCTTAGCACGCGGTCAGCAGTAGCGCGCAGGGAACGATCGCATTGTGCCGGACGGTCGGAAAACCCCACCCCGATCAAGTCTGGCGCATACACGGTTGCGCATTGCGCCAGCACGGGAATATTGAACCGCCACGAGAACGAGTACCCCAGCAGTCCATGGATCAGCATCAGGGCCGGTCCTTGACCGCTGCGCAAGTAGCGCATGCGATAACCATCAATGGTGACGGTATGCTCGCTGATGACCGGGGCCGCGTCAGTGAACGGACGAGGATTCCCGATTTTGGATGTTTCCCAATGCGGCAAATTGGCGTTGCTGAAGGAACGGCTCACGGAATCAAATTTTCTCCGCGGGTGGCAACCGCAGGCGCATCTCAGGATTCCAACTTTATCGATATCGCCTCTGTCGCTTCTGTGGGGAGCTGAAAAGCTCCCCTTTTTTATTGGGGATCGGGGAAAGTGTTCTCCTCCCCCGATCAGCAGATCAGCGGATCACCAGATCACCCGGTCACCCGATTCCCCGATTTCCCGATCACTGCTGAGCTGCCGCGGAATGCTTGCTGACTTGCTTGTGTTTCGCCAAAAGCTTAGTCAGTACTTTGATGCCGCGGTCCACGTGCTTTTCCTGCAACAGGTATGGTGGCAGGAAGCGCAGCACGGTTTCCTGCGTACTGTTGAACAGCACTGCGTCCTCCAGCGCCGCTTCCACGATAGGACGCGCCGGAATAGACAGTGCCAGCGCCTGGATAAATCCACGCCCGCGCGCTTCACGCGCTATATCGGGGAATTTCTCCATCAGGGCGCGGAACTCATGTTGCAAGTACGAGCCGGCGCGGCGCACGCGTCGCAGCAGATCTTCGTCTTCCAGGATGTTGAGGAATTCGATTGCGACGCGGCAGGTCAGCGGACCACCCCCAAAGGTGCTGCCGTGCTTACCGGCCGTGATCGCGCCTGCAATTTCTTCCCGCACCAGGAACGCTCCCAGCGGCAGGCCTGCCGCCAGCGGCTTGGCGATGGTTACGATGTCGGGCTGAACGCCCATCTGCTGGAATGCGAACAGGCTGCCGGTACGACCCAGTCCGCACTGTATTTCGTCCAGCACCAGCACGGCGCGGTGATGGTCAGCGACGCTGCGCGCCTCGCGCAGGAACTCCTCGGAACATTCCCGGATGCCGCCTTCGCCCTGGATAGGTTCCAGCACCACGGCGCAGGTGCTGTCGTCAACGGCGGCCCGCAAGCCTTCGACGTCGTTCAGCTTGACGAAGGTAACCCCTTCCAGCAGCGGCTCAAAGCTCTTGCGGTGTTTCTCCTGTCCTGTGAGCGACAAGGCGCCAAAGGTGCGGCCATGAAAGGAGCCTTCCACCGCCACCAGCCTGCACTTGGAATCTCCCCCGATGCTGTGGCCGAAGGCGCGGGACAGCTTGAGCGCACCCTCGATGGCTTCGGTGCCGCTGTTGGAAAAAAATGCACGCTGCAGCCCTGCCGCCTGGCACAGCCGCTGGGCCAGCAGACCCTGGTATTCGTTGTAGTAGAGATTGGAAACATGAATAGCGCGGGCGGCCTGCTCGCGGATCGTCTTGACGATGCGCGGGTGAGCGTGGCCGAGGGCATTTACGCCCAATCCGCCGACGAAATCCAGATAGCGGCGCCCGTCTACGTCGTAGACATATACGCCCTTTCCCCGGGCCAAGGCCAAGGGATAGCGGCTATAGGTTTGCAGCAGATAGCGGCGTTCGCGTTCCACGATTGCCTCAAAGTTCGCCATGCTGCGATTTTAATCACAGGGAATGGCTATTCGTACGGCTTTCCTTCGCCGCGGGGGCAGGTCTGCACCAAGAATGAGGCAATCCGTGGCAAGTAACACCCGCATCTATATGCCTCAGCGACGTGTACCTGAACTCCGGAGGCGTGATTGCAGCGGGATAGTGGCAACCAGCAGATACGGAAAGCCACAATTAATTTCCTGAATTCCGTATTTTCTCTCAAGTACTGCTGCTATGATTGTGTAACCTCAACATTCTTCGCCAGTTAGTTTATTCGCTATGGATCACGACGTGGCACCTGAGTTGCACTCATTTAGTTCACAGCCGTGTGCCGCAGCGCCGAAGGGCTCACGTCCGTCGTACAGGCCGATGACGAAGGAGTTTTCAATCCGGTTCTCAGCCGTGGTCTTGTCGATTTTGACACTGGCTGCCGCTATCTTCGCCTGGATCAACTTCAATCAGGAATCCCGATATCAGTTGCCGTATGACGGCGTGTGGTGGGCAGAGCGGGCCGGGGCCATTAAAGCTCACAAGGTAGAGCCCCAGGGACCCGGCGCGCGAGCCGGACTGAAACCCGGTGACATTCTGGTTTCCGTAAACGAGCAGCCGGTGAGCACTACGGCCGCGCTCAACCGCGCCGTGTACCGCATTGGCCCCTGGTCGAAGGCCACGTACGGCCTGCGGCGGCAGGGAGTATCGCTGGAGGTCCCAGTGGTCTTGGTTCCCCGGGACCGCTCCATGAATCTCGGGCTGCGCTTCATTGCCTTGATCTACCTCGGCATTGGGCTTTATGTTCTGCTGCGACGCTGGACGGCGCCCAAATCCACGCACTTCTACCTGTTTTGCCTGACGTCGTTCATTTACTACTCGTTCCACTACACGGGGAAGCTGAACCAGTTCGACCAGATCGTTTACTGGTCCAACGTGGTTGCTGAGTCGCTGCAAGCAGCCCTGTTCCTGCATTTTGTTCTCACCTTCCCGGAACGGAAAGAGTTCGTCGGCAAACGCCCTTGGACGCAGGCGCTGGTCTATGTGCCTGCCGCGCTGCTGCTGTCGTTGAGAGTGGCGGCCTACAAGTTGTGGGCGCCCAGTGAAATGCTGCGCTGGAACCTGGACCGTCTTTCCATGCTGCACCAGGCGGCGCTGTTCGTGCTCTCGGCTGCAGTGCTGTGGCATACCTACAAGCACGCGAGTACGCCGATTCTCCGGCAGCAGATGAAGTGGGTGACCCGGGGCACGACCCTGGCCATCGCCCCCTGGCTGTTCTACGTGGTGACGTATCTCCGAGGTGAAATGCCCGGGTCCACGGTGAAGCTGGCGGTGCTTTCTCTGGTGTTCCTGCCGCTGACGTTCGGCTACGCCATTTTCCGCTACCGACTGATGGACGTGGATTTGATCTTCAAGCGCGGCGTGGCGTACACGCTGGCGGCGGCAGCCATTGTGGGCGTGTACTTTGCCGCCATTGCCGCCGCCGCCGAGATCGTCCATGCCCGCGTGCCCAGCGCGGGGAAGCTGGGGCTCATCATCGCGGTTGCGGTCACTGCCTTGCTGTTTGAACCAGTCAAGAACTGGATCCAGGACCGGCTGGACAAGTTCTTCTATCGCAAGCGGTACGACTACCGCAAAACCTTAATTGAATTCGGCCGCGCCCTCAGCTCGGAAACCGATCTGGACCAGATGCTCAGCTCCATCGTGGACCGCCTGTCGCGCACGCTTCTAGTGGACCGCTGCGCGGTGTTTGTGGCTGTCGGCGAAACACCGGAACGCTTCCTGCTGGCCAAATCGTCTGGCATGCCGGAGATTCGCAACCTGGACTTGAGCTTCCTCAGCGAGCAGCGCCCCGAAATGAGCGCGGGTCACCTGTTCTTCGACAACACGCACCAGGTAGTGCGCGAATCGCCGCGCGCCCAGGACGCTATCGCGCGGCTCGACCTGAACTACTACATCCCCTGCACGGTACAAAACCGCACGATCGCTGTCTTGGGGCTCGGAAAGACGACGGAAGGCGATTTCCTGTCCAGCGAGGATGTGGAGTTGCTGGAAACGCTTGCCGGGTACATCGGGATCGCCATCCAGAACGCACGCCTGTATGCCTCGCTGGAGCAGAAGGTCACGGAATACGAGCGGCTGAAGGATTTCAACGAGAACATTGTCGAATCCATCAGCGTGGGTGTGCTGGCAGTTGATCTGCAGGACAAGATTGAGTTCTGGAACTCGCAGATGGAGGTCATGTTCGCTCTGCCACGAGGCAATGCTTTAGGCCGGCCCTTGAGCGAGGTGTTCCCTGCCAGCTTCGCCGAGGAGTTCTACCGGGTGCGGCCAAACCCCGGCGTTCACAACCTTTACAAGTTCCGGTTCGAGACGACGGCCGGCGAAAGCCGCATCACCAACATCGCCATTGCCCCCCTGGTGAGCCGCCACTTCAACGTGATCGGGCGCCTGATCATCGTGGATGACATCACCGAGCGTATAGAACTGGAATCGCAACTCAGCCAGGCGGAGAAGATGTCTTCCATCGGCCTGCTTGCTGCCGGTGTTGCCCACGAGGTCAATACTCCGCTGGCAGTGATTTCCAGCTACACGCAGATGCTGGCCAAGGAACTGCGCGGCGACGACAAGAAGACAGCCCTGCTGGAACGCATCACCCGGCAAAGTTTCCGCGCCTCGGAAATCGTCAACAACCTGCTGAACTTTTCCCGCACCAGCAGCACCGAGTTCAGCGGCGTTGACATCAATAAAGTCGTGCAGGATACGCTGGCCCTGCTCGAACATCAACTGAAGACCGCGCGCATTCGCGTTGAGCAGGACCTGACGGCTGACCTGCCGCCCATCTACGGCAATAGCGGCAAGCTGCAACAGGTGTTCCTGAACCTGTTCCTGAACGCGCGTGATGCTATGCCCGGCGGCGGCACTCTCCGCGTCTGCACCAGCAATGGTTCTTGCGTCCGAGTCACGGTTTCCGACACCGGTACCGGCATTGCTCAGGAGCATATCCAGCGCATCTACGATCCGTTCTTTACTACCAAGAACGGCCAGGGGCATCGCCGCGGTACGGGGTTGGGTCTTTCAGTTACCTATGGCATCATTCAAGAACATGCCGGCAAGATCACTGTAGAAAGTCATGTAGGCCAGGGAACCTCGTTTCACCTCGAGTTCCCGTTGTCGAGGAAGCCCGTCAATGCCTGATGCTGCTGCGGCCTCCCGGAGTGGTGAAAGGCCGGCCGGGGCAGGCGCAATCCTGATCATAGACGACGAAGCCGCCATCCGCGAATCACTGCAAGTTCTTCTCGAAACGGAAGGCTACGACGTGGAAATGGCCGGCAGTGGTGAAGAAGGATTGGTGCGGATCGCGGGGCGTCCCTTCGATCTGGTGCTGCTCGATTACGCACTTCCGGAGCGCAACGGACTCGAAATCCTGGCCGAGATTCGCGAGCGCGACCCTTCTTTTTCCGTCATCATGATCACCGCTTATGGCACGGTTGAGAACGCCGTGAAAGCCATGCAGGCAGGGGCCGCCAACTTCGTTCAGAAACCCTGGGACAACGAAAAGCTGCTGGCCGATGTACGCAATGCCATCGCCCGCCGCCGCACTGAAGAAGAGAACATCCAACTGAAGCGGGCGCTGAAGCAGCGCTATAACTTCGAGAATATCGTCGGCAAGAGCGAATCCATGCTGCGCATCTTCGACCTGGTAGCGCAGGTGGCGCCCAGCCGCTCGACCGTGTTGCTGCAGGGGGAAAGCGGGACCGGCAAAGAACTGATCGCCAAGGCCATCCACATGAACTCGCCGCGCAAAGACCGGGCCTTCGTTCCGGTCAACAGCGGCTCCATGCCCACCGATCTGCTGGAATCCACGCTGTTCGGCCACGTGAAGGGCGCGTTCACGAGCGCCGTGGCTTCCAAGAAGGGGCTGTTTGAAATTGCCGACCGCGGCACGCTTTTCCTGGATGAAATCGGCACCATGAGCCTGGAGACACAGGCCAAGATCCTGCGCGTGCTCCAGGACCGCAAGTTTATGCACTTGGGCGGAGTGCAGGAAATTCAGGTGGATGTGCGCGTCATTGCCGCCACCAATGTGGACCTCAAGCAGCAGGTGCGTGAAGGCAAGTTCCGCGATGATCTTTACTACCGTCTTAATGTGATCACCATTGACTTGCCTCCACTCCGCGAACGCCGCGAAGATATTCCACTGCTCGTGGAATTTTTCCTAAATAAATTTTCCGCTGAGAATGACAAGCCCGTCCGCAAGATAACGCCCGAGGCGCTGCGTCCCCTTATGGATTACGGCTGGCCGGGCAACGTGCGCGAGTTGGAAAATGTAATCGAGCGGGCCGTAGTGCTCTCAACCCAGCCTACAATAGGCGTCGAATTGCTCCCCGACCACATCGGGGCCCGCGGCCCCGCCTATGCAAACATCGAGCACCGCCCAGACGCGACATTGTTCGAGATTGTGGAAGATTGCGAGCGGCGCATCATCTCCGACATGCTCGAAAAATGTAATTGGAACCAGACCGACGCCGCAGAGCGGTTCCGCATCCCCCTCTCTACCCTGAATCAGAAGATCAAACGGTTGAATATCGAACTGCGCAAGAAAAGCCGCGAGTAGTTTCGGCCGCCAACTCATCCGAATTACACATAAACTTTAGGTTGGGTTCCAGGGAAGACCGCAAGATCCTTCGACTCGCGCGCCCAAAACAGGCGCTCGCTCACGATGACAAGATGCTGCGACTCGTCTCGGCGAAGGAGGCCGAGGCTCGCTCAGCATGACACCGTTTAGATTCTTCGAAACAGCAGTCTTGGAAATAACTATCGTTCATCCAGCAGGCGCACGGTCTCCAGCACGACATCGCCGACGATGTCCAAACTCCGGGAACTGAGCTTGTCGAGTGTATCTTCTCTCGTGTGCCAGTACGCGTTGGCGTAGCCGTAATCGAAGTCAATGAGATCGGCGCTGGGCACGCCAAGACGAACAAAAGGGATGTGATCATCCTCTACGGCGATCGTGCGCCGAAAGAAGTGCGACTGATAACCCAAGTGCGTTGCGGCCTGGTAGGCCAGGTCTTCCAGCCACGGGGTGGAGTTCTCTTCGCGGTCAATGTTGAGGTCGGCATCTGCGATCATGTCCACTAGGAGGAAAGCTTTGATCTTGGGAAGAGTGCCGTCCTTCTGCCATTTTTCAGCCAAGTGACGGCTGCCATAAAGGCTGTCGGTTGGGGACCACGTGCGAAAAGCCTCTTCCCCGTCCAGCCACACTAGCCAGACACTATAGCCGTTCATTTTTCTGCCACGCAGCTCGCTGGCCAATTCCATCAGGAAGCCCGTGCTGGAACCGGCGTCGTTTGCGCCGACAAAATCCTTGCGGCCATACAGGGTGTCGTAATGACCGGCGATCACAATAATGCCGTCCTTGGGGCCGGGGAACTTTGCGATGAAATTGCGCATCTGCTTGGCCCCCAGCGGGGTGGATGCAGTGAATGCGTCTTCTTCCAACCTGTCAGCCTTCAGATGTGAGCGCAGCAAAGCTTCCATCTTCGCGTGGCCGGGACTGCCCACATAACGCGGCCCAATCGCCACGACAGTTTTGACGTATTGCATAGCGCGGCCGCTATTGAAGCGCGGCGCGGCCGCCGCTTCCGCCTTGACTGGCGTAGCAGATGCCCTCGTTTCTGACGGGGAGGCCGGAACAGACGGCGCGCTGGCACTCGTAGAAGTCAGCAATGGCGCAGCCGCCTTCGGCCCATTCCCCGGCTTCTCCTGCGTGCAGGCACACAGCATCAGGAGGGCGATTGCAGCCACTGCCGCATGCAGGCTCTTGCTCCTCATGCCTTCAGTTTAGCTTTAGCTTCTCTCCGCTTCGGATGGACGAGCCAGGCGATGAGAATGCTGACAAGATAGAGCGCCACCATGGGCGTGGCGAAGATCACCATATTCATGATGTCAGTCGTGGGAGTAATGATAGCGGCCACAATGGTGATTCCCAGAATCGAGTAACGCAGATTTTTCCACATCCAGCCGGCACTGACCACACCCATAAGCGCCAAGAAGAACACGAGCACCGGCATTTCGAATATCAGACCCATGCCGAGCGTAATCACCAGAAACAAGTTGGTGTACTCAGCGATGGTGATCATCGGCTGGAATTGGCGGCCGTAGCTGATCAAGAAATCCAGCGCTGCCGGATACACCGCGCGATAAGCGAAGTAACCGCCGGCCAAAAACAGCGCGACGGTGAAAAACATAAACGGCAGCACATAACGTTTTTCGTGACGGTAGAGGCCCGGCGCAATGAAGGCCCACACCTGATACAGAATGAAAGGCGAGGCGAGGAAGAGTCCGGCAATTAGCCCCACCTTCAAGTAAAGGTTGAAGGGCTCGGTGGGGTTCAGATAAACCAGGTGGGTGTCCAGATGGTTGCGCTTCAGCGCATCCATAATGGGGGCTTGCATGTAGCCAAAAATCCGCTCGGCGTAGTACCAGCAGACCGCGAAACCAACGGCACAGGCGATCAGGGCCTTGATGATGCGACGGCGGAGTTCCTCCAGGTGTTCGAGGAAGCTCATGCCCTTCATCTGTTCGATGGCGCGGTTCGCGGCCGTGTCAAAACCAACGTCAGGCATTAGGACCTTTAGGCGCGTCTAGTGTTGGAGCTGGAGGCAATGGGGAGGATGTGGTCTCGGGCGTCGCCGAGCCGGTGCTGGCCACTGTCCCCTCAGGCGGCAGCAACGATTGCTTCAACGCTTCTTTCTCTTTCTCGAATGCTTCTTTCTCTTTCTTGAATGCTTCTTCGACCTCTATCTGCCGCATTTCGGTTTCAAGCTGCGCCTTGAATTCGTTGCTGGCGCGCTTGAATTCGGCCATCGCCTTGCCGATTTGACGTCCAATCTCCGGCAGTTTCTTTGGCCCAAAAAGGAGCAAGGCCAGAAGAAAGATGAACATCATCTCTGGGAATCCCAGGTTCATGACCCAATGATACTAGCGCTGCCGAAGGCCAGCAATTGCCGCCAGGACTTATCGCGGTACAATCCCGGCAGATATGCCTTCAAAGCAGATGTCTCCCCGCACGGCAGTGTTGGTTGGAGTGCTGTTCGCCGGGGTAGGCCTCGCCATCATTCTTGCAGGGATGGGCGCGTTGCCATTGGATACTGCGGCAGATGTCTCCAGCCCGCGCTGGGTGATTGCAGCCGCAGGGCTTGCGTTTCTGTTCTGCGGAGGCAGCGTGATCGTCGGCTACGGCGTCGCGGGTGGCATCGGCCCCGATGGAGATCTTCCGGCGGATACACCGTTTAGGATCCGCCTGCTGCAATATTTTTTCGGTCTGGGATGCATTGGCTCGCTCGCCGCTGTGGCAACGTGGGTTGCATTTGGCGCCGGCGAACGCCGTTTCTCCAGCACGCTAGCCCAGCCCTTCATCACGCATTCCGGTGCATCCAGCGCAACCGGGGGGCGGACAGCTTTTGGAATCGGCGCGGTGCTGCTCTGGCTCATCTTCGCTGCCTATGTGGTCACTGCTTCACGACGACTGGCGCGGGCACGCGGAAGATAAGCCAGACAGGCCTGGGTTGTTTCCCATTAGGATCGCAGGTATTTTCGAAACTTGGCTGAGTCACGGCGCATCCCATCTATTGGCTCCCGGTTCCGAAGGCTGTTCCAGTAGAGTTAAGGTGCTGAGATTGCTGGATTTGGCAGCCGTAAGTGCGTGATATACTGCCTTCAGTTCACGCTAAACGCAGCTTATTGGAACGGCCGAAGCTGTGGCGGCGTTAAGGAATAGAGATGGCCCGTAGTTCTCGTCGTAATCTTGTCCTCGTCACTTTTGTCATTCTAATTTGCGGATTGCTCGGAGCCGTTTTCGGGCAGCGCGTCGGCACTGCAACAAACTCCAGCGACTCTGATCTGCGCGAAAGCCTGCGCGTCTTCTCGCAGGTCTACGACGTGGTCGAACAGAACTACGCCGAGCCGGTCAACCCGGACAAAGCCATTTACAACGGGGCCATCCCCGGCATGCTGCGCGTGCTGGACCCGCACTCCAACTTTTTCGATCCCAAGTCGTACTCATTGCTGCGTGAAGAGCAGAAAGGCAAGTACTACGGCGTGGGGATGCAGGTCGGACCGCGTAACAATAAAGTCATTGTGATCGCCCCCTTTGTGGGCACGCCGGCTTATCGGGCCGGGATCCATCCCGGCGACGTCATCGTGGCGGTGGATGGTAAACCCACCGACAACCTGAGCACCAGCGAAGTAGCGGAAATGCTGAAAGGCCCGAAAGGCACGACCGTGCGCATCACCATGCTGCGCGAGGGCTCCGAGAAACCGCTGGAGTTCACGGTTGTGCGTGACGAGATTCCGCGCTACAGCGTAGACCTGCACTTCCTGATCCGCCCCGGAATCGGCTACATGCATATTTCCGGATTCCAGGAAACCACTGATCGCGAGGTGGCAAAGGCACTGGACGAGTTCGGGAACCTGAAGGGGCTTATCCTCGATCTGCGGCAGAATCCCGGCGGTCTGCTCAGCGAAGGCGTGGGAGTTGCGGACAAGTTTCTGAAAAAGGGCGCGGTGATTGTTTCTCACCACGGCCGGTCCTCGCCGGAGAAGGTTTATAAAGCCACCCACGGCAACGGCGGCAAAGACTATCCCATCGTGGTTCTGGTGAACCGCGGCACCGCGTCGGCGGCTGAAATTCTGGCTGGGGCCATTCAGGACCATGATCGCGGCCTCATCGTGGGGGAGAACACCTTTGGCAAGGGACTGGTGCAGACGGTGTATCCGCTGTCGGAAAATACCGGCTTGGCCCTCACTACGGCCAAGTACTACACCCCGAGCGGGCGGCTGATCCAGCGCGATTACAACGGTATCTCGCTGTACGACTATTACTACAATCACGATGCGGCGGACGATAAAAACCCCGCCGCCCGTGAAGTGAAGATGACCGACAGCGGGCGTCCCGTGTACGGTGGCGGCGGCATCACCCCGGACGTGAAAATCGTCCCGCAAAAGACAAACCACTTTCAGGACACGCTCCTTCAGCATTATGTGTTCTTCAACTTTGCCAAGCGCTATGTGGTCGGCAAGCACCTGACCAAGAGTTTTGAAGTTGACGAACCCGTGATGCAGGAATTCCGTCAGTTCCTGAACGATCAGAAAGTACCCTTCACCGAAGCCGACCTCGCCCAAGTTAACGATTGGATCCGCGCGAGGATTAAAAGCGAAATCTTTATCGACGAGTTCGGCCAGGAGGAAGGGCTGAAGGTCAGCGCCGAAGCCGATCCCGAAGTGAACAAGGCGCTGGAACTGTTGCCGAAGGCAAAAGAACTGGCCGACAACGCCAAGAAAATCATCGCCGAAAAAGCCAGCGCACGGGCACTTACGCGTTAGGGGGCTTGGTAACGGCGTGGATCTTGGCGCGCCCAACGTGGGGTTTTGTCAAATATAGTTGTTGGCTTCCTAGGGTTACACTTGCAAACCGAGGTACAAGACTTTTTTGTCCGCACACTCGCCACTGAACACATACTGGTTTCGACCTGCATGTTCTGCCGTCGCTGCGCGTACAGTCCAAATCCTGGGGTTCTTGACGTTGCCGACGACGCCCACAGATGCTGGCTTCTCCGCGAAGCCCTGATCTATGGATCTTCCACACGACACGACCCTAAAGACTGAGCGGCGATGTAGGGGAACAACAACTGTGCTCGAATATCCCGAGCTATAATTAAATTCCCCAGTACCGGTGATGACTATCAATTTCCGCCGCGACTATCTTCGAGCCTTGCTTGCAGGTCTTTTCACACTAGCCGGCGTAGCTCTGGTTGATTTTTTTCTTGCGAGTATCGGGTTGGGAAGGGCGGTGATTGGCGTTGATGACCTTCTCCTTGCTGTGCTCGTCGCAATCCTTGTCTTCTCGCTGGAGTTACACCACCGCCGCGAACTGCGCCGCCAGGCAGAAAAAATCGCAATAATGCAGGAGATGAACCACCACGTGCGTAACGCCCTGCAGGTAATCATCTACGCAACCGCTAACATCAAGGACCCGGAAATGGCGGGCAGAACCAGGGAAGCGATCGAGCGAATCGAGTGGGCGCTGCGGGAAGTGCTGCCCGGAGAAGCCGCAAGAATCAACTCCCCCAAACTCGCCCCGCCAGTCCCTTCGCGGCCGGCGCCGCCCCCATCCCCGGCAGCTTAGCTGAGATCATGCTTTAGGTGACGAATTTGATCACCCCACTGTTTCGACTAAAACCGCAAGTCCCTCTGTTATAGTTTGGCTATAGTTCCTGTCAGCCATGGAAACGCCAGCTGAGTTTGCCAAAGACACCGTCCTGGCCGTGCAAGAGTATTCCAGCCTGGCCTGGCGCTCTGTGCTCAATTTGTTTTCCCACCCGCGCTATTTTGGCGACATTATGCAACAGGCGGACCTGATCGGCGTGGGTTCGTTGCCGATCGTCGTGCTGACCGGCTTTTTCACCGGAGCGGTGCTGGCGCTGCAGACCTCCAATACGCTGCAGAAATTCGGCTCTCTCTCGCTGACCGGACAACTGGTATCGCTTTCCATGGTCCGCGAACTCGGGCCGGTACTGACGGGGTTGATGGTGGCCGGACGCAACTCTTCCGGCATGGCCAGCGAACTGGGCTCCATGAAAGTCACGGAGCAGATTGACGCCATGCGCGCGCTGGGCACAGACCCGTCCAAGAAACTGGTCACGCCCCGGGTAATTGCGACTGTGGTCATGCTGTTTTTCCTGACCATCATTTCCGATCTGGTAGGACTGGCTGGCGGATCCATGATCGCCACCGTGCTGCTGGGCCTGGACGCATATCAGTACTGGAGTACGGCCTGGCAGTCACTGGTGTTCACCGATGTCCTGATGGGTCTGGTGAAGCCGGTGCTGTTCGGGTTCATCATCGCCAGCATAGGGTGCTACTACGGTTTGTCCGCCCGGGGCGGGACACAAGGCGTGGGCCGCGCTACTACGCAGGCGGTTGTGGCCGCGTCTATCCTGATCCTGGTGGTCAATTTCTTCGTCACGCGTTTCCTGATGGCGACCTTCCCCAGCTAAGTCATGTCTGTCCTCTCGACGACCGCGACCCTTCCCACGCCGCCTCCGGAAACCCGCCACAAGGCCATCATTTTTGAAGATGTGGCGATCGCCTTCGAAGGCATGCCCGTGCTGAAAGGCATTTCCTTCGAACTCAAGCGCGGAGAAACCAAGATCCTGCTGGGCATCGCCGGCTCGGGCAAAAGCACCATCCTGAAGCTTACGCTGGGCCTGGTGCGACCCGATTCCGGCAACATCTTCGTGCTCGGTCACGAGATCACGAAGATGAAGGAAGAACAGCTATTCGAGCTGCGGCGCAATATCGGTATGGTTTTTCAGGAAAGCGCGCTGTTCGACTCGCTTACAGTCGAGGAAAACGTTGCTTACCGGCTGATCGAGGAAGGGGACATCCCGGAGGAGGAAATTCACGAGCGCGTGGTCGAGGCCTTGCGCTTCGTCGAACTGGAACACACGGTCGATATGTTCCCGGCGGAGCTTTCGGGCGGAATGCGGCGGCGGGTTGCCATTGCGCGCGCCATCGTCGCCCATCCCGATATTTTGCTCTACGATTCGCCCACCGGCGGGCTCGACCCGGTGACTTCCACCAATATCATCGAGCTCATCCTGAAGCAGCGCGACGTTTACCACACCAGCGCCTTGATGGTCACCCACCGCCTGCAAGACGCTTTCGTGATGGCGACCCACTACTTCGACGTAAATACGAACCATATGCGTCCGCTCGACGGCGGGATGAAACCAGCGGACGTGCATACCACCTTCGTGATCCTGCGCGACGGCAAGATCATCTTTGACGGAACCGCGGCCGAACTCGTGCACAGTCAGGACGAGTACATTCGCGAATACATCGGGTAACGGGCCTAATCGCCTGCAGGTACCAGCGCGCCGCTGGTCTTCAGCAGCGTCCCCAGATTGGCCTTGGAGCTGAGGCCGGCAGCGGCGGCCAGCGCAGCGGGCGCGATTGTGGAAAGGTCTTTCACGCAAACCAGCTTGCCATTGTTGAGTTCAAACTGCACATCACAGTGCTGGAGGGTGCTGGTGCGGTGAGCAATGATGAAGGTCGTGCGTCCCTTGATCAAAGCTTCCGTGGCTTCGACAATGCCGGCTTCGGTTCGCAGGTCTACTGAGCTGGTCGGTTCGTCGAGGATCACGATGGGCGCACTTTTCAGGAATGCGCGTGCCAGGGATATTCGCTGACGCTCGCCGCCCGACAGGCGCTGGCCCCGGTGTCCCACCTCGGTGTTGTAGCCGTCGGGCAGGCGCATGATGAATTCGTGCGCGTTAGCGGCTTTCGCCGCCGCAATCACATCGCTTTCGCTCGCTCCGGAGCGCGCGTAAGCGATGTTGTCGCCGATAGTAGTCGAAAACAGCACCGGCTCCTGCAAAACAATGGTGAACTGGTCGCGCAGGGCCTTGAGTTTGTAATCGCGCAGGTCAATGCCGTCCAGCAGGATGGCGCCGCTGACCGGGTCGTACAGGCGCGTAAGCAAGGTGATCAGCGTGGTCTTCCCTACTCCGGTTCTGCCGCATATCCCGACGTGTGTACCCGGGCTGATCTCGAAAGAAATGTCCCGCAGAACCGGTTTCTCGGGGTGGTAATGGAAGCTGACGTTGCGGAAGGTAATCGCGCCGGCGGCCTTTCGGACCATCGCCGCGCTGGGCTTCTCCGCCACCTCGGGAACTTCGTCCAGCAGCGCAAAAGCCCGGCCCACGCTGACCAGGGAGGACTGTAGCTCGCCCCACTTGCTGCTTACCATTCCCAGCGGCTCATACAGCTTGCCCATATACGTAAGCACCATCAGCAGTTCGCCGATGGTCAAAACACCGGCGCGGACGTGCCCCACGCCCAGGTACAGCCCGGTAACACTGGCCACAGCGATGGTCATGCCGACAAAAACATAAAAATTGGCTTGCAGCAGCGTAAGCTCGAGTTGGCCGCGCATGTATTTCCCTGAATGTTTCATGAAGCGGCCGTGCTCGCGCTCCTCCTGACCGAACACCTTGACCACGCGGACGGAGTTGAGCACCTCCTGGACCACCGCCATGGCCCGGCTGTCCCGGTCTTTGACGTCGATCCATTGCCGCCGCAGACGCGTGCTGAACTTGCGCGTCAGCAGGAACAGGAAAGGCGCCGCGGCCAGCGCGATCATGGCAAGCTCGAAGTCAATGCGGGCGGAAACGTAGAGCATGCCCGCCAGCGTCAGCAGTTGCGTCAGGCAGGGAATGGCGCCGCGCACGGCAATGAACGCGATGGCAGGGGCGTCGTACTGGATGCGGTAGCTAGGGTCGCTTGATCCTTGCTTGTCGTGATAGGAAAGCGAAAGCCGTTGCACGTGATGGAACAATTGCGAGCGAAAGTCCAGAACCAGCCTTTCGCTGGTGTAGGTCTGAAGACACCAATTAGCGAAACCGAGGACGTGCTGAAGAAGCCCGACGGCCAGCATCAACCCGGCCGCAAGAAGCAACTCGATAGTTTCTAGGGACCAGGAGGCCGGGAAAAAACGCTGCGCCACCTGGGGAACGGACTGCGAGCCGGTAAGACTGTCCACCGCCAGCTTCAGGGGAACAGGTAACAACAAAGTAAGTGGGATCGAGAGCAGATCCAGAATCGAAATGCCCACCAGCAAGCCCGTATAGGGACGTATCTGCCTGATAATTCGCCGAAGAAGTCTGGGGGCTGGGAGCTGTGCGACCGCCATAGCGAAAACGTGGAACGCAGCCAACCATAACACAGCAGTCCTCGAAAACCCGCGCCCAGCGGGGGATTAAGGCAATAATGGAAAGTACCCGAGGGGAATATCTGAGCATCTGAGGATGGCCCCGCAATTCACCGCCGTTTGGCGGCCTTGCGCCCCCAAGTGGGAAGCTGCTTGCGCTTAAGCTGCACTATGTTTACTGTGGAGTCACTACTGATGCTTTCCCGTCACGTACTTTTCATAGCATTCTTCCTGCTCGCGTTACGCTTGCCGTCCATGGGACAGGCCGTGGGGACGTTGAGCAACATTGTGCTCACCGGCGAGCGCCTGTTGATCGCGGAAATGGATTGCGTCAGGGACGGGAACCTGTCAGCAGCCTCAATTGAGAGCTTGGGTAGCTTACGCGCTGCGGCGGGGAAAGTGCAGGATGTTATTGGCGCGGGCCTCGGCGGCGCGCATTCGCTCGGCCTGCCCCTCGCGAAGGATGTGGTCGCTCCAGGCTTCGAGCCAGCAAAGCGCGCGCAGCGGTAACCGGAGTAACAACAACACACTGCGCGCGCAAATTACTAGCGCGATAAGGAGACGTTTGCTCATGGCGCTAGGATTGTCAGGTCTCAGTCAGGGGCCCCGCAAGATTACCAAAGGTACTGGTCGGGGAGTTTTCCCTATTTGGGCTTAGCGCTCTGCCGGACGTAAGTAAACGTGTGATGGGTCAGCATCAGGCCGTCCCTGTCCTTGCATTCTGCCGTCCCAAAGATCAGGCGTCCGCCCAGCTTGAGCAGCTTGGCAGTACACCAGAATTCGTCCCGCGCCGCGGACAAGAAGTTTGTTTTCATTTCCACGGTGACGGCAGCCCTGCCCGGTTCGCCCAATTTGGTGATTACCGCCAGCCACATGGCCAGATCGGCAGCCGCCATCAGCACCGGCCCGCTGACCAGGCCGTCAGGCCGCAAAAACCCCTTCTGAAAAGGAAAATAAATGGTGCATTCTCCCGGTGCGGTCGAATGCAGACGAAAGCCGTATTGATGCACAAAGGGAGTATCCGACATGGCGCGTTCCACGTCGCGCGCGATTACCTGCAACATATGGGAGTGATGCTCTCCTGACTAGAATGACGCGATTATACTGCAAGCCCAAAGCAGAGTTTCACGGCTGTTGCTTTTCCCGTACAGCACTTTGCGTGAAACTCTGATGTTCCGGCCCAGGACAGACGTCCAGTCGAAAATCAGCAACCAGCGGCAGGTGGTCGGAGGCAATCAGCGCGGTCCGGCTACGGTGAAGGGTTAAGCGCTCCATCTTCAAAGCCCGGTCGAAATAGATGTGATCGAGGTGCAGGAAAGGAAGCGGGCCCGGATACGTCCGCGAACGGCGCAGATGCGTGCGGACGTCCGCGCTCTCGAAGTGAGCGCAGAGCAACTGCGACGTCAGACCGCGTGTCCACTCGTTGAAGTCCCCAAGCACGATCCGCGCGCCGTGAAGCTCCCGGTTATGCAAGATTGCCGGACTTAGCAAACGTCGGGCCTGGTGCCGCCGTTCAAGAAAGCTGGTCCCGAGATGCACGTTGAAGACATGAAGCGTGGTGTCCATGAACTGGATATCAGCGCGCAGGCAGCCGCGGGGTTCGCGTCTTCCAATGCTTATGTCGTGGTTCTGGATGCGATGCAGAGGAAACCGGCTGAGCAGCAGGTTGCCGTATGCCCCGCCATTGAGCCGGCGGTTTTCACCCAGACAGAAATAAAAACCAAGTTCTGCCGCAATAAACCGCGCCTGGTGTTGCTCGCGTGCTCCGTCAGCGCTTAGGACCTCCTGCAGCGCGATGATGTCCGCCCCGACCTCATGGAGCACTTCCACAATACGAGCCGGGCGCACCCGTCCATCGAGGCCACGGCACTTGTGAACGTTATATGTCAAAATCCTAAGGCGGGGCGCCATGCCGGAGATCCTGTGCTCCTCATACTTCGATGTTGATCGCGGATTCGCGGGTGCAGTTGCTGACTCGTTATCGCGCATTAATACACCTAGTTTATGCCAGGCGGCACCCAATGCGTTAGCAATGAGCAGCGTTTACCAGCGTGCTAATGCAGGAACAACATGAAACCCTCAATAAATCCTGGCCTTGACGAGCGCCAGGTTCGGCCGGCGTTACGCACACTTGCGGACCGCGCTTTCTCGCGGGCGGCCGGCGCGCCCTTAATCGGCGGCAACAGCGTGCGTTTGCTCAAGGACGCACGCGAGAACTACCCCGCATGGCTGGAAGCAATTGCTGCCGCCAGACAGCACATTCACTTCGAGAGCTACATCATCCATGAAGATAAGACCGGAGAGATGTTCGCGGACGCGCTGATCGCCAAAGCGCGGGAAGGCGTCTTCGTGCGCCTGATCTACGACTGGATGGGAGGCTTGGGCAAGGCGTCTCGCGGGTTCTGGAACCATCTCCGCGCGGGCGGCGTCGAGGTCCGTTGTTACAACCCACCCCGCTTCGACTCTCCTCTGGGCTGGCTTTCGCGCGACCATCGAAAGATGCTCGCAGTTGACGGAGTTGCCGGCTTCGTGACGGGTCTATGTGTCGGGCAGAGGTGGGTTGGCGCACCGGAAAAAAGAATGGAGCCCTGGCGTGATACCGGCGTAGAGGTGCGCGGGCCCGCGGTAGCGGAAATCGAGCGGGCGTTTGCGCAGGTCTGGGCCATGATGGGGGAACCGATTCCTGAGTGGGAATTAACCGGCGGCGACAGCGTTCCACCCGACGGCAACATCAGCGTGCGCATTGTAGCGAGCTTGCCCCAGACGGCGGGCATGCTCCGCCTGGACCAACTCATCGCCGCGCTTGCCAGGCACCGACTGTGGCTTACCGACGCGTACTATGCGGGCACAACAACCTACCTGCAAGGTCTCCGAGCCGCTGCGCTCGATGGCGTGGATGTGCGGCTGCTGCTGCCGAACAGCACCGATATCCCTCTCCTGCGGCCGCTGTCGCGCGCAGGATATCGCGCACTCTTGGAATCCGGCGTACGCGTCTTCGAGTGGAACGGCACCATGCTGCACGCGAAGACAGCAGTTGCGGACGGGCACTGGGCCCGCGTCGGCTCAACCAACCTGAATCTTGCGAGCTGGTTTGGAAACTGCGAACTGGACGCGGTGATCGAAGATGATTCTTTCGCCGCCGAAATGGAAGCGATGTACCTGCAGGATCTCGCCAACGCAACCGAAATTGTATTGGATGCCAAACGGAAAGTGCGCGCGCCCGGCGAGCCAAGGCACCCTCGTCCAGCGGTCTCAAGAGGCTCGGGAAGCGCAGGACGCGCCGCCGCCGGCGCCCTTCGCATCAGCAATACCATCGGTGCGGCATTCACCAGCCGCCGGGTGCTGGAACCCGTAGAGGCTCGCCTCACGTTGACCATCGGCGCAATACTGCTCGTCCTGGCTGCTCTCTTCGCGTTCTTCCCTCGTGTGCTGGCCTATCCCCTCGCAGTTATTCTCGCCTGGATCGCATTGGCGCTTATTTATCATGGCTATCGCCTGCACTCACAGAGCAAAGCCCGCAAAGCGCAGGTAAACATGGATGATGTGCGGCGGGACTGAAAGGCTTGGTGGACCTGGTCGGGATCGAACCGACGACCTCTTCCATGCCATGGAAGCGCGCTCCCCTCTTATTGTCAGCCTGGTCGTTTTCGGGCTGGCGGTGATCGTGGGTATCATTTTCTGGCTGATGCTCGCTCCTTCCGGCATACAGCACAGCCCTAGGCAAGCAGTTCCAAGCTCGTGGATACAGCCACCCGGGCCGGCGGACGTTTCCCTTTCCCAGATCAAAACCGTAGACACACACTATACTGAGGGCCGCAAAGTAACCCTGGTTCACCCGGCTCACATCTGAGTCCAGAAGAAGCTCTGCGGAGCCTCATGCATGCCGTCCCGAGTGGGGTGTAAGTTGCAGATGAAAACTGTGATCACAACAGCTTTGGTGGTTTTATTCGCGCTCTTCGCCGGTGCACAGGTGGCCTCCCCGCCGCCGATGCAGCCCAGCACTGCCCCCGCAACCACAGCCATCACTCCTCCGGCGCCAAGCTTCAGCAATGTCGTGTCGCTGCTTTCAGAGTTGGAGCGGACTGCCCAGGCCGTCAACGTGGACACCGCCCGCCTGCGTATCGAAAAGTGGAAAACCAGCTCCACGGCGAAGCGGCAAGCGCAGGACAACGTGGACTCCGTCCAGCGCAACATTACGGCAGCCTTGCCGGGCATGATTCAGCAGTTACGTTCAGACCCGCAGAGCATGGCCGCTGGCTTCAAGCTGTATCGCAATTTGAATGCGCTTTATGACGTGCTGGCGGGCGTGACGGAGTCGGCGGGTGCATCCGGGCCGAAAGAAGAATTCCAGGCGCTTGCCGCGGACGTAAACCGGCTGGACAACATCCGCCGCGCGCTGGGTGCTGATCTTGAGAACCTGGCCACCTACAAGGACTCCGAACTGGTTCGCCTTCGCAACCAACTGGTTCAGGCGCGAAGCACCGCAGCGCCGTCCAAGAAAATCGTTGACGACAACGAGCCGGCAAAGAAACCAAAGAAGAAGGCTGCCCAGAAGGGAAAGACTGCCTCCACCGCGACCCCTCCGAAAAAGACGTCAGAATAGCTTTGACCGGGAACTTTCTTGCTGCTGCGGCGTCTATGGATAAGGAGAACATGAACTCAACCTGGCGGCGCAAGGCTGCGTCCAAGTAGTAGTGTCCAGGGGGGTCATGAACACGGGTTTCAACGGCCGGCTGGGAAGGCTGGGTTGTTGCCAAGGCAAATTCTTGGTATCGTGGACGTTACGCCATGAAGCTCCTGGCGGGAGTGGCAGCCTTGAGCAACCTCGCTAGCGCGTTGCCAGTGCGGGCAGAACAGGCCTCGATCGTGGCCGAACTGAAGGCCGGATCGGAAGAAGCCTACGCTTGGCTGATCGCGGAATATCACCAGCCAATCTATAACCTGGTCTACCGCATTCTGAACGATCCTACGGATGCGGCTGACACCACGCAGGAAGTGTTCCTGAAGGTCTATCGTGGCATGAAGCGCTTTAACGGGACCGCCAGCCTGAAGACGTGGATGTATCGCATCGCGGTGCACGAAGCTTCCAACCACCGTCGCTGGTGGTTCCGTCACAAGTCCCGCGAGACCTCGATGGAGCCTCTGGAGTCCGCGGACACGCCCGGAAATGGGATGGGGGCGCTGAAGGACAGCCTGGTGGACGAAAACGCTTCGCCCTTCCAGAGCTTCATCAATGAGGAATTGCGGACTCGCGTCGAGAATGAATTGCGGCAGATACAGGAGCCGTACCGCACGACCGTAATCTTGCGCGACATCGAAGAGTTGTCGTACGAAGAAATTGCCGAGGTCATGCAGACCTCACTGGGGACTGTCAAATCGCGTCTGACGCGCGGCCGCGAGGCGCTGAAAAAACGTCTTGAGCCGTTGTTTCGAGTACAGGCATCTACTCACGCTGTGGGCCAGCGCTGTGCTCGTGAAGTAGAGGTTACGTCATGAAGTGCATGCAGACGCGGCATCTGCTTTCGTCGTATCTGGACGGCGCTCTGACCTCCAGACAGGAGCAGGCTGTGCGTGAGCACCTGCGTGGGTGTGCCGAGTGCAGGTCGCAGCTGGAGTCGCTGGGCCAAACGCAACAGTTGCTTTCCGGTCTGCGGCCCAGGCCGGCTCCGGCTGGACTGGAATTGCGGCTTCGGGTGGCAATCTCGCGGGAAGCGGCCCAGGCGCGCCGCTGGAAACTGACCGGCATGGCGGTGCGGTTCCAGAACGCGTTCAATGACTTCGTCTGGCCGGCGGCAGCGGGCGTGCTGACCACGGTGATCGTTTTCGGGTTGCTGATGGGCTTCTTCGCAGTCCCGCCCCAGTTAGAGGCTTCGCAGGGCGATGTGCCCAGCTTGCTTTATACGCCGCCGCAACTGGCGTTCTCTCCGATTGACGCCGGCATGGGCGTCATCAATGCGGATTCCCTGGTGGTGGAGGCATACGTTGACGCCAACGGCCGGGTGCAGGATTACCGTATCATTTCGGCGCCGCCGGATTCCGAGTCCCTCTTGCCGCAATTGAAGAACGTGCTGATCTTTACCCAGTTCCGTCCGGCTACGGCTTTCGGACGCGCCACCACCGGCAAGGCGATTCTGTCGTTTTCGAAGATCAACGTGACGGGTTAAGCATGCCCGGGAAGGACGTCCGCTGCAAAAGCGGGTTCGGGAAGGGCATGACTTTAGTCGTGCCGATAAGCCGTTCAACTTTTGCCATCCGAGCGAGATTTAGTCCGCGAGGCATCTGCTTTTTGAGCAGCCTGCTGTACTCCTCTCGTACTCTTCCCCGCATTCACACCCGACAGCTTGCTACTGTTGTAAACTTCAGGAGTTGAGTCTCTTCCCACATATTTCCGGAATTCTCTGCCAGCGCGCCCGCCGGTTGCAGTGGCGCATGGCTATGCTGCCTTTATTGTTTGCTCTCGCCTGTGGAATAACCATGTCTGCGGCGGCGCAGCAGACCTCCAAGGTGTCGCTCGACAGCAGTGAGACCATCTTCGCGGTGCTCGCTGCAATCAATGGCTGCGACAGCGCCCAGGAAACGACGGTTTCCGATCCGATTCGAGCGCAGGTCCAGTCAGATATCGCCAGCGCCATTGCCGCTTCCAAAAACGCGACATCGGCCCAGCGGGACGTGTGCGTGTTTCATCGCGACCACCAGCAGGCTGATCCGGGACGCGATCTGGCCCAATACATTTCTCTGGCATTGAAGCTTGGACCGCCGCCCAATTTCGCCCCCACCGTTGCGGAAGCCGACCTGCCGCCCGACGCCAGCTATGTCCTCGGCATGGTTCCGCTGTTGCGGCGCTTCTACGAAGCTGCAGGTTTACATCAGATCTGGGAGAAGAACAGCCCTGCGTATCACGCCCTGATCGAACGCTGGCATCAGCCGGTCGCGGACATGCTGCTGCGCACCGACGCTTATCTGAAATTGCCGCTCAGCGGATACAGCGGGCGCAAGGCTGTCATTTATGTGCAGCCCCTCGCGCCGCCCGGACAGGTCAACGCCCGCAATTACGGCTCGGATTACTACCTGGTGATCTCGCCGGAGCAGGGCGCACTTTCATTGCAACCCATCCGGCACATGTATCTGCACTTTGTCCTCGACGCATTAGCGATGAAGCGGGGCAGCACCCTGAATCGCCTGAAGCCATTGCTGCAGACGGTGCGGTTCGCCCCCATGGACAGCAGCTTCAAAGAGGACATTTCGCTGCTGGTGACCGAATCGCTGATCCGCGCCATTGAAAGTCGAATCAGTGTTGACGGGCGCGCGATCGCCACAGGAGGCAAGCCGGCGGAGGTTGCTGCGGCCACTGCGATTCAAAATGCCGCTGAGGAAGGCTTTGTCCTCGCTCCCTACTTCGCCAGATGCCTGGTGCAATTCGAAAAAGATAAAGAGGGACTGGAGGCTGCCTATCCCAACTGGCTGTATGCCATTGATGTAAACCGCGAGATGAAATTCGCGCGCCAGGTGCACTTCGCGCGAGAAGCTGCTCCGGAAATCTTGCGCGCATCCAAACTTCGTCAGGAGCAACTGCTGGACAA
The DNA here is from genome assembly GCA_041946765.1 of Terriglobales bacterium. Lineage (GTDB taxonomy): Bacteria > Acidobacteriota > Terriglobia > Terriglobales > Acidobacteriaceae > JBHGAZ01. Next base: position 153,693 of record JBHGAZ010000003.1, read on the forward strand.
TGCGGAAAACAGCCTGATGGCGGGGAACCTCGCGGCGGCACAGCAGTTGGCCCAGCAGGCGCTCCGGGAAGACCCTTCGGGGAATGCGGGACGAGCGTTCTTTGTCCTGGCGCAAGTGGCCGCTCTGAGCAAGAACACTTCCGGCGCGATCGAGTATTTCCAGCGCACGCTACAGGTAGCGCGCGAACCCCGGTTGATAGCCTGGTCGCATATCTACCTGGGACGGATTTTTGACATTAATTCCGACCGCCAGGCGGCGCTGCAGCACTACCGGGCCGCGCTGGCCGCTGGCGACACCAGCGCGGTCGCCAGGACAGCCGCCGAGCGAGGCTTGGAGCAGCCATATCAACTACCCCATCAGCCAACGGAGCGGCAATCACAGGCGCGGTAGCGATTGGCAAGATTCACAACTTCCGAGGTTGCGGAGCTTCGAGGCTTGCTCCACAATTCTGGAAGCTCTGAAGTCAGCGAGAGGGACGCGAGGAGATAACGCAACATGAAGCGAGTGCAACTTACGTTGTGCACCATATTGGCGGCATTGGCGGCATCAGTGTTCAGTCTGGCGCAGCAGCCGGCCGCCAAGCCGGATGAGGCCAAGCCGGGTGCTCCCGGACAGCCGCAGGTACCAGAGCTGCAACAGCGGGCGCCGCGGCCAACGCCCTTGCCCCAGGCAAAGACCCAGGAAGAATACAAGGCCTACAACGATGCCATAGGAATAGGCGACCCGCTGGCGATGGAGGCTGCGGCCAACGATTTTGCCGCGAAGTACAAGGATAGCGAACTCAGGCCCCTGCTGTTTCTGCGCGCGATGACGCTGTACCAGAACGCGAACAATGCCGATAAGACTCTTGATATGGCGCGCAAGGTCCTCGCGATCAACGGAGACCATCCTGTGGCGCTGGTCACAGCGGCTACCGTGCTGGCGGAGGGAACGCGGGAAACCGATCTCGACCGCGATCAGCGACTCAACGAGGCCATTGGCTACGCCCAGAAAGCGCTGACCACGATCGAAACCCATCTGGCAATCCCTCCGGGCACGCCTCCGGAGAGAGTTGACGCGGCAAAGAAAGTACTGACCTCGATGGCGTATGCGGCCATGGGCACGGCCGAACTGTCGCGCAACAACTATCCTGTAGCGGAAACCAATCTGCGCAAAGCTACCGAGATCAACACGGTTCAGCCGGACGCGATCACCTGGCTGCGGCTGGCGGTGGTTTTAGACCACGAGCAGAAATACCAGGAAGCGATGACGGCGGCGACCAAGGCGTTTGAGCTTTCGCCCTCGGGCTCACCGCAGCGCAATCTGGCCGCGCAGGAGCGCGAGCGGCTTTCGAAGCTGGCCGGAGCTGAAGCCCCGGCCTCCGCGCAGGGCACGCAGGCATCGGACCCGGCGCCGCCGCCCACCTCGCCGGCAAAACGCTGAGGATCGGTTACAAGTTGCCTTGCACTTCAGAATGCGAAACCGCAAACTGGAATTGACAAACTTTCCCTGATGAAGGCCCGAGACATAAAAGAGTTGGAACGCGCGATTGGGCACCGTTTCAAGCGCCGGGAACTGGTCGAGCAGGCATTAACCCACAGTTCGCACGCGCGCGAACTGGAAAACCAGAGCACCGCCGATAGCGGTCCCGTCCGCGTTCCCGACAACGAACAAATGGAATTCCTGGGAGACGCCGTACTCGGCTTTGTGACCAGCCAGGAGCTCTTCGAGCGCTTTCCGCAGTTTCATGAGGGACAACTTTCCAAGCTGCGCGCTCACCTGGTTAGCCAGACACACCTGATCCGGGCAGCGCGGCTAATCCACGTGGGCCGCTATCTTCGGCTTGGGCGTGGTGAAGAAAAGAGCGGCGGCAGGACTAAAACCACACTGCAAGTGGACGCCTTGGAGGCACTACTCGCGGCCATGTACCTGGACACAGGCTTGGAGAAAACCCGCGCGTTCATCCTGGAAAAGATCGTTGAGCCCGAGCTGCGGCGGCTGAAGAAGCAGGTTGCCGACGGGCTTCCGATTACTGACTTTAAATCTGCATTGCAGGAGGCGGCTCATTCCGCTTCGCGCCCGCAGCCCTCCTATATCCTGGTCAAAGAGGAAGGTCCCGAGCACAAAAAGAAGTTCACGGTGGAAGCACGGTTGTACGGTCTTCAGGGCGGCAAGCCTGAGTACGTGGGCCGGGGCGAGGGGAGCACGAAAAAGATGGCGGAACAGGACGCCGCCCAACAGGCGCTCAAGTATCTCTGGTCTTTGAACGGAAAGCCGAAGAAAAGCCGGTCGGTGGCATCTAAATGAATCCAGGTATCCGACCAGCAGTCCCGAATCCCGCGACACCTGCGCCACAGCCTCCGTCTGCCGAGTATCCGCCGCTGGACGAACGCTATTTCAGCGATGCATCTGAACCTGAAATGCCGCGGTCCGGCCTGCCCGCATCCGTGCAGTCCCTGGCGGTAACGGTAGTGATCGCCATATTCGTAATCGCGTTCATTGTGCAGGCTTTTCAGATCCCATCGGAATCAATGGAGAATACCCTTCTCATTGGCGATTACCTTTTGGTGGACAAAGTTCATTACTCCGGCGACGGCCTCTGGGGCCGGATTCTGCCTTACGGGGAAATCCGGCGGGGCGACATCATCGTTTTTCGCTATCCCGTGCATCCGCAGCAACATTTCGTCAAGCGGGTGATCGGGTTGCCTGGGGATCGCGTACGCATTGTCAACAAACGGGTGTTCGTGAATGACGCCCCCGTGCGCGAGAAGTACGTGGTGTATCGTTCTGGCGCTCACGACCCCTACCGCGATGATTTTCCCAACACGAAGGCCCTGAACACTAACGTAGACCCGCGCTGGTGGCTGCAAATGCGCAGCCTGGTGAGCGGACGCGAACTCGTCGTGCCGGCCGACTCCTACTTCGTCCTGGGTGACAACCGCGACGAGAGCCTGGACAGCCGCTACTGGGGGTTTGTGCCGCGCGAGAGCATCATTGGCCGCCCGCTACTGATCTACTGGTCGCTGCGCACTGCTCCCGGCCAGAAAGCGGCGACCCAGATGGGTGATAAAATTTTACGTGTCGCTTATAACCTGACCCACCTGTTTCAGCAGACACGTTGGGACCGCACCTTGCGGGTGATCAGGTAGCCTGGCCGGAAATGCGGCAACGCTTCCCTATTTGTGCAAGGACAGAAATTGACGAAGCAAGAAAAGAAGCAACGCGAAAAACCGCGTGAAACCCCGCCCGAGTTTGTGGCCTCCATGGCGGGCGTTCTGGTGATTGGGCTGTTCATTATTACCTTCTGCCTGCAGGCATTTGAAATTCCCTCCAGTTCCATGGAGAACACCCTGCTGATCGGCGACCACGTGTTCGTAGATCGCATCACCGAAGCGCCTACGACTTCCTGGTTCCCGCTTATACCGTACCGCCAGGTCAAAGCCGGGGACATCGTCGTCTTTCTTTCTCCGGCAGAACCCGGCCTGTATGTGGTCAAGCGGATCGTGGCCGTTCCCGGCGACCGCATTCATTTGCGCGACGGCGTCCTGTATCGCAATGGCAAAGCGCTGAACGAACCCTATGTAATCCACAACGGCAGCTACAGTCCATACCGGGACAATTTTCCCGACATCCCGCCCAGCGAGATGAACCAGGTCACGCCGGAGTGGCGGCTGGTGATGAGTTCGTATATTCAGGGCGGAGATCTTGTGGTCCCGCCCGAGCGCTACTTCGCCATGGGCGACAACCGCGACGTCAGCTACGACAGCCGCTACTGGGGTTTCATTCCCCGGGAAAACATTATTGGCCGGCCGATGTTCATTTACTGGTCCTTCGAGACGCCCCCGAACCAGTACTTAAAAACCAGCATCTCTGACCGCCTGGCATTCATGGCCCGAGTCGCGGTTCACTTCTTCGACATGACGCGCTGGCGCCGGATGTTCAAATTGGTGCGTTGATGCTCCGACTGCCCATCCGCAGAGTTCTACTGACCACTTTGGTCCTGGCGCTGCTCGCTTTTTTTCTTCCTCCCCTGATCAACGCCAATCGCTTTCGCGCTCGCATCGCCACCGGCTTAGGAGAGGCCTTGGGCCGCCCGGTTTCCATCGGCTACGTCGGCCTGCATTTGCTTCCGGAGCCGGGTTTTGATCTGCAGAACCTGGTCGTCTCCGAGCTTCCTCCCTTTGGCGCTGAACCTGTGTTGCGAGCGGGACAGGTTAGCGCGTCCGTGCGACTGAGCTCCTTGTGGCGGGGACGGATGGAGATCGCCAGTCTCAGTCTCAAAAATCCCAGCCTGAACCTGGTGCGCCTGTCTGACGGGCAGTGGAACGTGGAGTCTCTGCTGGAGCGTGCTGCCCGTACTCCCGCCGCACCCACCGCGCAGCCGCGGGCGGAGGAGCGTCCAAGGTTCCCATACATTCAAGCCGAAGATGGCCGCATCAATCTGAAGCTCGGCCGGGAGAAGACAGCGTTCTCGCTGACGGAAGCCGACTTCGCCTTGTGGCTGGCATCCGAAAACGAATGGCGCATGCGGCTGTCCGCACGCCCCGTTCGGACCGACGTCAACATCAGCGACACTGGAGTACTGAAGGTAAATGGGAAGCTGCAGCGCGCATTGCATCTGCACGATCTGCCCCTCAACGTGAATATATTTCTTTCAGGTGCGCAGCTGGGCCAGATTACAAAGCTGGTGTACGGGCGCGACCGCGGCTGGCGCGGCGCTGTCGAAATCAATGCCGCTCTCTCGGGTACGCCTGCCAATCTCAACGTGGTAACTCAGGCGAGCATCAACGATTTTCGCCGCTACGATATTGGCACCCTGGAACGACTTCGCGTAGATGTGCGCTGCACTGGAAACTACAGCTCAGTGTCCCAGCAACTTTCCGGCATGAATTGTCAATTGCCGGTCGGCAGCGGCATGGTGAGCGCCACCGGGTCTTTTCAAGGGCTGTCACGGCCTCGCATGTATGAACTGAACTTCACGGCGGAAAAAGTGCCGATGCAGGCGCTTGTGGGCCTGGCGCGCCATGCAAAGAAGGACATCCCTGATGATCTGAAAGCTTCGGGCGATCTGGAGTTAGCATTTAAGGTGCGCAAGACTGACGTCAACAACGGCGCGGTGTGGTCTGGTGGGGGCAGTACAACGGCAGTTGTGTTGCGGTCCGGAGTACTGACTTCGGAGCTGCCGCTTGGCGCCCTCCAATTCGCCGTGGAAGCTCCGCGAAACCAAAAGCTCGTTAACGGTGCCAATGGACAGGGTGGCCGCGTCGCGCCGGCCACAGCGCCGCCGATACGTTTATCCTTCGCCCCGCTGGCAGTCGCCTTGGGAGGCCCCTCGCCCGTAGCTGTACGAGGCTGGATCTCCGGTTCGCAATATGATTTAGAAATCAATGGAGACGCCCGGATTGCGCGTGCCCTCCAGGCTGCCCGCGCCATCGGACTTCGCGTGCCCCAGGCCACGGTAGATGGCAGCGCCAAACTCAACCTCACGGTGGCCGGGAACTGGGCGGGATTTGCCGGACCGATGCCGGTGGGAAAGGCACAACTGCGCAATGTCACGGCGTCCATTCACGGCTTCACCTCTCGCCTGCAACTGGCTTCCGCCAAGCTGTCGCTGGCGCCCGACCTCATCAGCTTGAGTGACATGGATGCCGGCTTTCGCGGCGCCGGCCTCGACTTCACCGGCTCTCTGCAGGTGCCCCGTGGTTGCGATAGCGCAGAACAATGTCCGGTCCAGTTCGATCTGCGCGCCGGGGAAATATCAACCGACGATCTGAACCGGCTCCTGAACCCAAGGTTCGCAAAGCGGCCGTGGTACGACGTTTTCGCGGGCGCCACCACGTCGGTGTTGTCCAAGGCGCAAGCAAAGGGACACATCAGCGCCAGCCGGGTGCTGGTCAAGTCGGTGGTCCTAAGCCGCGTGACAGCAGCCGTAGAGTTGCAGCGTGGAAGGCTCCAACTGAAAGACGTGGCTGGCGATGTCCTCGGCGGGAAATATCGCGGCGCTTGGCAGGCCGATTTTACCACCGGTGAACCGGCATACAGCGGCACTGGTTCGCTTAACAGCGTGGCCATGGCACAGCTTGCCACACTGATGCGCGACCGCTGGGCAACCGGTACGTTTTCGGCAAAATATCAGGTCACGATGAATGGGTGGACGGCTTCCGACCTGCTTGCTTCTGCCGTAGGCACAGCCAATTTCCGCTGGAACAATGGCGTCCTGCGTCATATTTCGCTTGGTGTTCCGGTGAGCATCGCCGGGAATAAGACCAAGGCCCCTGATTCCACTCTGCTTCGTCCCGGCCCGCTGCAATTCCGTGAGTTCTCCGGCACGGCCGAGTTGCGCGATGGGATTATCCGGATCGGCAGCGGCAGAATGGCCACCCAGTCCGCCATCTATGAAGTTAACGGGACTGCCTCGCTGGCGCGGCAAGTGGAATTGAAGATCACTAACGGCGGGTTTGCATATAGCGTCACGGGCACGCTGACGGCGCCCAAGGTGGCGGCAGCGCTGAATCAAGCAGAAATTCAATCTGATTTTGGACCGCAATGAAAGTTATTTCTGGTTGTCTGTTGGTGCTGACCTTGGTTTTCGCCAAGAGCGGGGCCAACGCCAACGCTCGCAACCAGGCCGCTTCTGCCACCGAGGCCATGTACACGGCTGCTGCGGACAGCGCCGCGCGCAAGTTCCAACACATCCAACAGAACGCGTCACGGGAGAACCCCGATCAGACTCCGACTGTATTTTCGGAGCGCGAAATCAATGCCTATCTCGCCTCGGGGCGGGTGAAGCTGCCCAAGGGTGTGCGTAAAGTGCGCCTGACGGGTACACCTGGCGTCATCATCGCTGATGCCCGGGTTGATTTCGACGAGATCACTCAGTCCAGGCGTGCAGCCAATCCTCTGCTGGCGCTCTTCACCGGAGTTCATGACGTGCACGCAGAATCGCACGCCAAGGGCAGCGGCGGTCGCGGACATGTTCGTATTGATTCCGTCGCTTTCGACGGCATCACTGTGCCCCGCGTGGCGCTGGAATATTTTGTCGACCGCTATATCAAGCCCAAGCACCCCAACCTGGGGATGGATTCCACTTTCCAACTGCCGGCCCGCGTTGATTTGGCGATCGTCGGGCTGCATAAATTGACGGTGACACAGAAGTAGCCGCTGAGGCGCGAACTGCCAACCGGCGTGATACCATCAAATTTCATCCGGCATGACGACAGAACACGTAAACATACTGTTCCAGGTGATCGTTTTCCTGTTCGCCATCAGTGTGCATGAGTCTGCGCACGCTTGGATGGCTTACCGCCTCGGAGACCCCACCGCGTTCATGCTGGGACGGGTCACTCTGAATCCGGTCAAGCACATTGATCTCTGGGGAACGGTCATCCTGCCGCTGTTGGCTATCATCACCCATTTCCCGGTGATAGGCTGGGCCAAGCCGACGCCTGTGAATACCCGCCATTTCAAGCACCTGGTGCGGGATGACATCCTGACCTCCGTAGCCGGTCCCATCAGCAATCTGCTGGTGGCCAGCGTAGCGGTAGCGATCATGGTTGTCATGCAATTGGTTTCGCCGGTAGGACGCGCTGCGGTCGGCAACGCCATGATTTATACATTTACCCGGGGCATGCCGCTGGAAACTAACTCCGTGCTGGTGCCGCTCGCGCTGTTGCTGTACAACGCCATGTTCATCAACGTGCTGCTGGCGGTGTTCAATTTAATTCCCGTGCCGCCTCTGGACGGCAGCCATGTCGTGCGGCATTTCCTTTCGGATAGCATTCGCCGGGTATATGACAGCGTTGGTGTATTCGGTCTTTTTTTGCTGCTGTTCTGGGGCGGTGGGTTGCTGTGGACGTTAATGTCGCCGTTCGTGCAATTCTTTAACGGCCTTCTTCGGATGGGATCTTAATGGCAGAGACACCAAACAAGAAACAAGCGCGCGTGTTGAGCGGCATGCGTCCGACCGGCAAGTTGCATTTGGGACATTTCGTAGGCGCCTTGGAAAACTGGGTGCGTCTCCAGTCGCAATATGAATGTTTCTTCTTCGTTGCCGACTGGCATGCGCTGACCACCGATTACGCTGATACTTCAGCCGTCAAGCAGAATTCGATGGAGATGGTTTTTGACTGGCTGGCCGCCGGCCTTGATCCTGAGAGGTCCACCATCTTCGTGCAGTCGCATGTGCCCGCGCATGCCGAGCTGCACCTGTTGCTCTCTATGGTGACGCCGCTCGGCTGGCTGGAGCGCGTCCCCACCTACAAAGAGCAGCGCGAGAACATCAAAGAGAAAGATCTCGGGACCTACGGCTTTCTGGGCTACCCGGTGCTGCAATCGGCCGACATCCTCATGTATCTGGCCGATTACGTTCCCGTCGGCGAAGACCAGGTGCCCCACGTCGAGTTGACACGCGAAATTGCGCGCCGCTTCAACCAGTTCTATCCCGGCAGGACCTCGCCTGTTTTTCCTGAACCGCAGCCGCTGCTGACCCAAGCTAAGAAACTCCCCGGCACCGATGGACGGAAGATGTCGAAGTCGTACGGCAATGCGCTACTGCTGACCGATCCCGAGCCAGTGGTTCGCCAAAAGCTGAAGACCATGGTCACCGATCCCGCCCGCGTGCGCCGCACCGATCCCGGAAATCCGGACGTGTGTCCCGTTGGCGACCTGCACAAGATTTTCAGCGATCAACAGACCATCGCGAAAGTGGACATCGGCTGCCGCAGCGCGGGGATTGGCTGCATCGAGTGTAAGAAGTGGGTTGCCGATTCCATCATGAAAGTGCTGGCTCCCATCCAGGAGCGGCGCCGCAAATATGAGCAGGATCCGCGCCTGGCGTGGGACATTCTGGAATCCGGATCTGCGAAGGCCCGGACCATTGCCGCTGAGACCATGGAGCAGGTCCGCGACGCCATGCACATGTCGCTCGAGTTTGAAGCGCCCGAAAAGCACGTCGGCGCAAAGGAGTAGCAGAGAGTTTCAAGTTTCAAGTTTCAAGTTTCAAGTTTCAAGTTCCAAGTTTACAGCTTCCAGCACACCGGCTTTGAAACTTGAAACTTCTTACTAATGCCTGAGCAACCCAAACCCGCTGCCGAGCCGAAGACCGACTTCCCTTTCGCGGTCACAGTGGCCGAGGTCTACGACGGCCCCCTCGACCTGTTGCTCGACCTGATCCGCAAGCAGGACATTGACATCTACGACATCCCCATCGCCAAGATCACCGCGCAATATCTGGCGTACGTTGAACGCATGAAGCAGCTCGATGTGGATGTTGCGGCCGAATTCATCTACATGGCTTCGGTGCTGGTCCACATTAAGTCGAAAATGCTGCTGCCGCGCGACCCAGAAGCGCCGCCGGAGGCGCAGGAAGACCCGCGCGCGGAACTGGTCAGCCGTCTGCTGGAGCACGAAAAGTTCAAGACTGCGGCGCAGATGTTGCTGCAGAAACAGCAAATCGAGGAGGCCGTGCTCTGCAATCCCGCTCTGAAAGATTTCAAAGACGACGAGGGCGCCGAGGCGGAACTGGCCGCAGATGTCGTGGACCTGGTGCGCACTTTTCAGCAGGTAATGGAACGCTTGAAGTCGCGGCCCACGCTGGACGTGAACGAGGACAGCGTGACCGTATCGCAAATGATCAGTTATTTTCGCCGCCGCCTGATGCTCGAAGACAGGCCGGTGCGATTGAAACAAATCCTGCGCTCGCTGAATTCACGCAACGCGCTGGTATGTGCATTTCTGGCAGTGCTCGAGCTCGTACGCCTCCAGGCAGTGCAACTGCGCCAGGACAGGATCTTCGGCGACATCATCATACGGAAACACACGATGTTCGATAGCGGGCTGGCCGATACCAATGCGCCGCGCGACGACTGGAACTAAGACATTGAACACATGACCCTGAAAAGCAAAATCGAAGCCATCATCTACGCGGCGGAAGAGCCGGTAACGCTGCCGCAAATCACAGACCTGCTCAAGGACGCGGCCGCTCACGAACTGACGTCGCGTGCGATGCAGCAGGCAGCGGATCCTGCTGAGCCTCAGGCAATAGGTGATGCCGAAGTAAAGTCGGCCATCCGGGCAGCACTGGAGCAACTGATCGCCGACTACGCTGCTTCGGACCGGGGCATGGAAATCCGCGAGATCGCCGGTGGATACCGCATGGCCACCAAACCCGAACACCACGATCTGGTCCGCGTCTTCGCGAAGAGCCTGAAGCCACCCGTGCGCCTCTCGCTGCAGGCGCTGGAGACGCTGGCGGTCATCGCCTATAAGCAGCCCGTCACCGCGCCCGAGATCAGCGAGATTCGCGGCGTAGATTCCAGCGGCGTGCTCGCTACTCTTCTGGATCGCAAACTCATCACCACCGCGGGCAGAAAAGCGGTGATCGGCAGACCCATCCTGTACAAGACCACCAAAGAATTTTTGCTGCGCTTTGGCCTGAAGGACATAAGCGAACTGCCCAGCATGGAAGAATTCGAGAAGCTGGCGCAGGACTCGCTTGGCGCTGACCTGTTCACTCAGACGCCACCCGAAACTAGCAGCCAAAACCCGGCAGCGGCGGCCAACAGTGCAGACCCGCAACCCGACTCTGCGGCGGATGCCCCGTCTCAAGAATGAGATAGCCAAGGTTCTCAGCGAGAATCCCGCGTCGCAAAATGTTATCGGTGCTCCCAAACCGGGATAGTGCAAATCTTCTTTCTTCTGTGGAAAACTCAGATCGCGCTTGCAATCCCGCGGAACAGTCTTAAAATTCCGCACAGTCCCAGGAAACTCAGGAGACCCGTTGGGGTGAGCGGCCTCTCTTGGAACCATAGCGGTCGGAGTGGAGCCATGCCTGAGTTTAGACATACGAACTTCTCCTGCGGGCCCCGAGGTCAGGCGACCCTGCAGCGAACTGAGTGCCCGTTATGCCGCTGGCGTGCCACCGGCAACGGCGCTGCCGTGAAAGCTGCGGAATATGCGCACGTTTGTGCGGAACACGCCGACAGCATGTCAACCACAGCCCGTTTGTTTGTTGTAGCGAAAAGCGAACCTCTCCCCAAGCAGTAGCCATCAGATTAGCGAGTGATTGCGGCACGACTTCGGTCGTGCCTTTTTTCGTACAATCGAGAAAGCTAAAAGCCAAAAGCTAAGAGCTCAAAAGATGGCCAGCGAGCGTCTGCAAAAAATCTTGGCCGCAGCGGGAATTGCGTCGCGCCGCAAGAGCGAGGAACTGATTGCGGCGGGACGGGTTTCCGTGAACGGCCAAATCGTCACCGAAATGGGGGCCAAGGCCGATCCCGCGCGCGACCACATCCGCGTGGACGGCAAGCTTCTCCGCGGTCCTGAACGCAAGCTCTACCTCATGCTCAACAAGCCCAAAGGTTACGTGAGCACGGTCAGCGATCCCGAAGGCCGGCCGACGGTGATGGACCTGGTGCGCGATGTTGGCGGGCGGCTGTATCCCGTAGGACGCCTCGACTACCTCAGCGAGGGCCTGTTGCTGCTCACAAATGACGGCGATCTGGCCGCCAAACTGACCCATGCTTCCTCGCACGTGCCTAAAACATATCTGGTGAAAGTCAGCGGCATGCCGCCGGAAGAAGCTGTTGCCAAACTGCGCTCCGGGATCGTGCTTCCGCCCGACACCACTCCCATGCCGAGCGGCGAACGCCGGAGGACGGAAGGTAAGCCAATCAAAACAGCGCCGGCCCGCATCACACTAATGCGAGATGCCCCGAACCCATGGTTCGAGGTTACGCTGATCGAAGGCCGGAACCGGCAAATCCGGCGCATGTTCGAGCAGATCGGCCACCGCGTGGAAAAGATCAAGCGCATTCGTTATGGAGCGTTAGAGCTGGATGTTCCACCCGGAGGATTCCGTCACCTGTCGCCCGAGGAAGTAGCACGGCTCGGCGCTACGAAGCATTCGGCGAGAGGAGACTCTGTGCCGCAGTCGGGCAGACGCGCGGGGCGGTGGCGGCGCTAGACGTCGCCAACGTAAGAGCGTAACCGCATCGGCAAAAGGATGCGTATGGCGAGATTCAACGACCTGGTTCCCGATCACATTCGCAACTTACAGGGATACACTCCGGGCAAGCCGCAGAAGCAGGCGGAGAAAGAAAGCGGTATCGCCTGCGTGAAGCTGGCGTCCAATGAAAACCCTTTCGGCCCTTCACCCGCTGCCATTGAGGCCATGCGCCGCGCCGCGCCTTATGTCCATTTGTATCCGGACAACGACGCCACTGAGCTGAGAGCGCTGGTGGCCGAGCGCCACGGCATGAAATTCGAGCAGGCGCTGATCACCGGCGGGTCCACGCAGTTCATTAATATCGTGGCGCATTCGCTGCTCGCGCCTGGACTCAACGCGGTGACCTGCGAGCGCTCGTTCATCATCTATCCCATGGCCACCCAGGCCGCGGGCGGATGCCTGCGGCAGACGCCGCTCCGAAACGACACCTTCGATCTGGATGCGATCCTTACGGCGATTGATGAGAACACGCGCGTCGTTTTCATCGCGAATCCAAACAATCCGACGGGAACCATCCTGGAGCCTGATGCTTTGGACCGATTCATCGAACGCGTACCCCCGCACGTGTTGGTTGTGCTCGACGAGGCGTATTACGAGTTCGCCCAGCACTTTTCCGAACTGCGTGGAATCGAGTATTCGCACTCGCTCGACTATGTGCGCCAGGAGCAAAACGTTGTAGTGCTGCGCACGTTTTCAAAAGCCCAGGGACTGGCCGGACTGCGCGTAGGGTACGGCTTCGGGCCGGCAGACCTGATTGGATACTTCGCGCGCGAGCGCACGGCATTTTCCATCTCGACGCTGGCCGAAGCCGCCGCTATCGCCGCGCTCGGGGACGAGGAGCACATCCGCAAAGCCCTCGGCAACAATGCCGCAGGCGCAGCCAGGCTCACGCAAAGTCTGTCCCACATGGGTCTGCGAGTCGCGCCGACGTGGACGAATTTCCTCTACATCGAAGTTAGCGACGATGCCGCGCATGTCGCCAAGCGCATGCAGGACGAGGGCGTCATCGTGCGCCCGCTGACGGTCTGGGGCGCTCCCCGCGCCATCCGCGTCACCGTAGGCACCCCGGAGCAGAACGAAAAATTCGTCCGGGTGCTTAAGCACGTGGTGGAACATGCGGCGGTGACCTAGGCAGTTGCCAGTGGCCAGTGGTCAGTACTCATTACTCAGTTCGCAGTTGTCGGTTCGCAGCACTCAACTGATCCGACTTATGACATTCCGAGCGGAGCGACGGACTTCCCCACTATAGCGGTTTCAGTTTTACTGTACCCGCAGCAGACTGGAGGAGTCATCCTGAGCGAGCGGCCCGTCTTTGGCCGGCTCCGCTACGCTCCGCCTCAGGATGACGCCTCCTGGAGTGGGATACACCAAAAATGAAACTGCTCTAAAGCCGGGCTTGAGCGGGCCACCCGACGCCCCGAGCCGAGATATCGGCATCGTCTCGACGGAGACCATTCTTGGGGGACAGTGTTGCTTCGAAAGGTACTCCCACCCCCCCTCCCCCTCGGTCTTTTGCAGTCATCAGGTTAGCGACATTTTTTCGCTGAGTCTTTGATTCCAAAGAACTTAATAGTCAAAGTATTCCACTGAAAGGACTTAGCTGGATAATTTGACCCTGAAAATGCGAAAGCCGTCCCAACCTCGGGATGGCCTCAGCATCGCCGCACCTTGCAGCTACCAATTCCAGATTAGCAGAGGAAAATGGAAATCCAGGGCGGAGGCAGAAAAACAGACAGCTATGTCGTTGGAGGTAAGCTGGTTAGAACCAAAAAATATTCTGCTTGACAACATCGGCCCCGAAGGTAAACGAACAACCGCCGAAGGTCAGAAAAAACGAACTTGTACGTAACGCATCGCTGAGCATGAGGCGACTTACAGGATCAAGTCTGAGTAGCTTCAATTTTGATGGGTGTAAACCGCTGATGATCCTTGTGGATGGATTTCTTGATGAGAGCGGAACCGATGCGGCCTCCACTCATGCGGTGGTAGGGGGATTTGTTCAGTGGGCCGAAAGCTGGCTCTGGTTCTGCATTGACTGGAGACGAGTTCTAGCGGCACCGCCCGCGATCGAGTATTTCCACAGCGTGGAAGGCCCACGATTGCAGTAAATACTTCTCCGCAGTGGATGCAAACCCGAGTGCTCCCATGCGACCATCCCTGGAAGCAATATTGAGCAGGGTTCCACTTCAGCGGGTCTGGGACTATGACAAGCTCAAAAGGCTGTTTCGGCGAAAGTATCAAGAACTCTCAGAATGCACAAACAATTAAGCAGATGCGGGGCACCCGGCCGATCCGAGTGGCAGGAAAGAGCGGGCCAGCCCGATGTTCGCACTATGATATCATGATATCACTAATTCGAAGGAGGTTTGCATGGGACAGCTTGTCGTGCGAAACATTGAGAATGGGGTAAAGGCCCGGTTGCAGCGGCGCGCCAAACGCCATGGCCGCAGTATGGAAGAAGAAGTGCGCGAGATTCTACGCAATGTTGTCAGCAGGGACGAAGTTCCGGCAGCCGGATTGGGCACTGAGATTTCCAGCCTGTTCTCGAAGGTCGGTCTCGATTCGGATGTAGCCGAGCTGCGCGGACACAAGATCAAGCCAGCGATCTTTCAGCGATGATCATTCTAGACACGAACGTGCTCTCGGCACTGATGCGCCAAACACCCGACACGCGTGTAATTGCATGGCTCGATCGGCAGCCGCGAGCGTCCATTTGGACAACGTCGGTGACAATCCTTGAAGTTCGGTTCGGCTTGCAGATCATGGCGAGCGGAAAACGAAGATCGCTTCTGATGCAGGCATTCGAAGCCGTACTCGACAAAATGGAGCACCGCATTGCGTCGTTTGACGCCGCTGCGGCCACGCATGCCGCGGACTTGAGGGCCGATAGGCAACGAAAAGGTCAACCCGGTGACCTGCGCGACACGATGATCGCGGGAATCGTGCTTGCCCAACATGCCACATTGGCGACTCGCAACACCAGCCACTTCGAAGATCTTTCCCTGGCTGTGGTGAACCCCTGGGCTGCCTGGTGAATTCCCCACTTTAGAGCAGTACAAAGAAAGCTGTACCCGGCAGCAAATTTTTCTGGTGTCATAACGAGCGAAGCGAGCATTTGCTGTTGACACGCGCATTGGAAAGCAGATGCCTTGTCGAGCTGGCGCCCTCCTCGTCATGACACCACGATAGTGGTCGGGAATACCCTTTGCGTGCGCGAGCTGGGCGGCGAGACCTTGACGCAGCATGGTCGCGTTGCATTCACACACGGTTCTGCTCTAGCTGACCTTGGCGTGCTCTCTGGCTTCATTCTCCAGCATGGGTAAGCGCGCGGCGCCGTAGAGGCCGGCGTCGGTGCCGAGCACGGCGCGGGTAATGATGGTGCGGGGACTGCCCCTGAGCGGCCGCAGCGTCGCCGAAGCGCCTTCGGCAATTTCTTTGGCAATGTCCTCCGGCGCGGTGGCGGCATAAACGAAAGAACGCTTTCTGACTTCTTCAAACATTGCGGGCGCAAACGCGCTCCAGGCGCTGGAGACGCCGCCTCCGATCACGTACATATGCAAGTTCAGCGCGTTGACCAGATCGGCCACGAGCACGCCCAGTCCCCAGCCAACCTTGCGAAAGATTTCCCGGGATGGTATGTCTCCCTGGATCGCCAGGTTGTGAACGATCTTGGCGCTGAATTCGGGATCATCCGTGGCCGCACGCGCCAGTTGGGAAGCGGCGCCGCTGGCGATGGCCTCGCGCGCCATGCGCACGATCGCGGTGGCCGACGCGAATTGTTCCACGCAGCCCAGGTTTCCACAATTGCAGCGCGGGCCGGCCGGATCAACGGTGATGTGGCCCAGTTCGTTGGCCATGCCGGTCATGCCGTGCCATATGCGTCCGTTGAAGATCAAGCCTCCGCCGACGCCGGTCCCCAGCGTGACCATGCACAGATCCGGCACTTCGCGCGCCGCGCCGAGCCATTTTTCCCCCATGGCAGCGGCGTTGGCGTCGTTTTCGAGGATGACGGTGGCGCCCAGCCGCCGCTCGATTTCGTCGCGCACGGGGTAGTCGTGCCATCCGGGAAGATTGGGCGACTCGCGCAGCATGCCGGTGCGCTCGTCAATGATTCCGGGCACGCCGATGCCCACGCCGGCCAGTGCCTCCCCTGGACGCTGGAATCCCTGCACCAGTTCGCGGATGGCGGCCACCATCTCGGTAATGACGGCATCGCGGCCAAGGTCGACTTTGGTTCCGGTGGTGACCTTTTTCAGCAGTTCGCCCTGCTCGCTGA
This sequence comes from Terriglobales bacterium, assembly GCA_041946765.1. Taxonomy (GTDB): domain Bacteria; phylum Acidobacteriota; class Terriglobia; order Terriglobales; family Acidobacteriaceae; genus JBHGAZ01. Next base: position 169,953 of record JBHGAZ010000003.1, read on the forward strand.
CGGCAGCGATGCGCAGGTTGGTGCCGCCGAGATCCACTCCGATCGCAAAAGCCATATTCCTATTTCCGATTCACGATTTCCGAGGTTCGATTCTTAGAGTAACACTGCGGTTCGAGTGCTGCCTGGTTGCTCAAGGCGCAATCAGCAATTGGCCGTTGGCAATTGGTTCCTGCAAAGCAGGTCCCTCGCTGCGCACGGGACGACAATCTTAGAACTTGAGAGCTAATTGCTAATTGCTAATTGCTAATTGCGAATTGCCAGTTGCCGCTTTATTTACTTCTGGCATTTCGGGCAATAGTGCGTGCCCCGCGCCGCAATGACGATACGCTTGATAGGGGTGCCGCATACAATGCAGGGTTCGCTGCCGCGCCCGTACACACGATGCTGCGTCTGAAAAAGGCCCGGCTCTCCCTCAGCGTTGAAGTAGTCGGAAATGGAGGAGCCGCCCGCCGCAATGGCCTCGGTCAACACTTCCTGGACGGAGTCATACAGCCGCCGCAGTTCCGCGCGGCCCAGTGTTCCGGCGCGGCGGCGCGGGCGAATTCCGGCGCGGAACAACGATTCGTCGGCATAGATGTTGCCCACACCGCGCAAGAGTTTCTGATTGAGCAGAGCGCTTTTAATTGGCGTCTTTCGCTTGCGGAACAGGCCCGCGAACAGCTCGAAGCCGATATCAAGGGGCTCGGCGCCATGCGTTTGGAACCCGCCATGCACGACCCACATGCGTCCGAAGCGACGTGGGTCAACAAAGCGCAGCTCGCGTCCCGAGCGCAGCCGAACCACCGCGTGCGTGTGCTTCTGCAGTTCGGCATGTGGGCGCTGCACCTGCAAGCTGCCAGTCATGCCAAGGTGGACAATCCATTGTGACTTGGAATGTGTGGCGCCAGCGGCGGCGCCAGTTGTAGCGCCAGCGTCTCGCCTTCGGGTCCGGCTTGCGGGACGAGGACCAAGCGGAGGCGTAGTGCGGTTGCCCCCCTCCAGATCGAACACAATGTGTTTCCCCATTCGCGTGACAGCAGCGATGCGCGCGCCCTCTAAGGTGGTCGCGATTCCCGCGGGTGGAGACTTGAACGGCTCCGGCTTATCGCTGAGCCAGACGGACTCGATCACATCGCCGGTGACGCGCTGCGCCAGTCCGCGGCGTATGGTTTCGACCTCGGGCAGTTCGGGCATGAGTTCAGTGTATTGAAACACGCGGGCCGCAGGCGAGGTGGTGTCCCGAATGACTGGATAGAGACGCAGCAAGTACGTCTCTACACACGATCCGGGAATATTGAGCGATTGCCTAACCATGGCTCCCAAGGTAAGATTTTGAATTGGGCTTCTTCCGTCTGAATCTCCTGTAATCTCCCTGCTTAGTCGAGACGGGACATCAGTGTGCAGGTACGAGGAACAGTAATTGAGCGGATTCAAAACAGCAGTCGTGGTCGGCGCGCAGTGGGGCGACGAGGGCAAGGGCAAGATCGTTGACGTGCTGTCGGAGAACTTCTCTGTTGTGGCACGGTACGCCGGCGGGCATAACGCGGGACACACCGTCACGATCAACAACAATAAGTTCATCCTGCAACTGGTGCCGTGCGGAGTGCTGCGTCGCGGATGCCGCGGCGTTATCGGCAACGGCGTGGTGCTGGACCCGATGGCATTTCTCACGGAAGTGAACAAGTTGCGCGAGGCCGGGGTCAACATTGACGGCAACCTGTTCGTCAGCAACCGCGCCCACGTGATCCTTCCCTATCACCGGATGATCGAGCTGGCGGCGGAGAACGCTCCCGGACGCGTGAAGATCGGCACCACGTCGCGCGGTATCGGTCCAGCATACGAGGACAAGATGGGCCGGCGTGGCCTGCGTATCGCCGATCTCCTTGATCTGGACCTCCTGCAGAAGCACATCGCCAACACCTGTCGCGAAAAGAACACCATCGTGCACGCGCTGTTCAACTCCGAGCCGCTCGACCCGGACGCCATGTACGCGGAATACGCCCGCGTCTCGGAGCAGATCCGTCCCTTTGTTGCGGACACGGCGCTGCTGCTGAACCAGGCGATTGCGCGCGGCGAATCGGTCATGTTCGAAGGCGCGCAGGGCACCATGCTGGACATTGACCACGGCACCTACCCGTTCGTCACTTCGTCGAGCGCGACCGCGGGCGGAGCGGTGATCGGCGCGGGCGTTGGTCCCACCGCCATTGACACGGTAATCGGCGTCAGCAAGGCCTACTGCACGCGCGTCGGCGAAGGGCCGTTCCCCAGCGAGTTGAAGAATGAGATCGGACAGCAACTCCGCGACAAAGGCCGTGAGTATGGGGCGGTCACAGGACGCCCGCGGCGCTGCGGCTGGCTGGACCTGCCGCTGTTGCGATATGCAGTGATGATCAACGGTATCTCCTGGCTCGTCATCACCAAGCTTGATGTGCTGGATGAGCAAGCGGAGGTTTATGTCTGCACGGGCTACAAGGTTGGGGGCAAGAAGACTACCGAAGTTCCGCCTCAGTCGAGCGGCTACGCGAAGCTGGAGCCGGTGTATCACAAAGTTCCCGGATGGCAGACCAGCACGCTGGGAATCACGAAATACGAAAAGCTCCCCGGCAAAGCGCGGTCGTACCTCGCATTTCTGGAAAAAGAAACAGGCGCGCGGATCGGGATGGTCTCCACCGGTCCGGACCGCGACCAAACCATCTTCATGGACGATTTCCGGGCCGCGCTGAAGGACGCCAGGGCCGCGGCGCCGGAGTCGCGATCAGCGCTGTCGGCAGGCAGAAGCAAGTCTGCGCAAGGAGAGAAGCGATGATCGCACTGGTCGTGGATTTTCTTGTGCGCGAAGGCGCGGAGGAGCAAGCCAAAAAGTATATCCGCATCATGGAAGAACAGACGCGGCACGAGCCGGGGTGCCGTCTATACATCGGACACCAGTCGCAGGACGACAGCCGGCGCTTTCTTTTCTACGAGCAGTACGTGGACCAGGCCGCGCTGGACGCGCACCGCGCGGCGCCCTATTTCGCACAATACGTCACTAATGGCTTGGCGACGCTGATAGAAAGCCGCAGCGCTTCCCTCTTCCACACCATCAGCTAACCCTGAACGCAGGGGTCGCGGAGAACGCGGAGGACGCGAAGGAAAAGTTTTTGCCTGCGGCAACCTGCTTTTTCGCATCTGCATCATCCCACAACTTTTCTGAAAATGACTACAATTTCTCCGCTCCTGCATCAGCGGGTTTAGGAGATTAAGTATGGCGAATCCGAAAGGCGTCCCTGAGGGATATCACAGCATCACTCCCACTCTCATTTGCAAGAACTGTAGCGCTGCCATTGATTTCTACAAGAAAGCACTCGGCGCGCAGGAACTCTTTCGCATGAACTCGCCAGATGGCAAGGTCGCCCATGCGGAGTTGCAGATCGGCGATTCCATTTTCTTCGTGGGCGACGAATTTGACATGCCGGGCTGCGGCCGTTCCCCGCAAACCCTGGGGGGATACACGGGCAGCTTTTACATCTACGTGCCCGACGTGGATGCCTCATTCAACCAGGCTGTCATTGCCGGCGGCAAGGTAAATATGCCGGTCCAGGATATGTTCTGGGGCGACCGCTACGGCAGCATCCAGGACCCGTTCGGACATGTGTGGGGAATCGGCACGCAAAAGGAGAAACTCACTCCGCAGCAGGTCGAGGAACGCGCCAAGGAGTTCTACGCCAAGATGGCGCAGCAGAAAGGCGCGGCGTAACTTCTCAGGTATCAGGTGACAGGTAACGGGTGACAGGCTGGTATCGACAACCATCAGGTACCTACCTGATATCTGACACCTGACACCTGAAACCTATTTTGCCAGTTCGTATCCGGCGAAGAAGTAACTGAGTTCGAAGCGAGCAGTGTCGTCCGCATCCGAACCGTGGATGGCATTGCGCTCGATGTTGGTGGCGAACTTCTTGCGGATGGTTCCTTCGGCCGCTTTCCCCGGATCGGTAGCCCCCATCAGGTCGCGCAAGTCGGCGATGGCGTTTTCCTTCTCCAGCGCCATAACTACGATCGGCCCACTGGACATGAAGTTAGTCAGCGAATCGAAAAAGGGCCGGTGGGCGTGCACCGCGTAGAAACCTTCGGCCTCAAGCTTGGTGATGTGCAGCATTTTCATGCCAAGAATCCGGAAGCCCTTTTCCTCGAGCGTCTGGATAATGGCCCCGGTAACGTGCTTTTCGACTGCGTCGGGCTTAACGATAGTAAGAGTGCGTTGCAACGTCTTCATGCAGTTCGTGCACTACCTTTCTTTTCATGGGCTAAAAAAATGAAAAAACCAGGCCACGGATTTACACGGATTCACACGGATGAAAAAAATCCGTGAGTATCCGTGTAAATCCGTGGCTAAACGTTTATGCCTTTGCTTTCGCTGTCAGGGCCTGCACCAGGGTCTCGCCGATAACCGCGGGAGACTTGGCCACGCGAATGCCTGCCGCTTCCAAAGCCTTGATCTTCTCGGCCGCGGTACCCTTGCCGCCGCTGATAATGGCGCCGGCGTGGCCCATGCGGCGTCCGGGAGGCGCCGTCTGTCCGGCAATAAAGGAAACCACCGGCTTGGTCACGTTCTTCTTGATGAACTCAGCCGCGGTTTCCTCGGCGTTGCCGCCGATTTCGCCGATCATGATGATGGCTTCCGTCTCCGGGTCGGCCTGGAAAGCAGTCAGCGCGTCCACGAAGTTGGTGCCGATAATGGGATCGCCGCCGATCCCGATAGCGGTGGACTGCCCGATCCCGCGCAGTGTGAGCTGGTGGACGGCTTCGTAGGTCAGCGTCCCAGAACGCGAGACGATGCCGATATTGCCTTCGCGATGAATGTGTCCGGGCATGATGCCGATCTTGCACTTGCCGGGCGAGATGATGCCCGGGCAGTTGGGGCCGATCAGGCGCGACTTCTTGGTTTTCAGGAACTCCCACGCCTTCACCATGTCCAGCGTCGGAATACCTTCGGTGATACAGACGATAAGGGGCACACCGGCGTCGGCGGCTTCCATGATGGCGTCCGCGGCGAACGGCGGCGGAACGAAGATAACTGTGGCATTGGCGCCGGTTTCCTTTACAGCTTGCGCCACTGTATTGAAGATGGGCCAGCCCTCGTGCGTGGTGCCGCCTTTTCCCGGCGTAACTCCGCCCACCACTTTGGTGCCGTAGGCGGCGCAGTTTTTCGCGTGGAAAGTGCCTTCACGCCCGGTTAGTCCCTGAACAATGAGTCGGGTGGATTTGTCTGCGAAAACGCTCATGTTTGATGTCCTTAGCTCTCGGCTCCCGGCTGCCGGCTCTCGGCCAGCAGCAGGCCCGCAACTTTGAAATCTTTGAACGTCTGGATTCCAGCTTCAAAACCGCCGGAAGGTCCGAAATCTTCGAAACTCATCTCCTCGCCGCCGCGACCACTTTCTCGGCTGCGTCCTTCATGGTCTCGGCCACGATGAAGTTCAGTCCGGATTTCTTCAGGATTTCCCTGCCGGCCTCGACGTTTGTGCCTTCCAGCCGAAGCACGATAGGCAACTGGATATTGGTCTTCCTGGCCGCCTGCACCACGCCGTTGGCCAATGTGTCGACGCGCAGGATGCCGCCAAAGATGTTGATCAGCACTGCCTTTACGTTCTTGTCGCTGAGCAGGATTTCAAAGGCGTGCGTAACCTGGTCTTCGTTGGCGCCGCCGCCCACGTCCAGGAAGTTGGCGGGCATGCCGCCGGCATACTGGATGATGTCCATGGTGGCCATCGCTAACCCGGCGCCGTTCACCATGCAACCCACGTTGCCGTCGAGCTTGATGTAATTCAGCCCGTACTTGCTCGCTTCCACTTCCAGTGGATCTTCTTCGGTGATGTCGCGCAGCTCGCGGATGTCGCCGTGGCGGAACAGCGCGTTATCGTCGAAGTTGATCTTGGCGTCGAGGGCGAACAGCTTGCCAAAGGTGGTGCTGATAAATGGATTGATCTCCACCAGCGACGCGTCCGTGTCCTCAGCCGCCTTGTACAAGGCAGTCATGAACTTCACCGCGAGATTGATCTGTTCGGGCTTCAGGCCCAAGGCGAAGGCCAGCTTGCGGGCCTGATAAGCCTGCAATCCTATGCCGGGCTCGATGTGCTCCTTGACAATGGCCTCGGGATTCTGCGCCGCCACCTGCTCGATCTCCATGCCGCCCGCCTGCGACACCATAAAGACGTTCTTGGCGTTCTGACGGTCGAGCACCACACCGAGGTAGTATTCCTTCTCGATGGGCAGGGTTTCTTCAATCAGCAAGCGGCGCACGATGCGGCCCTCGGGCCCTGTCTGGTGGGTGACCAGTTTCATGCCCAGCATCTTGCCGGCGATTTCCCCGGCTTCGTCAACGGTCTTGGCGATCTTGACGCCCCCGCCTTTGCCGCGGCCTCCAGCATGGATCTGAGCTTTGACGACGACGCCTTTGGCTCCGGCGTCAAACAAATTTTTTGCGGCGGCCTCGGCCTCCTCGCGCGTGGTTGCCATCTCCCCGCGCGGCACGACGACGCCGTACTTGGACAGAATGTTCTTTGCCTGATACTCGTGTATTTTCATGTGTTGAGTACGTTCAGGCAGACCTGCAGCATCTGCCGGTTGGGGGCCTCTGGACACACTTTTACGAGGCCGAAGTTAAACCGCTTTTCAGATGATTGCGTACAGCCGAACCCGGAAATTGCCTGTTGTCTCTACCCCAAAACGCGCCACAACGCGTTTTAAGCGCCCCCACCGTGACGGCCATATTGTCCCACAGCAGATGTTCTTTTCAATGCTGGGCGGACAAACCAGCCTCTCACGCGGGCTTAGTCTGCATTTCTGCGCTCACCGGGGGGACTGAAGATTTTATGCCAGCGGAACGCGGAGGGGCAATCAGTTTTCGCGCGTGTCAGCCGCCTCTGGGATGGCTACTTGTCCGCAGCGGGAGTTGCGGGCATGCTAGGATGTCCGGAACTCCCATGATTACCGACGCCCTGCACTGTATCGTCACTCACCGCCGCTCGCTCTCGCGCGAGCAGGCACGGGCGGTGATGTCGGAAATTCTCGCCGGCAACGCCACTGACGCCCAGATCGCGGCCCTGCTGGTGGCGCTGCACATGAAGGGCGAGACGGTCGAAGAGATTGTCGGCTTTGCCGAAGCGATACGTGCAGCGGCCACTCCAATAACGATCTCCAACAACTCGGCACTGGACGTCAGCGGGACTGAGCGCGACGCGCTGGTTGATACCTGCGGCACCGGCGGCGATGCCAGCGGCACGTTCAACATCTCCACCGCTAGCGCGCTGACAGTTGCGGGAGCTGGGATCCGCGTCGCCAAACACGGGAACCGGAGCGTTACGTCCAAATGCGGGTCAGCGGACGTGATTGAAACTCTCGGCGTAAAGCTAACGCTTTCGCCGGCGCGCCTGACGGCGTGCTTGGAGCAGGTTGGCATCGCGTTTCTGTTTGCGCCGGCAATGCATTCAGCCACCAAGTACGTGCAGCCGGCGCGCCGCGAGTTGCGGTTGCGGACCGTCTTTAACCTGCTCGGTCCGCTGACCAATCCGGCGCGGGCGTCAGCCCAGGTGGTTGGAGTTTATTCGGCGGAACTGGTGGAAAAACTCGCTCAGGCGCTGCTGCAGCTTGGGTTGAAGCGCGCCCTCGTGGTGCATGGCAGCGACGGGCTGGACGAGATCACCATTACCGGCGCCACGAAAGTCTCCGAAGTCCGAGATGGCAAAGTGCGCTCCTACGAAGTCGCGCCCGAGCAGTTTGGCCTGGAGCGCGCATCGTTGCAGGACATCTCCGGCGGAGATGTTGAAGCCAACGCGAACATCATCCGGGAAATCCTGGCGGGGAAAAAATCAGCGCGGCGCGATGTGGTGCTGCTGAACGCCGCCGCCGCCCTGGTCGCCGCCGGACGCGCCGATTCCATCACAGATGCGCTCCCGTTTGCAGAACGATCGATCGATAGTGGCGCGGCTAAAGCGAAATTGGATGCGCTGGTGGCGTTCACGAATGCGCGCCATTGATCAGCGCGAAGCGTCTCCGCCCGGCTTCGTCGCCTTATGGGAGAACTATGCGGCGTGCTTCTTTAGCCGCTCAATTTGCTCCAGGTGATTGGGGCCGTGCGCGGCCATGCGCTCCACGATTTCTGCCAGCTTGAATTGCCGTCGGTACTCGGGATGAAATGCGCTCCTCTCCAAGTCGTCCGGACGCAGGCGACGGAGCAGGCGCAAGTTGGCACGACGGTTTAGCGAGTAGAGCGCGACCGCTTCGGGCGCCGATAGCTCGCAGTATCCGAGATTGCGGGCCCATGCGTCCTGGTCTACCGGCGCAATCGTGGGCTCCTTATCGGCGATCATCTGCCGGATACGATAACCGTACAGAATTTCCATGTCGGCCAGGTGACCGAGAATCTCCAGAATGCACCATCTATCGGGTGCAGGTTTGTAGTGGAGCGTAGCGCGCGGAAGCTGCAAAACCGCAGCCGCGATCTTCTCTGGGCTCTTTTCTGCCGCGTCCAGTTTGGCTTTGAACTCTTGTGCAGTCATGGCTGCCTGTCCAACTGCTTAGATAACGAAGGGCGTCACAGGATGCTCGGGAGCCTTCATTTCAGTGGCACTTTCTTCATGTATTCCGCAATTTGAACATTCCAGCTCAGAGCAGAAGTCACGGCGATGCGCAGCGCCGATGAAGCTGCCGGTTCGCCATGCACCAGCCAGGTGGCAGCCGGCGGCTTGGTGAAGGTGCGCAGCCATTGCAATAATTCCGGAGGGTCAGCGTGGTCGCTGAACTGCTCCAGCGCAGCCACCTCGGCGCGCACGGGGATGATCTGTCCGAAGATCTTCACCTGTTTCTCGCGCTCTTTAATTTGATGGCCGCGGGTGCCTGGAGCCTGAAAGCCGATGAAGAGGACCAGGTTGCGGGGATCGGGCAGACGCTGGATCAGGTGGTGCTGGATGCGTCCGCCGGTACACATGCCATTGGACGAAACGATGATGCAGGGATAACGCGAATCGTTGATCTTCTTGGATTCTTGTGGCGTAAGGCAGAAGTGGAACTCATTCCACTCCAGGGGCGAACCATACTTGGTGATCAACTGCCGGCTTTCCGGGCTGAATTCCTCCGCATGTTTCAGGAAAATCTTGACGGCGTTGATTGCCATGGGACTATCGGCAAAGACCGGGACACGCGGCGCCTGGCCGGACTCCATCAATTCCTTCAGCATGAAGAGAAATTTCTGCGTGCGCTCCACGGCAAACGCCGGCACCAGAACGCTGCCGCCGCGCTGCACGGTTTCACGGATCAGGCGCGCCAGTTCGGGCCGGGGATCATCCGTCGGATGAAGACGGTTGCCATACGTTGATTCCATCACCAGCAAGTCCGTGGCTTCGTGTTCCTGCGGGCCGTGATGGACGACTTTGCCGGGGGCGATGTGATTGTCGTGCACGCGGCCGATGTCGCCGGTGAACAGCAGGCGCCGTGTGTTGCCGTTGGCCTTGACGGTGATTTCCGCCATCGAGGCGCCCAGGATGTGCGCGGAAGGAACGAAGCGGAACGAGAAATCCGGGCGGAGTTGCTTCACTTCTCCGAACTGCACCGGCTGAAAGCGTTTGAGGGATTCCTGCGCCTCTTCCAAGGTGTAGAGCGGAAGCGCCGGCGCGTGTTTGGAACTCTTGACCTTGTTGTGGTACGCCGCGTCTTCTTCCTGGAGATGTCCGCTGTCGGGCAGCACCAGTCCGGCGAGGTCAATGGTCGGGGCCGTGGCGTAGATGGGACCTGTGAAACCCTCCTTGACCAGGCGCGGGATCCAGCCGCAATGGTCCAGGTGAGCGTGAGTGATGATAACAGCGTCAATGGCGCGCGCCGGGACAGGCGTTTCGGCCCAGTTTCGCAGACGCCATTCCTTCTGCCCCTGGAACATTCCGCAGTCAACCAGTACTTGAAAACCGTCTTTGCCTTTGTAATCACCAGAGGTGTTGATCAGGTGCTTGGACCCGGTGACGGTACCCGCCGCGCCCAGAAATTGGATGTAGGCCACAGTTGAACCTCGCTCTCGCCTGTTGGTTCTTGGCTCTTAGCCCTTAGCTTTTAGCTCTTAGCTGGAACTTTGGCAATAAGCGAAGCTTCAGTGCTGATTACCATTGGTATTCGGTTGTTAGCTGAGAGCTGGGGACAGCTACTGTGATGTATCCATCGTTGCAGCTGAAAGCTAAGAGCTGAAAGCTATCAGCTAACGGCTGCCTTACTGCGGCTTCGGCAGCTGAAACGTGTTGTTACTGACATCGCTCTCGGGCACACTGCCGTCGTTGACGACCACTTCAGATGGCGTCTCTGGAACCTCAATGCGTTCCACGGCCTTCGAACCGGCTGGGACGAGCACACGCCGCAAAGCTTCGCCGCGCTCAACCGGAACGAGCACCGGAACCTCAGCACCGGCGTTACCAAGATTTACCACGGTCACGGTGACAGACACGTTGTGCGGCAGCATGGCACGGGCGTATGCGGAAGTGATGCGGAAGTCGGGCAGACCTCGGTCGCGATAGACCCAGTCATCGAAGAACCACTCCAGTGGGCGCTTGGACTGGGCTTCCAGCAGGCGCTGCACGTAGCTGGGCTCGCGGTCGTCTTCTGGGCGATAACTGTGCAGTGCGCGCTGGAGCGCCTGATCGCCCACCATGTCGCGCAGCATCCACCAGACGAACATTGCCTTAGTGCGGAAAAACACCTCGTCGGTGGCGCGCGCCAGCGGCTGCCCACGGGCGGATGTGCTCAAGCCCGAAGCGCCCTCGCCGGGTGCAAGCACCTGCTTTTCCGCCTCGACAAGCGCCGGCCGGTAGTTGCTCAGGTAGACGAGCGCAGCCTTGCGGCCGTCCTGCTGCTCGCGTACCAGAGCCTGCGCAAAATGCGCCAGACCCTCCCCAATCCATGGACGCGGTGAGCGGATGCAAGCATGCGCGAGCTGGTGGGCGACGATTACCTCCAGCGATTTCGCATTTTCGCTGCGCAGCGGCGTAAACAGCACGGCTCCGCTGTCGAAGGGCACGGCATTCGTATCGGCCAGTTCGATTATCCGAACTCTTTCACGAGGTGGGCCAAACCAGTCGGTTATGAATGGCAAGTGCTTTTCCGCGGCGAGCACATAGTCCTGGGCTATCAGCCTGTGGTTCGGGAGGTACGACACGCTGATCCTTGGGCGACTGAGCTCAGTTAACGGGGCCACCACAAACGTAGGCGGCGTCAGGCCGATGGGAGAAAATTCGTACTCGCCTTCGCGCGTCTCAGAAGATTCCGGAGTCTTTGGGGCGAGCGCCCTTTGCGCGACCAGCACGCCGTTGGTCACTATGGATTGTGAGCCTGAAGCCGAAAGCGCAAGGCGCAGTGACGAAGCAGCGTGCCGCATCCTCCACTCGCCGAGCATCTCGAAGAAGCGGGTACCCTCGCTCAGGCTGCCGGAATCCATCGCCACCGGATACCAGCAGACGTACCCGACGCCGCGGACCGCAGTGAAGCTGTCGCTGATCTGGTCCCAGTCATTGCGCGTCGCAATTTGAGTGGGAACCCCAATCCGCGTAAGCCGCGTGGCGTCGGATTGAATGGCGCCACTGTAGCTGAGCTGCAGATCAACAGTCCCGCCCGGCAGCACTTCGCCCGGCAGGGTCACAATCGCTTCCAATACCGCGCCGGTGTGATCAATGTCTGACGTGTAGATTTGCGTAAGATACTCGACCCGTTTTTCGGCAACCCGAATGAAGTTCCACGTCAGCGAGGATGAAATCTGTAAGGACGCGACCTTCTGTGGGAGCTGCGAGTCGTTGCGCAACGTTATCTTGCCACTCACGGAGAAACTGTGGGTTGCGGGTGTGATCTGCCCTCGCAGATTGTAGTGCGTGAAGGTGAATGCGTTGCGATCAAGTGCAAATGCCGGAACGCAGAGGAAGCAAAGGGCGCAGAGGACACAGAGAAATAGTCGAAATGAAAGGCGCTCGGGCAAGCACCAGTATAGCCGCACGCACACATTTGGTTATTTGGTGATTTGGTTATTTGGTTATGGGTTATTGGTGCGGTGCGCGACAGTTAAGAAGATCGGTGCGGCCGGATAATCCAACAGTACCTGAGCTACGCAAAGCTCTCGCCGCGTGTTCATTAACCCAATAACCAAATCACCAATAACCAAATGTCCTCAGGCTGCGCGACGGGTGCGAAGGCGCAGTTCCTCTATGCCTCGGCCAGTATTGTCCCAATCGGTGGTGGCAATGATGAGCGCCTCAAAGACCGCCTGTGCGGCAAAGGGAGTGGCCGCAGAGCTGCCGCCGAACCCAAGCAGCGCCGGCATTCCAGCCGCCATAGACATTTGCGCGATATCAATCTTGCCGTGGGTCCTGAAGGGAATCAGACCGAGCCCGCCGGGGTAGTCGGTCAGCATGGAGGCGCCGAGCACAGCGAAACCATTTATAACCGCCGTGGCAGCCGCGCGATTGTGTCTTCCCCAGAACAAACCGCCAAGCACCAGGAACCCGGCCGTAGTCAGATAATCGAGAAGCGCATGGCTTTTGGGGCGGATGAAGCGCGGCAGCGTCGGCCCGCTCAGCATCTTGTCGGCAATGGACATGGCTGTTTCTCCTGCCGTACAAAGATGGCGGGTACCCGCGCCGGGATTGCCAGCCGTGTTATCGGGTGACCGCGCGATCGGCAGAACCGAACCCACAGAGCGCCTAGCCGTAGCCTGCTTACGGAGTTACCATCACGCTAATGGTGTTTGACTTCACGAGAACCTTACTGTCGTCGTCAAACCTGGCTACCTGGATCGTGTATGTGCCGGGACGAGTGAGATCGTAAATTTTCTCGATATATGCGAAAGGACCACGCACGTCATCGCCTGGCTGCAATGTAATGCGCGGGCCCCCGCCCTGTCCCATTTTCCTACGCAGTTCGCGGCCGCTTAAGGTCAAGGGCGCCAGATTGCCTTGACTGTCTCGAACTTGAATGTCGTACTTCGTTAGCGCGTTGTCGATTAGTAGTTCTTGAGACCCATTTGTCAGAACGTAATCTAGCCGCACTTGTGAACCTGCCTTGATCGTCTCCTCAGGTGTGCTAATTACGAGCGTGAAGGGTCGTTGCAAATGTTGAACGTATGTCGCCCATTGCGCAGCATCGGCAATAGTCACAGCGACTTTGTTCGAGGTTATGACCGTATTCCGATCTGGGTCCCTCAGTTGCATTTGAATGAAGTATTTCCCGGGACGACTAAACTCGTGTGTGTTGTCGGCCCGGATTTCGAGTTCTCGAGTTGTGTTCGGCCTGAAACCAAATCCCGGCTTTGGAGGCCCGACGCGAATGCCACAACCACTGCTTCCAATCCCGCCCCCTCCGCATTCGTGCAGAGTGACGCATCGGCCGAAATGCGTCAAAGGAAGTGGCTTTCCGTCTGCATCCACAACATTGACCAGAACCTGAAGTTCGGGCTCGATACAGAGACCAAGTTCCTCGTTCGAAATGTTGCGGATAACAGCTTGCACCCGTACAGGTGAGCCAAACTTAACGACTTCGCGTCTTGGTTGAATACTGAGGGACAACCGCGCTTTTGTGCACTGAGCAACACTCTCTAGCGCAACACCCTTAGTGGATAACGCTCGCAGATTAGTAGGATCAACTTGCAGCAGTCGATTGGCCGCTTCCATCATGTTCTGTGGCTGGTGCGCTTGCTCATACAGCGCCATCAGCAGTTCCAGAACATGCGCTTTCATCGCGCTATTGGGATAGCTCTCCAGAAACGCCTCCAACGAGGCGGCATTCGTTGCTGCATTGGCGCGATATACGCTCTGCAAATAGGCGTTGTACTCTGCTGGATTTTGCAGAACAGCAGTGGTCCGAACAGCTCGCGCTCCGCATGGAGCGGGTGCCGGTAGTTGTGTCGTGGTCTGCGCTATAGCACCGATCGTGAACACGAACAATGGCAGGATTATGCTGCGATGGTTCATGAACAACCTTGTGGCAAACCATTCTCCCGCTTCTCTTTCAGGACCATCTGAACAATAACTACCATTTTCTCTGTGTCCTCTGTGATGTCGGTGATTCATACCTTTTTCTGCCTGCGTTGGCGGGCGACCTCATACATCACGACGGCGGCTGCCACGGAGACATTCAGGGAAGGCACTTTGCCCAGCATGGGAATGGAAACCAGGAAGTCGCATTTCTTGCGGACCAGTTCGTGCACGCCGCTGCCCTCGGCGCCCAGGACCAGAGCGCAATCCATGTTGTAGTCCAGGGCGTCGTAGGTCTGGGTGCCACGTTCATCCAGGCCGACGATCCACAGATTATGGGCCTTCAGTTGGTCGAGTGTGCGCGCGATGTTAGTAACGCGCGCAATGGGCATATGTTCAGAGGCACCGGCCGAGGCTTTAGTTACAGTCGCGGTGACGCCCACGGCGCGCCGTTCGGGCAGGATGATACCGTCGGCCCCACTGCCGTCGGCAGTGCGGATGATCGCGCCGAGGTTGTGCGGGTCTTCTACGCCATCAAGCACAATAACGAACGAATGCGCGCCGCGCTTACTATTGAGAATTTCGTCGAGGTCCGCGTATTGCTTGCTGGCCGTGACCGCAACCACACCCTGATGCGAGGCCGTACGCGCCAGGCGCGTAAGTTCCTCGCGCGGGAGGAAACGAACCGACAGCCCAGCTGCGCGGCACTGGTCTATCAGGCGCTGGAGCTTGGCGTCGTGCCGCCGCTCGCGCGCAAAGCCGACGTATTCGATAGTGCGTCCGCGCGCCTCAATGGCTTCGGCCACGGGATGGATGCCGTAGATTACGTCCATGGACAGCAAGTGTAATCGGAGAATCGGGGAATCGGGTGACCTGATACCTGTTCCCTGATACCTGTTCCCTGTATTCAGCATCAGTAGTGGTTTGGAGCGCGTGTGCAGGACGTGTTCATCATCTCGGCGGTGAGGACGCCGATCGGCAAGTTTGGGGGCTCCCTAGTCTCCCTGACAGCCGCCGATCTGGGCGTGGTGGCGGCGCGCGCGGCCATTGAGCGCAGCGGCATCCACCCCGGGCAGGTACAGGAAACTATTTTCGGCAATGCGCGCCAGGCCGGCGGCGGCCCGAACGTGGCGCGGCAGATTTCTATTCGCAGCGGCGTGCCGAACAAAGTCCCCGCCTACACGGTCAATATGGCCTGCGCCTCGGGCATGAAATCAATCGCCTTAGGGTATCAGGAGGTTGCGAATGGCAGCATGGAATGCGTGCTGGCGGGCGGGACCGAGTCCATGTCGCGGCTGCCGTACTACCTGGAAGGCGCGCGCTGGGGATACCGGCTCGGCAATCAGGAACTGGTGGACGGCATGTACCGCGACGGCTTTTTCTGCCCAATGGCGAAGATGCTGATGGGGGAAACTGCCGAGCTGCTGGCGCAACAGTACAACATATCGCGCGAGGAGCAGGACCAGTACGCCTTGTGCTCGCAAAGGCGCGCCGAGCGCGCCGCCAACAGCGGCCGCTTCGATGATGAGATCGTCCCGGTCACCATTGAGAGTAAGCACGGCCTGCAGGTTTTCAGCCGCGACGAGCACATCTTCCCCAATGCCAGCCTGGAAAAAATGGCGAAGCTGCCGCCGGTGTTTTCCATTCCCTCGGAGGAAGATGATGCAGGCAGGGGTTCCAGAACTGGCACCATTACGGCCGGCAATTCATCCGGAATCACCGATGGCGCAGCGGCGGTGGTGCTGGCTGGCGAGGCGTTCGTTGCACGTCATCAGTTTAAGCCGCTGGCGCGCATTGCAGGAGTGGCATCCGCTGGCGTGGACCCGCGTACTATGGGACTGGGGCCGGTCCCTGCGATGCGACATTTGCAAGAGAAGACGGGCCTGGCGCTGGACGATTTCGATTTGATTGAGCTGAACGAGGCCTTTGCCGCGCAAGTGCTGGCGTGCGACCGCGAGCTCCACCTGGATCGCGACAAGCTCAACGTCAATGGCGGCGCCATCGCGTTGGGACATCCGATTGGGTGCACCGGAACGCGAATCACAGTCACGCTGCTGCACGAAATGATTAAGCGTAAAGTACGTCGTGGGGTGGGCACGCTGTGCGTCAGCGGCGGACTCGGGATGGCGCTGGCACTCGAATGCGGTTTCTAGTTCTGAGTTTCTGGTTTCGCTATACTTCAGGTTTGCAGGGGGCAACTTTGCGACTTCCAAGGACGTAGAGACGTAGCAAGCTACGACTCTACAAGAACTCGGGTGCTTTTGTAGAGACGTAGCTTGCTACGTCTCCGACACAAGGAGCGTTCATGGCATTATCGGCAGTGATCGTGGATGACGAGCAGTTGGCGCGCGACGAGTTAAGTTTCTTGCTGAAGTCCGTGAGCGACGTCGAGGTAGTCGCCCAGGGCAGCAACGGCGTGGAGGCGATCAACCTTATCAAAGAGCATTCGCCCGACTTGGTTTTCCTCGACGTGCAGATGCCGGGTCTGGATGGATTCGGAGTGCTCAAGAAGCTGCTCGACAGGAAGGTCCCTCTTCCCCAGATCATCTTTGCCACTGCATTCGACCAGTACGCGGTCAAGGCCTTCGAAGTGAACGCGGTTGATTACCTGCTGAAACCGTTTGAGAAGAAGCGCGTCCTGCAGGCGGTACAGAAAGTGCGCGAAAGATTGCAGACCACGGCAGCGCCCTCCGACAAACTGGACGCTGTCGTGCGCATGCTGGAAGCGCAGAAGCCGCAGCAGACTTCCAAGGTACTGCTGAAGAGCAGCGGACGGCTCTTTCTCGTGGATCAGAAGGACATCTGCTTCGCGTCAATAGAAGACGGCGTGATAACTGTGGTGACGGCCACCATGGAAGGCCAGTCCAACTGCCGGACATTGGAAGAACTGCTGGCCACGCTGGATCCCAACCTGTTCTGGCGCGCTCACCGGTCCTACCTGGTGAATATCAACCGCATTCGGGAAGTCGTGCCGTGGTTCAAGAGCTCGTATCAGCTTCGCATGGGAGACAAGAACCAGACTGAAGTGCCCGTCAGCCGCGCCCAGACGAAGCGGCTGAGGGAGTTGTTTGGGCTGTAGCCGATTGCTGGCGGTATAATCCAGACATAATGAAAGCCTACGTATATGTTTCGATGAAGAAGAGTGTCTTGGACCCGCAGGGCAAGACCATTCAGGGCGCGCTGGTGAAGATGGGATACAAGGGCGTAGGTGACGTCCGCCAGGGCAAGTACTTCGAGATCACGTTAGACGGCGGGTTGGACCGGGCGGCAGCAGAAGCCGAAGTGGAGCGGATTGCACGCGAGGTGCTGACCAACCCCGTTATCGAGGAATTCCATTACTCGATCGAGGACTGAAGTCCCAACTTGGCGCACTCAGCCCAGAGTACCTGGAAATCCTTATTCCAATCGTCGCAATCCAATAATCAGGTGATCTGGCGCACGGAGCGGCATGTATTCTAATCCCAGCAAGCACTGGTCCTTAGACCATAAACATTCAGCACATCGAGGTGGCACGTGTGCGGCATTGTCGGATATGTAGGTAAGAAGCGGGTTGTCCCGGTCATTCTGGACGGGCTGCGACGACTGGAATACCGCGGCTATGACTCGGCGGGAATCGCTGTGGCCGGCAACGGCGAAGGCTTGCAGGTACGGCGCGCCGAGGGAAAACTACGCAACCTGGAAGAGATCATCCGGCTCAAGCCGCTGGACGGTACCTATGGTATCGGCCACACCCGGTGGGCCACCCACGGGCGTCCGACGGAAGAGAATGCCCATCCGCACCGCGACTGCACCGGGCGCATCGTGGTCGTGCACAACGGGATCATCGAAAACTATCTTTCGCTGAAAAAGAAGCTGCGCGAGGAAGGCCACAAGTTCTCGACGGAAACGGACACAGAAGTAATCGCCCACCTGGTAGAAAAGCATTTTCTGAAGGAAGCGCACGATGGGGAGCATGCGCCACTGGAAGAAGCGGTGCGCAAAGCGGTGAACGAGCTCAGCGGAGTGTTCGCGCTGGCCGTAATCGCCGTGGACGAGCCCAATAAGATCGTGGCTGCACGCAACGGGCCCCCGGCCGTTATCGGCCTGGGCAAGGACGAGTACTTCGTCGCCTCTGATGTCCCCGCCATTCTTTACCACACGCGCGACCTGTTCTTTTTGGCCGACGGCGATCTGGCAGTGATTACGCCGGCCGGAGTAAAGCTGACGGACTTCGATGGCCGGCCGCTGGAGCGCCAGGTGCAGCACATCACCTGGGACCCGATCATGGCGGAAAAGGGCGGGTTCAAGCATTTCATGCTCAAGGAAATCTATGAGCAGCCCCGCGCCGTGCGCGACACCCAACTGGGCCGCGTCTCGCTGGATACGGGCAAGGTCTTCCTGGAAGAGATGGAGATCAGCGAGTCCGAATTCCAGAGCCTGAAAAAGATCAACATCGCGGCGTGCGGCACCAGTTGGCACGCGGGTCTTGCCGGCAAATTCATGATCGAGCGGCTGGCGCGGGTTTCGGTGGACGTGGATTACGCCAGCGAATTCCGGTACCGCGATCCCATTCTCGGTCCGGAAAGCCTGACCATGCTGATCACGCAGTCGGGCGAAACGGCTGATACGATTGCGGCGCAGCGCGAGGCCAAAGCCAAGGGCAGCAAGACGGTCGCCATCTGCAACGTAGTCGGCTCGATGGTCACCCGCGAGGCGCAGGGCACCATCTACACCCACGCCGGTCCGGAAATTGGGGTCGCTTCCACGAAGGCATTCACCGCGCAATTGACCGCGCTATTCCTCTTTGCGCTTTACCTGGCAGAAAAACGTGGGCACCTCGCCAAGGAAGAGGCATGTAAGCACATCTTGGACTTGAGCCGCATACCAGGCAAGCTGGAAGCGCTGCTAGCGCGCGAAGAAGAATGCGAAGATTTGGCCAAGCAGTACACGCGGGCGCACGATTTCCTGTTCCTGGGCCGTGGTGTGCATTACCCGATCGCCCTGGAAGGCGCGCTGAAGTTGAAGGAAATCTCGTATATCCACGCCGAAGGTTATCCCGCGGGCGAAATGAAGCACGGCCCCAACGCGCTAATTGACGAGAATTTGCCGGTGGTGATCCTCGCTACCTGCGATCCTGACGACCCCGGCTCCAAACTGCGTTACGAGAAGACGCTTTCCAATCTCAAAGAAGTCAAGGCACGCTCAGGAACGGTGATCGCACTCGCCACCGAAGGCGATGAAGAGATTGGTGAAGCCGCCGACGCCGTGATCTACATCCCGCCGGCGCCGGAGCTGCTGGCGCCAATTCTGGAGATTGTGCCGCTGCAACTGCTGGCGTATCACATCGCCGTGCGGCGCGGATGCGACGTTGATCAACCCCGCAATTTAGCGAAATCTGTCACCGTGGAGTAATTGCCGGAAACCTGAGTAGCCGTGGCGGTTTGCTACCTGCATCAGGCCTTGGAGTTCTCCGGGCAGCAGCAACACTGGACGTGCAAAAATAATCGCAGCGCCCGTGACAAAAGTCATCGTTGTTGCCCAGTTTGGGTGAGATGCTGTAGCTGCCTTCTTAACGTAAGAATTCGGGAGAAGTCCCGAGAGGAGGTGGTTATGGACAATGTTTACACGTGCACATGCGGCAGCCAGACCTGGAACGTCTTGGGGACGGTGATACGGTGTACGGCGTGTAACACAGAATTCGCAAACCAGGGTATGACGGCATCTGAATTCAACGAAGTGGTGCTGACCGATGCCATCGAATCCGAAGAAGCCGACTTCCTGGCACCGCTCACCCCTGTATCTGACTTCCGGCCGATCCCATCCACAGAATCCGAAGAAGCGGCCTAGAATGAGAGCTGGGCTTTAAGTTTCACGGAGCGCAGAGAGATCAAAGGGACCTGGCGAAAATAGGCTGGGCCCCTTTACTTGTCACCCCAGGACTGAGGTTCAGGGTGGCCGATCAAGCAGATCGTCGCAAATCATCCAGTTACGGCCGAGCGGGACCGTCACCTAGGGGTCTCGCGGTGCACCCTTCCCGCAGCCAGCACGCGCTCGATGAAACGCTGCATATGCTGATGATGTGAACCGGCCCAGTAGACGCGGTTACAGGAATCACAGAAGCGGAAATCGCTGTAGTACTGGCCTGTTCTTGTTGGCAATAGATGGCTGATGGATTCTTTGGAAGCGGTTTGCAGCAGGGCGTTACAGCGGAGACAGCGCTGAAACGGAGCCACGGCGCTGAACAGACTGAATCGCTGAAGCACTTCAACGAGCTGCCTTCTCGGCTCGGTCGCCCGAACAAAGTATCCGTAGGTTACACTGCCACGCTTTAGCAGACCACGATCTCGTGTCAGGAGAATTCGATTTTCACGAGCGGAAGTTTGCGCTAACTGATTATCGTCGCAAACGTTTTCGTACAGCGCATCGAATCCCAGCATGCGCAGATAGGCAGCGAGCCGGCCCAAGTGAGTGTCCAGCACGAAGCGGAAATGATCGAGCGGCGGGCGCAACCGTCCAAGAGACCCGACATCGAACGCGGTAAGCGCGGGATAGATGCTGATGCGATCGCCGTGCTGCACCAGGTAAGTAAACCCCACAGGCGCGCCGTTAGCGAGGATAAGATCCACTTCCGTATGTGGCGCACCCAGTGACTCGATGATGTCCTTGACCGAAGCGGGCAGCGCAAAATCATGCGGAAACGGCTTCATGCGCCGTTCAGGCGGGAGAAAGTCGTTCAACTCGGCATAGAAGCGGAAAATGGCCTGCCGCATGTGCAAACGGTATCATCCTACTATTTCGGCCTGACGTACCCCGACTTTGCGCAATTTGGTCACGGCTGCGCGGACTCGGTGAATCTCAGACTGCACCCTGTCTCCTGGCAGCCGCCGCTCCCTAGCGGGCTTCGGCACCCGCGGCAGTTCCCTGTTCTGAAACTGAAACAGAATTGTGTATGGCATATAACGACTACCTGTGCTGTACTGTTGGGGCATGAACGACTCCAAAGGCGATGGTTTGCCCGGTTGGCGGGGCCGGTACAGTGAGTCATCTGGTCCCAACCCCGCAGCGGAGAAACGACAGAACGCGCGTTTTGCTTTCACTGAACCGGTTCGGGTTTATAAAACCGATGGCTCCAACCGGATGTCCGTGGGCGTGTGCCGAGACCTGAGCATGGGCGGAGTCGGGATCCAGGTGGATACTATTCTTGCCGTGGGCGAAGTGGTGGAACTGGTGTTCAGCAGGGCCGAAGTACGGCAACGGGCACGCGTGATTTACCGCAATCTCAATGTCTACGGCCTCGCTTTTCTGAGGAGTAACAACCCACCCGAAGCGCAGGCAGAGCGGATTTGAAGCCGCTACCCGCGTGTTATACTGCTCACACCCGAAGTGACACACATCGATTAAGATCGGGGTTTTTTGCAGCGGGCGTTCAAAGTCTCGGCGATCGTCCTCAGTCTGGTGCTACTAGTGTTGCGGGTCGCGGCCCTGACAACGTGCTGGGGTAATCCAGACATGGCTGACTGCCATTCCCGGTGCGGCGCCATGGCTACATCCACGGAGCCCTCCAGAATGGAGCCCTCGTGCTGCTGCACCGGCAGCATGAAGCCCGCTTCAACTTCGGTAGCACAGGTGCCTGCACCGCCGAACGTGACCCCTGTTCCGATGAGGACGTTCGTCTACGCCACACCAGTTATTCCGATCTCCGCTGCCAGCGCGACTGCGCCGATGGTGGGGGACGGCTGTACCCCGCAAGCGCGGCTCTGTACTTTCCTGATCTAGCTGAGCTGTCTTCTGGCGAACTGATGGCGAACTGAAAGGGGAAACACGAGCGCCGTCAGTTCCGTCTCAACAGCGAAGTAATTCGACATACCAAAATGCGAAATACGCGAATAGCTGGGACTGGGTAAAACGCTCCGCCACAGCCAGCATTGTGAGGTCGGAATAAGAATGAGCCGCAATCGAAATCGAACCAACAACGTCCCTGCGGGTTACTGGTCGGCGCCGCAGGCCTACATATTCGCCAGCATCACCTTACTGATCGGCCTAGCGGCGGGATATCTGCTGCGTGGCACTGGCGCCAGCAATACTCACTTGCAGTCCAATCCGGTTTCAGCGACCGCGCCCAGCCCCGGATCAGGAGGGCAGTCGCCAGACCTGACCGCGGCCAGGCTCCAGCCCATGCTACAGCAGTTGCAGTCCAGGCCGAATGATCCCGCGCTGCTGGCCGACATCGGCAATACCTACTACGACGCTCATCAGTATCAGCAGGCCATCGACTACTACCAACGCGCGCTGAAGTTTCGACCCGCTGACGTCAACATCCGCACCGACATGGGCACCGCAATGTGGTACTCAGGTGATCCGGACGGCGCGCTGAAGCAATACGAGCAGTCGCTGAAGTACCAGCCTACACATGGGCAGACGCTGTTCAACATGGGAATCGTCAAATGGCAGGGCAAGGGAGACGGCAAAGGCGCACTCCAGGTTTGGCAGCGGCTGCTGGAGACAAACCCAAACTATCCTGACCGCCCAAGACTTGAGGAACTGATGCAGCAGGTCAGGGCCGGCAAGTAGATCTGTTTGAACGTAGTCCTGTTGTGCAGCGAGGATCGACGATTCTGATCGGGAAAAACACGGGCGGCGAACACGTCACCGCCCGTGGCGGTCACCGGGGTTTGATGTACTTCAGACCGTATTCGTTGGGGATTTCATTACGCAGCGTGGCCCAGACCACGCGCGCTTCCATAAAGATGTTCGTCGTTCCGGCCGTATAGGGTGCGGCTATACGTACCCATAGGCCCGTGGAATACTTCTGCTTGCTGACAAACCGCAGGCCGTCAGTTGATACGTCTGTGACGGCGACGATGTCCTCATTGCTGGCAGGAGAAATGACGCATCCGCTCATGCGGACTTTCACACGCGGTTTTTTGCGGTGATTTTCCGGGGCCTTTCCCGCGGCTGGTAAAGTCTCCGGCCGTTGTGGTGCGCTGGGAGTCCCGGTTTCCGGCGCCATTTCCGGCGCGCACTCCGCAGTTCCACAATCAGGTTGCTGTTTCCAGAGGGTGCCTTGTTTGCAACGATGGCAGTACCGCGACAGGGACTCGCTGCGTCGCAGCACGTCTACCTCGATGTCGTTCAATTGGACCGCGCTGCGGGTAGAGCACGCAGCACACCTGAGCACGAGCGCGGCCAGTCCCGTGCCGGCATCGGGTGCCGGGGGAAAACAGATGCCCCACAAGTTCGGCTGGGGATCAAGAGAAGCTACACCGTAGATGTTGCCCTCGCTCTCCACCCCAATCTGCCCGACCACGCGGGCAACAAATTCACGGTGCTTGCTGGCAATGCGAATCCTGATTTCCTGCTCCGGCACAAGCGTCTGAGGCAGCACGATACTGGCGCCGTGCGGACTGATGACCCGCGTGCAAGACTTCTCCACAAAATTCACCCCATGGAGGTCGGCGCCGCTAATTTCAACAGGTAAGTTGATGGAAACACGTCTGGACGGTTTTGTCTGGATCCGCCGTGATATTTCCGAAAGCGCTGGTAACCGGTTCTCAAGTGGCTCTTGTAAGCTCAATGTGTGCACGCTGTCCCTCGTCCCCTGATCCCAAATTTCGAACTGGCCCGATGTTGACTCCTTGCTCTCCGCCAAAAATGCAGGCAATCCGCTGGCCGCAACCGGCAGGAAAGCTTCGATCAACTACAAATCTATTGAAATCAAGGGTTTGTCGAATGCAAAACCGGTAACACGACCGCAAGGGTGTCCAAACATTAGGACAGCGCGCACGTCTTGCTTGTCCGCGACCGGACACTTGCTGGCTGAGGGATTGGGTAATTGGGTAGTTCGAGGCTGGAATTTCTCCAGAGCTTTCGGCTCTCGGCTTTTAAATACGCATTAGCCTGATTATTTACTCGGGGTATTGGCAATTGGGCAGTTGACGATTTTTTTCAAATTACCCAACTGCCAAATTGCCCAATTACCCTAAGAGCGGGTCTATTTGAACGTGCGGATGTGGGCAACAACCGCCCGAATATCTCTTTCGGTCAGGCCTTTATAAAGATACGCGTGGGGATATTGTTTGTGTTTCTTCCCGTAAGCGACGCTGTCATACAACTGGGCATCCGATAAGCCCTGCACATCGCCGGAGCGCAGATTGGAGACCTTCATCTTAATCGCAGCTTCGGTCTTGGCCCGCCCGTCGGCGCCATGGCATTTGGCACAGTGCTTATCGAAGATTTGCGTGCCGGTGTCTGCGGCAACTCTGGTGGCTGACAGCACCACCACAGTGGCTGAGAATACGGCGATTACGACCCGCAGGTGGCGCATAGAATTCCCCTTTGCCCGCATTGTCACTGAGTACCTGAATTCTATGCGAAAACGGCACTGGTTCGACGTAAAAAGATTAACAAGCCCAAGTGTACGGGCGCGACCGCTCTGCTCTGCGGCCGCAAGTTGCTGCCGCTGTTGCCGTTAGATGCACAGATGTTCCGTTAAACATGTTTTTTTTCGGCTCCAATTTTTTTCCAGTGTAGCCATGCCCGAAGTTCCACATACTCGCCGAAACTTTCGCCGCGGCATGGGGATCCCGCGGCTCGGTTCCCGAGGGCTGCTGTCTGCCCGCGGGCTTTCCCGTGAGGGAGCTTGCGTCAGATTAGCGGTCTGTCTTCAACCAGGGCGCCGGCAACAGCGTACTCCGCCCGAGGGCGCGAATAGGCGCGTGCCGGGTAGCGTTGCGACCGCTCATACCTGAGGGCCCACCGCACCGCAGACGCGCGGAGTTTGAAGCAAGCCAGAACCGTGCTTGCCAGTCCACGGGCGAAGCTATGCCGGCTGCCGCACACTGTTCCGAGCGAGGTAGATAATGGCAACTGTTCCACGTGAGACCAATCTCATACAGATTCAGGGAATTGATGACCTCATCCGCGAGCGCCTCCATGGTGAACGTGAGCGACTGGAAGCCGAAGCCGGCCTGGAGCACCGCACCGTTCGCCACTTCCATCGTCCGGTCGAACGGCCGTTTACAAAATCACAGCGCGCCACTACCACCATCCTCTTCGGCGGACTCACCTGGAAACACGAGAAGCTGATTCACGGTGTTCTGGAGAACCTGGGCTACCGGTGTGAGGCCGTACCGACCCCCGACAAGCGCGCTTTTCAATTGGGCAAGGAATACGGCAACAACGGACAGTGCAATCCGACGTACTTCACCGTTGGCAACCTTGTTCAGTATCTCCAGCGGCTTGAGGAACAGGGTCTGACAAAGCAACAGATCATTGATCAGTACGTGTTCTTCACGGCGGGCGCCTGCGGGCCGTGCCGGTTTGGCATGTATGAGGCCGAGTACCGTCTTGCGCTGCGGAACTCAGGTTTCGACGGATTCCGTGTACTCCTCTTCCAGCAAAACGGCGGTCTGAACCAGGTCGAGGCCGAAGCCGGCCTGGAAATGAACACTGACTTTTTCCTCGGCATCCTGAACGCGCTCAACATGGGCGATGTGATCAACGACGTCGCATACCAGATCCGCCCTTATGAAGTGAATCCCGGTGAGACCGAGCGGGTGCTGGGCGAGTGTATGGACATGCTGCACGAGGCCATCAAGCGGAGGCCGAAGGTCGAATCCGCGCTGGCCCGGATAGCGGGAGACCAGGGTGGAAAGTTCCTGCACCAGCTCCTCTCTGACGATCATGTGCTCCCACTGCGGGATGTCCGCGAGCGCTTCAACTCCATTGACGTTGACCGCACGCGCGTCAAGCCCATCGTTAAGATCACCGGTGAATTTTGGGCACAAACAACCGAAGGCGATGGCAATTTCAACATGTTCCGTTTCCTGGAGAAGGAAGGCGCGCAGGTACTGGTGGAGCCAGTCGCAACCTGGATCACCTACATGATCCACCAGGTCGTGCAGAAATACCGCGATCGCAAGGGGCTCTCCGATTCCGCCGTGCTGCCGCCGGCATGGCGGCTGGATAAGCGGCTGAAAATCGAGACTGATACCTGGAAGAAGGTGACGCGCTTGAAGCTGGCAGAGGCGATTTTCAGGCGCGAATATCACCGCATCTGCGAGGCGCTGGGCGGGTTCACGCATCATCTTGTGAACCAGTACGATCTCCAGCGCATCGCACACCCCTACTACAACTCGCGCGCGGGGGGTGGCGAAGGACACCTGGAAGTCGCCAAAAACATTTACTACACCAACAAGGCCCTGGCCCACATGGTGCTGTGCATGAAGCCGTTTGGCTGCATGCCGTCCACGCAATCGGATGGCGCGCAGTCCGCGGTGATATCGCACTTCAAAGACATGATCTATCTGCCGATTGAGACCAGCGGCGAAGGTGACGTGAACGCCCACAGCCGCGTGCAGATGTCGCTGGGCGAAGCCAAAGCCAAAGCCAAGTTCGAATTCAAAGCGGCGCTGGAGGCGGCAGGCTGCACGCTGGAGGACGTTAAGGACTTTGTCGAAGATCACCCGGAGCTGAAACGGCCGATGTACAAGGTCCCGAAGTGCGAGGGTGTGGTCGGGGTGGCCGCGAATTTTGTGCTCCACGTGGGCGAGCGCATCAAGTGCAAATCGCGTGCGCGGGTGACAGTAGGGGCAGTAGCCTGAAAGGTTAGCCACGGATCGGCACGGATCAACACAGATCTGAATAAATCCGTGATATGCGTGTTAATCCGTGGCCAAAAGGTTTTGAGATATGTCTTGCGGTTCCGGGTGCGGATGCGGAAGCAATGGGAATTCTGAACAGAACACCGGCTTCGTGTCGTTGACCAGCATTGGCCAGGCTGCGCCAGAGTTCAACAAGGTTGCGCCCCAGAGCAGCGACCGCAAGCTGATGGTCGGTCTCGATGTCGGCTCCACCACGGTAAAGGCCGTGGTGGTGGACGCCGCCACTGACCAGATTGTTTGGCAGGACTACCAGCGCCACGACACCAAGCAGCCGGAAAAAGTCCTCGAATTTCTGCGGCGCATGGCGGACGAGGCCGGGGTGACTGCCGGCGCTGCCCGAATTTTCGCTACCGGCAGCGGCGCCGGTAACATCGCGGGACTCATTGGCGCGAAGTTCGTGCAGGAAGTAAATGCCGTCGCACTGGCGGTGGAAAAGCTGTATCCAACCTGCGGCTCGGTGGTGGAATTGGGCGGGCAGGACGCCAAGATCATCATTTTCAAAGAAGAGCCGGAGACCGGGCGGAAGAAGAAGATCCCGTCCATGAACGACAAATGCGCGGGCGGCACCGGCGCGGTAATTGACAAAATTAATGCCAAACTGCGCATCCCCGCCGAGCAGCTCTGCGAAATGGGCTACACCGGCCTGAAGCTTCATCCTGTGGCCGGCAAATGTGGCGTCTTTGCTGAAACCGATATCAACGGTCTGCAGAAAAGCGGCGTGCCCGCGCCGGAGCTGATGGCTTCCCTGTTCGAAGCCATCGTCCAGCAGAACCTCTCCGTACTCACGCGCGGCAATACGCTGCGTCCGCTGGTGCTGTTATTGGGAGGCCCGAATACCTACATCAAGGGTATGCGTGAGTGCTGGCAGGAGAACATTCCCAAGGTCTGGCAGGAACGCAAGGTCGCGCTGCCCGAAGGAACTGACCCGAAGGATCTCGTATGCGTCCCCGAGAACGCGCAATATTTCGCCGCGCTGGGCTCGGTTGAGTTCGGCAAAGATGAAGACGATTCAGTGGGCGTGTACCAGGGGGCTGAACGGCTGGAGTGGTACATCAACGTCGGACGCCTGGAGGAGAAAACCAGCAAGGGCTCGGGCGGGCTCAGCAAGAACGAGCAGGAGCTGGCGCAGTTCCGCGAGCGATACCGACCAAAGAAGTTCGTTCCGGCGCAATTCCGTCGCGGCGAAATCGTCGAAGGATTTATCGGTATTGATGGCGGCTCCACGTCAACCAAGGCAGTCCTGGTCAGTCCGGAAAAAGAAGTCCTGCTGAAGTGTTATCAGCTCTCGAAGGGCAATCCCATCGAGGACACCAAGGACATGTTCGCCAACCTCAACCAGCAACTCGCGGACCAGGGAGCCTGCCTGCAAGTGCTGGGGGTCGCCACCACAGGTTATGCGAAGGACATTTTGCGCGACGTGCTCAAGGCTGACGCCGCCATCGTGGAAACCGTCGCTCATACCGAGGCCGCGCTGCACTTTTATCCCGATGCCGACGTGATCTGCGACGTAGGCGGGCAGGACATCAAGATCATCATCCTGCAAGACGGGCGCGTAAAAGATTTCAAGCTCAATACTCAATGTTCGGCCGGGAACGGCTATTTCCTGCAGTCCACGTGCACCGGTTTCGGATTCGAAGTCACGCAGTACGCCGATCTGGCTTTCAGCGCGCAAGCCATGCCCATGTTCGGCTATGGTTGCGCGGTATTCATGCAGTCGGACATCGTGGATTTTCAACGCCAGGGGTGGAAGCCTGAAGAAATTCTCGCCGGACTGGCCAACGTACTACCGAAGAACATTTGGCTGTATGTCTCGCAGATCGCGAACCTTGCCTCGCTCGGGCGCACTTTCGTGCTACAGGGCGGGACGCAGCACAACCTCGCAGCCGTCAAGGCGCAGGTGGACTTCATCGAATCGCGCTTCAAAGACAAAGGCGTGGCCCCGAAGGTCATCGTGCATGAGCACTGCGGAGAATCCGGCGCCATTGGTGCAGCCATGGAGGCGCATCGGCTCTGGAGTTTGGGCCGCCAGACCAGCTTCATCGGACTAGAGGCTGTCCAGCGCATCAGTTACACCAGCCACCGAAACGAGAGCACGCGCTGCTATTTTTGCAAGAACAAGTGTCTGCGCACCTTTATTGACGTGAAGCTTTCCGAACTGGACGACGTCGAGAACACCGGTTCGAAGATGTCCAAGATTCCAATCCTGCCCGGGGTGAAACGCCTGATCGTCGGAAACAGTTGCGAGCGCGGGCTAGTGGAAGACGTCAATGCAATGCGGGAGATCAAGAAAGGCATGGACGCCATGCGGGAAGCCAATCCCAACATGGCCGAGGTTGCCGCCAAAGCGCCCTTCCGATCGTTCAACCCACCGGTGGTTGCCGATTCCGTGCCCCGCTTCGCGCTGACCGGCTCGCAGAAGAGGCGTGTGGCAGCGCTGACGAAACGGCCGGATTTGCGCATTGGCATTCCGCGCGTGCTCAACCAGTATTCGGTGAACCCCTTGTTCAGCGCCTACTTCGAAGCACTGGGAATCAAGTCGGAGAACATCGTCTATTCCGACTACACCTCGGAAGAGCTGTATAAGAGCGGCGCCAAGCGCGGCGCTATTGACCCGTGCTTCCCATCCAAGGTCGGTATTCCGCACGTCCACAATCTTCTGTACGTGCAGCAGAAGAAGAAGCCGCTGAATGTCATCTTCTTCCCCATGATTGACGATCTGCCTTCCGACCTGAAGTACGCGCAGGAACATCGCGCGTGCCCCACGGTCACGGCAACTCCCGCAGCGGTGAAAGCGGCGTTTACGAAAGAAGGCAATCTGTTCGCGGAGATGGGGATCACGTATCTGAATCCGATCATCAACACTGCCGACGCGAAGCTGTTTTCGCGGCAGATGTGGAACGAATTCCACGAGATCCTCGGCCTCTCGCCCCAGGAGCACGAGCGCGCCTGCGGGGAGGCCTTCAAGGCGCAGCAGAAATTCACCTGCGACCTGCGCAAGCAGGGCCGGGAAATCCTCGACAAGCTGGAGGCGGAAGACGGGATCGGCATCGTCCTGCTGGCGCGCCCATATCACAACGATCCCGGAATCAACCACGAAATCCTGGAGGAATTCCAGAAGCTCGGATACCCGGTGCTGACGATGGCCTCTCTGCCCCTTGATGACGACATCCTCGAGCGGCTTTTCGGCGAAGAAGTTCGCGCCGGGGTGGTCCAGCACCCCATGGACATCAGCGACGCGTGGAAAAATTCCTACAGTGAGAACACCAGCCAGAAAGTCTGGGCAGCAAAGTACACGGCGCGGCATCCAAACCTGGTGGCGCTGGAGTTGTCCAGCTTCAAGTGCGGCCACGACGCACCCATCTACACGGTCGTGGAGGAAACCGTCACGAGTTCCGGGACGCCATATTTTTCGTTCAAGGACATTGACGAAAACAAACCCGCCGGCTCCATCAAAATCCGGGTCGAGACCATCAGCTACTTCTTGAAGCGCTATCGCGAGGATATGATTACCCGGAAACATAAGCGGGCCGAGATTGAGGAAAAGCTCAGGACGCTGGAACGCAAACTCAGGTCTGGAGAAGTACCGCTCGAGGCGGAGTACTACAGGGAGGAGGTTCCGGCGGACTAGACTAAAGCAATATCTACTCCGGCAAAGCTGGTTTCAGTGTGTCATGGCGGGCGAAGCGAGGCATCTGCTTTTCGTCTGGCTGGCAGAAGCAGATGCTTCGGGCTGTTGCCCCCCGTCATGACACCGCCTTTGGCTGTGGAATACAGAATTGATCGCGCAAAATGTTGCGAGACTCCAAGGACACGACCTATGCCCATCGCGTTCGAGTCCGACAAAGTGATGTTCGAGATCTACAAGGACCCAAGTTACAGCGGGCGCTACCGCGTTGTCTATTTTACGGAACTCAACGACCACAATCGTGAAGCGGAATTCAACAACGCGCTCCGCGGCGAACATTTTTTCGACGGATTCATTGCCAATTACCGCAAGGACGAAGCCAAAGCAGTAATCGAAGATTGCATTCAGCGCCTGAACCGCGGCGAAACAGTTTCAGCGCGCGAACTGGAAGACGCGCTGAAGCCCTTCACACCAGGCCGCTAAGTTTTGAGGGCTTCGGACAACCGTTGCTGCGCCTCTTCGATGCGTTCCTGCAGGCCGGCGCGGCGCGCTTTTTCATCCAGTCGCATAAATTGCGAAATCAGCTCCGCATTTTCGGAGTCGGAAAGCATCTGTTCCGCGTTCGCAAACAACAACTCTTCCCTGCGCACGTGATAGCGCAGGCGGTCGCAATAAGTGTGAGCTGCGTTCGCCCAGCGCGCAGCAGCGGTCGTGTCACCGCCCGCGTAGTCTGTGGCGGCCTGCTCCATATTCGCGTACACGACGTTGCATTCTTCGTGTTCGGAAAACAATACGCCGATACAACTTCCCTCGCGAAAACCTTTGCTGCGCAGCAGCGGGAACAGCAGAAGTTCTTCCTTATCGCGGTGGATCAGGTGAGCGAACAGCGAAAACAGTTCGGTGACTGCGCCGGGCCCCGCAGGCGCAACCGGTTGCTTGGCTCCTATTTTTCCGACCAGTTGGTCGGTCGCATCGGCGAGTTCCAGTAAGCGCTGGTGTTCACGGCGAAGGAGTGCAAGTGCGGAATTCATATCTGATACTTCAGCCTAGCACAGGAGCATGGCAACCGCTCTGTTTGCGCATATCACTAAACAGACGTGAACCAAAACTGTTCGCGATGGAAGAGCACATGAAGGACAAGCTTTTGCCCATATTGGTGCTGTTGCTCTGCTGCATGCCGCTGTTTGCGCAGAGCGAAACGCCTAAGACAGATATTTTCGGCGGTTACTCGCACGTAGGAAATTTCGGAGTGGGTCTGAACGGCTGGATAGCATCGGCAAATTGGAACATCGTGCGCTGGGCGGGCGTGGAAGCCGACCTCAGCGGCGATTACGGCAGCAAATCCTTTGGCCCCCCTTTTCTGCGTACCAGCATCGGCAGCCGAATGCACAGCTTCAATTTCGGTCCCAGCGTCACCTATCGCCAGGAGAAATACAATGCCTTTGGCCATCTCCTGTTCGGCGTAAGCCACACGAACATTAACGCGGCCGGTTTTGAGGACGGTGACACTTCGTTCTCCTGGATTCTCGGAGGCGGCGCAGATTACAACTTGACTGAGAAATGGGCTGCTCGCTTTCAGTTGGACCTGCTGCGCACTAACTTCTTCGACCATGGCGATAATCACGGCCGCGTGTCGCTGGGGATCGTCTACCGCTTCGGTGAGCTCTGAACGAACATCCTGCAGCCATCTGGCCGTAACAGCGTGAACACGGTTGCCTGAACACAATTCCTGGGTTTGATTTATTCTGAACGCATGTCGGTCACGAAACTATTGCAATGGCTACGCGAGCGTAATCAGGCGCCGGCCACGAAGGAAACGGACACGGTCCGCAAGATTGTTCAGAAACTCGACCAGATTGAACCGGAGCGGGCGCGGTATATCGCAGCATTTGCCTACATCCTGAGCCGGGTTGCGACGGCTGACCTGAATATCAGTGAAGCGGAAACGCGCGAGATGGAGCGTTAGGTGACTCATCTCAGCGGATTGCCGGAAGATCAGGCGATCCTGATCGTGCAGATCGCCAAGACTCAGGCCAGGCTGTTCGGCGGGACAGAGAATTTTCTGGTCACGCGCGAATTCAACGAAATGGCGACGCACGAGCAGAAGCTTTCGCTGCTGCGCTGCCTGTTCGCGGTCTCCGCGGCCGCCGAATCGATTTCCGGCGCTGAGGACCGCGAGATCAGGCAGATCGCAGCCGAACTTCAGCTCACGCATCCTGACTTCATCGAAGCCCGTCTGCAATACAGCAAATATCTGTCGGTGATGCAGGGTCCCAAACCGGAGTGAAAGAAGGACGCGAACGGTTAAGTAAGCTTACAAATACTTTCCAGCCCAGCTCTCGATCCGGTCCAGCGCCTTATTAATGTTCTCCACGGAGTTGGCGACGCTGAAGCGCAGATAACCTTCGCCAAATGCGCCGAAAGCCGTGCCCGAAAGCGCCGCCACACCGGCCTCCTCCAGCAGAGCGTCGGCCAGCTTCTTGGACGCCCAGCCAGTGCGGGTGATGTTGGGAAAGGTGTAAAACGCGCCTTTGGGGGACCGGCAGGAAAATCCTTTAATGCGGTTTACGCGCTCAACGAAAACGTCGCGTCGCCGCTGGAACTCGGCGCGCATGCTCTCGACTGCCGACTGGTCGCCAGTGATAGCCTCAATAGCTGCCATCTGGCTGAAGGTCGCGGTGCAGGAACTGGAGTTGGTCATCAGCCGCGCGACGTATGTCGCCAGCTCGGGGCGCATGACACCGTAGCCGATACGCCAGCCCGTCATGGCGTAGGTCTTGGAAAAGCCATCCAGCAGGATAGTGCGGTCCTTGAAGCCGTCCACCGACATGATGGAGTGGTGAGCGCCGTCGAAAATCAACCGGCTGTAGATTTCGTCGGAGAGCACCATAATGCTGCGATCGCCGATGGCGGCAGCAATGTCGGCGATATCGCGCTCGGAGAGCACGCCGCCAGTAGGATTGTGGGGTGAGTTTAGGATGATCAGCTTGGTGCGTTCGGTAATCAGATCGGCGAGTTCGTTGACGTCCAGCCGGAAATCGAGCTCTTCGCGCAGCCGGACGGGCACCGCCCGCGCTCCGACGAAGTGGATCATTGACTCGTAAATGGGGAAGCCGGGATTGGGATAGATAACTTCATCTTTCGCTTCGACAAGCGCCAGTATTGTGAAGAAAATAATCGGTTTGCCTCCAGGAACGACAACCACTTCGTCGGCTGTCACAGGAACACCCCGGCAGCGCGCAACCTCTTCTGCGATGGCCTGTCGGAGGTCAGGAAGCCCAGCCGAGGGGCCGTAGT
The DNA here is from genome assembly GCA_041946765.1 of Terriglobales bacterium. Lineage (GTDB taxonomy): Bacteria > Acidobacteriota > Terriglobia > Terriglobales > Acidobacteriaceae > JBHGAZ01. The sequence continues at coordinate 203,465 of JBHGAZ010000003.1, forward strand.
GGGTGAACCCTCGATGAAGTGCATCTACGGCAGCCTCAATGATATTATCGGGGGTATCGAAGTCGGGCTCACCGATTTCCAAGTGCACGATGTTCCTGCCCTGGCGCTCGAGCACCCGTGCCCTCACCAGTACTTCAAATGCGGTTTCCGTCCCCAGACGTGACATGCGCTCGGCAAGGCGTAATTGCGTTTGTGTGTTGATAGCCATAGATGGGCACCGTCACCCACCAGATTGGATGGCTTGCTTACACGCACAGGTTAGTCTCGGCGGGAAATTTGCGAGGTCACACCGTCCCTTTTACAAACTGCTTCGGGGCTGCTCGCGGGTATCGGAGCGCAGAATACGTTCGATGGAATAGGGGGCACTCTCGGCGTGTTCGTGATAGTGGCGGGCCTGCATCTCTCCCAGCAGCCCGAGCCCGAGCAGTTGCACCCCGGCGAGGATCAGCACCGCGGAGAAGATGATCAGTGGCCCGTGCTCGCTCATCACGTGCACGTGATAGATCAGCTTGGAAAGTACCAGCCACAGCGCGATCGCGGAACCGGCGAAAACTCCCATCATGCCTACCGTCCCAAAGAAATGCAGCGGGCGAGAAAGATAGCGAAGGAGAAAGCGGATCGTGATCAGGTCGAAGAAAACACGCAAGGTGCGCGAGATTCCATAATGCGAATTCCCGGCCACGCGCGCACCGCAGGTGATGGGGATTTCGCAGATGCTGGCCCCGTACCAGGAAGCCAGCGCCGGGATGAAGCGGTGCAGTTCGCCGTAGAGCGGCACCTGGTCGAGTATTTCGCGACGGTAAGCCTTGAAGGTGGTTCCGAAATCATGGATTTCCACCTCGCTGAGCTTGGCCATCAACCAATTGGCGCATCGCGAGGGGATGCGGCGCAGGAACAGGTTTTCGGGACGCGCCTGGCGCCAGCCGCTGACGATATCGTAGCCCTCGTTGAGCTTCTCAATAAAGCGAGGAATGTCGGACGGTTCGTGCTGCAGATCACCGTCCATGGCGATCACGAATTCGCCACGGGCTTGGTCGAAGCCGCAGGCCAGTGCAGAAGTCTGGCCGAAGTTGCGGCGCAGTTTCACCACCACCACCCGGCTGTCAACAAAGACAATGTCCTGCAACAGGGTAAACGTGCGGTCACGGCTGCCATCGTCCACAAAGATCATCTCGAACGTTGCACCGGTGGCCTCCATGACCGCCTTCAGGCGGGAATAGAGTTCGGTTACGTTGTCCTCTTCGTTATGAAACGGGACGACTATGGAATACTTCAGCACGGTGCTCTGATTATAAAGAACGTTCTTCTGCTTGAGGCACATTTTCAGGCGGAGAAGTGTTACTACCGTGCTGTGCTCGCTAACTCTGCTGAAGATGGCAGATACCGGATCACCACAGAGATCACCCGGTCACCCAATTGTTACGCTGGTTCCCAGTTCCTGCGCTCCAGGAATGTCGGTGGTTCGTAGGTCTTGCCGGCGACGAGGCGCTTTTCTTCGCGTTTTTCCAGCCACAGGACAGTGGGGCCGAGCACGGCGGTCAGGAGGCGGCTGATGAGACCGAATTCCTGTTCCATTTCGTGGCGCAGGGCGCGCACGCGCTGGCTGACATCGGCATTGGTCTGACGCAGACGCCGCTCCATTGCCCACAGCATGCCAGTGTAGGCAATCTTCAGGTTGCGCACTTCCCATTGGAAGCGCTGCCGGATTCGGCTGTCAGGATGGTCTTTGTAACGCCGCCAGCCTTGCAGAGTAGTCTGGCAGATACGGTAAAGGCTGGGGCCGTTGCGTTCGAAGTCACGCCAGAAGGCCCAATCGAGAAATTCCTTGGAGTCGTCGCGAGAGATGGCGGCGTGCTGGAAATTGAACTTGAACTGGCCGTGGATATCGGCGAGGTCCACGTCCAGCATGCGCCCCTGCTCAGTCATTTCCCAAAACAGCGGTGTTCCCGGGACGGGCGTGTACAGCATGAACTGGTGGAAGTCAGTATTGTGGGAAATGGCAAATTCGATTTCGTCGCGGATGTTCTCCGGCGTGTGGTGCTCCAGGCCGACGATGGTGGACCCCAGCAACTTTATCCCGTGCTGGCGGAGTTCACGGGTAAGCGCGAGAGTGTCGGCGCCGTTCAGCTTGGCGTAGCGTGAGTTGGGAGATTCCAGTCCCAACCAGATCCAGGAAATCCCCAGTTCGACCAGTTCCTGCATGGTGTACTTGCGGATGGCGTTGGCGGACGAAAACACGTACAGGGCCCAGCTTTTGTTGTGCTCTTTCATCCTCGCCAGCAGTTCCATCGCGCGCTTCCGGTTGAGCAGAAAATTTTCGTCCATGATGAAGAAGGACCGCACCTTCATCTCCGACTCCATCTCGCACATCACCTGGAACAGCTCGTCTCCGCTTTCGAAAAAGTTGACCGAGTGGCCCTTGCCGCCAAAAAACGCGGAGGTAGTGCAAAAATTGCACCCCATGGGACAGCCGACGGAGGGAATGACGGTGGCCGCGGTCGAGCCGGGAGACTCGGGAGCGCGCAAGCCCATGACGCGGGTATGAAAACCGGAAACAATTTTCGGGTGCCGGATGGGAGCGCTTTCGTCTTCGCCCAGGTAGCGGCGCATCCAAGAAATACCTTCACCTTTCACCACGTGGTCGGCATCCACGATCACCTCGATTCCCGGAATTGCCGCCACATGGCCGCCGATCACGATAACGGAGTCGGGCGAAATGCGCCGCACCATGCGGCACATTTCCCTCACCTTTCCGACGTTCGGGATGATGGAGGAAATCCCGACCACATCGTAGTGATTGGTCCTAAGCTCGCGCTCAAAGTGTTCGCGGCGAGGAAAGTCCAGCACGGTGCAAGGGGCGGAGATGTTCTCCTGGATCATCATGATGCCCCAGGAGCGGTGAAACATGCGCAATGAAAATGCGCCCTGCGCCCGCGTCACCTGGTTGTGATAGAGCTCCATCGGGTTGATGCTGCGGCTGCCGAACTCATCGTCCTGGGCGTAGGGCCCGAAAACTGAAGTCAGCAGGACGCGGGCTTTCGTGCCCTTAGGATGCTGCGCCTGCTTGTGCGCAGCCGGGTATTCTCGTTCAACCTGATGCTCGGTAGCTGTTTCGACCGCGGGACTCGTATGAGTCAGCAAAATGTCTACAATCCTTTCTGATGAACAAATCACTCCAGCATGGGAATTCCAAACTCTCAATACTTCCAAACTCTCAATACTACGGAACAGTCCAGGAACTCTGGAAGTACAAAAAGGATCATTACAAAAGAATTACAAAAGGAAACATTGCGGGTTGAAGTGGGAATCTAAGAACCTCGGCCCGCTTAAATTTCGCTGTGGCGCCAGGGTGCGACACCCGCAAATTCGCAGCAGCGTGTCTGCTATGATTGCGGCTTGACCCGGGCCTGCGGGCAGCTTGCTCAGATCGTGAGCGAAAACATTTTCATCCCCACACGGAGGCACATGAAGGGCGTTGTACTCGGAGGCGGCATCGGTTCCCGCCTGCATCCTCTCACGCGTGTTACGAACAAACATCTGCTGCCGGTGTACGACAAGCCGATGATCTTCTATCCCATCCAAATGCTGTGCAACATCGGTATTCATGAGATCCTGCTGGTCACCGGCGGCCATAGCGCGGGCGACTTTCTACGCCTGCTCATGAACGGCAAGGACTTCGGCCTAAACGGATTGAATTACGCTTATCAGGAAGGTGAAGGCGGCATCGCGGACGCATTGCGTCTCGCGCAGCATTTCGCCGACGGCGAAAGCATCTGCGTGGTGCTGGGCGACAACGTCATTGAAAACAATGTCTGCGAGGCGGCAGAAATGTTTCGCGCCCAGGGCCGCGGCGCGCACATTGTCCTGAAGGAAGTGGAAGATCCGGAACGCTTTGGGTGCCCGGAGATCGTAGACGGGCGCATTATACGCATTGAAGAAAAACCCAAACGGCCAAAGTCCAACTACGCCGTGACCGGGATATATTTCTACGACTCCAGTGTGTTCAAGAAAATTCAGACGCTGAAGCCTTCGGCGCGCGGCGAGTTGGAGATCACGGACATCAATAACCTCTACCTGGAAGAAGGCACGCTGACGTACAGTGTCCTTCAGGGCTGGTGGACGGACGCGGGAACTTTCCAATCGCTGCGCCGGGCCACCAATCTGGTAGCTACCACCGGCGCGAACAAATTGCCGGTAGAAGCCGCCAAGGGTGTACGGTCGGCGGAGTAAGGCGAAAGAAACGAGAGTGCAGATGAGAGTTTTGATCACCGGCGGCGCCGGATTCATTGGCTCCAATTTTATTCATTTGCTGCTCAGCAGCCGCCGCGCTGCGGAGGTGGTGAACCTCGACAAGCTCACCTATTCCGGCAATCTTGAAAACCTGGCCGCCGTAGCCGAAGACCGGCGTTACAGTTTTGTTCACGGCGACATTGCCGATCCCGCGCTGCTGAAAAACGTGCTGGCGCGCGGCTTCGACGCCATCATTAACTTTGCCGCCGAAACTCACGTGGACCGCAGTATTGAGGACGCGGCTCCCTTCCTGCATACCAATGTCTTGGGCACACATGCGTTGCTGGAAGCGGCGCGGCAGAATGGCATCGCCAAGTTCGTACAGATCAGCACGGATGAGGTATACGGCAGCGCGCCTGCCGACGTCAGCTTCGATGAACGCGCGCCCTTGAATCCGGCCAGCCCATATTCGGCCAGCAAAATTGCCGGGGACCATCTGGTAAATGCGTACGCGATTACCTATGGCCTGCCTGCCGTGATTCTGCGCTGCACCAACAACTACGGTCCCTACCAGTTTCCCGAAAAGCTCATGCCGCTGATGATCGCCAATGCGCTGGAAGACAAGCCCCTGCCCGTTTACGGCGACGGTCTGCACGAGCGCGACTGGCTCTACGTGGAAGACTTCTGCCGCGCGATCCTGTGTGCGCTGGAAGCGGGCGCCACGGGCGAGATCTACAACGTGTCGGCCGGCACGCCGCGCCCGAACCTGCTGATCGTCAGAACCATCCTGCAGCAGCTCGGAAAACCGGAATCCCTGATCCAGTTCGTGAAAGACCGCCCCGGACACGACCGCCGCTACGCCCTCGACAGCACCAAGCTTCAGAAAACTCTGGGCTGGAAACCACAGGTCAGCTTCGAGGAAGGCATTCTCCGGACCGTGCGGTGGTACCGTGACAATCCGGGGTGGTTGCAGCGCACGCGCTCGGGAGATTATCGGCTCTACTACGAACGCCACTACGCCCGGCGAGAAGAAACCTTTAAGACCGTGGGCGGCCGCTAGACTCCTTCATCAGTCTATCGTTCACAGAACGTGATAGTCATGTGGTGTCATGACGAGGAGGGCGCCACCCCGACCAGGCATCTGCTTTCCCGTGCAAACCCAAAAGCAGATGTCTCGCTTCGCTCCTCATGACACCTGAAAAAGCTGTGGCGGAATACATCTTTATCTAAGGTATCGCCTGTGACACAGCCGCGCTCTGCCGTGCGCGCCCGTAGTCGGCCAGAGCTTCCTGCCATCTCCGGAATTCGGGGATTCCGGCGGCGCGCATAGCTTTATTGTCGAGAACGGAATACGGAGGACGCCGTGCCTTGGCGCCGAATGCCGCAGTCGTTGTCTGCGAAAGGTCCGCCTTTAGGTCGAACAGACGAAAAATTTCTGCCGCAAACTCGTACCACGAGCACTGGCCGGTATTGGTCATGTGATATAGACCGAAGGGCGCGCGCGTGACCAACTCTCCAAGTTTTGCCGCCAGATCGGCCGTGCTGGTGGGGGTCACGATCTGGTCGCCGACGACGCGGATCGGCTTGCCCGCATGCGCCAGCTTCAACATGGTCTCGACAAAATTCCCGGTCTTGCTCTTGCTCCCCGCCAATCCGTAAAGGCCACACGTACGGACCACAAAATAACGCGAGCAATAATGACGCGCGATCCACTCGCCAGCCAAACGCGACATGGCATAGGTAGAAAGCGGTTCGGCGCGGTCGGATTCCACATAGGGACTGGCTTTTTTCCCGTCGAAGACGTAGTCGGTGCTGAACTGGACCAGCACTGCCCCGGCTTTTTCGGCCGATCGCGCCACATTACAAACGCCGCCCACGTTCACCTCAAAGGCACGGTGCGCTTGGTCTTCGCAAAGATCCACGAGATGGAAAGCCGCAGTGTTGATGACACACTCGGGCCGCGTCTCCTCGACCATGGCCTCCACGCGGGCAGCATCGCAGATGTCCAGCGCCTCATGCGTGACGGGGACAATTTCGTGCTTTGTCCAGAGACGGAGGATGTCCTGCCCGAGCTGGCCCGACGCGCCGATGAGGAGAACCTTCATCTTTACTCTCCCAAGGAACCCCGCACGGCTACAGTTGGCGCGGTGGGGTACGCCGCGCAGAATAGCACGAGACGACCGTTCTGGGCGCCAGCACCAGCTTGCTCGGAATCGCGCAGCAATCGTGGCAACAGCACAGGCGCACCGAACATCATTATTGCAAGGTTAGTTCCCCTTTGTTCCCCTTGGGACTTTGCTAGCGGAGCACATGTTTTCAAGTCGCACACGCCTGCTGCGCTTCCAGTGTCTCTTCCACGACCTGCTGCTGACACTACTCGCCTTTCCTCTCACCTACGCCTTACGCAGCCGTCTGCCGCGCGTGTGGCCGGCCCTGAACCCGCTGTATCCGATTGAGACGTACTGGCCGTTGCTGGCCGGCGCGATGGTCTTGTTTCCGGTGATCGGCTATGGTATGGGCACCTACCAGCGCGTGCCGCAGCGCACCAAGCTGCAACTGGCGGGTGACAGCATTACGCTCGTGATCGTCGCCAGCGTCCCTGCCTTCGCAGCGCTGTACCTGTTTCACGCCGGCTACGTAAGCCGTACGCTCGTTCTGCTGTTCGCCGCTGTCGAGGCCGTTCTGCTGACCCTCGGACGCTGGTGTTTCTTCTCAGCGGGGGCATGGTTTCGCAATCGCCTGGAGCGCTACCGCTACTGCCTGATCGTGGGCACGGGCGCAGCGGGCCGCGAACTGGCCAAGTACATTGAGGATGGCCGCTCGCACGGTTTGCGCCTGGTTGGTTTCGTCGAAACGCCGGCCGCGGATGCTGGCGATCTAAACGGCAACTACCGCGTTTTTTCCCTCGAAGCCGTCAGCAAGTTGCTGGACCGCGAACCGGTGGACGAAGTGCTGTTCGCCGTCAATCACGATGAATTGCGTCATGTGGAACCGCTGCTGCTTCGCTGCCAGGAGGAAGGCATACACACCCGGTTCCATTTGGATTTCCTGCCGATGTCGGTCTCCCACGTTTACCTGGAAACCCTCCAGGACGTGCCCCTCCTAACGTTTGCGCCCACACCCAACGATGAACTCCTTCTTTTCCTGAAACGCGCGTTGGACGCGGTCCTCGCGGCAGTAGCGCTGATTGTGCTATCGCCCGTGTTGCTGGCGGTAGCTCTAGCCGTGCGAGTGTCGTCTCCCGGCCCGATCCTCTACCGCCAGACGCGCTATGGCGTCAATGGCCGCCGGTTCACGCTGTTCAAGTTTCGCTCCATGGTTGCCGGGGCGGACAAGCTGCGCGAAGAATTGGAAGAGCGCAATGAAACCGAGGGGCCCGTTTTCAAAATGGCGAATGACCCGCGTTGCACCACCGTCGGGCGCTGGCTGCGGCGATTCAGCCTTGATGAACTGCCGCAGCTGTGGAACATATTGCGCGGCGACATGTCTTTTGTCGGTCCGCGGCCCCTGCCGGAAGAATTGGCCAAGTACCAGATCTGGCAGCGGCGCCGGCTGCGAATGCGTCCCGGTCTTACCTGCCTCTGGGTGGTAGAAGGCCGCAGCAAGATCAAATTTGACCGCTGGATGCAACTCGACCTCGCCTACATTGATAACTGGTCCCTCTGGCTCGATCTGAAAATCTTCCTCAAAACAATTCCGCTGGTGCTGCGCGGACGCGGAGCGTGCTGAACGTGGCCCCGCTGGTTTCAATCCTGATCACGACCCACAACTCCGCGCGGTGGCTCGAGCCCTGCCTGCATTCCTTGCTGGAGCTGCGGTACAAGCCCCTAGAAATAATCATCGTGGACAACGCCTCGCTCGACGCCACCCGCGACATCCTGCACCGTTTTCGCGGACGTTTTCACATAGTCCTCAACGACGCCAACACCGGCTTTGCCGCCGGGCAGAACCAGGCAATGCGCCTGGCCCGGGGTGAGTGGCTGCTTTCTCTAAATCCCGACGTGGTCGTCAGCCCGGATTTCGTGACCGAACTGGTCGCTGCCGGCGAGCGCGATCCACGTGTAGGGACCATCTGCGGAAAGCTGCTGCGCCTGCAAACTCCGGATCGCTCCGGCCCTCCCGTCATTGATTCCACGGGACTGTACTTTGCCCGTAACCTGCGCCATTTTGACCGCGGCTCGGAAGAGCCGGATCACGGCCAATACGACCAGTTGGAATACGTCTTTGGGGCCACGGGAGCGGCCGCACTCTACCGCCGCGCGATGGTGGAGGATGTTTCCGTCGCGGGGGAGTTCTTTGATGAGGAGTTTTTCGCTTATCGCGAAGACGCCGACCTGGCCTGGCGCGCGCAGCTCATGGGATGGAAATGCCTTTACACTCCTTCAGCAGTATCGTGGCACGTGCGCCGGGTTACGCCGGAGCGTCGCGCTGAGCTGCCGCACATCATCAACTGGCACTCCATCAAGAACCGATTTCTTATGCGGGCCAAGAACGTCTCTTCCGGACTTTATCTGCGGCTTGCCATTCCGGTGACGTGGCGCGACATGCTCATCGTCGGTCATTGCCTGCTGTGCGACCGCAAGCTGATTTCAGCTCTGACGTACATTGGCAGGAATACGGAACAATGGCGGCGAAAGCGAGCGATGGTACAGGCACGCAGGCGCGTACCAGATCGCGAATTGGCACACTGGTTTTCGGGACGGCCGCAGCGGCTCGTGAACAAGACGGCTGTGCCAAAAGAGGCTGAAGTTTGGCGAGCAGCTTAGTGGGTTCAGCCGGCTTAGGCAGGATATCGAACTCCACTGCCCGACGGCGCGCATCCGCTAGGTCGGAACACGCGAAGGGTTCAAGATAGAAGACTCACCGCCGCCCAAACGGTTGCGCCCGGTCGTGGCGCAATCAAGCAGACAGCGAATCAAAGGTCGCCTGCGCAACCTGGTGCCCGGGGACGGAATCGAACCGTCACGTCCCTTCCGGGACTCGGGATTTTAAG